>CAYOOW010000025.1:0-37540 GCA_964405715.1 uncultured Bacteroides sp.
CGATATTAAAAAGAAAGGAAACGTGTGATAATTAACTTCCTAATTATCATACAAGGACGATATGGAAAATCAACCAAAGAGTAATATAGAAATTATTCAAACCGCAAACAAAAATATGCTTGATTACTTTAATTCTACTTTCTTACGTGAGCTTGAAACAATACAGGATTTAAAGACGCAGGCATTTGAAATTGATATCAAGATAGATGAACTGGAAAAAACAAAGGATATTTATGCCTTTAAGACCAATTCCAGAAAAAGTGTATTCACTCCGATTACTAGCGATGGTACCGATCAGACGCGGGGAAAAATTATAGATGCTCAGGTTCAGGATTTAAGAGATGTCAAGGAAACCCTGACAAACAAAATACACAGTCTTGAAAATGAGCTGATTAAAATAAAAAAACGGCTCTCTATCCTCACAGATGCAGAGGATGCCATTAAGAAGCTGTCAGGCACCTGCGTCGAGCCGAAATCCGCTTCAAGCAATACAGCACTTGAAGGCTTTGAGTTTGTGGAGGAACCGACATCATCCGATATTACTGCACATGGTTATAATATTCTCATGCAGGACGCATTTGATAATGCGTATATAACCACACTGCTTGACAGGAATGTAAAAGACAACCTGATTGGCATGCAGCATAAGCTGGAGATGCTTTCCTACCTGTTATCCACCGATATTGGACGTGCAAAATTAACCCTGCAGGAAATTAATTTAAGTTCAAGAAAAACGCTGGACGCATTGGATGATGTTTGCGAAAAGCTGGATTATCATCTGGATTCCTCTAAGCCGGTATGGGATTGTGTCGATGAATTTACGATGGTACAGCGCGAGCTGCATCCTGAAGTAATTATTGATTCAAAAATAGAATGCGAGGATTATGACATAAGCTTACATCCTGTTTTCACCATTAACCTTATAAAGCTGCTGAATATATTTTTTGATAATATATTCAAGCATTCCAATGCAAACAGTGTAGAGTTCAGGTTAAGCATCACCCCAAACATCATTGATGTCCGTCTTAACGATAACGGTACCGGCATTCATTCGGACTATCTGACAGAAAGTCCGTGGTACAGCAGTCTGCATAAAGCCCATGAGGTCATATATTTATTAAATGGCAGGCTTGAAATATCCGGGGACGTTGTATCAGGAACACAGGTCAGATTCAACTTTCCGACACATATATAGTTTCGTATAGGAATGAAAAATATATAGTTAAATTACAATATATTGGAGGCAACATGAAAAATAAAATTATTGCACTAATTGAAGCTAACGTGGAGGGACTCACTGCAGAGGACATTTCCTCTTTAATTGAAATTCCACCGAAACCGGAGCTTGGCGACTTCGCGTTTCCATGTTTTCGTCTGGCAAAGGCCATGCGGAAAGCACCGCAGATGATAGCCGCCGACATTAAGGAGGCAATAGGCAAGGTGGATTTTCTGGATGATATTCAGGTTCAGGGCGCCTACCTTAACTTCTTCGTAAACAAGGAGGTATTCGTAAAATCCATGGTCGAAGCAGCCGCTGCCGATGATTTCGGCTCATCTGATATCGGCGAAGGTCAAACGATCTGTATCGATTACTCATCTCCGAACGTGGCAAAAAACTTCCATGTCGGACATCTGAGAACAACGATTATCGGAAATTCTCTCTACAAGATTTTCAGCAAGCTCGGATACAAGGTTGTAAGAATCAACCATCTCGGCGACTGGGGAACACAGTTCGGCAAGCTGATCGTCGCATACAAGGCATGGGGCGACGAAGAGACCGTTGAACGCGACGGTGTTGCCGAGCTCATGAAGCTCTATGTAAAGTTTCATGAGGAGGCGGATAAGAATCCTGCCTTAAATGATGAAGCGCGTGCATGGTTCACGAAAATGGAGCACGGCGATGAGGAAGCGCTCCGCATCTGGCAATGGTTTAAGGATATCAGCCTGATTGAATATAAGAGAACCTATGAATTGCTCGGCATGGATTTCGATTATTATCTGGGTGAAAGCTTTTACCGTGACAAGACCGCAGACGTCGTAAAGCGTTTATCCGATGCAGGTCTTCTCACCGAAAGCGAGGGCGCGCAGATTGTTAATCTGGACGAATACGGGATGGCACCTTGCCTCATCTTGAAAAATGACGGCAGCTCCATCTATGCCACCAGAGATCTGGCTGCCATCTTCTATCGAAAGGAAACCTATCGTTTTTCAAAATGCCTGTATGTGACGGGGCAAGAGCAGAAGCTTCATTTTGCACAGGTATTCAAGGTTGTTGAGCTTCTCGGAAATGAGTGGGCTAAGGAGCAGCTCGTCCATATCCCTTATGGTCTCGTCAGCCTTGAAGGTGCCAAGCTCTCAACAAGAAGCGGAAACGTTATCTATGCAGAGGACATTCTGCTTGAATCCATTTCCAAGATAAAAGAAATCATTGAGGAGAAAAACCCGGACATTCCCGACAAGGAGGAAACAGCCAAAAAAATCGGCGTAGGCGCGGTTATCTTCAACGACCTCTACAATCAGCGTATCAAGGATGTCTCCTTTAAATGGGAAAAGCTGCTAAACTTCGACGGAGAGACCGGACCATATGTGCAGTATACCTATGCAAGATGCTCCAGCATCCTCCGCAAGGTAACGGATTTTGCCCCGGGCAGCGCCATAGATTATACTCTGCTTACAGATACGGAATCCATGGATTTATTAAAGGAGATTTCCAGATTCCCTAAGGTAATATATGACGCATCCGAAAAATACGAGCCCTCTGTTGTTGCAAGATTTGCCGTTGATGTAGCACAGTCCTTCAATAAATTCTATAATACAAACCGCATCAATGTAGAGGATAAAGCGCTGCGCGATGCAAGAATGACACTGGTCTGCCTGACCAGAAAAACCATCCGGGACGCACTGCTTCTTTTGGGCATTGAATGTCCTGAGCAGATGTAAGGGGTTTGGAATATTCTTATAATAAATAAAAGAGGCTGTCTTATTCCGCTGATATGGTATGGATATATATGATGCAGGAAAACACAGCTTAACTGTATAATTATTATGCATATATTGTGTGTAAACTTTCTAAACTACAATATAATGTGTTTTTATTATTATTTCTCAAAAACAGTATCTTCAGATTAAATTATAGTTTTATGCAGAGTTATCCACAATAATGTGAATAACTCTGTGGATTACTCATCCATTTTGGGGATAACTTATAAAAGTTATCCACTTTTTTCAAAAATCATATGTTTCACGTGAAACACCCTTATCTATATCTTTTCATCTTTCACATAATAATATAAATCAATATACGCATACCTCATCACAAGTCATATATTAATAAGTATATTGTGATTTTGACGTGCGCATTATAGCATGCATGCTTTACTTACACATAAACAAAAACAGAATACACATATATTGGTTTAACAATGTTTCACGTGAAACATCTCAACTATCTAATTAGTTTAAATCATCTTTCTATCATTCAAACCAAAAAATACATGCTTATAATAACAAAGTCGGATTATCAAGATAATATTTAACCCCATATAAAACAGGTTGTACAAACGAAGAAAATTTGTAATTATCCCTATCCTTAGATCATGTGATATTAAATTATAATATTTTTATAGTTACTATAATATTGTCGCAAAAATTTTACAATATCATGTATGCATGTAAGTATATAAAGAGCACATTAAATATTTTATATAGCGCAAGATGTTTCACGTGAAACATCTTAGAAAAAGCACATATATCAAGTATAGTATCAGAATTATAAACATAAATCATGATTTGATATGAGCAATAACATTATTTCAATAATACAAATAATAACAGGAAATAATATCCCTTATGTAAGTTTGCCGGAGATAATTCTGTAATGCATTACAATCTATCACTATTACCTCTCGAAAAACCGGTTTGCTCAATTGACATGGCATATATAGATGATAAAGGAAAGTCCGATTTCGCTCGGTTGCCCGCACAACGGTTTTTTCATTATACATCTACACATGCCATATCAATTGAGCGAGGCAGCCCTTATTTATGCAAATTATTCTTTATTATGTGCAAAATGTTTCACGTGAAACATTTTCATTAATATTATTTATAACACACATCACTTATACAAATCACACTATATTATACACAAATTGTTTCACGTGAAACATAAAATTAAACACGTGAAACATGCTTAAAATTCAACTAATTTGCAATTCGTGAAGCCAAGGTATAATTAACTCTTTTACATGTACGCACGTAATTTTCTAGATATTGTATGCCATATAATTTGTACACCATATTTAGATATGGCGAAAGAAGTCAGTTAGTGCTATAATGGTGACTAAATATGGAGGTTTAAGAGAACATCATGGGTAGAATTATTGCTATAGCCAACCAAAAAGGTGGCGTCGGAAAAACTACAACTTCAATTAATCTGGCTGCCTGTCTTGCAGAAAAGAAGAAAAAGGTTCTGGCTGTAGATATGGATCCTCAGGGGAATCTGACAAGCGGATTTGGCATTGACAAAAATACACTTTCCCTCACAATCTATGACGCTATGTGCGGAGAATGTAATGTGGGCGAATGTATGATTGTCCGTCCCCTTGGCAGCAAACTGAATTTAAGTGTTCTTCCTTCCAGCAGAAATCTTGCCGGAGCAGAAGTAGATTTTATCGGCACGGAGAATCCGCAATACATATTAAAAGAACTGCTCGCCGATATTCGTGACAAATACGATTTTATTATCATAGATTGTCCGCCGGCTCTCGGTATATTGACAGTGAACTCCATGACAGCTGCTGATACGGTCATCGTCCCGATACAATGTGAATTTTTTGCGTTGGACGGATTATCACAGCTCATTTACACCATCAATCTTATCAAGAAAAAACTAAACAAAGCTCTGGAGATAGAGGGCGTTGTGTTTACCATGTATGATGCGCGAACCAATCTGTCACTTGAGGTTGTTGAGAACGTAAAAAACAATCTTGATCAGTTTATATATAAGACTATTATTCCGAGAAACGTCAGGCTTGCCGAAGCGCCAAGCTTCGGGCTTCCGATTAACCTGTATGACAGCCGCTCGGCGGGTGCACAGGGATATCGGGATCTGGCGACGGAGGTTATAAAAAATAAATTATTTGCAAATATGTAAACTGTGTTATTTGCACATCACCAAAAACACATTATTTGTTTATGCTAAGGAGGAGTAACATGGCAGCTAAAAGAGGGTTAGGCAGAGGGCTTGACAATCTTATTCCCACGGATGAACCGGGCACATCAAAAGCAGCAGCACCAAAGAAGACTATTGTCACCAAAACAGAAGTAAAAGAGGTTATCAAAAAGGTTGAGCAAACCTTAAATATAAACCGGATAGAGCCGAATAAAAACCAGCCGAGAAAACATTTCGATGAGGATGCATTGGCGGAATTGGCAGAATCCATCAGACAGTTTGGGGTAATTGAGCCACTGGTTGTAGTAAAACGTAAGGGTTACTATGAACTGATTGCAGGAGAACGCCGCTGGAGAGCGGCAAGACTTGCAGGTCTGACTGAGGTTCCGGTTGTAATCAAGGACTACTCGGATCAGGAGGTTGTTGAGATTGCCCTGATTGAAAATATACAGCGGGAAGACTTAAATCCTATAGAAGAGGCACACGCCTACGAACGACTGATTAAAGAATTCAATCTTAAACAGGATGAGGTAGCTGAACGGGTATCAAAGAGCAGAACCACAATTACAAATTCTTTAAGGTTGCTAAAGCTGACTGACAAAGTACAGCAAATGCTGATTGACGATATGCTTTCAACCGGCCATGTCAGAGCGCTTATCACGATAGATGATCCTGAGCTGCAGTATGATACGGCACTCTATATATTTGATAAAAAGCTGTCGGTTCGTGAAACCGAAAGCTATGTGAAGAAATTATTATCGGGGAAGCCAGTCAAAGAAAAAGAAGCGGCAGCCACTACAGATGATCTTTCCTTCCTATATAAAGAAATAGAAGAACGAATCAAAAACGCACTCGGCACAAAAGCCGTCATCAAAGCAAAGGACAGAAACAGGGGAAAGATTGAAATTGAGTACTACTCAGAAGACGACTTGGAGCGTATTATACAGCTGCTATATGGTGCCGGAATGTAAAGCGAGGAAGTACAATGGAAAACCCAACCATATTCGGTATGAATCTGACTACCTTCACAACAATTCTTGCTGTCCTGGTAATAATACTAATCATACTGATTTTTGTTATTATATATAAGATGAATATTATAAGCAGAAAATACAGTGCTCTTATGAGCGGGAAAAAAGGCGCGGACTTGGAGAAGGTTATACGCATACGTTTTAAAGAAATGGATCAGGTCAAAGCCAATGCAAAGAGGATAACGAAGGAACATAAGAAGATAAAAAAGCACTTATCCTCCTGCTTCAGTAAATACGGACTGGTAAAATATGACGCATTTGATGAGATGGCAGGAAAATTAAGTTTTGTCATTGCATTGTTGAATGATGATAATACGGGTATAATATTAAACGCCATGCATTCCAGAGAGGGCTGTTTTACCTACGCGAAAGAAATTATCAAGGGTGAATCCTACATTCCTCTGTCAGATGAGGAAAAAGAAGCTTTAGAGCGCGCAAAGACTGTCGAGGAGGAAATAGAGGACCTGACCAGCGAGACTGAGGATGACATAAGCTTTGATTTATAAGAATAACATCATAATTATATAGAAAAGGAGTACTAATATGCTAGACATTAGGTTTGTCAGAGAAAATCCGGACATTGTGAAGGAGAATATTAAAAAGAAGTTTCAGGACAGCAAGCTCCCTCTTGTAGATGAAGCAATTGAGCTTGATAAACAGTCCCGCGCTATCCAGCAGGAGGCAGATGAGCTTCGTGCCAAAAAGAACTCCATAGCAAAGCAAATCGGGGCACTCATGGCACAGGGAAAGAAGGATGAAGCGGAAGAGGTCAAGAAGGAGGTTTCCAAAAACGCAGCTCGTCTGGCAGAGCTTGAGAAGCTGGAGCCTGAAGTAAGAGAGAACCTGAAAAAAATCATGATGGTTATCCCGAATATAATTGATCCGACCGTTCCTATCGGTAAGGATGATTCTGAAAACGTTGAGCTTGAGCGTTTCGGCGAGCCGATTATTCCTGCTTTTGAGGTTCCTTATCACACAGATATTATGGAGAAGTTGAACGGCATTGACCTTGACAGCGCAAGAAAGGTGGCAGGAAACGGATTTTACTATCTCATGGGAGATATTGCAAGATTACATTCTGCAATCATTTCTTATGCCAGAGATTTTATGATAGACCGAGGCTTCACATACTGTATTCCTCCGTTCATGATTCGCAGTGACGTTGTAACCGGCGTTATGAGCTTTGCTGAAATGGACGCAATGATGTACAAGATTGAAGGCGAGGATCTGTATCTGATTGGTACCAGCGAGCATTCCATGATCGGTAAATTTATTGATACCATGCTGCCGGAGGAGACACTTCCGAGAACACTCACCAGCTATTCACCTTGCTTCAGAAAGGAAAAAGGTGCACATGGAATAGAAGAGAGAGGCGTATACAGAATTCATCAGTTTGAGAAACAGGAGATGATTGTTGTCTGCAAGCCTGAGGAAAGTCCAATGTGGTTTGACAAGCTGTGGAAGAATACTGTTGATTTGTTCCGTTCCATGGATATACCTGTCAGAACAATCGAGTGTTGTTCCGGTGATTTGGCGGACCTAAAGGTGAAGTCATATGATGTAGAAGCATGGTCTCCGCGCCAGCAAAAATATTTTGAGGTCGGAAGCTGCTCTAATCTGGGAGATGCACAGGCCAGAAGACTGCGAATAAGAGTCAAGGGTAAGGACGGTAAATATTTTGCGCATACCTTGAACAATACGGTGGTTGCTCCGCCTCGTATGCTTATTGCATTTCTTGAAAATAACTTAAATGAAGATGGAAGCATAAACATTCCAACAGTCCTTCAGCCATACATGGGTGGGAAAACAAAGATCAGCTAGGAGGTTTTCATGCATTCGTATCTGCGTGCAATCGGATTTAGTAAGATTAAATCCCGCAAACAGCTGGAACAGATTTATTTTCATACTCTGCGGGAACCAAACAGAAAGGTTGTTACTACTGTCAATGTTGACACCTCTCTCATACAGTTTGAAAAGGATTTCGGTCCGTCTATGGGACTTACTCTGATTGGCGAATATGATATCAATGGAGCTCTGTCTATTGAACATTATTTTCCATATATGAAAGGGGATTCTTTCATGGAGTATGAGAATATTTCTATTGAAAAACAGACAGACAAGGAATCCTATGCCGGCGTATGTGAGGATTATCGTCTTGGCATGACGTTAATATTCTATATCCTGAATATTGCAGACTATGCCAAATCAAAGTGGTTTAATTATTCCAACCGGCACATGACACAGGTGAAATTCTCAGGTTTGTCCATCAGTGGAACTATTCTGTTGGGAGTCAAACGAAATAAAGAACAGCAGCGTTATCAGGATGAACTCCTCACCATGCATAACAACCTGCTCGCCGCAGCAAAAAACGGCGATGCAGAAGCAATAGAAAACCTGACAATGGATGAGATGGACACCTATACATCTTTGACAGGCAGAATCCAGAACGAGGATATCCTTTCTATTGTAGACACAAGCTTTATGCCTTGCGGCGTAGAATGTGACCATTATATGGTAATCGGTAATATACTTAAAGTAACCGCATTGAAGAATTCATATACCGGTGAACTGATTTATAACCTGTTACTTGAAGCAAATAACGTCATCATGAATATAGGCATAAACAGTGCAGATCTTCAAGGCGAGCCGAAGGAAGGGCGCCGGTTCAGAGGAGAGGTCTGGTTACAGGGGATTGTACGCATCTGATGTACAGTAAAAATAGGATGGGTTGCCGCAATAAAATAATATAGCATGTCTCCATGTATGACGTAGGAAAACCCGCTTTCGCTCGGTTGCTCACGCAGCGGTACTAAGCTCGAAAGTACCTCGCTAAGTACCGGCGTTCACAAACGGTTTCCCTACGTCATACATGGAGACATGCTATATTATTTTATTGCGGCAACCCATCCTCATTTTTTTGTTTGAAGTTGTATAATGCTCCATACAGATTTGAATCATTTCGATGCTTACAGATATCGATCCTGATTCCGTTAAATACCTTGGTTATCTTTTTTATTTTGTCTACATATTTTCTGACTCCTTCTATAAATGCAGGTTCTGCGCTGATACCTCCGCCGAGCAATATAACATCCGGATTAAGTGTTACATACAGACTGCAGCACATTTTGGCGATTTTGAAATAAAAATCTTCAAGAATATCCTGTACTTCTGCATCACCTTCTCTTACCCATTTGTAAATAAGCTCACCGCTTACAGCTTCCGGCTTTAATTTCTTCTTCTTTGCAACATGATAAGTCAGTGCGTTAGTAGATACAACAGAGGATATGATAAAAGAATCTGTATCATATGCCTCATATATTCCCAATTGTTCAATCGGTTTGATGTATTCCAGATCATCTCTCGTCATATTATCAAGGAAGTAGGACACCTCTCCGGCGAGCATACGGCTTCCGTGATGTACCTTTCCATTAATTATAATTCCGCCTCCGACTCCGGTACCGAACACTATGACGCATGCATTTTGAACATCTTTTGCATTGCCCATCCACACCTCTGCCAGCGCTGCACATTTCGCATCATTTTCCAGAGAAACAGATATGCCGTCACATCGTTCAGACAAAATCTGCCCCAATGCAACCTCATCCAGATACTTTAATGCACCACCTCCGTATACAATGCCTTTTTCAACATCTATCTGTCCCGGAAGTCCCATGGCGATTCCCTCAACCTTATCTATATCCTTGTATCTGTTATATATCTCAACAATCACAGCTACAAAATCTTCCATTCCGTCACCCGGCTGGCATGGTGTTGGAACCTTACTCTTTTCGACAATCTGTCCATCCGACGCCATCCGTGCATACTTTATAAATGTTCCGCCTACATCAAAAACAAGATACATCGCAATTCCCCCTGAACAAAATATAATTGTAAATAAATATTTTCCTGTAGTAACACCACTATTTAATGCTGCTCTTACTTGGGCATCCATCCAATTTGAATTAAAAATGTCTTATAGCTTAAATATTGTTCCGCTGACTCTTAACACATATAATGTAACTGCTTTGCATATCTTTTTTGCATGCGGTTATTCATAGGATTCTTGACTACCTTATCACTTAAATCTGGTATTGTTGTATTACCGCACTTGACATTAACTCTAATTACTTATAATTATCCAGGCCGATGTTCTTCTTCCTAAAATTGGACACACCTTGAAAATCATACTCCTACATCGGTTATAACAATCTTAGTTCCTTGATAATATTTATTCATAATTTTCTTCGCTTTTGCATTTAGCTTTCTTTTCAAGTCATTTGGAATAGACACATCTTTTCCGGTTTTTTCATCTATGTATTTTTCAACAATGTATTTTTCTGTGACTGGACAAATGTTTTGTAATAAAAAAGCAGCTTCTCTACCTTGGACATATCCAAATTCTAATCCATCATACACTTTATATCTTTCAAGTTTTTTATTTAAAATATTCTTATATTTATCAACTTGCGAAGATATGGGTATCATCCAATATATATCTGAGTTTTTTATATCTTGAATAGCATAATAACATGGTCTGCGATGCAATTCGTTAGCAGTAGTCTCTTTATTTGACATAACGCCATATTTGGAAAATTTATCACAATATTCATCTGATAAAAAATAAAATTTCTCTTTTGTCATTTGCCCCTCACAATAGAAGAGGACTCCGAAGAGCCCTCAAATATTTTGTCCCTGTGCTTTTATTACTCGCTTTACAGGTAGCGAGAAATATTTTGCCTCCGTGCTTTTATATACCGCCTTACGGATGGCGGGAAATATTTTGAGTCCAAAGACTTTAAGGAAAATCATTTCCTTGTATCTATTATATTACTCTATAGCTAAAATAATGTCAAGAAAATTTTGGAGATTGAAATTCTTGATAATCCCTTTGAAATTGGAGATTTATTGGAGTTATCTTTGTTTGTATCCATTTTCCATCTTCTTCCGTACAAAGTAAATATTCGCATTCTATTCCTCGTTCTTCTCTTTCTTTCATCCATAAGTCATAATATTTTTTGAAATCGAGTAGAGTATATTTATAAAGCATCTTCCCAGTTTTATTTCCCCTGCCTTTTGTGCGGATTTTTTCTGGCGTTTTCCACATCGCATTAAATATAATATTTTCGTCTTTAAAATAATCAACTTTGAACCTAGTTAATTCTTTCTTGCGGGCACCTGAAAAAACTGCAAGTGCTACGGCACAAGCAACATTATATTTCTTATTTTCTACTAATTTGTCTAATAGATTATCAACTTCTTCGTCTGATAAAACAGTTTTCTCTCTTACTGGTTCATTAACAGGACTTTCAATACGTCTAACTACCGGTTTGTATGATTCATATAAATCACTTCCGGCATTCGGTATTCTGTACCGTCCTTAAGCATTCCGTATATGATATTTATCAATCTTCTGAAAATACATATTAATACTTGCTTGCTATTCTTACGCTATTGCCATTACTCTGTAAGGGCAAGACGAAAGCTGTTAATAAAAACAGTTGGGGTAAGGTGGGTTGGATATCCTTATGTGGAAACATAATAAATGTTTATCGAACAATATCTTTCGAAAGAATTTTTCCAGTTTCGATATCAACTAAAAACCTTCTTCCAAAGAAATCTATCGCCCTACAATTGCCATCTATTACATCAACACCCACATATGGGCTTCTTGCAGTTCCACCAATTTCTATTGGTGCTGGTTTTATTCTCCAAAGCAATTTTGAATCCAGGTTATAACAAAATACATTATCATATCCACCATCTTCATCTGTATCAAACACAATCACAACTTTTCCACAATATTCTACTGCCTCAATAATTCTATTAGTGAACTGCAACGTCTTGCCTTTCACCAATACTTTGTTATTTTGAATCTCCATCATTGCCCTATCATCTTTTCATTAGTAAATGTTCCAACATTTTTTCCATTAATAATCAAATCATACTGTTGTCCGCCACCGTCAAATCCAAATAGTGGATTAACTTCTCCAGTTCTTAATCGTGTTCCTACTTCCGGATTTACATCACAAACATATTAGGGAGTATTAGGCAACGCAAATTTATTCTGTATTTCTTGTGGTGTTAATCCTGCAATATCCTCAGCCTTCATAACCCAGCCACCCTGCATCCTTGAGTTAGCCTTATCATAAACACGCACAAATGTCGTATTTTCTGTTAATTCAATTTCTGCGACCATTGTTCCTGGTTTATAAGGCGGTTCATATCCCATTATATCCTTATTTACAGTCCTTCAAACGCAACCTCCATTAATTCCGTTGTCTTCGGTTCCAGCGGAAGAATGTCATAAATGCCGTCCATAACTGTCCTTCACGCTGTCAGGGTGTTCCTCGTATCCTCCAGTATCCCGTTCAGTTTGTCCGTTAAGTCCGGAAAATAATCCTCCTCAATCTTTGCATGAAGGCTCTGGTCCAAATCATACATGCCATAAATATAGTATTTGACCTCATCTGCGAAGATGTTGATTGCTTCCTTCACAGCAGGAATCATTGTTCATCTTCAATTGCAAGTAAAATCTTACGAAACAGCATCTCATCCACTGCAAGTATTTCCGCCATGTTTTATGCCTCCTCACTCTTTCTCCCGTCTACCACATACACACTCCCAACACCTTCCGGGATTCTGTTCTAATATCAGCCAGTGTCACTGTGACATTGACACAAAAACCTTTCACTTAAATTTTTATTTTTGTTTCAGCTTAGTTTCAAATTCATACATACTATCATATAAAAAAATATTCCTTCTTCCGGAATAGGGAAATTGAGAATTTCTATTAGTTTTTCCTGCCTGCACGATTGATGCCACGGAGTGGTCAAGCGCTATATTGCCCGCGATATGATACATCGTGTTAAGCACGGGATTCTCTATTACCATTGTCTTCCATCTTTTTATCGTTCTTATTTGCCACACATACCCTTCTTTCGTAAAAATAATTTTTTTCTTGAGGCTATATTATTAAACATCTCATTTTCAATTTTACTATTATATTTACATAATATCAACATTCCAATAATCATTTCTTATTCTCATTTCAAAAATAACCGAATCTTATCGCATTTTCCTATTTACTTTTCAGAAATATTATTTTAAAATAGTATCGTGTATGTTTCCGTAGCTCAGCAGGATAGAGCAACCGCCTCCTAAGCGGTAGGTCGGGCGTTCGAATCGCCTCGGGAACGCTGTCTAATCTGCCGAAAATCTTATTCTTCAAGATTTTCGGTTTTTTTTACCTCAATTTTTTTCACAATTTTTATTTTTAGGGAACTTTTTTTCACTTTACTGTATCATTATGTATAGAGGGGTTTAATTTATAGAGAAATGCCATGAAGAGAGGAAGCAAAGGATGAAGCGATCGGACTATTGTGAATGTATCAATCAATACAGAAATCAGCTGTATACGGTTGCATACGCTATCTTAAAAAATGAGATGGATGCGGAGGATGCAGCATGTAATGCCATTTTGAAAGGATATGAGCATCTACATCAATTAAAAAATCCACGCAAATTCAAAACATGGATGATAACAATTACAAAAAACGAGGCGTTAAAAATCAGAAAAAAAAGGCTGGCGCTTCTGGAAACTGAAAAGGTCGGCGACCTGATAGAACCAACCTATGACAGCTATAATGAGCTGTGGGATATTGTTCAGTCATTAAGGGAAGAGTATCGTCTCGTCATTGTATTATTTTATTATAATGATTTATCTATACGGGATATTTCCCATGTACTGGATATTCCGATGGGAACTGTCAAATCACGCTTGAATCGCGGAAAAGAGCTTCTAAGGAATATGTTGGATGAAAAGGGAAAGGAAACGGGTGAATATCATGAAAAAATTTGACAAAGAAATCAAAAAACTTTCCAGAGATATAAATATTTCGGCATCCTATGATAAAAGAGTGGAGGAAACATTAAAATTAATTAAACAGGAAGAAGAGGACGAAAATGAACTACCGATTAGAAAAGCCGGTAAAAAACGGCTATTGCGCGTTGCAGCCTGTGTAATTTGTATCATCTGCCTGATATCCGTCACCGCATTAGAGGTTCATGCAGACATTTTCGCAACATTTAAGGAGAACCTTCTGAACTTTTTTGGATTTTCTTCAAAGGAGGAAGCGAATGAAAATGGTATAGACAGCGAAACGGTATATATTGAAAGCAAACCCGATTTAATGCTTGAACTACAGGAGGTCATGATAGATAACCATAACATCTATTTATTAGTAAAGATAACGGCATCATCTAACATTAAATTCTCGGATGCGGTAGGTTTTGATTATTTCTGTTTCTGTGAAGGAGATAACTATAACAATGACAACCTGCTATCCGGTGCCAAAGGCTGCGAGCTTCTTGAAGTAAGCGCCGAAAAGCCCAACGTGGCAACTTATGTTGTCAGCATGAACTATAACCGGGATTTGGAGGAGGGCTGCAATGTAACGGCTTATTTCAAAGATTTGGAAATTGATCCTTATTCCGATAACCCGGAAATGCTCGTGGAAGGAATGTGGAGCATTACATTTCCTTTGTGGAAAACCGTAACTGAAAATATAACGATTGAAGGAACCTCAGATATGATATTTTCCTATATCGATACAACCGCAACGGTAGAGCATATCGAATTAACACCGTCCGGCATGGTGTTAAAGGCTGATATATCTAACTTTCCATATGATGAACTGGGGATATCGGATACCACCATTACGGTTAAGTTCAAATTAATTGATGGCAGTGAACAGATTATCGTAAGCCATAATCCGGAGGAGAGTTTTATACAGAGCGGCAGCACATTTTTTGAGGATGAGAATGAACGGACATATCAAACGGATACGTTGGAATTTACCGATATCATTGATATTAATATGGTATACGGAATATATATTGAAGATTTATATATACCCGTGGAATAATATGGAGACAAGCATCGTTCACATAGAATAATAAATGAGGGAGGGGAAGCTTATGGAGGATTCAAATAAAAAAAGCTGGGAGCTTTTTGTCAAACACTTTTGTCTGACGCCGCGCGAATCCGAGGTATTTAAAAGACTGATTGCAACTGAGGACAATGCTCAGGAGATAGCCGACAGCTTTTATATATCACGCCGATGTTTGCAGAGACATATTGCTTCTATTTATAAAAAAACGGGAACAAAATCCAGAATAGGCCTGTTTCATATCTATATAAATTTTATGTTTGGAGAAACGGATATAAGGTAATATCCGGAAAATTGGCATAAGTGTGAACTACAAATCGTTAGCGGTGTTTGCTATAATTGTACTGCGGCGAAGAAAATACAACAAAAATGAACAAGAAGGGAGACATATATGAAAAGACGAGGAAAACTGAAAAAAATAGTCGCTGTATTAGCGGCGATGGTAATGATTTTTGCCATGGGATTGACATCCTTTGCCGAAGAGACCAGTGATTTAACAACAGAAACAACGGAAACAACGGAAACAACGGAAACAACAGAGACGACAGATGACAATGTCTCTGTAACCGTAACATTTTACGAATTAAATGCCGAATCAACAACGGTAACTTATACGCAAGCCGATGTCGGAAGTGCTTTACCGACTCCCAAGGATTGGAATCCCACGGATTGGATATGCGACAATGGTAATGTTTTTACAAAAGCAACATCCTGGTATTTTAACAGTGAATTCAACGATGAGACAATCCTTACACAGGAATTGTTTGATATGCTAAAAACAGGAGAATGCACTTTTTGCTGGGCTCAGGGTATTAGTGGTTCAGCCACTGTAAAAGGAAATGTATCTGTTGTCGATGCCAACGGAAGTCCGGTTGCATGGAACGGTAACTATTATCTGGAGGTTACAGGACGAGAGGCTCCGGTATATTTTATTCTGAATTTTTCCGACAGCGACAAGGCGACGGGAGAATACATAGAGGACCAGTATGTTCCTTATTCCGGATCACAGAGCTATGATACCATCGGAAATTGCGAGTTGTATAATTTAGATACAGAGTCATATGTCTCGGGGTGCACAGTTACCGTTGATCCGGCAAGCTTTACACTTTCTAACGGCGATACTATCACACTGAACGTGACAATTACCGTAAATGGCACATATGCTATATTGGAAGGTGCAAACAGTACATGGAAGGGCGGATCTTCTAACCTGACTGTTCGCGCGGACGGTGCGTTTGAGAAATTTACAGCCGTTAAGGTAGATGGGGTTACGATTGATCCGGCAAACTACACCGCAGCATCAGGAAGTACGATTATTACTTTTAAGCCTTCATATTTAAAAACGCTTTCTGTCGGAAAGCATGAAGTGACAATTGTTTATACAGATGGTGAAGTCTCGACAAATATCAGTATTAACGCAGCAAAAGATGACGTGCCAAAAACAGGTGAAACAAATATAACATTGCTTCTGCTTGCTCTGGCAGCATTCAGTGGCGCAGGCATGATTATAATAAACAAAAAAAGGAAATCCGTATTGTAATAAGTCGAATTATGAAAAAAACCGGTACACTCGACAAAACAAGTGTACCGGTTTTTTTTATGCTGTAAATTATTTACACAGCGTCCTCGTTGCAAAATTAAAACAACCATGATATTATATTAGCATTTCAATCATGTTCTGCATACAGAACATATTTTATAAGGAGACACTATGACAACGGAAGTAAACACAAACAGTAATGAAAAAATATATGTTATCGGACATAAAAATCCGGATACGGATTCCATATGCTCCGCAATTTGCTATGCCTACCTGAAACATGCCATTACCGGTAAATGCTATGTACCGAAAAGAGCGGGGGATGTGAATGCAGAAACGGAATTTGTTCTCAAAACATTCTCGGTTGAAGCGCCTGCATATGTGGAAAATGTCTACACGCAGGTCAAGGATGTGGAGTACAGACACCTAGACGGTGTTTCCGGCGAGATATCTATCAAAAATGCATGGGAAATTCTGAGCGCATCGGGCGCCACAACGCTTCCTTCCGTGGATGAATACGGCAATCTGGCAGGACTGATTACGGTTCGAGACATTGCCATGACGTACATGGAGGTCTATGACAATGAAATTATTGCAACGTCACATACGCCTTATTCCAATATCATTGATACACTTTCCGCAAAGCTTATTGTCGGAGACCTGACTGAATCAGTCAGAACAGGCAAGGTATTAATTGCCGCCGCAAATCCTGACATGATGGAAAATTATATATCCAAGGGAGATATCGTAATCCTCGGGAACCGCTATGAATCTCAGCTCTGTGCCATTGAAATGGAAGCGCAGTGCATAATCATCTGTGACGGCGCTGCCGTTTCAAAAACAATTACCAAGCTGGCGGAGGACAGGAACTGCTTCATTTTAAGCACACCTTATGACACCTACACCGTGGCACGCCTGATTAACCAGAGTATTCCTATCCGTCACTTTATGAAGAAATCCAACCTCATAACCTTTTCGACGGAGGATTACATTACGGACATCCGTGAAGTGATGGCAGGAAAACGGCATCAGTATTATCCTGTATTAAATGAATTCGGAAAGTATGTCGGACTGATTTCCCAGCGAAATTATCTGAATGCAAATCCGAAAAAGGTAATCCTGGTGGATCATAACGAACACGCCCAGACTGTGGACGGAATTGAGGAGGTCACCTTACTTGAGATTATTGACCATCACAGAATCGGCGGATTGCAGACCATGAACCCCGTTTATTTCAGAAACCAGCCCCTCGGCTGCACGGCAACCATCATCTACCAGATGTTTATGGAAAGCGGGATAGAAATACCTAAGAACATTGCAGGTCTTCTGTGCTCTGCCATTATTTCCGATACACTGATGTTCCGTTCCCCGACCTGCACGCCTGTCGATGAGGACGCCTGCCGCAAGCTGGCGAAGCTTGCAAATGTGGATATTGAAGCATTTGCCGTAGCGATGTTCAACGCGGGAAGCAGGCTGAAGGACAAAACAGATGAGGAAATTTTTCATCAGGATTACAAGGTGTTCACAACCGACAACTTCACTTTCGGTATCGGACAAATCACGTCCTTCAACAGTGATATATTGCGCAGCACCGGAAACCGGATTTTGAAATATATGGAGACCATATACGGCGATGAAGAGGTTGACATGCTGTTCTTTATGCTTACCAATATATTTACGGAAAATACAGAACTCCTCTATTATGGAAAGGACGCGGAACAGCTTCTGGCAAAGGCATTTAAGCTTGATACAATATCCGGCGGACGTATCAGGCTTAACGGTGTGGTATCCCGCAAGAAGCAGGTCATTCCGACTATCATGCGCGCAACGCATGATTAGTCTTCCCTTAAGCGGGCAGCGTTGAAGCTGTTTTATTTTATCTGCTGCTCATTTCCCTCCAGTCTGTTATTGAATAGCTCACCGGAAAGAATTTGCCCTTCAAAGCTTCAAAGCACAAGGAATGATTGAATATTTCACAGTAATATGGTAAACTGTAATGTAGTTTTATTTTGATAAAAGGGAGGTAGCACATGAAGCGTAAATCACAATCCACTCTTACAATCAGTGCCGTGGCTTTTATAGCGGCTCTTCTGATTGATTTATATCTGATTCTCGTTTATCCGACAAGTATAGAGGTTATCATTGCTGTATCCCTGATTGTAATTGTCGACACATATTTCATGGCAGATGCCATACTTGCCAAGGTTGACGAGATTGCTTCCATTAACATAGATAAGCAAAATGAAATGACCAAGGTACAAAAAGGAATTTACTCGGTTGCAAAGCGTGAGGAGGTCTCCAGAACACAAAGCATGTCGGCCCTGCTCGATATCATACTTGAGCTGAAGGAAGAAAATGCAAGGCTGTATGATGAATTACTGAAGCAGGACAAATTAATGTCTAAGCTCCAAATGAAAAAGGAGGAGGACAACGCCACCAAGATTGTAAACAGCAATGAACGACTGGCTGTCCTGATTGCACAGACGGCAACAGCCAATGCAAAATCACAGAGCGAAGCAATTGAAATTTTAAATGATATCTGCAAGGAACTGGAAGAGAGAAACGAAGAAACAAACTCTGCAAACGACTACTCACATCTCCGTGTCATGAAGTCAAAGGCAGAATAACGGCAAAGGACTCATTATGTATTACATCGTATTTGATCTTGAATGGAACCAATGCTGTGGCGGACATGAAAAAGAAAATCCACGGATGCCGTTTGAGATTATTGAAATCGGAGCTGTCAGACTTGACAGTAAATTTAATATAACAGACACATATTCCAGCATAATAAAACCCCGGATATACAAGAAGCTCCAGCCGCACATCAAATCTATTTTAAATTATGATGAATCAACCCTGCGAAAGGGAAGGCCCTTCGATATGGTGTGCAGGGAATTTTTGAAATGGTGTGGCGAAGACTACATATTCTGTACATGGGGCGCTATGGATTTGAGCTATCTGCAAAACAATATGGAATATTATCACATGACACAATGGAACACACCGTTTAAATTCTATAATGTCCAACAGATTTACGCGGATACCACGGATGAGAATGGCTCAATTGTCAAGCTGGAAAAGGCTGTAAACAACCTGAGCATAGAAATCGACCGGCCGTTTCATTCGGCTGTAAACGATGCATATTACACAGGTGTCGTCCTGTCAAAGATTCATCCTAAGGATTTGGAAGACAGATACTGCTATGATGTCTATAATAATCCGAAAGCTGCAGATGAGGAGATTATCTCATACCACAAAAATTATATGGAATATATCTCCAGAGAGTTTAATGACAAGAAAGAAGCGCTTGAAGACAAGGAGCTTCTGACCGCACGCTGTTATAAGTGCAAGAAAAAGCTTTCAAAAAAAATAAAATGGTTTTCCAATACTCCGAATTCCTATGTCTGCGTCGGACGATGCTGGTATCATGGTTTGGAAGCATGCAAGCTGAAATTTAAGCAGACACGGGATGGGAAAGTATTTGCTATCGTAACTACTCTCCCTACCGATAAAAAAGGAATGGAAAATATACGCGAGCGTCAAAATGAATTAAGACTTAAACGCCAGGAAAAACGTCATAATAAGAATAAATAAAATCTCGAATTCGAATAGTCCGTATATCAATATAAACAAACAGCCCCTTTATATAAGGGGCTGTTTGTTTGCTGTACCGGGTTTTCTCGGGTAGGTCTTTGGTGTAGGTTTTATTTTTTTTATAAATACAAAGCTTCTTCTGATATCAGAATCAGCCAATTGCAGCCTTTCAACCCTATCAATCCTCCCCCCGAGTATGGACACTGCTTTTTTCCCCCGACTTAATTCCTCATCTATCTTTTCTGTCTTATACGGAACAAAATATCCTCCCTGTCTCACAAACGGAATACAATATTCTGACAGCACCGCCATATTTGCAACCGCCCGTGACAAGACAAGGTCAAACTGCTCTCGAAACACTCTGTTCTGCCCGCCCTCCTCAGCTCTGCCATGGACAGCCGTGCATCTGCCGATACCGGTATCATGCATATCTGTTTTATCGAGATGAAGTTCATTTATAACCGCATTCAAAAAACTGACTCTTTTCTGCAATGAATCAAACAGCGTAATATCGAGCTGCGGAAATGCTATCTTGAGCGGAATCCCCGGAAAGCCTGCACCCGTTCCCACATCTATTACCCTGAGAGAGCAATCCATCAGATTCATATATCCGGCAAGCGCAACACTGTCTATAAAATGCTTTAATATAACATCCTCCCGCTCTGTGATTGCTGTCAGATTCATGACCTTATTCTTCTCAATCAGCATATCATAATATCTTTCAAACTGGGAAAGCTGATAATCGGAGAGTGTTATTTGATTTTCGGATATGGATTCCAGATACTCTTTTATTTTATACATAAAGCTATTTTTCCTTTTTGTTTTTTACCGTTATTTGGTTTTTGCAGTCAGATAAATCATAAGCACGGACACGTCAGCCGGGGATACGCCCGATATCCTCGATGCCTGTCCCAATGATGCGGGGCGGATTGCGGAAAGCTTCTGCCTTGCCTCCTTGCGGAGATTTGCAACATCATCATAATTGATATCCGCCGGGATAAGCTTTTTTTCCATCCTCTGAAAATGCGCAACCTGCTGCTTCTGGCGGCTGATATATCCGTCGTATTTTATGGCAATATCAACCTGCTCCGTAACCTCAGAGGACAGCTCCTGCCTTCCCTCATCCAGCTCTGCCAATATCTCATAAGAAAGCTCCGGTCTGCGAATCAGTTCTGCCAATGTGGCAGCCGTACCAAGCGGAGCACTCCCATGGGAAGTCAGAAATTCCTGCGTCCTTTTATTAGCACCGATTGTAACTGCATTCATACGGGCAATCTCCGCGTCAATCTGTCTGCGTTTCTCACAGAATCGCGCATAGCGCGCTTCATCAATAAGCCCTATCTCATGACCGATGTCAGTCAGCCTCAGGTCTGCATTGTCCTGCCTTAAAAGCAGCCTGTATTCCGCTCTGGAGGTCATCATCCGATATGGCTCCTGCGTTTCCTTCGTCACAAGGTCGTCAATCAGAACACCGATATATGCCTGCGAGCGGTCAAGAATAACCGATTTCCTGCCCTGCAGCTTGCGCGCCGCATTGATTCCTGCCATAATACCCTGTGCCGCAGCCTCCTCATAGCCCGAACTGCCGTTTATCTGCCCGGCGGAGAACAGTCCTTCCATCTCTTTAAATTCCAGATTTGCCTTCAAATTGACAGCATTGATACAATCATATTCTATTGCATATGCATTTCTCACTATCTTCACATGCTCCAATCCCGGAACCGTGTGAATCATCGCATACTGCACGTCCTCCGGGAGAGAGGAGGACATTCCGCCCATGTACATTTCATTTGTAAATTCTCCCTCCGGCTCAATAAATAACTGATGTCTGTTCTTGTCCGGGAATTTCATTACCTTATCCTCTATAGAGGGGCAGTACCGCGGTCCGGTTCCCTCTATAAAACCCGAAAAAAGCGGGGAGCGGTCAATATTATCCCTTATAATTCTATGCGTTTCTTCATTGGTGTAGGTGAGCCAGCAGGATATCTGTTCACGCTTGATATCCTCCTCCGTATTTGTAAATGAAAACGGCACGATACGCTCGTCGCCCTTTTGCTCCTCCATCTTTGAAAAATCAATTGATTTCTTATCCAGCCTCGCCGGTGTACCCGTCTTGAATCTGCGGATAAAGATTCCGGCATCCCGCATAGAAGCTGACAGATGATTTGCAGCCTGAAGTCCGTTCGGTCCTGTATAATTTACCACATCTCCATATATACACCTCGCCTTGAGGTATGTTCCGGTACAAAGGATGACTGCCCCTGCATGGTAAATGGCGCCGGAAAAGGTTTTTACGCCGCAGATGACCTTTTTTTCTGATTTCTGTGATGATTCATTCCCGTTTTCATCACTGTTTTCATCATCCATACAATCTGTTTTATACAACAGCTCAGCAACCTCCGCCTGTCGGAGTGTCAGATTATCCTGATTCTGCAGGGTAAGCCGCATCTGCTTTGTATATTCCACCTTGTCCGCCTGCGCCCGAAGGGAATGTACAGCAGGTCCCTTTGATACATTCAGCATCTTCGACTGAATATATGTCTTATCTATATTTTTTCCCATTTCTCCGCCAAGCGCATCTATCTCACGTACCAGATGTCCCTTGGAGCTGCCGCCCACATTCGGATTGCACGGCATCATAGCTACACTGTCCATGCTAATCGTAAATAATATGGTATTCATGCCCATTCTTGCAGCTGCAAGCGCCGCCTCACAGCCTGCGTGCCCGGCACCGACTACCACCACATCATATTCTTCTTCGATTACTGTCCTGCCCATAGTATCTTATCTCCATACGGTTCATCGTTAATAAACCTTTTCAATCGCTGCATATGTCCATCTGATATTATACATATTTATATAAACGGAAACAATCATTTTTTACGTCTCTTATTATAATTATTTTCTTTGATATTATGATTATAAAGATGTATACATAAAAGCAGGATTTATGCTATAGTAAGATAAATACTTAATTGGAGGTTTTCCATGAACGACACAATCGCTGCCATCGCAACAGGCATGGGCAATTCCGGAATCGGAATAATCAGAATCAGCGGGGAGCAAGCGCTTCATATTGCGGACAAAATCTTTCAACCGAAAAATAAACATAAATCCATTTTAACCATGGACAGCTACACAGCCGCCTACGGATTTGTATCGTATGAGGATGAAATCTATGACGAGGCGGTTGTTCTTGTCATGCGCGCACCTGCGACCTACACGACAGAAGATGTGGTGGAACTGGATTGTCATGGCGGTATTACCGTCATGAAAAGAATATTTGACCTTGTCATAAGACTTGGTGCCAGACCGGCTGAACCGGGAGAATTCACCAAACGGGCGTTTCTGAACGGAAGAATTGATATGTCTCAGGCTGAATCCGTCATGGATTTAATACATGCAAAAAATGATATGGCTGCAAAATCCTCTGTCAGTCAGCTGACAGGTAAGCTCCATACTGTCATATCAGAGCTTCGGGATAAAATATTATACAATATTGCGTATATCGAATCAGCCTTGGATGATCCCGAAAATTACTCTCTGGACAACTATTCACAGGATTTAAAAGCAACTGTTGGTAATCTGTTGATAACTGTAAATAACCTAATAAACTCAAGCAATGACGGTCGACTAATCCGTGAGGGTATAAAAACCGTAATCGTCGGTCGTCCGAACGCAGGTAAATCCTCCGTCCTAAATATGCTCCTCGGTGAAAACCGCGCCATTGTGACAGATATTGAGGGCACCACAAGAGACACACTCGAGGAGGTTATAAATATCGACGGAATATCGCTAAATATCGTGGACACTGCGGGAATCCGTAACACCAACGACGTGGTGGAACGTATCGGCGTGGACAAGGCTCTCGACACCATTTCCGATGCCGATTTGATTCTCTACATCGTTGACGGAACAACACAATTAAATGATAATGACCATATTATAATGGATAAGATAAAGGGTAAAAAAATAATCACCCTCATTAATAAAAATGACAAGAAAATTGTTGTTGATAAGATGTTGATAACTTCTGTCATTGACACGGAAATTCTTGAGATATCAGCGAAAGAGGGCAGAGGTATCAATGATTTACATGACCTGCTGAAAAAAATGTTTTTCAATCATGAGCTGCAATTTAATGACGAGCTATATATCACAAATCTTCGTCACAAAGCCTTACTATACGATACACAAAATAGTCTGAACAAGGTATTGGAAAGCATTGACATGAATATTGGAGAGGATTTCTATACGATTGATTTGATGGCAGCCTATACCAGCCTCGGTAAGATTATAGGGGAAGAACTGGAGGATGATCTTGTCAACAAAATATTTTCGGAATTTTGTATGGGAAAGTAAGCATCATATAATATACATTAAAGGGCTGCGGCTCTAAGATAGTATGGTACGTATATACATACTATACTATCTTAGAGCCGCAGCCCTTTAATGTACTTTATGTGAAAACACTTTAGTTTTTCTTCAGGTATACGACTACCTTGCGATATGGCTCTTCACCCTCGCTTCTGGTAGCTACATACTTGTCATTCTGCAATGCAGAATGAATAATTCTTCTCTCATATGGATTCATTGGCTCAAGTGTAAATGATCTTCTCGTTCTCTTTACCTTAAATGCAATATTCTTGGCAAGGTTCTCCAATGTATCCTTTCTTCTTGCACGATAATTCTCCGTATCAAGCTTTACCCTGATATACGATTCACTCTTCTTATTTACAAATAAGCTGATCAGATACTGCAATGCATCGAGAGTTTGTCCTCTCTTACCGATAAGAATACCCATTTCAGGACCTGCAATATCAATATCCATATTGCCGTTTTCCTGATCATAATCTATCGTGATTTGTGCCTCAATATCCATAGCCTTAAACAGATTATCAAGATATTCCTTTATGTCGTCAAGGAATGACTCCTTTTTCTTTGCTTTTATAATAGCAGGCTTCGCACCTATTCCCAGAAATCCGGTGGTTCCCTTATCTATAACCTCATATTCTAAATCAGTACTGGCAACGCCAAGCTCCATGGAAGCTGCCGTGATAGCCTCATCCACAGTTTTAGCTTTAAATTCTCTAAACTCCACGAATTTTACCTCCATTATAAAATAATCAACTATATTACATTGATTTTCTTTCAAATATCTTTCATTTAATTTTTACTGTCATTATCGTTGTTATAACGCTGCATAATATTGGCTTTTGATGCAAGACTTCCTTCTCTGTACTTTGTATTGCCATTCGACTTACTCATTGTATTTGACGAATAGCTTTTCAGATTTGCTGTAGCTGCACTGCTGTTAACCCTCGGATTTGATTCCTGTGGTCCGTAAGCAGCCTCCTGCATTTTTTCCATAAATGTCTTTTTACCGCTCTTTTCTCTTTTTGCCTTTTTCTTTGCAGCCTTTTCCATGCTCTTATTTACAATTTTTTCCATGTCGCAATGCTTGAAATATGCATTGATAATTATCGTTGTTAAGAAGCTGACAAAAGAACCCGCAGCCCAGTACAGACCAACACCACTCGGAACACTGACGCAGACAATAAATGACATAATAGGCATAATATTCATCATCATCTTCATGGTCTTCATGGTTGCCTGCTGCGTCGGATCATCGCTGGCTGCCTGCGGTGTAGCATGCATACTCAAAAACTGAAATATCATAGATAATATAGGTATTATAATTGCAGCCGTAAGTGCAAATCCCGGAGCAGAAGTAAGATTAATTCCAAAAAATGTATATATTTCATTAATTTCAGGAACATTCTGATTAATTGCATTTACAATCTCGCCCTGATTGTTAAACAGCGCCTTAAAGCTGTCCCACGCATCTGCCGGAAATTTTGCAAGCACATCAATAACAGTATTTACATTGCCATCCGTCAACGTAATTGACTTTAAGGTTTGATTTTGATTTTTAAATTCCCTTAAAGTATTCATGGCATCAGGATTTTCACAGATACGAGTTGCAATCGGTTCGTATAAATCCTTAATTTTTCCTACATAGGCAGGAATATTCTGAATCACTCTGTACAAACCAAAGAATATAGGCATCTGTATAATACCTGTCAGACATCCTCCCGTCATATTTGCGCCATATTTTTCCTGTATCTCTCTCGTCTCTCTCTGTTGTGCCATGAGAGATTCCTGATCTCTTTTTCCCTTATACTTCTTTGCTACTTTATTAATTTCAGGCTGAATATAGTTCATTACCTTGCTGGCTTTATTCTGCTTAATCATAAGCGGAAGCAGGCAGAGTCTTATTAGTAATGTAAACAATATAATAGCTACACCTATATTAATAATTCCAAGGCTGTTGAGCCCGTCATACAACAGACTGAGGATAGCTCCTAAAAGCTTTGATATAGGCTTTATTATAAAGCCGCCTTGCTGTGTTAATAACATACTGTCCTCCAAACAATTTTAAACCTTTTTATGGCAGCGGATCATATCCACCCTTTGAAAATGGATTACATCGTAATATTCTCCAGACCGTAAGAGCAGTTCCCTTAAAAAAACCATATTTTTCATATGCCTGCAGAGCATATTCCGAACAGGTTGGTGTATATTTACACATTCCATACCTTTTCATCGGAGAAATATATTTTCTATAGAACTTAATCAGCGCAATACATATTTTTTTCATCTGATTACCTCACCCCTCCTTAATAAGATGATGAAGCTCTGCCAAATGAAGAAATGCACTCTCGATTTCATGATAATTTTTACCCTTTGCGGCAGCACGGGATACAATAACCATATCATATCCTGTCTTTAATTTATCCTTATTTAACCGATAGCTTTCTCTTATTAATCTGGTAATACGATGCCTGACCACGCTATTCCCAACTTTTTTGCTAACAGAGATTCCGATTCTACTGTAATCCGAGTTGTTGTGTCTCAGATACATCACTAAATATTTATTGGCAAACGATTCTTTGTGGTTATAAACCTTGCCGAACTCTCTGCTATTCTTGAGTGTAACAATGTTTTTCATATTATTCACCACTCATTTTCCAAAACAAAAGGTCACAATGAAATGTGACCTAAGCTGATAACTGCTTTCTACCCTTTGCTCTCCTGGCGGCCAGAACCTTTCTTCCATTTGCAGTGCTCATTCTCTTTCTGAAACCATGAACCTTTGAACGCTGTCTTCTTTTTGGCTGAAATGTCATTTTCATATCCGTATTTCTCCTTTCTAACTATATTAATGCTTTCAATTATATACATAATAAATCTCTATTTTCTTAAAATTATATTACATATATGTAAGTAAAAACACCAAGCCATATTATATTGAAAAAGCACACATACGTCAAGCAAATCTTTTATTTTATTCAATTTTTTCAATTTTTCAATTTTTACTCCTTAATACGTATATAAATTAATCTATCTTATTGTAATATGATACAATTAATTTACATAATTTTATCCACAAATTGTTATTAACTTGTGGATAAGTGCCTGTTTTGATGTGGATTAATGAATATTCTGACTATTTTCAACATTTTTTTTGATGTGGATAATTTGACATTAACAAATATTTACTTAACATAAGATTTATATACTTTCATTTTCAACTTATATAATTTAAATCTTGGGTTTCCGCAAACTATAATTAAAAACGAATATGTCTTTCCAAAGTACCAATCTGACGTTTTTTGCAAGGTATCGAATGACAATTCTATAAATTATTATTTTAATAAAAAAATGTCTATTGCATTTTTTATTGTTATATTGTATAATAAATCAGAAAAATGATTATGATGATGGTTTGGTCAGGATAACAACTTTTACATATATGGAGTTTATCTCGGAAAAGGAACCTGCGAAGCAAGATGTTATAATACCGGTACAATATCATGGTATTAGGAGGAGGTTGATTGTTATGAAAAGAAAACATACTATCATTGCAATATCCTTATTGCTATTTATTATATGCGGTATAGGTGCATCTGTCATCAGAGAAATATCAGTTCACCATGAGCAGAAGGTTGAAAATGACATAGAATATGACATTATAACAAACGGGGATACAACACTTATTAAAGACGATTATACCTTGTCTGCTGATAGTAATGATAATACACAGCCCGAGTATAACATCATAACAGATAATGACACCGAAAATCCGAATTTGAACGAAGAATCATGGAACAAATATAATATCATCTTAAATGGGGATACAATACTCATTAAGGAAGCGTATGTTACACCTTAACAATAGACTTGAAGAGACTGTAACAATAAGATAAAATGGCATGTATATATGAATGATATAGAAAAACCGTTGCGTGAGTAACCGAACGAAAGCGGGCTTTTCTATATCATCCATATACATGCCATTTTATTTTATTGCTGCATTCTCTTTTTTATGTCGGGAAATAATATATCCTGTTCTGTGGATAAAACTACGAAAACTCAAGCGTTTAAATTTCTTGAAATGATTTCTTTTTTGTAGTATATTATAAGCATATGTGCACTTTAATTTTAGATAATGTTATGGAGGAAGTTATGAAAGAATTAATAGAAAAAAAATGGGAAGAAATTCTTTCTCTTCTTGAAACTCAATATGACATATCAAGTATTATGATCAATACATGGATTCGCTCTCTTAAGATATATGAAGTAAAGAATAACACCGTATATTTTTATGTGGATGAGAAATTAGGTGAAAATGCTGTCAAATTTCTATATAGAAAGGAATTTGATATTTTTCTTCTTTCTTCCATCAGGGAAACGTTAAATGATATTAATATAGAAATCGTAATTGACGAGAAAAAAAATTACATATCCGATAAAGAAAAAGATGAGATTACAAATCAGTCGTCTTCTTATCAGGCAGCAGTCAGCAGAAGTAATCTGAATCCTAAATATACCTTTGAAACATTTATAGTCGGAGATGGCAACAGACATGCTCATGCAACCTGTCTGGCAGTTGCCGACCTTCCGGGACAGGACAACTTCAATCCCCTTTTTTTATATGGTAATGCGGGACTTGGAAAGACACATCTCATGCAGTCTATTGCACACTATATTTTGAAAAAAAATAATAATACGAATGTATTGTATGTTCCGTCAGAAACGTTTACAAATGAAATTATTGAAGCCATAAAAAACCATACGACAAATGAGTTCAGAGAAAAATATCGTAAGGTAGACGTACTGCTCATTGATGACGTTCAATTTATCATTAAAAAGGAAAGCACACAAACTGAATTTTTTAATACCTTTAATGAACTTTATAACGACAACAAGCAAATTATTCTCTCATCTGACAGACCTCCGAAGGAACTGAAATCCTTAAACGAGAGAATCCGTTCCAGATTTGAATGCGGCGTTCCTATTGATATTCACGAGCCGGACTATGAAACCCGTATGGCAATTCTCCGCAACAAAGCTGAGATAGACCAGATTACCGGTATTCCTGATGAAGTATATCAGTACATAGCCGAAAATATCACAAACAACATCAGAGAATTGGAGGGTGCTTTAAATAAGATAGCAATTTATTCCAAGCTTCTGAAAAAAGAGGTTACACTCGAAACAGCACAGGAATCTCTGAAGGACATTATATCAAAAGATAATTCGCAGGTGATAACACCTGATTTGATTATTAAAACGGTATCTGAACATCTCAATATTTCAATTGATGATATCAGATCCAAAAAAAGAAGTCAGGATATCGCAATAGCAAGACAAATTGTCATGTACCTGTGCAGGGAATATACGGTGCTTGCTCTTAAATCCATCGGCAATGCCGTAGGCGGTAAGGATCATGCTACTGTTTTAAACGGAATAAAACGTGTCGAAGAAAAATTAAACACCGATCCTTCTTTTAAGTCAACAGTTGACACAATTATTAAAAAACTGGATCCCTCAACATAAAGATTGTTTATAAGCTGTTCATTTAAGATGTAAATTGTGTTGATTTAGAAAAAATATATTTATTATGAAAAATTTTACTAAAAGTTTTCCATACTTTATCATCCTCTAAATTCAACCTTAACAACATACTTTTTAAAGGACATAAATTAAGAATTTACAAGGGATGAGGTAATTTTTAACATATCCACATCCTCTACTACTATGACTACTATATTTATTTTATATATTTATATATAGGCGCACGCCTGAAAGGAGATATTAACAGATGAAATTTAAATGTTCAAAATCTAACCTTCTGTCTGCATTGAATATTGTTTCCAAAGCAGTTTCCACGAAAACGACTATGCCTATTCTTGAATGTGTATTAATTGACGTTTATGCAGATTTCATTAAGCTTACGGCAAATGATTTGGAGCTGGGTATTGAAACCACGCTTGAGGGTGAAGTTATCGAAATGGGAAGGATTGCGATAGAGGCAAAGATTTTTACGGATATTGTAAGAAAGCTTCCTGACAGTGATATATTTATAGAATCAACACCGGACTATAAAACCATTATAAGATGTGAAAAGGCAAAATTTGTAATATCCTCAAAATCAGGAGAGGATTTTACAGAGCTTCCTTCTGTCGAGAAGAATAATAGTATATCCATATCTCAGTTCACCTTAAAGGAGGTAATCATGCAGACGATATTTTCAATATCCGATAATGAAAATAATAAGCTGATGACCGGTGAGCTCTTCGAGGTAAAGGACGGAAAGCTTACGGTCGTATCGCTGGACGGACACAGAATATCTCTGCGTAATATAGAATTAAAGGAAAACTCCTCTGATATAAGGGTTGTTGTTCCGGGTAAGACATTGAATGATATTTCAAAAATCATAAGCGGTGGAGTGGATGATATTGTTAAAATCTATTTTACCGACAGACATATTTTGTTTGAATTTGATAAAACAATCGTTGTTTCGAGGTTGCTGGAGGGTGAATATTATAAGATAGTACAGATGCTTTCTATGGATCATAAGATAAAGGTCAAGGTTAATAACAGAGAATTTTTAGATTGTATCGACAGAGCTTCACTGCTTATTAAGGAATCCGACAAAAAACCGATTATTGTCAGTATTAAGGATGATAATAATATGTATCTGAAGGTAGATACCATGATGGGCTCTATGAATGAGGAGCTTGAGATAAGCAAAGAAGGCGAAGAAATTATTATAGGTTTCAATCCTCGTTTTCTTATGGATGTAATGAGAGTAATAGATGATGAGGATATTTATTTATACATGCGTGATGCAAAATCACCTTGTATTATAAAAGATGATGCCCAGAGCTATATATATGTGGTTCTTCCAGTAAATATTAATGTAGGAGCTTACTAATATGCATATATTGAAATTAAGAGAGGGCGAGGAATTTATCAAGCTGGGACAGGCATTAAAAGCAACAGGAATGGCTGGCAGCGGAATAGATGCAAAGGAGTTAATTCAACAGGGACTTGTCCTGGTGGATGGAGAGATTGAAACCAGAAGAGGGAGAAAGCTGTATGACGGTGCCGAAGTTGAGTTTGATGGAGATAAGATAAGTATTCAGAAATAATATGTATTATTTAGGATGAAATGATATGTTTATGGATAACCTTGCACTGAATCATTTCAGAAATTATGAAGGTGCGGAAATCAGTTTTTCACATGGTATTAATATATTATATGGTGACAATGCACAGGGAAAGACAAATGTGCTTGAAGCAATATATATGCTGGCAACTACCAGATCCCATAGAGGCAGCAGGGACAGAGATATCATAAAATTTGAAAATGATGAGTGTCATATAAGAGCCGATATTATAAAAAATGATATCGGACACAGGATAGATATGCATCTTCGGAAAAGCAGGAATAAGGGCGTTGCTATAGACATGGTACCTATCAGAAGAAGCAACGAACTCTTCGGCATGGTAAATATCATTATGTTTTCTCCGGAGGACATGACAATCATCAAGAACAGTCCTGCGGAGCGCAGACGCTTTATGGACATGGAATTATGCCAGCTTAATAAAATATATTATAGTAATCTAAGCAGCTATAATAAGGTATTGAATCAGAGAAATAATTTATTGAAGCAGATATCATTTGACAGAAGCCAAATTGATATGATACCGGTCTGGGATAATCAATTGGTAAATTATGGTATAAAAATAATAAAAGACAGGAATAATTTTATTGAGATGATGAATGATATTATTCCTGATATACATAGAAAACTGACATCAGGAAAAGAAAGGCTTGCGCTTGTATATGAAAAAAATATAAGTGAGGAAGCATTTGCGGATGCTCTTATTGAAAAGCAGGATATTGATATCAGATATCAGACTACCCAGATGGGACCTCACAGAGATGACATCATATTTATGATTGATGATATGGATGTGAAAAAGTTTGGTTCCCAGGGACAGCAGAGGACAGTGGCTTTGTCTCTCAAGCTGGCAGAAATTGAATTGGTTAAAAGGGTAATAAATGATAATCCCATATTACTGTTGGATGATGTTATGTCGGAGCTTGATTCCGGCAGAAGAAATGCACTTCTTTCATCCATAAGTGATATACAAACTATTATCACATGTACAGGATATGATGATTTTATAAAGGAAAGACTCAGTATAGACAAAATATACAAGGTTGTTTCCGGTACTTTAATTCCTGCATAGGGAAAATACAGACATTGAAGGATAAATACAGTTAGGAGGATATAAATGAGCGATAAGGATAGCACAAACTATGGAGCGGAGCAAATTCAGATATTGGAAGGTCTGGAAGCAGTCAGAAAAAGACCGGGTATGTATATAGGAAGTACATCTGCCAGAGGACTTCATCATCTGGTTTATGAAATTGTAGATAATGCCATAGATGAAGCACTTGCTGGGTTCTGTACGGAAATTCAGGTATATATTAATGAAGATAATTCAGTGACTGTTATTGATAACGGTAGAGGTATTCCTACGGGAATACACGAAAAAGCGGGTATTCCTGCGGTAGAAGTCGTATTTACTATTCTGCATGCCGGCGGTAAATTCGGCGGCGGAGGTTACAAGGTGTCAGGCGGGCTTCATGGTGTCGGTGCGTCTGTTGTTAATGCTCTGTCAAATTGGCTTGAAGTAGAAATTTCAAGAGACGGAAAAGTATACAAGCAGCGCTATGAGCGCGGTGCCGTCATGTATAAGCTGAAAGAAATCGGCAAGACGGATAAGACAGGAACAAAGGTTACATTTATGCCGGATGATACAATATTTGATGATGTTATTTTTGTGTATGATATATTAAGAACCCGCCTTCGTGAGATGGCTTTTCTTACTAAGGGACTCAAGATACATTTGGAGGATAAGAGAGAGGGAAAAGAGAGAGTGGAGAATTTCCACTATGAAGGCGGAATTATAGAATTTGTAAGATATATCAATAAAAATAAAAACTGTCTTTATGATAAAGTTATATATTGTGAGGGTTCAAAGGATGATATTTATGTTGAGGTAGCCCTGCAGCATAATGATTCGTACAATGACACGACACTCAGCTTTGTAAATAATATCAATACGCCGGAGGGCGGTATGCATCTGACGGGATTTAAAAGTGCGATTACCAAGGTATTTAACGATTATGCCAGAAATAATAAACTGCTTCGCGAAAAGGAAGAAAATTTATCCGGTGATGATTTGAGAGAGGGACTTACGGCGATTGTAAGTATCAAGATTCCGGAGCCTCAGTTTGAAGGACAGACAAAACAGAAGCTGGGAAATGCGGAGGCAAGAACAGCTGTAGAAAGTCTCGTATCTGAAAAGCTTACTTACTTTTTGGAGCAGAATCCGCAGGTTGCCAAGGCAATTGTGGGAAAAGCTGTTTTGGCACAGAGAGCGCGTATGGCGGCCAGAAAAGCGAGGGATGTTGCCAGAAAAAGTACTCTTGAAAGCAATATGGCTCTTCCGGGTAAGCTGGCTGACTGTTCCGATACGGATCCAAAAAATTGTGAAATTTATATCGTAGAGGGAGATTCTGCGGGCGGCTCGGCGAAAACGGCACGCTCCAGAGCAACGCAGGCAATTCTTCCGCTGCGTGGAAAAATATTAAATGTTGAGAAAGCCAGAATTGACAGAATCCTCGGAAATGAGGAGATAAAGGCAATGATTACGGCTTTTGGAACCGGTATCAGGGAGAATTTTAATATTGAAAAGCTTCGTTACGATAAAATAATTATCATGACAGATGCCGATGTTGATGGTGCCCATATTGCAACACTGATGCTCACCTTTTTCTTCAGGTTTATGCCGGATCTGATTAGAAAGGGACATGTATATCTGGCTCAGCCGCCGCTTTATAAGCTGGATAAAAACAAAAAGACATGGTATGCCTACAGTGATGAGGAGCTGTCAAAGATATTGGACGAGGTCGGAAGAGACCAGAATAATAAGATACAGCGTTATAAGGGACTTGGCGAGATGGATGCGGAACAGCTCTGGGATACAACTATGGATCCGGAAAAGCGTATATTATTGCGTGTTTCCATTAATGAGGATAATGAATCAGAGCTTGACATGACATTTGATACACTCATGGGAGAAAGAGTTGAACCCAGACGTGAATTTATAGAAAATAATGCGAAATTTGTTAAGAATCTCGACATCTAATTGGGAGGAAAGAAATGGACGATAGTACAATTTTTGATAAAATCCACGAGGTGGATTTGAAAAAAACCATGGAAGAATCCTATATTGATTATGCCATGAGTGTTATAGCCGCCAGAGCGCTTCCTGATGTAAGAGATGGACTGAAGCCGGTTCAGAGAAGAATTCTTCACTCTATGGTAGAACTGAACAACGGACCGGATAAGCCGCATAGAAAATGTGCCCGTATCGTTGGTGATACAATGGGTAAATATCATCCTCATGGTGACAGCTCTATCTATGAGGCGCTGGTCAAGCTTGCACAGGATTGGAATACCAGATATCCTTTGGTGGACGGACACGGAAATTTTGGTTCTGTAGATGGAGACGGCGCTGCAGCAATGCGATATACAGAGGCAAGACTGTCTAAGATATCTATGGAAATGATAGCGGATATCAATAAGGATACTGTTGATTTTATACCGAACTTTGATGAGACGGAGAAGGAACCGGTTGTTCTTCCGAGCCGGTATCCGAATTTACTTGTAAACGGCACATCAGGTATTGCAGTTGGTATGGCAACAAATATTCCGCCTCATAATCTTCGAGAGGTGGTTAATGCGGTTGTAAAAATAATTGATAACCGTATCTTGGAGGACAGAGAGACAGAGGTTGAGGAAATACTTGATATCATAAAAGGGCCTGATTTCCCGACAGGAGCACAGATTCTCGGTACATCAGGAATTAATGAGGCATATAGAACCGGTCGCGGAAAAATAAAGGTTCGTGCAATCTCGGAGATAGAGCCTATGTCGGGTGGCAAACAGAGAATAGTCGTGACAGAGCTTCCTTATATGGTGAACAAGGCAAAGCTGATTCAGAAGATTGCCGAGCTGGTTAAGGAGAAAAAGCTGGATGGAATAACAGCTTTAAGAGACGAATCCTCAAGAGAGGGTATGAGAATCGTCATAGAACTCCGTAAGGATTGTAATGCCAATATTATCATGAATCAGTTATATAAGCATACGCAGATGCAGGATACATTCGGTATTATTATGCTTGCTTTAGTTGACGGTCAGCCGATGGTTTTAAATATCCTTGAAATGCTCGGATATTATTTGAAGCATCAGGAGGAGGTAGTCACAAGAAGAACAAAGTATGAGCTTAACAAGGCTGAGGAAAGAGCGCATATATTGGAAGGCTTACTGATTGCTCTGGATAATATAGATGAGGTTATTAAAATTATCAGAGGCTCCAAGGCAGTTGCGGATGCAAAGCTTTCTTTGATGGAAAGATTCGGACTTACGGACGTACAGGCTCAGGCTATTGTTGATATGAGACTGCGTGCTCTGACAGGTCTCGAAAGAGAGAAGCTGGAGCAGGAATACAGAGAGCTCATGGAAAAAATAGCAGAGTTAAGAGCAATTCTTGCTGATGAGAAGAAACTGCTTGGTGTTATCAAGGAAGAAATACTTATCATTGCAACCAAATACGGTGATGACAGAAGAACTTCAATCGGTATTGATGTGGAGGATGATATTACTGTAGAGGATCTGATTCCAAAGGAAAATATTGTAATTGCCATGACAAAGCTCGGTTATATCAAGCGTATGACAATTAACAATTTCAAGAGTCAGAATAGAGGCGGTAAGGGCATCAAGGGCATGCAGACCATAGAGGATGATTTTATTGAAAATCTCTTTATGACAACAACACATCACTATATCATGTTCTTTACAAATCAGGGGCGTGTATATAGATTGAAGGCATACGAGATACCGGAATCAGGCAGAACAGCCAGAGGAACGGCGATTGTTAACCTTCTGCAGCTGCAGCCGGAGGAGAGTATAACAGCCGTTATTCCAATCAGAGAGTACCATGAGGGAAGATACCTGTTTATGTGTACAAAGCATGGTATTGTCAAAAAGACAAAAATTACGGAATATGCAAATGTAAGAAAATCAGGGCTTGCAGCAATAACCTTGAAAGAAAATGACGAGCTGATTGAGGTGAAGGCAACAAACAACAAAAAGGATATTATTCTGGTAACAAAGCAGGGTATGTGTATCCGTTTCAATGAAAAGGATGTCAGACCTATGGGAAGGACCGCTATGGGTGTAATCGGTATGAATGTTGCAGATGGAGATGAGGTTGTAGGTATGCAGCTTGATACACAGGGAGAGGCAATCCTGATTGTATCGGAAAACGGTCTGGGTAAACGTACTTCCATAGAAGAATTTACTCCGCAGAGACGTGGCGGTAAGGGTGTAAAGTGCTATAAGATAAACGAAAAATCGGGAGCCGTCGTAGGATTTAAGGCAGTCAATGACGATAATGAGATTATGCTGATTACCAATCAGGGAATAGTAATCAGACTCCTGTGCAGGGATATATCAAAATTTGGAAGAATTACAACAGGAGTTAAATTGATTAATATGGATATCGAGAATGATATTACGGTTGCAAGCATCGCAAAGGTGAGACAGAAGTCAGCCGATGAATCGGAATCTCTGATTGCCATGGAGCAGGAAATGGTTGAAGCTGATGACGAGGAAGTAAATGACGAGGAACTTAAGGAAGCTGAAACCGAAAATGAGAACCTGTAAAATGCATTTATCTGTTGTGTGTAAAAAAAGTGCAGATTGGAGACCAGCTATGAAAAGTCAAGCCTAAATTAGCAAAAAATTTCTTTTTCGTA
>CAYOOW010000026.1:0-36200 GCA_964405715.1 uncultured Bacteroides sp.
CAGGCATTTCAAGGCCTGTAGCAATTTTTTTATAATTTAACTGTCAAACTCCCGCACCGATAGTTCCAAATGCAAAATTGTAATCAACAATTTTATTTGATATTTGTTCTAAAATATGGTAAAATTTATTATATTTTTATTTGGGGGATTACACATTGAAGAAGAGAAATAAAAAGCGGCTCAATATCGGTTTTTTTACATGTCATCTGGACAACGATTATGCCTATGAGGTATGTAAAGGAGTTGATTATGCGGCAAAAGAGGCTGATGTCAATCTGATTGTTTTTCCGGGCATGTTTATGAATGCTTCATACAATGATCCGAAAAATGCCCGCTTTGATTATCAGTATAATTCTATTTTTTATTATGCTTCCGAGCATAATCTGGACGCATTGATCGTGTCCATCGGTTCTATCGGCAGCTTTCTGTCAGAGAGTGATATGATTTCCTTTCTGAGTAATTTTAATATGCCTATCTTAACCATAGAGATAGAGGTTCCCGGTTATCCATGCCTGTATACCGAGGGAAAGACAGGTATGCAGCAGGCGATAGAGCACCTGATCACGGAGCACCACGCAACAAAGATCGGCTTTGTCAGCGGCCGAAAGGAAAATGCCGATGCAAAGGACAGATTAAATACATATCGGCAGGTACTCACCAAGCACCATATTCCCGTTGACGAAAATAAAATTGTTTATGGCAATTTTTCCGAATACACGGAAGAAATCGTCAATGACCTTCTGGACAGAAATCCCGACCTTGAGGCGATTGTATTCGCCAATGACCAGATGGCTATCGGCGGATATACCGCAATAAAAGCCCGCGGATTGGAAATCGGCAGGGATATACTGGTCACCGGCTATGACGATTCACCTGCCTCTATGGTACTTGAACCTATGCTCACAACCGTCCATAATCAGATTATGGATATGGGATATCACGCCGTATACGAGGCGATTAATCTTGTCACTCAGGGGCAGACTGTAAGGAATGTACTCAGTTCAAGTCTGATTATCCGTTCCTCCTGCGGCTGTGGAGATTATAAGCTTGAGCACATGGCAAAACAGGATTTGCTGTCCGGCACTTCAGACGTAGAACAGGCAATTTCCTTCGCAATAGATTTTCTGCTGCACGATTACCATGAATCATTTTATTATACACAGCTTGTTGAGTGTTTTTTACCTATCCTCAAGCTGCTGTTTGAGCCTATTGCAGACAATTCACTGAAGTTTGACAGTGCGGCTGTCACTGCCTCTATTTTGAATCTGTTAGATTCATCCCTGATAAAGAATTATTTCAGTCCCGACAGATATATATATACCATACAGGAACTCAATAAATTGATGATTTCATTAAGCAGCTCAATTGAAATATCAAATGCCGTCTCAGTCCTGTTTAATAAAATTATGGACACGCTTGTGCTTCATACTTCCACAACGCTTTATAATACCATAAGGAAACACAAGGCAAGCATCTGGTCCTCCATGTATATTACAAAAGACACCATGACATACAGCGATGACGAGGAGTCCTGCTTTAAATTAATTATGGAAAATCTCCAGAATTCACATTTTGCCAGCTCCTATCTGTATATGTATGAAGATCCTGTCATGCTGCTTCCAAACGGAGCCTGGAAGGTTCCAAAAACATTATATCTTCAAGCCTTCAACAACAATGGAGAAACACAGTTCCTGACCGGGAACAACAGAATGATTTCCTCCGATCAGGTTTTCTGCAATCAGTATATGCAGGATGAAAGACGAAAAACCCTGGTTATCACGCCGCTGTTTACCAACAACATACAACATGGATTATTTGTCGGAGAAATTGATATTTCATACTTCGGCAATATATATCCTAACAGTCTGCAGCTGGCAATCTCGCTCAATTTCATCACTTTGATGAAGCAGCAAATGTCTACCCAGGAAAAGCTGGCGATCTCCGCTGCGGAATTGAACGAGAAAAATATATTGCTGAACCGGCTGTCCGTAACAGACGCATTGACCGGCATCAACAACCGCCGCGGTTTTCTGGACAATGTGCAGATACGTGCCAATTCACAATACAATCAGGGCAAGCTCGCCATGCTCTTATTTGCGGATATGGACAACCTGAAGCAGGTAAATGACCGTTTTGGGCATAAAAACGGTGATTATGCGATAAAGAGTATTGCAAAAATACTGACTGACAGCTTCAGCAGCGAGGACATCATCGGGCGCATTGGCGGGGACGAGTTTGTTGCTTTCACATTTATTGAAAATGAAGATAAGCCGAACGAAATCAAAGCTGCAATTGCCAAAGAATCCAAGATACTGAATGACACCTGCGGAAAGCCTTATTATATTGATATCAGTTTGGGTGTCAGCATATTTACCTGCTCCCCTACTCTGAATATAGAGGATGTGCTTCACAGCGCTGATGAGGCATTGTACGAAAGCAAAAAGAGCAAGAGGAAGGATGTTGTGAAACCGCAAATATATGCTTCACAGCTCAAAGGATGAGAATATATCCCCGCCGCCCGGCCGGGTTTGCTTGTAATCAATCAGATATGCCTTTGCCTCAGCATGCCGGTCACCCATATCCAGAAGCATGGCATCTATGTTGTTCTCTGAAATACATCCCAGTCCGGCAAACAGATTATAATATTCCATACGATCACCGAAGTCTGAGAGAATCACCTCCCAGGCTTCTTCTGATTCCGAGCCCTTGCAGTGATTTAAAATGTACGCCTCATATTTTACTCTGAAAGCATGCTCCAAATGGTCAGCATGCATCAGGCGCAGAAGACAGAGCGCACTTTTTCTTCTGCGTTTATCGGCAATGTATTCCGGCAGGTTTCTCTGTATATCCTCCTCACCACACAGGACCATATTGGTATACCCCTCTGTGTCATCCTCGTCAAGAAACGCCGAAAGGCTTGTATCCCATTTTGAAAACCAATGCACACTTCCTATACCACTATCCCGCAGAAGGTATTCAGCCCTCAATCGACAGGGAATTGCTCCGAGAAGCGCGGAAAGCGTATCCCGCTTATCCGTTCCGATACATATATCCTCCAGATGTACACAATCATCAAATACACCCTTTCCAAACTCAATTCGGATATCGCACCCGTTTCCTGTACCGGGAATACGCCCCATATCCCCGGTGTCTGTCTGCACAACGACCTGTGACAGGTGTTCACACTGTGCAAATGCCCAATCATCCAATCTTTGCATTGTAAACGGCAGTATAACCTGACGCAGGGCTGACGTCCCTAAAAATGCTTTTTTCTCCACAACCGAAACAGCCGCAGTCCTTCCCTCCACATCGATATACGGAGGGATAACGAGTATACCCCCGTTTCCCTGATGCATGACAACTGAGACAAATGCACCGGCCTCTTCCTGCTCCAGCCTGCAATATAATGTGTAATCTCCCGCTTTATACGTAAATTCTTTCAAACTTCCCACTCCCTGTATTTGATTCACACTTACATATCGCTGATAGAAACTCCCATATCAACCAGATTCAATCTGTTAATATCGTCCTTCAGGTTATTCTGTCTCTCAGACACCATCAGCAATTGATTATAATGCGTATAATCCTCACATCCAAACATACTGATATACCGGGCGCTGCAGGTATTTACCGTCAGCTCCGTTACCAGCACAAGCATTTCGTTCCCATCCTCAAATGCTTTACCCGCAAATGTAAACAAATGGTGCAGGTGATGTCCCGTATCCGCCACGCTCTTCCTCATGTCCTCCACCTGATGATCAAACATACGCTTTACCGGTGCAAATGCGTCTCCTCCTGAAACCTGATTCTCAGACACCAGAGTTTTTCCTGCCTCCGTAAGAAACTTAATAATACGTTTATGCTGTCTCCTGTCCGATGATGACAGTGCGTTTGCTTTCTCCAGATTATGCATCGCCTTTGTCCTTGCATCCGCCTGTATCTCAAGCATCTTATAGACAGCCCCCTCAGCTGCGGAAACAGGGGATTGTTCCTCCCCGGCCTTCTTTACAGCCTTGAGCGGTGTCATAAGAGCAGACAAATAATCAGATGTTTCAACGATCTCGCGCATCTCAGTCTGAACCCTGTCAAGCAGCATACCAAGCAGTGACAACCGCTCATCAAAAGCAGCATGCCTTGCCTTTTCAACAGCATTCTCAGATATGTCCCCCGCAAGCAGTGCATCCACACGATAATCACTTTTGTATTTATTATACAAATCATAATACGCGCAAAATTCCCTGACAATCTTTTCGTTCTGCAAATACTGGCTCACGAGTGTCTCATCCACGCCCAGTCCGTCCTCCTCGTACATGGAAATAATCTCTGACAGATCCTCCCATCCACGCGCAGTCACATATGATCTCCCCGAAGCCGTCGTTTCCATATGGTAAAAATATTCTTTTTTTATCTCCAGAAAATTCAGAATGGCACTGTGTATTCCCTTTTCCTGTGCATATATCCTCCATGTGGAATAGTCTGCTTCCACGGAAATCACCTTCAGTCTGTCCATGGTAACGACATCAAACTCTCTCACAGACTTGTTATATTCCGGCGGATTACCTGCCGTAACAATAACCCATCCCTCGGGAACCTGATGCCTGCCAAACACCTTATACTGCAGGAACTGAAGCATAGAAGGAGCCAGGGTCTCAGACACACAGTTTATCTCATCGAGAAACAAAATACCCTCTTTCACATTGCTGTTTTCCATTGTGTCATATATGGAAGCAATAATCTCACTCATCGTGTATTCCGAGACATCGTACTCCATATCACCATAGCTCTTATGCCTGATAAACGGCAGTCCCAGTGCCGACTGTCTGGTATGATGCGTCATGGAATAGGACACAAGCGCGATACCAAGCTCCTGCGCCACCTGTTCCATAACGGCAGTCTTGCCGATACCCGGTGCCCCAAGCAAAAAAATCGGCCGCTGCCTGATCACAGGGATACGGTAATCCCCGAACTCATCCTTTTTCAGATATATTTGAATAGAATGCTTAATATAATCTTTTGCCTGTTTAATATTCATACAGCTCGTCCTCCATCACAGCTTTTATTGCCCAGCCCGGTACAGGCTGCCTGTTTTCATCTTCCTCTAAAAACGCAAAAATAACATCATATCCCGGCATTTTCTCCGGATATATACCATATCCGTCCGTAAAATAAATCATGCCCTTCAGATTCTCAAACTCACCCTGCGCCTTAAGCATATCCACATAATCAAATGCCGGTCTGAAATCGGTGGTTCCAAATCCTTTCAATGTCGCATGGGCAATAAAATCCTCAAAATCAGCATCACAGGAAATTTTCACATCCGATTGGACTGCCGCGTCACACTGGATAATATGCACATTAATCTGATGGAAAAAATTCTCCGTTCCCTTTAAAATCTCATATGTTTTTGTCAGGAACCTCCGGACAATATCCCCGCGGCATGATGCCGATGTATCTATCACGATTACAAACTCCCGGATTTTGTTCACATCCTTATATTCCAGCGGTTCAATCAAAGGCATATTGCCATAGGCTGACAATCCGTAGGTATAGTAAATATAATCAAATTCATCATCATTCACACAAATATCTTCACCGGATACAGTGAACCGCTCCAATATCTGTCTGTAATCATATCGCTCCCTCGTCGCTTCCTCTATGTTGCTCTCCAGACTTTCGGAACCCGCTCTGTCTTTTGAAAATGCTTTTAAATCCGTTTTAATGCGCTCAGAAATCCGCTTCCACTGTTCCTCCGTTATAACGAGCTCCTCCTGCACAGCCTGACTCCTCCAGCTGTCATGAAAATCGACGGTAAAAAGTCTTCGATATTCCTGTTCCATCTCCGAGGAAGGATTATTTACCATAAACTCCCTATATACCTTTTCTGCTGTCAGCACAGGTACCCAGCGTTTCAGCTTATGAATCCTGTCAAGCTCCTCGCCGTCTCTCGACAAAGCAGCCTCCGGCATATTCAATTCCAGAATAATGTTCTCCACAGCTATATCCGCCGCCAGATTCCAATAACTGCCATTCAGCTTATCATATTGATACTGATGGAAGAAAATGCAGTGTAACAACATGTGAAGATAAAGCCTGACGGCAACATTCGGTTCCTCCATATATGTTCTGAGCAGATAGGCGGGATCATAAAAAAAAGTGCTGCCGTCCGTCGCAAAGCCGGATATCCCGGGTTTACTCTCCAAACGAATGCCTGCAAGCGCAGTATCAAAAAAACGAAACCGGACAGTTATGATATCTCTCGCCAGATGCATCAATTTCTCTGCATACTGCTCTATAATTTTCTGTTTTTCCTGTATATCATCCATATCTCTAGTCCTCACCCAGCCTTGGAACAAACCACTGGAAATGCTCCATATCAACATGACCATCGATAAATTTTACGCCTTCTTTTTTCAGCAGTTCAACCTGTCTGTTCTTTCCGCCGAAGGCAAACGCCTCCGACACAAGGCCTTCACGATTTACCACCCTGTAGCAGGGTATCTGCTTAGGATCAGGATTGACGTGGAGCGCATATCCCACCACGCGCGCCCAGCGTCTGTTGCCTGCGAGCTCCGCAATCTGCCCGTATGTTGCAACTCTGCCGTAAGGTATCTGCTTCACCACACCATATATTTTCTGAAATACTGAATTGTCCTGCATATTTTTGACCTTTCTGCCATGCAATGAGCAAAGTTTAGTTTTTATATACTATACATAATGTAGTCACACAATAGTTATACAGTAAAAAGACTATCATATCAAGTAAAATATGATAGTCCTTTCTGTTACACCACAACTTTTTTCTTATCCTTCAGACGTTTTTCCCTTGCTATTTTCGCCATGGCAGCCTTCTGTTTTTTAACCAGCTCTTCTCTGTGTTTAAGCCTGAGCTCTTCATCCAGCTTCTTCAACTGTTCCCGTTTCCGTCTCTCCTGTTCCGCGTCAATCAGATGCTTTATCCGCAAATGCTTCTCCACAATTGCATTAGAATCAGTATCCGCAAGAGTCAGGAACTTATCAAACGCATCCGGATACACAAACCGGCTCACCTTGCCTTCCTTATCAAACCTAACTATCAGATAGCTGTCACTTATCTCCTCAATTGTACCCTGTCCGAGTTTACTGTGTATAACCGTCTTTCCCGCCAGTATCTTTTCAAGCTCCAAAAAAATCACATTCCTTTCTTGTTTCCTCTGATTCCAAAATTTTTTATTGATTTAATTTTATCAAAATAAAAAAAATTTTTCCATGCTTTTTTCTGACAAAAATTTTATTTATTTATAGTATTATTGACCACTTTTCCCCTGTACTATGCTATAATTATAAAAAAAGAAAGAGAGGATATTTTATGTCAAAGGATAACAATTCCAAGTCCGGTATTGAGGGCATATATGATGTCAAAGAGCTGGGAGTCGGAAAAACACTCCTGCTTGGCCTCCAACATACATTTGCTATGTTCGGCGCCACTGTTCTTGTTCCTCTTCTGACAGGGCTCAGCGTATCCACCACATTGCTCATGGCAGGACTTGGAACGTTATTGTTTCATCTGATCACCGGAGGAAAGGTTCCTGCATTTCTCGGTTCTTCTTTCGCATTTTTAGGCGGTTATGCCGCAGTGGCACCGATGGAGGACGGAGTTGCTGATCCAACCCGGCTTGCCTACGCCTGTGGCGGCGTCGTTGTCGCCGGACTGGTCTATCTGGTCGTTGCCGGATTAATTCGCTTATTTGGTGTCAAGCGCGTCATGCGTTTTTTTCCGCCTGTCGTAACCGGTCCTATTATCATTGCCATCGGTCTTATTCTTGCCCCATCTGCACTGAACAACTGTGATACTAATTGGATTATTGCGCTGGCGGCAATCGTTATCATCATTGTATGCAATATCTGGGGCAGGGGTATGATTAAGATTATTCCAATCATGCTTGGAATTCTGGGTGCTTATATAATTGCACTAATCATGGGTGAGGTTGACTTCTCCTCCGTGAAGGAAGCCGCATGGATTGGATTGCCGATTCATTCGGCAAATTTTGCAAAATTTAATTTAAATGCAATCATCACGATTGTACCGATTTCATTGGCAACCATGATGGAGCATATCGGCGACATATCCGCCATCAGCGCTACAACAGACAGAAACTACATCGCCAAGCCGGGACTCCACAGAACACTGCTCGGGGACGGTCTTGCCACAAGCTTATCCGCGTTTTTCGGAGGTCCCGCAAACACGACCTACGGCGAGAATACCGGTGTGCTTGCCCTCTCCAAGGTATACGATCCGTTGGTTATGCGTATTGCAGCTGTCTTCGCCATAATCTTATCCTTCTGCCCTAAGTTTGCAGCCGTCGTAAGCTCTATGCCGGCAGCTATCGTAGGAGGGGCTTCCCTTGTTCTCTATGGCATGATATCTGCTATAGGAATGCGAAATGTGGTGGAAAACAAGGTTGATTTTACAAAAAGCCGTAACCTGATTATTGCTGCCATTATACTTGTATGTGCCCTTGGTATTGAATATAAAGCAACACCGGGCATCAGCTTTTCCATCGGAGACATAAACATTGAGCTCTCCGGTATTGCAGTCGCCGCCATTACAGGTATTGTATTAAACGCAATTCTTCCCGGCAAAGACTACGAGTTTAGTACAGATATACATGAAAACAACTAAGAAAAGAGGTAAACCGTATGTATCCTAACGTACACATTATTGAGCATCCATTAATCAAGCATAAGATTTCCATGCTGCGTGACAAAAGGACAGGAACAAACGAATTCCGTAAGCTGACCGAAGAAATTGCCATGCTGATGGGATATGAAGCGCTTCGTGATCTTCCGCTGGAGGAGGTCGAGGTCGAGACACCGATTGAAAAATGCATGACACCTGTTGTTGCCGGGCGCAAGCCCGCTGTTGTACCTATCCTGCGCGCAGGTCTGGGTATGGTAAGCGGTATTCTTGCTCTTATTCCTACTGCCAAGGTCGGACATATCGGTATGTACAGAGACGAGATCACACATCTCCCACAGGAGTACTATTGCAAGCTGCCAAAGCCGATTGACGAGAGAACCATCATCGTAACCGATCCCATGCTGGCTACCGGCGGTTCTGCTGTGGATGCCATCAATCAGATTAAATCTCACGGCGGTCAGAATATTAAGTTTATGGCAATCATTGCAGCACCGGAAGGACTGAAAAAGCTGGCAGAAACACATCCTGATGTTCAAGTTTATGTCGGACAGCTGGACAGATGCCTGAATGAAAACGCATATATTTGTCCGGGCTTGGGAGACGCAGGCGACAGAATATTCGGAACAAAATAAAAAGTTGAGATAAACACAAAACAGGAGGAACTTAAAATGGCTTGGTATGACGAGGCAGTATTTTATCACATTTATCCATTGGGACTTACAGGCGCACCAAAAACAAATGATTACAGCGGGCAGGAGCACAGACTGAACACACTCCTGCCATGGATTTCGCATATACGGAAAATCGGCTGCAACGCACTTTATATCGGACCTCTGTTTGAATCCGTGGGACATGGTTATGAGACAACTGATTATAAGAAATTGGACAGCCGGTTAGGAACCAATGAGGACCTGAAAAGCTTTGTAGCAGAATGTCACAAGCAGGGAATCAGGGTTATATTGGATGGAGTTTTTAACCACACGGGACGTGATTTTTTCGCCTTTAAGGATATACAGAAAAACAGAGAAAATTCTCCATATAAAGACTGGTATTGTAATGTGAATTTCTATGGCAACAATGAATATAACGACGGTTTTTCGTACGATAACTGGGGTGGTTACAATCTGCTGGTTAAATTAAATCAGCGCAATCCTGCTGTCAGAGATTATATCAGCGACGTAATCCGCTTTTGGGTAAGTGAGTTCGATATAGACGGTATCAGACTGGATGCCGCAGACGTGCTTGATTTTGATTTCATGAAGGCTCTTCGCCATCTGGCAAATGAGGTAAAGCCTGAGTTCTGGCTTATGGGCGAGGTTATACATGGTGATTACAGCCGCTGGGTAAATGAAGGTACCCTCCATTCCGTGACAAATTATCAGCTTCACAAGGCACTGTACTCCGGACACAATGACCATAATTTCTTTGAGATTGCACATACAGTCAAACGTCTCTATGAAATGGGCGGCAACAGACCTGACGGACTGAAGCTGTATAACTTCGTCGATAACCATGATGTGGAAAGAATTTATACAAAGCTGAGCAACAAGGCACATTATGTTCCTGTACATATCCTGCTTTACACACTGCCGGGTATTCCGTCCATCTACTATGGCTCGGAATTCGGTATTGAAGGAAAGAAAGAGCGTTTTTCCGACGACTCGTTAAGGCCTGCTCTGTCCCTCGACAATTACAGGGATGCCCTGACAGACAATCTATGTACGAAAACCGTGGCAGCCTTGGGCAATGCCCGCCGGAAAATAAAAGCGCTTTCCTACGGCAGCTATAAGGAGCTTCTTCTCATGAACCGCCAATATGCTTATGCCAGAAGCTTTGAGGGCGAAACCGCCGTCATCACGGTAAATAATGATGACAGTGCCTACGTTATGACCGTACCTGCCGGAAACGCGGACACCTATGTCGGCGTTCTGTCCGGTGAAAAGGTATCACAGGTAAACGGCAATATCGTCGTTAATATCCCGGCAAACTCCGGTGACATCTGGATTTCAGAATCGGAATATAACAAAATAACGGATGATAAAGAAAATACTATTGTTCCTGTATTAAAAAAGGAACCAATGACAGATGAAAAGGAAATTGTATCACAGGGAACAGTAAATGACATCGTTGATGACACAACCACTGATGCCGGCACAGAGGAAGCATACGCAAGAGGCATCATTGCCGGACTGCAGGAGGCAGTTATCGCCCGCATGGAGAAAAACGGTTATGTAACAGACCGGATGATACAGGATGTACGCAAGAATACGCACCATGACTCCCTGATTAACTGGCTAAAAAGCTTTTAAAATATTTATTTTTCTCTGCTCCACATATAGCAGAATGCCTGAGTTCTGGCCGCAAACTTCTCCTCCTTGAGAAGCTTGCGGACCTCGGCTTTTGTGTACCATCCTGCTTCTATCTCCTCGACAGCTGAGGTACTGGCATGAAATGTTCCCCGCGCCCTGCCCACGATACAGACATTCGTTTCATTACTGAAACCGACTGCACTGTAGCTGGTTCCAATAAAATCATCAATCCGATAGAGCTCCAAACCTGTTTCTTCCCGCAGTTCCCGCTTAGCACTCTGCTCCGGCTCCTCACCCGGGTCAATCAGACCTGCCGGAAAGTTGTATACCCACTCACCCGGCGCAAGTCTGAATTCTCTGTTCAGTAATATCTTATCTCCCGACTCATCCACTGCAATAATGACAACTGCATCAGCTTCCTTGCCGTGCAGCTCCTCAAAGGACGTGATATTACTGTCACGGCTGATTAACTCATATATTTTATTTTGTTTATCCGCAGTTTCATAGCATGCATCATAACGGGTTATGAATCTTCCCGATTCTTTTTTTTTGATAGATTTAAATATCATGTTTTTTCCTTCCTTTGAATATGAAGGCAGCTCAGACATTATGCCGTCACCCTCTCAAAATCCTCTGCAGGATGCTTGCATATCGGACATATAAAATCCTCCGGCAATTCATCCCCGATATATTCGTATCCGCATATTTTACATCTCCAAACGGTTTTACCCTCCGGAGTTGTTCCGACCTTCTGCACCTGTGTCTTAATATGCGCATGATAATAAGCGTAGGTTGCAGACGGAACACTGCACAGCATCTCTCCTCCTGTCACGTCACAGATAAACATGGTATGTGTTCCCAAATCTACCGTTTCATACACCTGAAGCGATAAATAGGAATTGCATCCCTTTGTGATATACATCACGCCGTTTTCGGCACGCTTGCAGGAGGCTTTATTTTCTTTCATCCAGATACCGGAATCCGGACTGAACTTATCAATTCCTCCTCCCGACTGAAAGCCAAACTGCTTAAAGAGCTCAAATTCTGCATCCTCGCTGATAATCGATATGTTACATTTTCGGGTACGCATAATCATATAATGCGTATAGTTGCTTTTATTTACCGCAATCGTGACGCGGTTAGGCGTAGTCGTCACCTGCGCAGCGGTATTGATAATACAGCCATTATCCTTACCCTCCTCCTCTGCGGTTAACACAAATAACCCGTAGCTTAACTGATTCATTACTTTTTTATCCATTCTTGACGCTCCTTTCTTATCCAAGTGCTACATCCAATACCATCATAAGCACAAAGCCTATTGCAAAGCCAATTGTACCGACATTGGAATGTTCTCCCTGTGCTGACTCCGGAATGAGTTCCTCCACAACAACGTATATCATCGCCCCCGCAGCAAACGCAAGCAGATAGGGCATGGCCCCCAGCAGATACTGCGAGAGCCATATGGTAAGCAGAGCGCCAATCGGCTCGACAGCGCCTGACAGAACACCATACAGGCATGCCTTTCCCTTGCCCGCCCCTGAGGCGCATACCGGCATGGAAACAATGGCTCCCTCCGGAAAATTCTGTACGGCAATACCAATTGTCAACGCAATTGCACCCATAAATGTAATGGAATTGTCACCTGCCATCATACCCGCAAACGTGATGCCTACCGCCATCCCCTCAGGGATATTGTGCAGCGTAACCGCCAATATCAGCATTGTAGATTTCTTCAGCGAAACCTTAGGTCCTTCTGCTTTTTCCTCATTTATGTGGAGATGTGGTATCAGTTCATCTAACAGCAAAAGAAAAAATATACCCAGCATAAACCCGATTGAGGCCGGCAAAAAAGATATTTTCCCCTTGCCGTCCTCCTCAGACAGGTTAATGGCAGGAATCAGAAGCGACCACACCGAAGCTGCTATCATAATTCCCGCAGCAAATCCTGACAACGCTTTCTGAACCTTATCATTTAACTGCCCTTTCATAAAAAATACGCACATGGAACCCAGAGCAGTACCAATAAACGGTATCCATATAGCCAACATAACATCTATCATTTTATTACTCTCCCGGTAAGACTATCTCATATTTAACTCAGGCAAAATCATCTCATATATATTATACTACACGAACAGCATGTTTCATACCCACAAATATTTCTATCCCTTCCATATACAAATCCCTATGCAAATCCCTATGCAAATCCGAATGCCAGACCGAGCATCCGTACAACAAATGCTGCCAGCCATGCAAGCACGCACTGCAGTATCACAATCACAACAGCCCATTTCGCTCCCAACTCACGCTTAACAGATGAAATTGCTGCCACACACGGTGTATATAACAGCGTGAATATAAGAAAAATGACAGCCGTAAACGGAGAAAATATTGTATCCAAGGCAGCTGTACTGCCTCCCAGCAAAACCGTCAGTGTACTGACAACACTCTCCTTAGCCGTAAAACCGGTTATCAGAGCCGTAGAAACCCGCCAGTCCCCAAAGCCAAGCGGCATAAATATCGGCGCAATCAGACTTCCTATGGCGGCCAGCATACTGTCTCTCGAATCCGAAACCATATTCATATGAACGTCAAAGTTCTGCAGGAACCATATCACTATCGTAGCAATAAATATAATCGTAAATGCCTTGGTAATAAAATCCTTCGCCTTATCCCAAATCAGTCGTCCAACATTCTTCATGCCGGGCATGCGGTAATTCGGCAGCTCCATAACAAACGGAACAGGCTCGCCTTTGAACCCGGTATGATCCAGTATAATCGCATATATGACAGCCACAAGGATTCCCGTGAAATACATTCCGGTCATTACAAGTGCGCCCTTTCCCGGAAAGAATGCAGCTGCAAACAAAGCATATATCGGCAGCTTTGCCGAACAGCTCATGAAAGGAGTCAGCATAATCGTCATCTTGCGGTCCCGTTCTGACGGCAGTGTGCGCGTTGCCATGATAGCCGGAACGGAACAGCCGAAGCCAATCAGCATCGGTACAAAGCTTCTGCCCGAAAGACCTACTTTTCTGAGCAGGCTGTCCATCACAAACGCAACTCTTGCCATGTATCCGCTATCCTCAAGGATGGACAGGCAGAAGAATAATATTACTATAATCGGGAGGAAGCTGAGCACACTTCCCACTCCCTGACAGATACCATCTATAATGAGGGAATGCAAAACTCTGTTCACACTCACATCCGTCAAAAGCCGGTCAAGACCTGACACAGTCTTGTCAATTCCTGTCTCAAGCAAGTCCGACAATCCGCTTCCGATAACACCGAAGGTAAGCCAGAATATAAGTGCCATAATTATAATAAAGCTTGGGATAGCAGTATATTTTCCGGTCAATACAAGGTCAATTTTTCTGCTGTGCAGATGGTCTTTGCTCTCCTGCGGCTTCACAACCGTCCCGTCACATACCTTTTTTATAAATGTAAACCGCATGTTAGCAAGAGCCGCCATTCTGTCCATACCGCTCTCTGTCTCCATCTGTTTAATGATATGCTCCAGCGTCTCCTGTTCATTTTTATCCAAATGGAGCTTGTCCGAAATCAGCTTGTCCCCCTCCACCAGCTTGCTTGCCGCAAATCTGGTAGGTATTCCGTACTTATGCGTATGGTCCTCTATCAGGTGCATAATTGAGTGAAGACATCGGTGCATGGCACCTCCATCCGTACCATTGGCATCGCAAAAATCATTTCTTCCCGGACGCTCTCTGTACTTTGCAACATGCATAGCATGGTCAATCAGCTCATCAATTCCCTCATTTTTTGCTGCCGAAATCGGAACAACCGGAATACCCAACACATCCTCCAGCTCATTTACATTGATGGTACCCCCGTTTTCCCTTACCTCATCCATCATATTGAGAGCAAGCACCATCGGAATATCAAGCTCAATCAGCTGCATGGTAAGATACATATTCCGTTCAATATTGGTAGCGTCAACAATATTGATGATGCCCCTCGGTCTGTCCGAAAGGAAGAATTCTCTGGTTACAATCTCCTCACTGGTATAAGGAGACATGGAATAAATACCCGGTAAATCAGTCACTAACGTGTTTTTTCTCCCTCTGATCTGCCCGTCCTTTCTGTCTACAGTGACACCGGGGAAATTACCCACATGCTGATTGGATCCCGTCAATTGATTAAACAATGTCGTCTTTCCGCAGTTCTGGTTACCTGCCAGCCCAAAGGTTATGACTTCATTCTCTGACAGAGCCTCACCCTTTTGTTTTACGTGATAAATTCCCATCTCTCCCAATCCCGGATGATGTTTCGCATGTATTTTCTCACGAGAATCCTCACTATCCTCTGCTGAAACAATCTCCGATTCCTCCTGTACGGAAATTTGTTCCACCTCTATCTTCTTCGCATCCTCCAACCTGAGCGTCAGCTCATATCCCCATATCCGGTATTCTATGGGATCACCCATTGGCGCTGCTTTTATGTATCCTATCTCAATCCCCGGGATGACTCCCATATCCAGAAAATGCTGACGCAGAGCGCCCTCACCACCCACTGTCGTTATACGTCCTACCTGTCCCTGTTTTAATTCCGATAGCTTCATGTCTCCAGTCTCCTCTTTCCGATTCACAGAGCCACCGCCATATCATGTGCGATGTCTCGGAATGTGTACATTAAGAAAGATGCCGTTATTTTTCACTTTACGACATCCCTGTTCTTCTAACCAGTCCTTTTTCAACCAGACAAATCGGCTGATAAGAAGTCTTTGCGTGCCGTAACCCGGGCACACCCATATCCTCTTCCCGATTCACATATTTATACCCTGTCAATTCTCTTCTGACAAATTCCCTGTTAATCATTGCATATGCACCCTGCACCTCAGCATATGCCTTTTCAAAGTTAATATCAAACGTATCCTCCGTCAACTCTCCGCCCAAGGTAAAAGCCACAACCTTCCCCTCAACTCTGATTAAAGCACCGATAAGTCCGAGTTCTTCACGGTGCTTGAGTGCAAACTCTAAGGCACATTTCTCGTAGGCTTTATCCTCCACACGGCCAGCCGACTCAGACTGAATATTTTTTTTCGCCCATATATATGCCAGTTCCAGACATTCATCCTTATTTTCATCATCGATGCGCTCATATATATAATCCGGATATTTTTCCAAAAAACGATTGATATGATTCCGTTTTCCGTGCAGCTTTTTCCCTGACAGGCTTACCAGAGAAGAAGCCTCATAAAGATAATCCGCACTGTCTCTGTTATATTGCACCTCATACATTCCCGGATACCATTGCTCAATATGGGCAAACATGTCAGGCTCAATCATATACATGGAAAAGTCCGTCTTATTTTGCTCAAAATAATCGGCAATAACATCAAATGCCTTTTTCCTGTCCTCCGCTCCGATTGGAAACGAAAAGCTTATCGGCTTTCCGTTTTTCAACCGGCAAAATGATAACATGTTTTCAATGATAACAAAGCCCGTACTATAATGCTCACTCCACATAATCGGATTAGCAGGGGCAAGCTCACAGCCGCGAAATGTATTATATTTCAGATAACTATCCAATAATGCCTTGTTCTGTAATGACGGTATATATATATCCATACCCTTCCTCCATCGGAATGATTATTTTCCCTCCAGAAGTACATCTACATCATTTCTTCCGAATTCACACAGCAGATTTCTGATTTCATCTATCGTATATGCATCCGCATGTATTTCCACTTTGTCAAACAGCTTATCCACATAGCCGCACCACTTCTCGTAGATACGCACTAAATCCTGTGTGGTAGGCTCTTTTAATTTTTCCTCATTTGTGTAATTTCCCGACGATAATATCTCCTTCATAGATATCGCTCTCGGCTCAATACCATAGGCAATATATCTGATTTCCTCCGTTCTTACGAGCGCACAGTCATACATCTCTATCAGCAAATCCTCAATACAATCCTTTGCAGTATCAAAATAATGATAATACATCTCTGCCGTTTTGTAAGAAGGCTTTTCCGCCACATCCAATTTATTAAACCAGAAGAAATCATCTGTACTTGGCACCACGGATCTCTGTCTGTTTTTCTTGTACCCTTTCTCAAGCTCCTCCCGAACCCCAAACATACTTGCCGCCGACAATCCGGCTCCCATGCCCGATACCGCAGCCCCCATTGCCATAGCCTCACGCACGGACTCGTCTATCGCCTCATTTGTCAGACCTGTTTCCTCAGGTTCAGGAGCGAAGGCAGAATCCACAAGCGTCTCAGGATTGAACAGATCCTCCTCAGAGCTGTTTTCATTTTGTTCCGGTTCAGCCGTATCCGGCTCATCTGCAGGCTCAGATTCATCTGCCGATTCTGGTTCAAGCTCCGATGCATCTGTATAGGGAGCTGTTACAGTAGCATCCGTTTCTGCCTCTGCATCAGGCGTTTCTGCCTCTGCATCAGGCGTTTCCTCCCCTTCTATGTCCCCGCCATGCACATCCGGCTGTATTAATTTTTCTGTCGGAGCATTTGCAATTTTCTCATCATCAAACGTATTTACATACGTCTCATCTGAAATCTCCATATTTTCAAACGCACTGTCCGTCAAAGGCTCATACTTCTCAGCATTGGCCTGCGCCTGCGCCTCCTCGAAAATACTTTCTTCCGTCTCATCTATTTCATCTGTATCGTCCTCTTCCCGCTTTCCTGACCTGCTGGCAATCAATGCAATCGTCAACACCACCAGCAGAATGAAGAATACAACCAATGCTATAAAATATATCGTTGCGACCATTGAACTGCTCATTTATCTACCCTGCTTTCTACAATATATTACCTTCTGATGTTATTATAATTATCCTCTGTTAGTATACTAAAAAATTTTTCATTTATCAACTATTGTGTTGTAAATTGAAATCGACTTTGCTATAATTTCAGAAGAATTTGGAGATAAAAGGGAGATAGTACCATGTCAAAAATCAGAACAAGATTTGCCCCAAGTCCAACCGGGCGTATGCATGTGGGCAATTTACGAACGGCACTGTATGCCTATTTGATTGCCAAGCATGAGGGCGGGGATTTTATTTTAAGAATAGAGGACACAGATCAGGAACGTGAAGTTGAGGGTGCTGTTGACATCATATACAGAACGCTTGCAAAAACGGGGCTGATTCATGATGAGGGGCCTGACAAGGACGGCGGTTTCGGACCATATATCCAGAGTGAACGCCAGGCAAAGGGAATATACCTCGAATATGCAAAAAAACTGATTGAAAAAGGGGAAGCCTACTACTGCTTCTGCGACGAGGAGCGTCTTGCCGGTCTGGTGACGGAGCTGGAGGGAAAAACTATATCCCGCTATGACAAACACTGCCTTCATCTGTCCAAGGAAGAAATCGAGGTAAACCTTGCTTCCGGAAAGCCATATGTTATCAGACAAAATAATCCTTTGGATGGAACAACCACCTTCAAGGACGAGCTGTACGGGGATATTACGGTTTCCAACGAGGAGCTCGACGATATGATTCTGATTAAATCAGACGGTTTCCCGACCTACAATTTTGCAAATGTGGTAGATGACCATCTGATGCAGATTACGCATGTCGTGCGGGGAAATGAATACCTTTCCTCCTCACCGAAATACAACCGTCTGTACGAGGCATTCGGTTGGGAGGTACCAACCTATATTCACTGTCCTCTCATCACAGATGAGGAGCATAAAAAGCTGAGCAAACGAAGCGGTCATTCTTCCTTTGAAGATCTTCTGGAGCAGGGATTCCTGACAGAGGCGATCATCAACTTTGTAGCACTGCTTGGATGGTGTCCGGAGGATAACAGAGAGATTTTCTCGCTTGACGAGTTAATTCATGCATTTAACTACAAAAATATGTCCAAATCCCCTGCTGTTTTGGATATGACAAAATTAAAATGGATGAACGGTGAATATATTAAAGCTATGGACGATGACCGGTTTTACGAAATGGCTTCGCCATATATAAAGGAAGTCATATCAAAGGACTATGACTTGAGGAAGATTGCCTCCATGATTAAAACACGTATTGAGGTATTTTCTGATATCAGGGACCAGATTGACTTCTTTGAGGCCGTACCTGAATATTCTGCGGATTTATATACACATAAGAAAATGAAAACCAATCCTGAAAGCTCTCTGACACTTCTGAAAGAGGTGCTACCTGTTCTGGAGACTCAGGAAAGCTTTGACAACGATTCCTTATTTGAGGCTTTACAGGCATTTGGCAAAGAACACGAATATAAAACCGGATTTGTAATGTGGCCATTGCGCACGGCGATGTCAGGCAAGCAGGCAACTCCGGGCGGAGCGACCGAGCTCATGTCCGTACTCGGTAAAGACGAGGCTCTTGCACGTATCCGCGCTGCAATAGATAAACTGAGCTTATAAACGATGTAAAATACGGCGCATAAAAATGGGACTGCCGCAATAATACGGCATGTATATATGATGTGGGAAAACCGTTTGTGAACGCCGGCACTTAGCGATTCATACACCGCAGGTGCAGGAAGAGCTTAGTACCGCTGCGTGAGCAACCGAGCGAAAGCATGTTTTCCCCATATAATATATACATGCCGTATTATTGCGGCAGTTCCATTTTTCATATTGTTCCCTCTCCTATCTATTTTTTCTATATTCCGGTGTTATTTCGCGGCCAAGGTTTAAGAGCAAGCGCTTATCCTCTGCAATCGTCGAGCCCGAGGTAGTAAGCATGTTTCCTGTAATAGTTGCACTTGCTCCGCTTTTAAACGCCTGTTCTCCGTCATTTTCCATCAAGCCTCTGCCTGCTGCCAATCTGATATTTGCTTCCGGATTAATATATCTGAAAAAAGCGACTGTCCTCAAAATATCCCGCTCTGACAATGTATCGTACCCCTCCAACGGTGTACCCTTGATCGGCATTAATGCATTGATTGGAATTGATTCTATATGGAGCTCCGCCAAACTAATTGCCATATCCAGCCTGTCTTCCCATGTCTCACCCATTCCGATAATTCCGCCCGAACACACACAGAAGCCTTCCTTCTGAGCCAATTTTATGGATTCTATCTTCTGGTCATAGGTATGCGTCGTGCATATATTTGGGAAAAATCTTCGGGATGTCTCGATATTCTCGTGATAGCTCTCCACACCCGCCTCATGCAGCGCATGAAATTGTTCAGCTGTCAGGAAGCCATGCGAGGCACACAATGATAATTTACATCGTTTTTTCATTTCCTTATATGCCAGAATTGTATACTCAAAATCCTCATCCGATAACCCTCTCCCCGCTGTTACAATTGCAAATCTGTCCACGCCTGCTGCCTCATTTTCCAGCGCATTTTCTACAATCGTCTCTATCGGCAGGTATGAATATTCCTCAATTTCCGTCTTATGATGTGCCGATTGCGCACAATACTTACAATTCTCCCCACATCTTCCGCTTTTTCCGTTTATGATAGTACATAAGTCAACCTTTGAGCCGCAAAAATGCGCTCTGATTATATCCGCTCCCTCACACAGCTCATCCAAATCGCATGTAAGAAAAATATTCAGATCATCCTCCCTCGATATTCTTTTTCCGCAGATAATTTCTTTTGCCAGATTAATCATAAACACCTTTCCTCTCCTCGTTGTCTCCGTATCATTCAGGTTGTGCATACATTCATAACATATTCTTCTGCATTTTCCGCCACATCAAAAATATCCTTTTCCGTCCCACACACTCTGCATGATGGAGATTTTTCTCTAAATTCCGCAAGCCTGAACTGCATTGTCAATCCATCCAAAATCAGCATCTTCCCAACCAAAAGTTCACCGACGCCCAAAATATATTTGATTGCCTCCAAGGCCTGTATACATCCCACAATACCGGCTACGGCCCCTATAATTCCGGCCTGACTGCAATTCGGAATGCTGCCGGTTTCCGGAATATCCTCAAATATACATCTGAAGCACGGATAATTTCCGGGTACATAGGTCATAATCTGACCTTCAAACCGAAGAATGCCCGCATGACAAAATGGCTTTGAAGCCAGAACACAAGCATCATTTATCAAAAACTTCGTCTCAAAATTATCTGCCGCATCAATTATGAAATCATATTCCTGTATAATTGATGATATATTTTGTGCGGTAATAAAATAAGGATATGTTTCGACTTTTATCCTGTCATTGATTTTCTCGATACCCTCTTTGGCTGACTCCGCCTTGTTAATACCAATCGTATTGATTGAATGTACTATCTGCCTGTGCAGGTTTGAGATACTCACTCTATCAGCATCTGCTATGCCAATTCTGCCAACTCCTGCCGCTGCCAAATATAAGGCAACCGGTGATCCGAGTCCCCCTGCGCCTATAATCAAAACACTCGATTTTTTTAATTTTTTCTGGCCTTCGGCTCCTACCTCAGGCAGAATCATCTGCCGCTCATATCTGCCTGTCTCTTCATGACTGAGTTCAGAGTATACTTTAATTAACCACTCTCTATATCCTCCGAACAAATTGACTGCATCATAGCCGGTCTCTGCCAATATCCTGACCACATCCCGGCTCATCTCCCCAAAGCTGCAATATACGACCAGCAATTTATCCCGGGGCAATATTTGCATAGCCCTGTCTGTCGTCCCACTTAAATGCAGGGCATCAGGAATATGCCCGTGTTCATACGCAGTCTTACTTCTGACATCTACAAAGCAAACTCGATTTTCATCCAGTTTCTCTATCTCCTCCAGCGTAATATCTGTTGAATTGCAGCTCCGCATATTATCAATTACTCCTCATGCCATATTATCTCACATGTCTCTATATCACATATTGGTATGACAGCTCACTATGCCAACCTATCAAAATAGTGCATTCTTATTCTTAATTATATTATTCATATATGAATTATCATATTATTTTTTACCTATAATGAGCTATAGTTTAAAGCTATAACAGTCTTCCGCATTCCGTCGATTATCCAAATTCTTCTAGCCATTTTCCTTACATTATGCTATTCTAATCATATTAAAACAGACCAGAAAAACCAGAGAGGTAAAGAACATGAAAAAAAACTGTATCGTTGCCCAGTCAGGCGGACCGACTGCTGCCATCAATGCCTCCTTAGCGGGTGTCATAGCCGGGGTAATTGCCAGTGACCAATACGAGATGTTATATGGTTCCATACACGGAATTCAAGGTGTACTGAAAAATAACTTCCTTGACCTTTCATCCTGTACGCCTGATTTTATACAATGCTTAAAGCACACTCCCGCAATGTATCTGGGCTCCTGCCGTTTTAAGCTTCCGGCAATACCGGAGGGCGCGGATACCTACGAGCACATTTTCTCTGTCTTCAGGGAGATGAATATCGGCGCATTTTTCTATATCGGCGGAAATGATTCCATGGATACTGTGGATAAGCTGACTTCCTATGCCACGGCAATCGGAAGTGATATAAAAATTGCCGGCATCCCCAAAACAATTGACAATGATCTGGTCGAGACAGACCACACACCGGGTTTCGGATCTGCGGCAAAATATGTTGCATCCAGCATATGTGAAATTGCCTATGACTCTTATATATATGATTTAAGCAGTGTTACCATTGTAGAAATTATGGGAAGAGATGCCGGATGGCTGACTGCGGCATCCGCCCTTGCACGAACCAAACACAATCCTGCGCCGCATCTGATTTACCTCCCTGAGGTTAGTTTTGATGCGCAAAGCTTTATTTCCGACCTCAAGCAAGCCCTCCGACAGTATCAGAATGTCATTGTTGCCGTATCTGAGGGAATTCATGATAAAAACGGCAATTATATGGCAGCCTCAGCTGCCGCTGATGATAAATTCGGTCACGCACAGCTAAGCGGGGTCGGAAAATATCTGGAATATCTGGTAAAAGACCGACTCGGAATCAAGGTTCGTTCCGTAGAAATCAATGTTCTGCAAAGGTGCGCCGGACACATGACCTCCTCGACAGATTTAGATGAGGCGTTTTCTCTCGGTCAGAGAGCAGTTTCGCTAACCGAGCAGGGAAACACGGGATTTATGACAACACTTGTCAGAACAAGCAACAATCCATACACCTGCAGCGTAAGCTCCTCCCCTGTTTCAAGGATTGCAAACAAAGCCAAGAACGTTCCAGCGGAATGGATTAACGAGGCAGGAAACGATGTCACCCATAAAATGACAGATTATCTTGCTCCTCTTATAATCGGCGAAAGTGCCCCTGTCTTTAAAAACGGCGTGGTAGATTATCTGCCGGTGGAGCATTTGATATAATGTAAATTTCTATTAACTGCTCCTTCTGAGACAGTAAACGCCCCATAGTGGGTACTCCTGTTTGATAAGCTGCTCCTCAGAGCAGCTTATCAAACAGGAGTACCCACTATGGGGCGTTTACGTCATATTTACCGGCCGGGACTTACAATCCCGAATCATTTGTGCCCATTCTTTAAGCCTGTATTGTCGGGCAGTCAAAGATGTTTGAGTTTTCATAGACTCAGCCTCCCAGTGAGTCTTAAAAGTTTAGGCTAAATTTTTGAGACTAAACTTTTGAGACCAGTATTAATCGTCAGGCTTATTTTCTCACATAAATAGGTGTGCGTCTATATACTTACTATGGGCGTTTACGAAGAATATATGGCCTGTATCAGTTCATCTTTTGTCCCAAATTTGTGGCCATAATACATTTCGCGTTTCATGATGCCCCAGAACCCTTCCATCGGCTCGTTGTCAATACAATGCGCTACCCTCGACATGCTCTGCGTCATCCCTGCATCCACGATTTTCTGCCGGAATTCCTTTGACGTATATTGGTATCCTCTGTCAGAATGAAAAATAGGTGTTGCTCCGGGAGCAGCCTCCATCGCCTGGTCAAATGTATTGTACACAAGTGGGTTGTCATTATGATCACCATATACGTAAGCAACCGGCCGCTTATCACACAGATCCAGTATGACGCTCAGATAAATCTTCCCTTTCTGTTCATCATTACCGGCACCATACTTGAATTCACTGACGTCTGTAACCCATTTCTCATTTAGCTTATCCGTGTGAAATTCCCTGTTCAATACATTTTCTGCTACGTATGCCGGATCAGAAGCTGGTTTTGTGCAGCAGTTGTAGCGGTGTTTGATCATGGAGCGGATCTTTTTTTTGCGGCATATGCGGAGGACGCGCTTGTCGTTGACGCTGATACCGTAATCATGTTCCAGGGTGTCACGGATCCGCCTGTAACCCATGTCCGGGTGCCCGTCATGGATCTCCGCCATTTTTTCGGCTATACGCCTGTTAAGAACGTCATTTTCATTGTCCGGCCTGTCCTTCCATTTATAGTAAGAGGCTCTGGTGATATGCCCAAGCCTGCACAGGCGGCTTATCGGATACTTAGGATGCTCCTCTGCAAGCTCTTTTATCGCGACATATGTGTCCAGATGCCTGGTACGCTTTAGCGTCACCTCCTCCCGACGGCATCGAGTTTTTTTAGAAAATCGATCTCCATCTGCTGCTGTTTAGCCTGGGCCTTAAGCAGCCTGTTCTCTGCCTGAAGCTTTTCTAGCTCCGTAAGTTCATTTGCGGGCTTGCTCCTTCCACGCCGGTCATATAGGCCTTCAATGCCTTGCGCTTCATATTTTTTTACCCAGGAATATACCTGCCCATATGAGCAGTCGAACTTCTTTGCGGCAGCGGCATAGTTATTGGCATTGGCGGTACAGTACTCCACGATGGCAATGCGTTCTTCCAAAGTCGTTTTCCTTGTCTTATTATCTTTAACCATGAGATAGTCCCCCTTCGGTCGTGATTCAGTCAGTTCCCCATGGTTATTATACACCTTAACCCAACAGCTGATAGTGCTTGGGGCTAAAATTCCATGCTTTTTTGCAAGAGACTGCTGGGATATGCCACCGGCAAGATATTCCTTCACGACCTTCTGCTTAAAATCGGAAGAATAATTACACAGATCACTGTTATGCCGTACAAGACCATCTTCCCCATATGCATCGAAAGCATGCCACCAGCGTCTTATAATGCTTGCCTCTATATCGTAGTTTTTCCCTAGCTTCCAGAAGGACACGCCCTGTTCTTCATGCTCCTTCAGTATCTTCATCTTGAATTCTTTCGTGTACTTCTTCCTAGACATAATAATGCTCCTCCTATGATAGATTTTGGATATTTCCAATGTCTGCCATATGGGGAGCATATCAAAATAAGGGATTGCGGCAGTTATTTAAGTTTCTATGATACTAAATCAAAGATTACTCAATAATAGTAGCAACACGACTGTTAATATCACAACTTGTATTGTTTCAAATATTTCTAGTGATGTTTTGTTTTGTATAATGGTACATTTTGTGATTATTATAACTATTTCAAAAGTTTTTCAAGTCCAAAATAAGCCCATAGGCTTTTTACCTCCAATTCAAACGAAAGGACTGATAACAATGAAATTGATACACGCAGAATACAACCCGATGCACAACAGCATCGACATTAACCATTATAATGGCTACATCCTTCGGATTGACTGTAATCAAGCTGAAGATGGGATACGGACTACTCCTAATTCACAGAGATGCCTGAATGCTCTGGCAATCGACAATCCGCTGGAATATGCAAGACTTGCGCTCAATGGCGAGATGCAGGTATGGGTGGATGCGGAGGATAGTTTGGAATTGTTTTAAATGCATAAATATATCGGATACCCTCAATTTCAGAGAGTATCCGATATATTCTTTTTCTCGCCGCATCATATATGTTCCAGTTTTCTGATAACTTTATTTATCACTTAGATTTCTCCATACACAATCTGCTTGTATGTTTTATTATTAACCAAAATCCGATTTGGAGAAATAACTGAAATATTCACTCCCTTTTTATCTCTCTTCTTTTTAGTTATGTCTCCGTATGCAATAACCATAATTTTATCAGGGTATTTTTCTACTAATTCTTTTACCTTTGATATGTATATTTCAAATTCATCCATCCCCGCTGACAGTTCATTCGAATAAAATGCCTCCGGAAAAGCAATGTTTACGGTACTATGCTTTGTTGCCAAATTAAAATATGCAAATTTTCTCTTATTCTTATCCTCTTCTAACTGAACATTACTTATAAATCCGTAAACCGATTTTCTACATCCAATATCATCAGTACTTATATATTCAGCATCCTCATAATGAATTCTTGGCATATATTCACTCTTATTGCCATTTTCATCACCTTCATATACTACGGCTTCATCCTCACCAATTACATCGACCTCCATACTACCATTTGGCGGATCAATTATATCTTCGTCAGAATATTGTCTAAGTAATCCCTCCATTTTTCTTTGTAATCGGCGCAAAATAGTTTCTTCACTCAGTTCTATGCTTTCATAATAAGCACTAAGCTTTTTTCTTCCCATTTTGCCCTTATAATCAACATGATAAGGACAACCTTCTTTGTGTAAGTGCCCCTCTTTATTCCATGTGCTAAAGAATTTAACATTATTTTTTCTTTCTGTGAATTTGATTTTAGCCGGACATCCCTTTATACAAGTCAAATGCCCTTTGTACTTTGTTTCATAGTCGTTTTTGTCTAAATCTCCACAATATATTTTCTTTTTCTTATCCCCTTCAACATTTGACTTTGCATACATTATCTTTTTTGCCATACGCCACAAACTCCTTTCTCTTATTGTATTTGTTACCGATAATTTTCAACTTACAACAGTATTCTTTCTGAGGCTAATTACATGCTTTTAAAAACGTTTATTCGTTCTCATTACTCAAACGTAATCTCTTCCTCGGCTTTAACATAAACATCAACCTGCGTATGTACATCAAGTCTGGAAACAACCCATCCTCTCATCATGCACATCTTTATGAAGTCATCTATTCTGTTTTCGCCATTCATTTCTCGCAAAGTTACAACAACGCCAAATCGCAAACCCCTACCAGCTTTCGGATCAAGTCTTTCCTTTGTTTTAATACTTAATCCCCACATGCCCGATTGATACGCTTTGCGCGGACGACCATTTTCTTTCAATGCCTCACTAATATGCTTGACATTATCCCACTTACGATACAATTTACGTGCATCTTCCTCGTAGATTGTATTGAGACCTTCTTCTGCTTGTTTGTTATAATCTATAGCTTTGATTACTGCTTTTCCCTTCTGCTCAGCAATTCTTCCAAAGTGAATATCCATCTCAGTTGATGTATAGTCAACACCTTGATTACGATCGCTTTGCGGAAAATAAGCAAGCGTAGCCTTTGCAAAGAAAGGATGTGCATTCATATCTTGAGGAACCGGAATATTATAAGTATATACTTCATACTCATCAATGCTTCCAGACATAATAAATCTAATCTCATCCTCTCGAGAATACAAAATGTCCTCAATCCTTTTCGGTACAATGCCATACCCTTTTTCACATTTAATGGTATCTTGTCGATCCCATCCCGCTGCAGAGTCAATTATTAAAGCTTTTGCTACTTCACGACTTAATCCCATAACATGTATAAGATATGCCATTTTACGAGTTATCCAAGGTGCCGCAAAAGATGTACCTGTTACAGTTGCTTTACCTAAAGGTTCACAAACAACAATTTTGTCCGGTCCATCTCCACCATAGTAACACACATCCGGCTTATAAAAGAAAGATAATACTGGTCCTCTTCGAGTATAGGATGCCGATTTGCCGCTAAAATCTACCGCATTTACAACCAATGAATTGAGGGAATCTGCCGGAGCACCTATTTTGTTAACGCTTGAATTTTTCTTTTTGTTTGTACCCGCAACAACAAAAATCACATCATACTCATATTGAATTTTGTCCAATTCAGCCGCTTCAGGAGATATGAAATTTGCATCAATTTCCATTGCAGAACCCAATGACAAATTCCACACTTTTATATCTCTATTCTTCCGAACAATTTCACGAATCTGCTTCAATATTGCAAACGAACTAAATCTACCCGCCGTAGCCACTCCAAAATGACGAACTCTAAAATTACCACAATTATCTTGCAATCTTTGATTAAACGCTGGTCCATCGACAATAATTGATGTTACCGCAGTCCCATGAAAGAAATCCTCGGTATGCAATTCAATATCATCACTTATACACTTCTGATAGTCTACCCAATCTCCAAAATATACTCTCTTATCGAATTGTGTATCTATAACACCTACAACGGGTTCATTCTCAGGCTTTTTTATCAAGACTTGCTCTTCATATTCCTCGCTGTCAGTAATATCATAAACAATTTCAGCGAAATTCTTAACGCTCATCGCAATCAAATACGGTGCTTTATCACACAAAATGTCTATCTCTTCCTTTTCCATCCTCAAAGTTGTTTCATCTATCATTTTGGCATTAATCATATTTATGCCTAATTTACTTAACAACTCCGTTGTGTCGACACCCGTTTTATATATGGTCACAATAGACTGCTCATTCGCCGTTTTAGGAGCACGATCTATACGAAAATTCTCCACATAAAAACAATCTACAAGTGTTTTTAGAAAAGAACTTTTACTCATAATACTGTCATTATATACACCTGAATTAATAAGCTCGGTATCATTACTTGAAATATTTCCATTATAAAAATTCTGGATAGTAGCAGCACACTTATCCAAAAGCACTACCGATTTCTGCAATGAATCTGTTGCAAGAAAATAAGTAAATACATGCTTTTGAACCAACTCATTTTTGTCATTATATCCCTCTGAAAACTTTGAGCCTCGTACAGATTGGTTTGGGTGGTTTCCACCATCTGATAACAAAATCTGAATTCTGTTACTCTTCGCCACTACTTTTCTATAATGCACACTAACCAGGGCACCATTAATCGTTTTTTCCTGATTCCAAAACAAAATAATATCTTGTAACTGATTTTTCAATTTCAAAACATGGTCTACACTAACTGTTTTTCCCTTTGGCAAATTAGTAGGTCCAAAGCCATTCGGTGCTTTCCGCTTTTGAAATTGACCCTTTAATTGCAAAATATTATTCATCTTCACTCATCTCCTTTAATTCTCTGGCAACACTACTCTTCGGTATTTTACTCAAAATTTCGATTTCTCTTACGGTAAAATTCTGTTCTTGCAGTTTTTTAATATTTTCTGGTTTTTCACCAGTAATCGTATAATACAATCTTCTGAAATAGTCCATTTCATCATCCGGATTACTAAACGCTACTGCTGTTTTTATCAAATTCTTCAATTCTCCCGGATATGGTAATGGCGAAAGCAACATCATTATTTTTCTAAATAATCTTATATCCTTCTTTGCCAAGTTAAATTTAGTTAGAAACTTATTCAAATATTCTTCAGATATATCCATTAAATCGCTTTGCGAATATCTATTAAAATCAATAACCGAATCGAATCGTCTAATCAATGCTTTATCAAAATATTCATACAAATTTGTAGTTGCTACCAATACTATTCTTTCATCCATGCGATCCATACTTTTAAGTAACGAAGATGTTACTCGTCCCATCTCTCGCAAATCATTGGCATTTGTTCTATCTAAGGCAACGGCATCTATCTCATCAAACAATACTATAACCTTTTCCGGATGAACAAAACTGTTTATTTCCTTAAATAGTTCCGACATATTCTTCTGTGTCTGCCCCATTTTGCTATCAATGATGGCTGAAAAATCAACCATATATATCTCTCTTTCCAATATTCTCGCCAGTTGCTTAACAGCTTCTGTCTTACCCGTTCCCGGCGCTCCCTGAAATAAAAATTTATTTATTCCTGCATTATGCGCTACTGCATGCACAATTCCTAACAAATCCTGAGTAATGTCTTCCGGCAACCATAAAGGATCACTTATCTTTTCAATTTTTTCAAACATAGCAGATTCATTCTCGCTCATTTGCGGAATAAATGTATTGGCATTCGACATCAAAGCCATAATATATTCTGCAAGCTGATAATCTCCTGCTTGGTCAAAATATCTTGCTATTTCATAAGCTTCACTTCGAAAACCAGCATCATTATTCTCCGCATGATATTTAATTAAATTGATAACGCTCTTCTTTTTCATATGATCCACTCCTAATTCTCTTTCTTATCTACACTCTAACATCTTGGGACATTTTTGTCAATATTGGGACAAATATTTTATTGGCATTTATTTTTGATAGTGATATATTGAGTATAGGAACAGAAAATTCCAATAAAAAAGAAACCAGCATCTAACGAATAGAATACTGGTCTCCTGCGTTCATATGTACTTTCCCAAAAGCATTGTACCACAGATTAGTTCCTATGCTCAAGCAGAACATTCATTCGTTACGGTTTCTCTATTATTGTTTACATAGATTACAATATTATTTCAAAAGGAGAAACAAAAATGAAAGCAACAAAAATTAAAATGAAACCTGGTTGTTCTTATTCTAACAAAACAACCGAAATTGACCAAATCTACATCGAAGGATGTACCAAACCCGGATACTATTACAAATCAGCAATTTATGACTATGTAAAACAGCATCCAAACAGCATTCAGGTTAATATTTATCCTTATCCTGATTTAATACCAGTGATAAGTTCAAACGGCGAAAAATATGTACGTTCAGAACCTAACGATACCCCTTCGGATAACCTTCTCAAATTACCGAGAAGCTGATGCTAAAATGAAAATGGTTATAACTTAAACATGCAAGCAGAAGAAGTAGATGCCATATACATCTACTTCTTTTTATTGCCCAATGACTTTACCATATGATATCTACATCAAAATATCCGTCGTCCCAACACACATAATTTTTATACTCTCTGCTACCATAATACTTTACGCCTTCGATACCCGCCTTCTTACAACACGTTGTGACAAATTCAGGAAGAAGATATTCTGTAGGTTTTACAGATTTTGATGCAGTATAACGCAAACATTCTAGGAATTTATTCTTAACCTTAACCTCTTCCGACAAATCAATCATTCTAATTGAACGCTTAGGACGAAGTCTTGCCACTTGTACCTCTGCTCCGCGATTGTGAATATTGATTTCAGCCTTAGCCCCCTTCTCACTATCTGCAAAATAATAATGACTTTGTTTCATATGGTTAAATCGTCCAAAGGAGACATACTCATTCGGAGCTTTCCCCATCTCATCACTTGTATAGATAAATCCATTTTCTTTCTTTGCACGCCCGTGATAATAGTATTCCTTATCAAAATCCATAAATTTGTTCCAGTCCCGAATAATTTCCCAAATTTTCCGTCCAACTGGATGTTCGCTGGCAAAAGCATATTCATTTGCCAATACATCTATAAATCCCATTAATTCTTCCTCTTTAAGTACTTCAAACAACTCCGTAGATGAAGATATTATGTTCATTGTGGCAACTTTTATTTCACAGTCAGAATTGTGTATCGGACGAAAAATCTTGTCTTTGCAATTTACTTCTACTTGATCATTTTGTGCCATTCTTATAGCCGTTCTTTTATGTACCGAACGAATAAAGGTTTTCAGTCCACTTGGATAACCATTTTCCAAAAGAGTTTCTAATCCGTCTGTATTACACAAAAAAGCAAAATTCGCGACTGGAGCAAATGATGATTCTAAACTACTCATAAATTGTTCCATTCCAGATATCCAGTTTGCTTGATTAAAATCTTTCAGTAGATTAGATATTGCATCTGTTTGAACACACTGTAATGCGGAAGACATTACCTCCATTTGTAATGTCAATGTACCATTCAGCATATCTCTATTCCATGGCAATTCCAATCCTTGGAGCATCTCTATATGCCTTGGTACAAGAGAATCTATTACATTTCTATACCTTGCTGTTGCATCAAGCACTGGTTGCAATGATGTTGCTAATTGTATTGCATTAATCTGTTGTTCATAAATTTCTGTCCACTTACTAAATCCTCTTAATGATTCACCTATTGTTCCTATGTATTTTAAATAATCATCTTGCATTTTCACAATCCCTCCCTAATCTTTTGAATCATTATCCCTTACAGCTTACTCATTCCCCATACGAATAATAATGCTCTGCCTTCGACTGAAACTCCTTCAAATCACAAATCTTCATATACGCATCAAAATCAGCAATGGTAACTCCGTCAAAACCGTCCATATTGCCCTCGTAGTCACACTTAAAATACCATTCCACCACAGCTGTATTCCCGGAAACAATCACACGCTTTATATCCCACTGCAAAACAGTACCTTTCCTGTTCCAATCCTCAAACCATCTGATTATCTGTTCAATGCCTTTATATACCGGACCGTAACACTCGATATAAATAATATCATCGCTGAAAATATCCTTTATAGCATAAATATCTTTGTCCAGCCAGCATTGAAAATATTTTCTAATAATCTCTTCCATTCTGCACTTACCCCTTCATCCGCTCAATCGTTTCCTCCACAGAAACACACTCCGCATATCTGTCCTTCCACATAAACTCGTTATAATACTTATAACTCTGCTCTCCTGTCATAAAAGCATTATCAAATGTAGAATTTGCTTTTTCCGGAACAAGTATTTTGAAACCGTGTTCAAATCCGCACTTGATTGTTGCATCAATACAGTAATCTGTCTGCAATCCTACAACCGCTACTGTCCTGACATTCTTTTCCTTCAGATACTCTAACAAGCCTGTTCCCTTAAAAGAACTGTTTACCGTCTTATCAAATATCTTTTCACCCTGTAGCGGTTCAAAACCTTCATATATCTCAAAGCCCGGTGTTCCCTTTGTCAGCTCTGCGCCCTCGCCATCGTCATGTCTTACATAGATTACTTCAACATCATTTTCTCTGGCAGCTGCAATTACTGTTTTGACAGCATTTTCAAATGCGTCAAAATTATATAACCCCGGATTGGTTATTTGTTTCTGTGTATCCACCACTAACAGTACCATTTTCGCTCTCCCTATCATAAATATTTCTCTATCACGCTCTGCTCCACAACCGTTTTCCCAAGCAAAGTCATAGCCTGCTTCGGGCAATTATTGATGCACCTGTAACACATCGTACACTGGTTATTCTGTACCACTTTCTTATCAACAATCTTGATATTATTCATAGGACATAACTTTTCATACTTGCCACACCCTATGCATTTATCTTCATCCACACGCAGTCTATCAGAATAGTTCTTTGTCTTATGTTCAAAATACAATCTTTGCCCAAAGAAACCAGCCATGCGATATAATACACCAATTCCCTCCTGGGTTGGTTTCCCTGATTTCAAAAGCTGAACCGATTTTCTAATCTTCTGCTCCGCTTTCTTCACAAGTTCCTTGTTCTTTTCCAGCGGACGCTTCAACACTTTTTCATCGCCTATGCTATTTGGCATTTTCAGATGCAATCCACCAATTATTTCTGCTCCGTATTGCCGTAAAAGTCGTCCAAGAATTCCTGCGCCATCACCACTAAACAATCCCATTGTGGCGATAACAAAAACTTTCTTATTCTCCCAAAGCTCTTGATTTTCAATTATAAAATCACGCAATATCTTCGGCACAGTACTATATTGCACCGGATATGCAAATACAAGCACTTTCTCATTTTTTATAGCTGGGATAACATTATCATCCTCTATAGAAAATGCTCTAGCCCCTTCATCATATTCATTACAAAAGAATTCCACTGCATATCTGGAATTACCGGTTCCACTAAAATATATTCCTACCATTTATACCTCGAAATTGCTCCTTTTTATTTCTTCAGATTATTTTCCTTATCAAAAAATGCTTTCTCCAGTATCGCATACTCCGCATCCGAACAGACTTCTTTATATCGTTTCTGATATTCCTTGGAACGCTCTAACATACTACTAATCTTCCCACAAGGAAATTCTGCACACTGATTGCATTTATCTACATTATGCTCCTTTGTACATTCAACCAATTGATATGTACATTGTTTATGAGAAGAACATCCTTCACATCGAATTTCTTCGTTTGATACAATGCAATCTCTCCAGCCTACCCGGTACCATAACTCTACTACATTCTGGAGTTCTTCCCCATTGTGTGCATTGTATCTTGGACATTCTATACAATTATCTCCGCATAAGGTGATTTTTCTTCCATGTGATACCTCCACATCAATTACTGCAACACGATTTTCATATTATGATACTTGGCTACAACATCTTCAAAACCAACAGATTTGTATAGCGAATATCCATCCTCTGTTGCTTTTAGTTCGATAACGCTCACGCCTTCTGCTTTGGCATCTTCCAACATCATAGTTATTAATTTCTTTGCGTAACCTTTCTTCCTATACTCCGGCTTCGTATAAACATTTAAAACAGTTCCGGTCTTCCCAGTAAAAAATGACGGACTCATAGGCTTTTCCACTATTAATAAAAACGCACATGAAACAATCCCCACCTCGTTCCTCGCAACATAAGCCATCAAATCCTTGTTAATGTGTTTTTCATAATAACTTGGCAATGATGAGTTCATCAATTCCAAATCTGCATCCGTAATTTGCCCTATATCCTCTTGCAAATATGCAATTCTCAATTCAGTCAATGTACATATATCTTGAACAGTTGCTTTTTCAAATATCATTGTTATTTCCCCCCAATTGCTTGCCTAAATCCGATTTTTAGCAATCATTTCTTCGAACTATATTTTATCCCAGTAAGAAAACACATAAATGGTATCCTAATACTTATTTCGCAACAAATAAAAGTTGCTCCATATGCTAATAACACAGTACCCATAAACAAAATGAAAGTGTGATTCCCAACAATTCCATACAATATGTACTGAAATAAAACAACCCATATAAAATGATAAATATAAAATAGGAACGACCTCTTGTTCATGTAGCTTGACACTTTTCCGCTAAAGTTTAAATATCTTTTTGCCAAGCCAATCAAAGCAATTATCATAATCCACTCGGGCACATACTTAGTAACTGTATTAAGCAAGACAAATTCTTTATCTGACCAAATAAAGAGATATGTATTCAGAATTGTTGCTACTAATCCAATACCAAACAACAACCAACAATTCTTTTCTGCTTTATTTATTATTTTTTCATCAGCAAATACATAATAGCCAAGAATAAAGAGATACATATATTCTACAAGGCTTTTCCCACCTATGGCTAATAACTCGCTTAACAACGGCAAAGGCAAGCCCAAAAGACATACAAACCAAAATGGAATTGTCTTTTCTTCTTTCGAAATAAATCTTTTTAATAAGGCTATTACTCCTACACCCATAACCGAAATAATAAACAGATATAAGCAAAACCAAAACTGACCTAATGAAAATCCTCCATCTGCACCAATCAAATCCGTATATTTTGTAAAAATATAGCATAGTGTTCCACGAAGCCACCACTATAGGAATAGTTAAATCGATCTGCCAAATATGCCATAACCGGCATTAAAACGATTACTCCAAAGAAAAACGGTATAAGAAGTCTCTTTACTCTTTCCAGCAAGTATTCCTTATACGACCTCTTTTGCAACGTAAATTTGGTACTTACTCCTGCTAATACAAACAGCAAAGGCATAAAATACGGACTGAAGAATACAATGATACTGCTAATGAATCTATTTTCTCCAAAATAAATATAATTTGGTTCGCCCCAAGCATTCCACGCCATAGCCGTATGATATGGTATAAGTATCAAAAGTATAAGCCATCTTAAGTTGTCAATATAATGCTTTCGCATACTCAAATTCATATCTTTGCTCCATATATACTCTCAATCATTTCCAACACTGCAGCTCTTTTATCATAAATCAAGTTCAAAATAAAGTTCCGCATGCTCATTATCGTTATATCTTTCAGTTTCCTGAAATCCTACACTTCGATATAAATGCTGCGCCACCGAAAATTGTTTTCGAGTATCTAAACATATTTTCTTATACTCTTGCTCCCGTGCACATTTTACTGCATGTTCTAATAATAATCTGCCATAACCATTCCCTTGAAATTCCGGTAGCACAAACATTTTTTTTAATTCAACTATTCCTTTTGCATCATCTATTTTTCGAATCGCTATAGTTCCAATCACTGCGTTATCATTAATCAAACACCAAAAACAACCATTATTCATATAATGGCTTTCTACATTTGCTACATCAGCATGTCTGTCCTTTGGCGAATATGGTATTCCAACAGCGGAAAAACATTTATTAAAAAAATTATTCACTTGCTCCTGCATATCAACATTGAATTTAACAATATCCATTCTATTTCCTCTCCTTCTCAATCATCCTTATTACCCTTGGTCTGTTATATCGTTGCATTATTACAAACAT
>CAYOOW010000027.1:0-35758 GCA_964405715.1 uncultured Bacteroides sp.
GATAAAAATACAACGAGATATAAGAAAAGCCAGGGCAAGGATAGAGGATTTGAATGACGAGATACAGAGACTGGAACAGAAAAAAAGACGCTTGGCAGCCGAATATGACAGAAGGACAAAGCAACAATACGGCATGGAGGAGCATTTTGGGGCTAAGAGGAGCGCCGGACAGCTTTTGCTTACCAGAATACAGGGAAGAGCGGCATTCGAAATTCTTCAGGAGCATCAGGAGATGTACAGCATATCAAAGTGTAACTCTTTTGTCGCAGAACTTGAAACGATAAAGAGTTATATTTTAATTAATGTTGGTAAAATCAATGAGTCAATTATCGAAGTACAGGCGAATATACGCCGCTTGGAATCGGATATTACGAAATATCTTCGGGATTTAAACAAAGCCGGCTAGGGAGGATAAGATGAAGGATTTAATTGTGTGTGATGAGGATTATGAGGCATATAAAACAAAGATTGCCGAGATTGACAGTGCATTGGAGGAGCGGCTGACCTTTATCATTGAACAGCTGCAATTTATATTTCAAGTCGGTATTGGGGAAGGCTTTTTTCATGATAATCTCGGGATATTTATTACGCATTTGCAGTCTATGCAGGGACAGTTGTATTATCTGACTAATAAGATGTCAACAGATGCTGACAAATTTGTGGAAGAGATAGATGCGATTGATGATATTGTATATTAGAGGAGATACACAGATGGCGGGATTATATGTACAAACGGAAGCTGTAGATACAGTGATTGGTAATTTGAATAAGGTAATTGCGGGGCTTGGTGAGGAAGACCTCGGGGCTAAGATTGATACAATAGGAGAAACCTTTGCAAGCAGCAGCGGAGATACCGCGAATGCTCTGAGTGAGGTGATGGAACAGTATCATCTGGTGAATCAGGCATTGGTGCGTTTGGCTATGGAAGCAAAGGGGATGTTGCTTACGGCTAAGCATAAATATTTGGATACGGATGAAAATGCTTCAAAAACAATATGTGGAAGTGCTTTGGATGTGCTGAACGAATAAGTGTAGAGGGGTAAATGTATGGTAAGGGATTTCACAGAGACAACAGAGGAAGAATTGTTGCAGTTGATTGGGGATAAGCAGGATGAATTGGAAAGTGGAAATATAAATTATTATGGGATGAAATATAATACTGAGGCAATAGATTCTGATTATGTTGTTTTATTTCAAGAAATAAATGAAAGTGTGGATGCTATAGTGGGTAATGTTACAGCATTACAGATTTATAATGAACAATTGCAAGAAACTGTGCAGAACATATTTTCTGATGCAAGAGCAAAAGATGAAGAGTGGGCGGAGGAAGTTACTGCTGATATACCGGAGATAATGGAAAATTATCTCGGTAATATGAATACCTTGATTGAGAGTATCAGCTGTAAAACAGTTGGAGAAGTATCTCAGGATGGTCATGCTTTAAGTAAGTATAGCTCTATGATTTTTGGCAATACAGATAGCTTTAAAGAGAGCCTTAGCAAAGTCAAAAGCTTGGCGGAACGTTGTTATGAAGATTTGTTTGGAGGAGGGAATGAAATAAATTATGAAAAGGTATATGAATTGCTTGCTATGGATGGAGATGCTGTTGAATTATGGCAGATAGAAGCTTTATGTATGCTATTGGGTTCATATATTGGAACGCAAGAAGAGGATTATGAATTGAACACGGAGGAATTAGAAAAATTTCTGTATGGTGCTTTTCTGCCATCATTGCCATTAGACAGTATACCACAGGATTTATACATGTATTTTGGCGAATCAGAGGTATTTAAACAGGTTGCAAGCTATTATAACACAATGGTTTCGGGAATAATGCTTGGCTATACCGGTTCGATTGGCGATTTAGAAGATGGTTCAGAGGAAATGTCGAATGAAATACTCTATTATAGAAATGTAGCTTATTTAAATGGAATTTTAATGGGTGTGACAGAATATTATGGAGATGGGATAGATATTAATTATACTGATGGAAATCGGATAGAATTTGAGATTCAGATTAATACCAACAATAGTAATGAGAAAATGGAAGTGAGTATTAATAACGCGAGGCAGGAAAGTATTACGGTATATCGCTGGCAAGCTGCTGGAAACGCGGGAGAGAAAAATGAACAGGATACAGCTCTTGCGAATATAAAAAAACCTGATTCAGTCTATCTTACAAGCCTATCAACTGAGCTTGAATCTACAGTTGGTTCATGGGTAAAAAATATATTGATTAGTAAATGCCCGGGAGCTACATATGCGTATTCTATTTCGTCCTGCTTTAATAATGCAGAAGAAAGCTATAATCAGGCTGTGGAAAATAACAGAAAAAATCAAAGGATTTACGATAATAGTGTATTTGAGCAGATTTGTAATTATGTCTATTGCGATGGTACACTGGTATCATGTGGTGATGATTATTTGGTATGTAATCGACATATTAACCAAATACAGTTGACAATGGATGTGGCATATTATAATGCTTGTATAGATAATTATAATGCCAAATATCCTGACAGCACGAAAACACATATTACAGTTGAAGATATTGTATATGAAATGATGATTTATGATGAAGATAGTTCCGGATTTGAAGATTTGAAAGAATTTGCTGCATTTGAGAAAGGAAAAAATCCGGAATATGATGGGTGTAAGCCAATGCTTTACTCGAAGTATTGTCAAGATGTTGGGGATTATTTTGAAACACAAAAAGGTGTTTCGCTTGAAAGAATGCAGAGTGCTTGCGAAAGTGTTTTGGGAGAAGAATAAAAATGAAAAAATATCTTGTAAAATATTTAGTAACAATCAGTATTACGGCAGTCGCTATAGTTGGAATTCTATTCATTACAAAGCAAAAGCATAAAAAGGTATATGAGACAGAAGTGGAAGAAATGGAGGAATTACAATTAAAATGTAATGAGTCAGCGGTTTCTTATTATGAAAGATATTTATATATGTCATGTCGATATGAAGTTTGTTTAGATGGGATAGATGTGGAATACATGGAATGTTCTCGGCAATACCTTGCTAGGGATGTTGAATACTTTAATGCATACAATTCTCGGGGAATGTATGTGACGGTAGATGAATTGTTGGCAGAATTTGAGTATTTTTGTGAACATGGTGCTTGCATTGATGGATCAAATAATAATATTGAGAAATTACGCAACTTTTGTTACTTTTTTACCGATACTGTTAATTACAATGCTGCGGTATCGTTTCCGGTACATTTTATATATAATAAATACAATCGTGAGGTACATAAGATAGCGGATGATTCAGAAGATAGCTGGCGTGAGGCGGCAATTAAAATCCTTACGGAGTGTGTGCCTTCATACGATTAAAAGATATCATAGAGAGGAATTATGATTTCCGAGGTGGAGAAAAAGAATGAATATGGAAAAAGCAGAAAAATATATTTGGTATGTATTTGTTGCGGTTTGTACCTTTCTGGTTGTTGTGGTATTTCATGTATGTACCAATGTTGAAGCGGACGATACTACAGAACGTACGGTGGTGAAAAAAGAATTAGACGAACAACTGCGGGAACATTTATATATAACCGGAGATACAATTCAGTATACACCGGATACTGTTACAATTACAGACATGCAGATTGAGGAAAACAGGTTGCTTATTGATTTAGCCTATTTTAATAGTTATAACAGGGTAAATATATATTTGACTATGGACGAGGCATTGGAGGAATATGATAATTTTTGCAAAGGTTCCGGAAATTATGACAGGATTCTTGCATTGAGTGAGTTTGACTGGGAACAGGAAATCAATGGTTGGGGTTCAATGGATTATATAGAGGCGTATCAGTATAACCCGGATTACATTCTGGATATTACAGAGGAAATTCAACGTGTAGAGCCTGATTTTATCTATAATAATTTCGGGATAAGAGAAATAGACCGGGAGCTGCTTGTCCAAGCATGTGAGACTGTATTGGAGCAAAAAGGTAATCGGGGGGTGACGGAATGAAAGGACGTTGGCGTCAAACAATTATAATAATCGTGACAGTGTTTATATGCACAAATTTATTTTTTTATGTGAGAGATGTTAGGCAGGATAATGCCAAGAAGAATCAGGAATTGACAGAAAGCTTAAATGAGCAGTTTTGGGAGGATCTGTATATACTAGGTTATGGAGTGCATGTTTCGGGAGACAAGGTGGATATTGCATATTATGATTTTGATGAGAATCGTCTGATAGTAGATTTGTCGTATTATAACCATTATAACACTTTCGGGACAACGCTGTCAGTGGATGATGTAAGGAACGAATATAATAATTTCTGTAATAAATCAGGTAATTATGATAGAATCAAAGATTTCTCTGAATATGATAACGGAGAACATTCGTATGCTCAAAGCCAGATGGATTATTCGGATTATATTAAGGAATTGGCTGATTTGAGCAACGGAACAGAAGATTGTGACGATTATTATGCTGCTATGAATATTTTACGAATCGAGGTGCTTGATACATACAGTGCAGAGGATGTGTGGGCGTTGTGTGATTCGTTGTGGAAAAAAGTTGATTGTGGGGAATTAGACTGATATAAAACATGCAACAAGGCAGCATATGGATTGGGATATTTTATGCGAATAATTAAATTCAGGTTTCAATAGAACTGGACGAAATGCGGGTTAAAAGGGTGATTTTATCTATTGTATTTGATGATACGATTTATACAGGAGGTTTTAACGAGCTTACTTCCGAGGAAATGTGGGAGTTGTGTGATGCGTATTTCGCACAAAATGGCGAGTGATGATTAAACAAATGAAGAATAGAACGATAAAAATACATATATTGCTTGCAATACTCGCGCTTTGGGTGATGTGCGGATTGCCGTTTTATACCGCAATAGCACAGGAGACAACCGCGGTGGCGACAGGCACCGATGCACAGAGCGACACAGCTGACAGCGTCTATGATGAAAAAAATGGAATTGCACTGGTTCGGCTTGTCTATGATGATGGAACGGAGCATGGATTAACCATAAAGAATGGGTGCGCTTTTTTTGTTGGTGACAAAAGTAAAAGTGTGTATTTGATTGCGAATTATAATACCGTAACGCTGACGGACGGAGAAAAAGCACAGCTTGCGGAGACTTATGCTGTAGATGTAAACCAGATAAAAACAAAGATAGAGGTTGTCCTGAAAGCGGATGTGATTGTGGAGGCAACACTGCAAAATGGCAGCCGGGATATGGATTTTGCAATATTGTCGCCAACTTCGTCTCTGAGCGGCTGTACAACTCTGCTGCTCTGTGAGGATGCCGGCATTAATGAAAATGGTGCGGAGGTTTATAGCTACAATGCGGTGATACAGAACGATCAGATCAGCGAGCTTGAAATAATCTCCGGAGTAATTGAGGATTGGACTGAGATAAATGGAGCTCATTATTACAAGTACTCTGCCGGGAACAGGGCGCCGCTGGGAATGCCTCTTTTAAATGCGAACCGCGAGGTGGTTGGCATAATGACAAGTACGGGCGGCGACAATGCTTACTGTTATGCATTGCAGATAGATGAGATTATAGAAGTGCTGGAGGTATTGGGAATCGAATACAATCCGGCTATAGAGGTTGATACTGCGGCGCTTGAGGAAATTATTGCAGAATTTGAGGCGCTGGAACAGAAAAAATATACGGAGGCAAGCTGGCAGTCATGTGTGGATGCATATAACAAGGCTGTTGTACTGTTGGGACAGGTGGAGCAGGGCGACCTCTCGTATTCTACGCAGGATGAAATAAATAGTGTTGCGGAGGCTTTGCGCAGTGGAATAGATAATCTGGAAAAGGCACATATATCTGTCTCAACTGTTATACTTATTGCGATTATAGCGGGCTGTGTATTATTGATAGTCATTATCGTTTTGGTGGTTGTTTTGATTGTAAAGGCCAGACGGTACAAGCACAGACTGCAGGAGGAAAGCGGGAAGAATATTGCGGCAGAGGAGGCGTTGAGACTCAGCGGAAGAATTACACCGGGTGCGGTTCCGAATCAGACAAGCAGCAGTATGCCGCTGAATCGTAGTCTGACGGGAGCAAGTGCCAACGGCTTTGCAGAATATGCAGAGACATCTGTGTTAGTGGAAGAAACGCCGATGCAGGCACCTGCTATGCCGACCGGTCTGAACATCATTACTTATCCGAAATTGATTCGACGCAAGACCGGGGAATCCGTTTTGATAAACAAAGACAGCTTCATAATCGGAAGCTCCGCAGAACTATCGGATTATTGTATCAAATATAACAACGGAATCAGCAGGAAACATATCTGTATTATGAAGCTGGCGGACGGCTATTACTTACAGGATTTGCAATCGACCAACGGAACCTATGTGAATGGTCTGTTTGCGAACAGTGAGCGCTGTGTCAAGCTGTATCATGGAAGCATTATTTTTATGGCGGAAGAGGAGTTTGAGTTTCAAGAATAGAGAGTGAGGATGAAGTATGGCGAATACTGCGATTATGATTTTTGAGTATGTGAATTATGGTACGAGTATGGATATAGAGGTTCCGTTGAATATTACGGCAAACGAGCTGATCTTTGGATTGAATAAGGGACTCAATCTTGGAATTGACATGAACAATATTTCGGATTGCTATCTGTGCACGGAGGAACCCCGAGCTCTGCTGCGTGGGGAACAGACGTTGGAGGAATTCGGACTGCGGGACGGAAGCGTTATTCGATTTTTGAGATAAAGGACATACGAGGGAGGAAATATGCGTTACAAGCTTATTATATACGGAAATAATATGTTTAAGGAGGTTTTGCTGGACGAGGATTTTTCGGGAACACTCACAATCGGAACCGAGAAATCGTGTCAGGTGGCATTTCGCAAGGAAAGATTCTGCACAGAGTTTGTGATACGGATAGAACGTGGAGCGGATGATAAGTATATCATAAGCTGCAGCGATACAATATATTTTTATAATAACAGCGGAGTAAAAGAATGTGCCCGGTATCTTGTGATGGGTGAGCATGTTATAGTCTGCTATAATTCCACGAATGAGGCTTTCTTTTTCGTGGATTTTTTTGCTGCCTATGAGCGTGTGGGTGAGGATTTTGACTGTTGTATTGACTGCAGGAATTGTGATGAATTTACAATTGGCGGAGCTGCAAATGCCACAATTCGCATAAATGCTGCCACTGTGGGAGAGGACTGTATTCGCTTTCGCAGAGTGCTGAATGGGTATGAGGTAGATACATCAGGGATTTTTTGCGGTATAGAGATAAATGGATTTGAAGCAAGGGGCGGAATCGGATATATCAGAGAGGGAGAATTTTTGACATTGAAGGGGTATGTATTTTGCTTTAAGGATGGATTTGCATACACAACGCACCTTATTTCTTTGACTACAGATCTTGCAGTGGAGATGAAAAATGGCCAAAAAAACCATTTGGAATATCCGAAGTTTATCCGTAATGCAAGGCAGCAGTACAAGATGCCGTCTGAGAAGCTTGAGATTTTGAACCCGAAAGCAAAGGATGAGAGCGAGGAGCAGAATTTTTTGCTGACGGTCTTACCGATGCTGGTAAATATGCTGTTGATGGTAGGACTCCGCGGTGTTATGGGAGGAGGCGGCACATTTGTAATATATTTTGCTGCAACCATGACGGTAAGTACAACCATATCGATTATCAGCTTTATGCGCGAAAGAAAGAAAAGAACAGATAATGAGGAAAAACGTGAAAGTGTATATATGAAGTATTTGTCGTCGCAGGAGGATGAGATTATCCGGCTTAGGGACAAGGAACAGGTTATCGCGAATATGATGAATCCGAAGCTCGATGAGTACATGACGTTTATTGATGAGTTTGATAATCGACTGTTTGAAAAGGAGAAGGAACATGAGGATTATCTGTCTGTGAGACTGGGGGATGGCGTGGTTCTGTCTGCCTGTCAGGTTGGATACAAACAGGAGGATTATGTGGATACGGATGATATGCTGAAGGATTATCCGAAAGCAATTCATGACAAGTATCAGTATCTGAATTGCATGCCGGTTTTGCTGAATTTGAAGGATGTTAATGCAGTCGGATTTATTGGAACACGGACAAAGCTGTATCAGATGGAGAAGAACCTCATTATGGAATTTGCTGCGTCACATTTTTATAAGGATGTAAAGCTTTTCCTTATTATGGAGGAACAGGATGTGAAGCTTTTTTCCTGGGCGAGGTGGCTGAAAATGACCTACAATGAGGAGACGAGAACCAGGAATTTCATGTATGATGAGGAAAGTGCCAAAGTGTCATTGGAATTTCTATATTCTGAGTTGTCCAGACGTGAGGGGATGGGCAAGATAGACAAGGATATGCCTGATTATATTGTTCTTGTGTATAAGTCCCAGGTTATCAGTACACATCCGGTTTCCAAGTATATTGATAAGGCAAAGGAACTGGGATTTCGATTTATTTTCTTTGAAGAGTTTGAGGAATTTATTCATCCTGCGTGTAGTGCACGTGTTTTCCTGAATGAGCAGGATTACACCGGTTATATACAGGAAGTGGAAAATGGCGAGAACCTCCAGATGTTTTCATATTCGCATATTCGTAGAGAGGATGTTGAGAAAGCGGCGAAGAAATTGGCTGGTGTGTATGTGGATGAGGTCAATCTGGAAAATACACTTACCAAAAATATCACACTTTATGAGCTGTTACATATTATGAGTCCATATGATCTGAATCTTGCAAAAAATTGGCAGGAGTCAAGGATATATGAAAGCATGGCGGCACCGATTGGTGTTAAAAGTGGGAATGAGTTGGTATATCTGGATTTGCATGAAAAGCATCACGGTCCGCATGGACTGGTTGCCGGTACCACCGGTTCTGGTAAGTCGGAAATTTTGCAGACCTATATACTGTCGATGGCAACATTGTTCCATCCGTACGAGGTTGGTTTTATCATCATTGATTTTAAGGGCGGTGGTATGGTGAACCAGTTCCGCGATTTGCCGCATTTAAATGGGGCTATTACGAATATCGATGGAAACGAGATAGAGCGCTCATTGCTCTCAATCAGAGCGGAGCTGATGAAACGTCAGGAGTTGTTTGCCCGGTATGAGGTGAATCATATTGATGATTATATACGTTTGTATAAAGAAGGAAAAACGCAGATTCCGCTTCCACATTTGATTTTGATTGTGGATGAGTTCGCTGAGTTGAAAAGTGAGCAACCGGAATTTATGAAAGAGTTGATTAGTGCGTCCAGAATCGGACGAAGTCTGGGTGTTCATTTGATTTTGGCGACACAAAAGCCATCAGGTGTGGTGAGTGATCAGATTTGGAGCAATTCTAAGTTTAAATTATGTCTTAAGGTGCAAAATAAGGGTGATAGTAACGAGGTGCTGAAATCTCCGCTGGCTGCGGAGATAAGGGAGCCGGGGCGCGCGTACCTTCAGGTTGGAAATAATGAGATATTTCAGCTCTTTCAGTCTGCATATAGCGGAGCATCTGCAAAAACAGATGATATCAGCGTGCAGAAGAGCTTTGTGATATCACGTGTGGAGCTTTCCGGATGTAGAAGCGTTATCTATGAGCAGAAGCCGAACAAGGAGGATGGGGGCGAAACACAGCTTAGAGCAATGGTGAATTATATCAGTGAATACTGCGCGTATTGCGGAATTCAGAAGATACCGGATATCTGCCTGCCTCCTTTGCCGGAAAATATTCCGTTTTCTCTGGATAACTATAGCTACGAGGGAACAGATATTGTTGTGCCGATAGGCTTGACCGATAATCCGTCGAGACAGCAGCAGTATGTTGAATATTTGAATCTTTCACAGAATAACCTCTATATACTCGGTTCGTCACAGTCCGGTAAGACGAATCTGTTGCAGACAATCATCAGAGGGTTAAGTGAATTGTATGCACCGTGGGATGTGAATATATACATTTTGGATTTCGCATCTCTTATGCTGAAAAATTATGAGCAGCTAAATCATGTAGGGACTGTGATTACACCAAATGATGAAGAACGCTTAAAAGGATTCCTGAAATTGATGCTGGTTACGATTCAGGAGAGGAAAACATTCTTCTCAAAGATTGGTTTAAGCTCCTACAGTGCATATCGGGAATCAGGTCAGTCGGAAATGCCACAGATTGTTGTGTTGCTGGATAATTGGGCAGCTTTTCGGAGCTATTTTCCGGATTATGAGGAGACGATTATCAATATCAGCCGTGACAGTATTGCGGTAGGGATTTCACTGGTTGTGACGGCCGGGCAGGTCAATGGTGTGGGATATAAGCTATTGGCAAATTTTAACAGGAGGACGGCGTTGTATTGTAATGACTCCGGTGATTACAGTTCTGTACTGGAATCCTGCAGAAGGAAGCTGCCAAACATAGCGGGGCGTGCTTTTGTTGAGAATAACAAGGAATATTTTGAGTGCCAGTATTATCTTGCGTTTGCGGCTGAAAAAGAGTATGAGAAGATTGAACTGGTCAGGTCCTTTGTCGCGTTTATACATGAGAAATATGGTGATGCTTACGTGGGTGGAATACGGGAGATTCCGGATGAAGTTACTGATGCATACCTTGCAAGACAGTATGGACAAAATATGTGGGGGTCATATGAGATTCCGCTTGGAATGGAGTTTGACAGTGTGGAATTAAGAACGCTTTCCCTTGATAAGCTTACATATTATGCATTTGTGGGTGGAGAAAATTCAGGAAAGAATGCTTATGTGGATTATATGCTGGGAAAGGTGCTGTCGGCACGGCAGAGTGCCCCGGTTGTGCTTTATATAATGGATGATACAAGGAAAAGTTTAGCTAAATATGAGCCGTATGCTGAGACATATACGACGGATATTCAAAAATTCCCGGACATGCTGGAGTATGTATCGGATATTGCGAAGAAACGTATGGAATTGGCAAATCAAAGTACGCTTTCTATTGAGCAGGAGGCGTTGCAGCTGATAGTTGTTAATTCATTTGCAGCTGTAAAGCAGATATGCGCTGACAGAGAATTGAATCGACGATACAAAGAAATTGTAAACGGATTTAAGGACTCAAAGTGCTGTCTGTTGTACACAGATATTGAGAATGCACCGGTATCGTTTTCTTCCGGAGAGATATTAAAGAATATCAGAGATAGTAGAAATATGCTGATTTTCGAGGATATCAAAGCGATTCAGATTATTGATATTCCTATGATGACCGCCAGAAGGTTCAAGAAACAACTTGAATACATGGATGCGTATTCTGTGAATGGGGAAACGATTGAAAAGGTTAGGACGGTCAGAGGATAAGGGAAAGGAGAATGTGTTGTGGAGACATTAAAAAGCGATTTACAGCAGGCTATATTGGCGGAAGAAAATCTGAAAGAAAAAGTAGATGGGTTAGGGGAAGAGGAGATAGAAAAAGCAAATGAAACTAACCTTGAAGGTGTGGCAGATGGAGCGGAAATGTATGAGAAATCTGCCGGATTGTTACAGGAATACAGATTGCAGCTCCAAGAAGATTTGCAGAGAATTCGTAATATGGGCATTACCTTTTTTGAAGTCGATCATAGTCATGAAGGTATTGCAACTATGCTGGATGCTTGGGAAAATGGTGGTAAGAATGAATGAGGAGGAATATTATAACCGGCGTTTTCAATTAAATGCAGAAATACAAAAATCAGAAGAGATACTTGTGCAGTATCGGAAACAGAAAAGTCATTTGGAGAGATATTTAGAAGATTATGAATGGGAGCTGAGAAGGTCAGAACACTTATACTCGAATATTGAAGAATATTGGCGTGAAAAAAATTTGAAACCGGTATGCACGGATATCTTTGAAAATGAGAGTGAAATTCGGCGAGCTGTAAAACAAAAAATAGATACATTGTATCAGGATTGCAATGAAACGCTGCAAATGCAAATCAGAACAGAAGAGAACAGACAGGAAGAATATCATGACCAAATTTATAAATTGAAAAAAGAATTATGGACGGAGGAGGACTTGCATGGGGAGAATAATTGCTCCAATAGAAATTGCAGAACAGGTATATAGTATAGAAAAAGCTACGATTCGGGATGGAGTAAAATTGAATGATGCAATGGTTGATATAATGGCTTTCCTTGAGAATGATGAGTTATGTGGGGATGCATGGTCCAGAGCGAAAGGACAGATGGAGGCACATGAAATAGTAATAAAAGGCCTTGTTTGCATGTTGGACGAATTGCGGTGTGTAGGAAACAGGCTTGTTGTGATGTCTGGGACAGAAGTATTGGATGAAGAAGTTTTGACATCGCAATTAACAGACTTGATAATTGATACTTGGAACTATGAAAACAAGCTTGCAAATATATCAAGTACACAAGAACCGTATTCGATGTATTGGAATGAATATTTGTGGCAGCATTTTCATTTTAATGATTTAGAGTGGACATACAAAATTAAGATTAAACAAAATTATCAGATGATGCAAGAAATTCGTGACAAGTTAGATTTAATTGATGAGATTGATGAGAATACAAAACATTTGTATGATAGCATGTCAGCGGTTCAGGCTTATGTTGAACAGGGGATTGAATATTTGAGCGGTTCAGTGAATGGAGATGGAACGGGCTTTGTATGTCCTCTTGGAGCCAGTACAACATGGATGAAACAAATCAATTTGCTTTGGGATGAATATTTAAACAAAGAACCGGAGGAGAACGTGTTGCCTGATATGAGTCTGTTGGACAGATCGCGTTATGATGGAAATGTTTATGTATCCGCTGATAAACAATCGCTTTTTATGGGTGGACAGATATATGAAATTTATGTACCTGATGGGAAGATGAGCATTGACGCTGTTTATGAGACGGTGGATGTGAAAGAAAAAAGTATACGCGGAATTAAGTGGTTGGATTTATGCAGAAGTCTGGAATTAGAAGATCCGGATTTAAAAACAATTAAAAACGATGTGCAGGTATTATATGAACCCCAAATAACAGCGCAATTGGGCGCTGCGATTTTTGCCCAAAGTGTAATAAACGCTATGGAAAGCGGAGTTTATAGTGTGGATATCAGTGTTGAGTTTCAGCAGACAAGCAGCGGTCGTGGAAGAGCAATCATTATGGCTGGCTCATATGAGAATCGAAGTAATCAGCAGAAATTGTCCTATGGGACAGAGATGAGCTTGCGTTCGACAAATGCTGACAATGAATTGGCACAAGTGTTTATGAGCGAAGCAATATTTGATATGTATAATGGATTAAACGGATGGAAGATGATACAGAAGAACCGTGCTTCATATTATTATGATATAAATGCCACTTTCAATGAAAATCGCAGGGATTTGTCATATAGTAGTTATCTGAGTTTTAGTTCGGATGGCTCTGTGATAGAAACGCCGGTGCGATTTGAGGATGAAAGTGCATGGATAGTTTTGAGAAATCAACCTTTTGGTCAGCTAGAAAGTGAATTGATGGATATAACAGATGTGGTATATTCGCCCATGTTCTGAATTCGCCAGTATATACCAATTTGCTCACAGGAATCATTAAGAATGGTTTGGAGGATTAGAGTTGTAGATGAAAAAGATAAAAAAATGTAAAAAGATAATTTTTTTAACAATTACAATACTTTTTATTGCTTTGCTGGCAGGTTGTACAAAAAAATATTATTTTCCTGAGTATGTATGTTTACTACAAAATAAAAATTTGCAAAGCTATATTGAAATGGTACAAAACACGGAAACAAGATATTATGAAAAACTTTATGCTGATGAACAGGGAAGATTAGTGTGCAAATTGGATGACGAACAAAAGGATATCATGTTGGAAAAATTGTGTGCATGGTTTCCGGTGGTGAGTGCAAGTTTTAAGGAAGACGGTGTTGATTTCGTTTATAGTAATAATTATACTGGTTTTTGTATAGTATGCTCGAAGGATTATTTTGAGAGTAATGTAGATGAAGATATACTGAGAAATATAGCAATAAGTTTAATAGACTATCAGGTGCTTAATGGAGTTAAGATAGAAGACTTACATGTAAAAATATCAGTAATTGATATTGATACACAGGAACTTTTGTATGAGAATGAGTTGAGTGAGGAGGCTGTAAATAATGCAGAAACTACGGATTATATAATGCCTTCATTTTTGACGGAATTTGTAACAGATATATATAATTTATACAGTGCTGCGAATGTTACATGGAATATTCAAAGTGGAGAACAGTTTATTGGCATGTACGAATTTGTTTTTATAGATGAATACGATAATATTACATTCCGGCTGACCGAGGAGCAGAGGAAGGCATGGTATGACATGCTGCAGGATGAATATCTGGCAGAAGGAATAGATTTTCTTGCAGATATGGGCTGTGATGTGGAATACAGTGACGATTTTAAAACGGCGCAGGTAAGCTGTACGGAGGAGTTGGTTAGTGAAATGTGTGTGCCGGAGGAAGATGGGGATATCCCCTATAAAGAAGTAACAAAGTATTTGGCACTGCCCCTTATGATGAGTCAGATATTTTCAGGTGTTCAGTCTGAGGATTTGACGTTGACAATAAGCTTTGTCGATGTCGACACAGGCGATACGATTACGGAGGTTAATTATGCGGCAGAAAAAGAGTAGAGTTTTAATCATCACATTGTTTATACTTTGCTTTGTGTATGGCTGTGACAAGAAAACAAAAGAATGCGTCATACCGGGTGCCCTTTACTTTGATGAGAATACCACAAAAGAAGAAAAAGCATATTTGGTTGTGAGTATACGGACAGACAGGGATGAAAATAATAAAAAGTTCGTGGAGGATGCTTACCTGAATGAGGATGGAGACATTGTCATGGTTATGACTGAAAAGCAGCGTAAAGTACAGATACAGTCAAATATAGAGAGTATGCCGATGATGATAAGCGTTATCAATGATGATTTATTGGGAGTGAGCGGTACATTTTCAAAGAAATGTCAAGCTTATTATTGTGATGATGAGATGACTGAACTGTATTTGTGTTTTGTTTCCAGGGAGGCAATTGAGACGAGTGAATATAATACGATTATAGATCATGTTTTGGCGCTCATGTTTTCGCAACAAATCCTAAATGGGGAAAGCCGGGAGGATATACAGGTTACATTGTATATAGAGTTTATAGATACAGGCGATGTTGAGACAAGCACATATCGCTGGGAGGATATTCCGATTCTAAGCAGTTGTCGGAAATAATATTGCAAAAGAATTTACGAATAGTGCATTGGAGGCTGGATGTAAATATGAGTGAGAAAAAAACAAAAAAATTGAGTACACAGACCTTGCTTTTGTACGTGATAATGATTGGTGCCTTGATTTTAGTGCTGATTTATGTGGTTATACCTTATGGAATGAATTTGAGGCGAAGAATCAATATAAAAAAGGATATGGAAAGTGTGTATACGGATGCAGAGTTTGTTTCGGTAAAATGTGATACCAAACCGACAGATAGGTCAGAGCTGGAAGGCTCTTATTTGTGGTTTGATGTTGAAATTCCCGAAGATGATTTGTATGCTTTCCAAATCAGTGATTCAGAGGGCGATACAGAAATAGGATATAAGAAGGCAGGTGCCATAGGGTATTATTCTTATGGAAGTAGAGGATATCCGGGATTATGGCTATTTTTAGATGATAAAAGTGATGAAACGCTTGAAGCAATCGAAGGATTGCTTACCGATGCTGATTTTGATATGTTTGTTCAGTTTATATATGCGATAAATGATATATCCGGTGCTGATGGTTTATCGGATATATCGCCTGGGGGATATATAGGCAGATATCATCCTTGTGCAAAATCCGATGAAGATGTGATTTTAGGTAAGTAATTTTGGCAGGAGATATGTGGCGGATACAACCTTACAGGAATTATTTGACACGGCATTCTTCTGGGCAATACCGGATTGCCTGATGATACAGGAGTATGCAGAAATATATGAGGAGATTCGCGTAAAGATGCAGGTCATATATGAGCCGACGGGGGAGGTAATGTTTGAATTTGTAGATGAAGAAGATTATCACATAACAGAAGAAGAGCGGAATGAAAAATTAGAAGAGATGAGAAAAGAATAGATATATATTTATTTAAAGGGAGTGGACATATGCCAAGATGAGAAATGGTAGATCAGTTTAAGAATGGTTCGGCTTTAGCTGCGCTGATTTCCCAATCGTGGATTTTACCATAAATGATAGTTCCTTGTATCAAAAATTCAAATTCTGCCGGGTAACATCATCTATAATCGGATATCAATGTTAGCCCCGATATTTGGATTTACGGACTGTTCCATCATTTTTGTAAGCATATCGCCGTTTATCTCAATCATGTCCAAAGATTTTTTTAAAATAGAAGTGTCAATCGCATTCATTGTCTGCGTATCTGACAATGCTATGTTCATGCTGCCCAGTGAAGTGATGTTCATAAAAATATCCTCCCAATAATTAATCTCTTAATATTATAACTATTTGGTACATGTTTTGCAAGAAAAAAATGTTTGATGCATTATAGGTTCTGAAGGCTTCATCTGATTTTAATTTTACTTGTAAAACTATATAAAAGATGATAATATTAGACATGAGATTTACATATTAAAAAAAGGATGGGCGGATAATTATCAGTCATATGCTCATATATGTTGTGGAAAAGGCTGATGCAGAAATCTGTTTTGAGGGTGTTAATGTATTAAAGCCTGAAATAATTTATTTAAAAATAAAATTGACAAATGACACAGCAGTTGATATAATCAAAATGTAACAAAATGTAACAATTTTGTAATAATTTTGAACGACGATTTTTAATTGTTACATTTTTACGGATTTTGATGGATGTTTATAATGTGTGTGGTAGATGATACCTGATATTAGAGATGCTGTATGTGTGGAATGGGCACATATGCAGCATCTCTTTTTATTATATGATGTTGAAAATATTATTGGTAGGAGATATGTGTATGAAGAAAAAAATTATAATTATTATAGCGGTGACAGTATTAGTGTTATTACAGATCATTGTGCTAAAAGTAGATAATCATGAGAAAAAAGAGGAGTCACCGATTGGATTAACCTGCATGAAAATACCGGAAGGGCAGGTAGTCGAGATTGTTTTTGTAGAAGGATTGTATGGAACTAAAACTGCCGATGACAAAGCACTCTTTATGCAGAGCGACAGCCGATATTCCGGTGGCTATGTCAATGAAAAAGGTCAATTAGTGGCAGTCGTGAATCAGGAGCAGGCGCAATATTGGTTTAATATTTGCTATACCAGATTAACAAATTCAGTTAAAGGTTCAGAAACGAGACCTGTACGAATGATGGTATCAGAGAAATGTGATGTGCTGAGCTATTATGTGAATGCAGATACAACCTTACAGGATTTATTTGACACGGCATTCTTCTGGACAATACCGGATTGCCTGATGATACAGGAGTATGCAGGAATTCCATATGAGGAAATCAGTGTAAAGATGCAGGTCATATATGAGCCGACGGGGGAGGTGATGTTTGAATTTGCAGATGAAGAAGATTATCACGTAACAGGAGAAGAGTGGAATAAAAAATTAGAAGAGATGAAAAAGGAATAGATATATATATTGAAAGAGCATGTATATGTCGTGGAACAGGCTGATGCAGAAATTTGTTTCGGAGGTGTCAATGTATGAAGAAAAAAATTATAATTATTATAGCGGTGACAGTATTAGTGTTACTACAGATCATTGTGCTAAAAGTAGATAATCATGAGAAAAAAGAGGAGTCACCGATTGGATTAACCTGCATGAAAATACCGGAAGGGCAGGTAGTCGAGATTGTTTTTGTAGAAGGATTGTATGGAACTAAAACTGCCGATGACAAAGCACTCTTTATGCAGAGCGACAGCCGATATTCCGGTGGCTATGTCAATGAAAAAGGTCAATTAGTGGCAGTCGTGAATCAGGAGCAGGCGCAATATTGGTTTAATATTTGCTATACCAGATTAACAAATTCAGTTAAAGGTTCAGAAACGAGACCTGTACGAATGATGGTATCAGAGAAATGTGATGTGCTGAGCTATTATGTGAATGCAGATACAACCTTACAGGATTTATTTGACACGGCATTCTTCTGGACAATACCGGATTGCCTGATGATACAGGAGTATGCAGGAATTCCATATGAGGAAATCAGTGTAAAGATGCAGGTCATATATGAGCCGACGGGGGAGGTGATGTTTGAATTTGCAGATGAAGAAGATTATCACGTAACAGGAGAAGAGTGGAATGAAAAATTAGAAGAGATGAAAAAGGAATAAATATATATTTATTTAAAGGGAGGGGACATATGACAAGAGGAGAAATGGTAGAACAGTTTAACTATTATACTAGAAAAAGAAATCAATATGCCGAAAAAATAGAGGAAAATAATAAAGTGAAATCAATTCTGGAGGCAAGCCTGCTTAATTGTACTGCTTCCATGAAGAAAATCGAACAGTTTAAGAATGATTCGGTTTTATTTTCTGCTTTGTATGAAAAAAATGATTCGTATTTTAATGAAACAGAAACGAATCGTATATTGGGAGTGATAGAGAATCTTGGGGCGCATTTGGAAAGGGAACGGAGTACAGCCCAGAAAAATATCAATAAATGGTACAGTGAAATCAAGGCATATGACAGAGAACAGGAATGAAAGAAAACCGAGGATAAATCAAAATAAGAATCATAGGAGGGAATAGGATGTCATTAAGAGTGGATGATGAATATTATACAAATGCATTTGACTTTTACAATGAAAAAGTTAAACAGATAGAAGAACAAATTGAAGAATTTAAATTGGTCTGCGATACCTTATTCGGTAATGTTAATTTTGGCGTGCAGCTGGATTATATTTTGGCCGGAAAAGCGACAATGTTTGTTGGTCAGGCAAAGGATGCCCTGCAAAGCTTGATGAACCGGGTGGCGACCTGCACAGAGGATTTTTTGGATGGCGTAGAGAACAATGATTCTTTGACGTAGACAATGGAGAGGGAGGTGCAGACATGAATATAGACATTAGCGAAGTCACTGGGCAGGTATACCGGATGAGAGAAGTCGCAAATGAGATAGATAGTTTGGTTCAGGGAATGAATTATTATTATACGGGTTCTCCGGTGAATAGTCAGGGCGACTTTTCGGCAGCATTTGAACATATGAGAAGTGTTGTTGCGGGAACCGCATATGATATGAAAAATTTTATTCAGGGATATGCAGACTTAGTTATGGAAACAGCCAAGAATTTTGAAGCCTTGGATAAGCAAATGGCAGATAAGGTTGCAGAATATGCATCTGACATGGAGGGCTAGGTATGTTAAAAAGGTTCGATAAAGATAACTTTTCTGCCTGCAAATTGGCATTAGGGGATGAGGTGGGAGAGCTGTCTATGGCTCTTCCTGCTATATCCGGTGCTATGACTCGGAATTCATCCCACGAATTTGCGGATAGTCAGATGAGCACACAGTATCAGAAATTATATAATTGTTTATCTGAAAGAAAAAGCAATATTATAAATCATGAGATTATTCTCGGAAAAAGAAATACTCTGTTGTATGATTTGGACCGGAATAAAGGTGAAGCGTTATTTTCCGAGTTAGACGCGTTTCAAAGTATTCGGAATAACATTCGTTCATTGGCGGATGATGTGATTAGCCATGCTGCCGATTTAAAAGCAGATCCAAATCTTGAGTCGCTGATTAGTATGGAGGATTTGAAATTTACTTTGTACATGCAAGAGCAGCTGGATAGTTTGGAATTTGACTATGAAGAGTTTGCTTTATTATCAAGGCATGAACAGTTTGAACTGATGAAAACGTATACGGAGGTTGCTAAAAATTATTTTATAACACATGATATGGATGTGCCATTAGGGAAGAAAAAATATGTATGTGTAGGATATGGTATTGCATTTTATTATGAGAGTGGAACAAGCTTAAATACGAACTATTCTGATAATGTTTCAGCGGAAATTACCTCTGTGTCACAGGCGAATTTTCATGTTATGACAGATGAGGCGAACGATCATTATTTTGATGTATCGCTCGAGCAATGCTTAGGAATCAGATATGTCGCGGAAATAGATGACGAGCGCTCTGCGTATGTGGAAGCTGTCATCGATCCTGGGACCGGAATTTATGGTGTAGAGGATGGCGTGACAGAGACGATAACGCTCGTTCAAAATAGCACCGGGCAAGGAATAGACGCCCAACTTGAAGTTGGTTGTGGAGTTGAAATTTGTGTTCCTACGGAAAGATTTCAGGAAGAGGAGGTTCCGGAATATAGCTATGACGAGCTTATGGAAACGAATGGTTTATATCCACAGCAGGATCCGGTTATGGAATTTATTGAGGACTCAGTATTTTTGTATACAATTTTTGAAATTATAGAAACAGGTGAATGGTTATTAATTTTTTAAGGATGGTGCTTATGAAAAGAAATAAACAAGGAGTTTTTATATGCTTAATCATCGTAGCCCTTTGTAGCATCACTATTGGTATATATGTGTTTTGCCTGAGGGAAACAGCGAAAAAAGAAGATTCTCCAATTACATTAGAATGCATGAAGATTCCAACCGGGCAAACTAGGGATGTAATATTAAATGAGCTATGCACAAAGTGACAGCCGATATTCAGGTGGATATATCAATGATGAAGGGAAGGCAGTTGTGTTAGTGAATCGGGAACAGGCTGAATATTAGTTTAATCTTGCAAGTAACCGGTTATGATTAAGGCGTGTAAGGAAAGATATATGAATAATATGATTTTTGAAAACATGAATTTGTTTGATGGTGCAGTAAAGATAAACATACCTGAAAACTATGAAGAGATACATTTATCTGAACTCAAAAAAATAACAATTGATACAAACAAAATGTTCTGTGCGCGAAATAAAAATAAGGATACAATAGCGCTTCAACAAATACCATATAGAGATACTGCATTGATTCATGAAATAAAGTATTTTGATTTTGGTATAAAGCAAGCATATAAAAACGTTGAAGTCATATCAACAAAATGTAGAACATTGAGGAATTGTGAGCAGCATTTGCTGGAGTATTCAGGTGAGTTTGAAATGAAAAAAAATTACATATGCATTGTGCTGCTGCAGGAGGGACAAAATAGGTTTCTTTTGACCATGCATTCGGGATATGAAAGAAAAAAGGAAACAGAAGCTTCGTTGGGGTTCATGCTTGATACAATAAATATCAGCTGCGATACTTGAGTAAAAACGGAACTTTTCATATTGCCGGAATTGGGAGTGAACGGTATTATGCGGCGAATTAATACGGAAATCAGCATGAGTATTACATGTGGGCTGTGGGTTTGCTGAAAACAAAGCGTAAAAAATATATTGGAAAAAGAGTCGCGTTATGGTATAATTGTTTTAATGTATCATCAGGGGGATGTTTGCTTTCCCCGGTACATGAGTTTGACCAAAAAGGAGTGGGGCAACATGAATTACATGATAAGTGGCAAAAATATCGAGGTTACGGAAGGTCTTAAGGCTGCAATTTATGACAAACTCGGGAGGTTAGAAAAGTTTTTTACAGAGGATACGGATGTGCAGGTAACATTTTCTGTTGAGAAGGAAAGGCAGAAGATAGAAGTTACGATTCCCATGAAGGGACATATTATCAGAGCGGAACAGGCAAGTGATGATATGTATGTTTCAATAGATCTGGTGGTTGAGGTGATTGAGCGTCAGGTGACACGCTATAAGAAGAAAATCGTGGATAAAGAGCAGAATTCAGCGTTTATTCAGAGCGATTTCTTTGACGTGGGCGATGACGAGGATGAGGAAGTTAAGATTATTCGCAGTAAGAGATTTGCTGTAAAGCCGATGTATCCGGAGGATGCATGCGTGCAGATGGAGCTGCTGGGACATAATTTCTTTGTGTTCCGTAACGCAGAGACCGATGAAGTTAATGTAGTGTACAAGCGGAAAGGAAGTACATACGGTCTGATTGAGCCGGAGTATTAAAAATATTTAAAAAAGAGCCGTGTTTTGGCATGGCTCTTTTTTGTATGCGGAAATATTTTGTGCGGAAATGATTGTATACATGTGTACCGCATACGGAAGAAAATTCTTGCCTTACACAGTGAATAATGTTATATTTAAGGTTATGATACGCTTAGTATATATTGTAGACATGCCATATAGATATGCATGGAATATTATGGTAATGTACATTTTTTGATGAGATGTACGGATTCGGAGGGAATTATGGGCCTGGTTGAAAAGGTATTTGGCACACATAGTGAAAAAGAATTGAAGAAAATATATCCGATTGTGGATAAGATAGAGGCGCTTGACGAAAAAATGCAGGCACTCAGTGACGAGGAGCTGAAGGCCAAGACAGAGGAGTTTAAGAAGCGGCTTGCGGAAGGTGAGACGCTGGATGATTTGCTGGTCGAGGCATTTGCGGTTGTCCGTGAGGCTGCCGACAGGGTGCTTCATATGAAACATTATCGTGTACAGCTGATTGGCGGCATTTTACTTCATCAGGGACGTATACCGGAGATGAGAACCGGTGAAGGTAAGACGCTCGTATCTACGCTTCCTGCATATTTGAATGCACTTGAGGGCAAGGGTGTTCATATCGTTACCGTAAACGACTATCTGGCAAAGCGTGATGCCGAGTGGATGGGACAGGTACATGAGTTTCTCGGACTCAAGGTTGGCGTGATTCTGAACAGCTATAAGAATGATGAGAGAAGAGCGGCATATAACTGCGATATTACCTATGTGACGAACAATGAGCTTGGATTTGATTATCTGAGAGATAACATGGTTATATATAAGGAGCAGCTTGTGCAGCGTGATTTACATTACGCAATCGTGGACGAGGTTGACTCTGTTCTTATTGATGAGGCGAGAACTCCGCTTATTATATCCGGGCAGAGCGGTAAGTCTACTGATTTGTATAAGATGTGCGATTATCTTGCAAGGAGAATGAAACGTGGTACAGCGTCCATGGAATTATCCAAGATGGATGCCATTATGGGAAATGAAATCGAGGAGGACGGAGATTACCTTGTAAACGAGAAGGATAAGCAGGTTGTTTTGACGGCACAGGGTGTCAAGGAGGTAGAGCAGTTCTTCCATATAGAGAATTTCTCGGATGCGGAGAATATAGACATTCAGCACAATATGATTATGGCACTTCGGGCGCATGCGCTGATGTTTCGGGATAAGGATTATGTTGTAAAAGATGATGAGGTTTTGATTGTCGATGAGTTTACCGGACGTATTATGCCGGGAAGGCGTTTCTCCGATGGCTTGCATCAGGCGATTGAGGCAAAGGAAAATGTGAAGGTAAAGCGTGAGAGCAGAACGCTTGCGACAATTACCTTCCAGAATTTCTTTAATAAGTACAAGAAAAAGGCGGGTATGACAGGTACCGCGCTCACTGAGGAAAATGAGTTCCGTGAAATTTACGGTATGGATGTTGTCGAGGTGCCGACAAATCTTCCTGTACAGAGAATAGATCATCAGGATTCTGTTTTTAAGACAAAACGGGAAAAATTAAATGCGATTGTAAATGCAGTTGCCGAGGCGCACGGCAAGGGGCAGCCTGTTTTGGTCGGTACAATTACCATTGAGGCTTCGGAGGAGCTTTCCAGAATGCTGACGAAGCGTGGAATACAGCATAAGGTGTTAAATGCCAAATTCCATGAGCTTGAGGCTGAGATTGTAGCCGATGCCGGTCAGAGAGGTGCCGTTACGATTGCGACCAACATGGCCGGGCGTGGTACGGATATTAAGCTGGGAGAGGGCGTTGCCGAGCTGGGCGGACTGAAAATTATCGGTACGGAGCGCCATGAGTCAAGAAGAATTGATAATCAGCTGCGCGGTCGTTCCGGTCGTCAGGGTGATCCGGGTGAGTCAAAGTTTTATCTGTCTCTGGATGATGATTTGATGCGCCTGTTCGGCTCGGAGAAGGTTAAGGCCGTATATGATGCCCTGAAGATACCGGAGGGCGAGGAGATTCAGCATAAAACGATTACAAAGTTCATAGAGAAAGCGCAGAAGAAGATAGAGTCCAACAATTTTGCTATCAGAAGAAATCTGTTGGAGTACGATCAGGTGAATAATGACCAGAGAGAGGTTATCTATGCGGAGAGACGGCGTGTGTTGGACGGAGAAAATATGCGTGATGTCGTGTTCAAGTTCGTTCAGGATACAGTTGAAAGCTACATTGACAAAACCTGTTCCGCAGATTTGTCGGCGGATGAGTGGGAGATTGAGGAGCTGAACAGACTCCTGCTTCCGATTGTTCCGCTCAATCCGATTGTATTGACAGACAAGGAAAGGAAGATGAGCAACCTCAAGGAGTTCAAGCAGCGTTTGAAGGAGGAGGCTGCAAAGGTATACGAGGCAAAAGAGGCAGAGTTTCCGGAGCAGGAGCACATGAGAGAAATCGAGCGTGTTGTTCTGCTTAAGGTGATTGATAAAAAATGGATGGCGCATATCGATGACATGACACAGCTCAGACAGGGTATCAGCCTTCAGGCATACGGCAGCAAGGATCCTGTGGTTGAGTATAAATTTGCCGGATTTGATATGTTCAATGAGATGACTGCTGCGATTCGTGAGGACACTGTCCGAATGATTCTGCATGTCAAGATTGAGCAGAAGGTGGAACGTGAGGAGGTTGCAAAGGTAACCGGAACGAACCGTGATGATTCAGCGAAGAAGGGACCTGTCAGACGTCAGAGCGCTAAGATAGGAAGAAATGATCCGTGCCCATGCGGCAGTGGCAAGAAATATAAGATGTGCTGTGGGCGTAATCTGTGAATTTTGCATAGTACAGCATAATGGCTTTGTATTAGGACATGCCGGTAATTAAAATATATGATTTATAAAATATATAAAAGTAGGTGAGATAAGTGATTGAACTGGACCAGTACAGATTTACGTTAAATGAGTACAGAACGCCGCTTAACGAAGTGAGGGATTCACTTTGACGTCGCAAATAAGAAAATAAGAATACAGGAATTGGAGGCCGGAATGGAGGCACCTGATTTCTGGGAGGATGTTGCGGGAAGTCAGAATGTTACAAAGGAACTGAAAAATTTAAAAGACACGATGGAGCAGTTTGATGAGCTGCAGTCGAAATACGAGGATATCGAAACCTTAATTGAGATGGCGGAGGAGGAAAATGACGCCGGCCTATTGCCTGAGATAGAGAATGAGCTCAATGCATTTAAGGCATGCTTCGAGACGCTTCGTATTGAAACACTTCTGTCCGGAGAATTCGACGGCAATAATGCGGTTATAAATATTCATGCCGGAGCAGGGGGCACTGAGTCCTGTGATTGGGCGCAGATGCTTTATCGTATGTATACGAGATGGGCAGAAAAAAAGGGCTTTCAGGTGGAGGTGCTTGACTATCTGGATGGAGATGAGGCCGGAATTAAGTCTGTTACATTTCAGATAAACGGAGTGCATGCTTACGGATATATGAAGTCAGAGAAGGGTGTGCACAGGTTAGTGCGGATTTCCCCGTTCAATGCGGCGGGAAAACGCCAGACATCCTTTGCGGCAGTGGATGTAATGCCGGAGCTGGATGACACGATAGAGGTTGATATCAATGAAGATGATTTGAGGATTGATACCTACCGTTCCAGCGGAGCAGGCGGACAGCATATCAATAAGACCTCGTCGGCAGTAAGGATTACGCACATACCGACAGGGGTTGTTGTGCAGTGTCAAAATGAGAGATCACAGCATAGTAATAAGGATAAGGCAATGAAAATGCTGATGTCAAAGCTGTATCTGATAAAGCAACAGGAGAATCTGGAACGTATTTCAGATATCCGGGGTGAAGTAACTGATAACGGATGGGGCAGTCAGATTCGTTCCTATGTGCTGCAGCCGTATACCATGGTCAAGGACAACAGGACAGGGTGTGAGAACGGCAACGCACAGGCGGTTTTGGACGGCGAGATTGATCCTTTTATCAATGCATATTTGAAGTGGATCAATACCCGACAGGAAGAGGACATACAGTAATCAGGACGGTAGGAATACCGAAGACAGCCTGTATGAATCAGGGGTGATAATATGGCAGAAACGAAGTATATAGTATATCGACTTGGAAAACAGAAATATAGTGTGCGGTTGTCAAAAATCAATGGCATAGAGCAAACATATAATGTGGTGCCGGTTCCTGCGGGAGCACCGTACCTAAAGGGCATTATACATTTGCGTGAGCAGGTAATTCCGATTTTCGATTTGAAGCAGCGCTTTGAGATTTCAGATGAGCCGACATCGGATAAAAGGCAGCTGTTGATTGCGGAAACTCACGATATGAAGCTTGGCTTTGAGGTTGATGAGGTTCTGGGTATCATAGCTGTCCCTGATGACGACATTAAGGATGTGCCTTCTGTAGTGAAAACAGATGAGACGGGATATCTGGAGAATATTGTAAAGATAAAGCTGCCGAGAGAGGAGCAGGAGGATATCATGATTAGCGTGTCGATTGACCATATCATGTCCGAGCACGATTTTGACAGTGTATCGAATGTGTTGGAGGAGACACAAAACGGTGAAGAATAGCCGTTTCATAAATGCAAGAAAAATAGAGGAGATGACGAGGATGACAAACATAGCAGTTCTGGGATATGGCACGGTTGGTTCGGGTGTGGTAGAGGTAATCACAAAGAATCATGATATTGTAAATAAAAGAGCGGGCAAGGATATTAATATCAAATATGTTTTGGATTTAAGAGATTTCCCGGGTGATCCGGTACAGGAGATACTGGTGCATGATTACAATATCATATTGACCGATCCTGATGTGTCGATTGTGGTTGAGGTGATGGGAGGAATTAATCCTGCGTATGGCTTTGTAAAGAGCGCACTTGAGGCAGGGAAAAGCGTTGTAACCTCCAACAAAGAACTGGTAGCTGCGCATGGGGCAGAGCTGCTTGAAATAGCAAAGGCAAATAACGAAAATTTCCTGTTTGAGGCAAGCGTTGGCGGCGGTATACCGATTATAAGACCGATTAATCAGTCCTTTACCGCGGATGAAATCTATGAGATTACGGGTATTCTGAACGGTACGACGAATTATATCCTGACAAAAATGACAGATGAGGGCTCCGATTTTGAATCTGTATTGAAGCTTGCACAGGAAAAGGGCTATGCGGAACGGAATCCTGAGGCGGATGTCGAGGGCTATGATGCCTGTCGTAAGATTGCGATTCTCACATCTCTTGTGTGTGGAAAACAGGTTGATTACGAGGATATATATACAGAGGGAATTACCAAAATCACCGGAACCGATATACAATATGCGAAAGCGCTTTCAGGCGCGATTAAGCTGCTTGGAACGAGTAAATGGATAGACGGTAAGATTTATTCCATGGTTGCACCGTTCATAATCGGAGGGGAGCATCCGCTGCGCAATGTAAACGGTGTATTTAACGGTATATTTATAAATGGCAACATGCTGGGCGATACCATGTTCTATGGCAAGGGCGCCGGCAAGCTTCCGACTGCAAGTGCGGTGGTTGCCGATGTGGTCGATGCGGTTAAGCATGAGGGAACCAATATCATGACGATATGGGACAAAGAAAAGGTGCAGCTCGGAGACAGAAAAGACTTTGCCTGCAAATTCTTTGTCAGGGCGCAGAATACAAAAAGTGAGATTGAAGCTGTGTTTGGTGAGGTTTCTTACGTTGAGGCAGAGGGCGTTACCGGAGAGACCGCATTTTTGACGGAGCAGATGACAGAGCTTCAGTTTGATGAAAAAACCAAGGCGCTCAATATGCTTAGCAGAATCAGGACAGCTCTGTAAAAAAGGCGATTTTAGGCTGTATCATTTGACGAAAAAGTGTTGCCAATGAAACAGGTGCGTGATATACTTGTAAATCGTTCAGATAAAAGACAGTGTTAGTAGGAGGAAGACATGCTGATAGTTAAGAAGTTTGGCGGTACTTCGGTAGCCAACAGGGAAAGAATTTTTAACGTTGCCAGAAGATGTATAGAGGATTATCAAAAAGGATACGATGTTGTTGTTGTCCTGTCCGCGATGGGAAAATACACAGACGAGCTGATAGATATGGCAAAGGATATTAATGAGTTTCCGCCGAAGCGAGAGATGGATATGCTCTTTACCATCGGTGAGCAGATGTCGGTTGCACTTATGGCGATGGCGATGAATAAGCTGGGTGTTCCGGCAATTTCGTTAAATGCATTTCAGGTGGCTATGCATTCTACATCCGTATATGGCAATGCGAGAATAAAGAGAATTGACAGTGAGAGAATCAGACATGAGCTGGAGCAAAGAAAGATAGTGATTATCACCGGCTTTCAGGGAATCAATAAATATGATGATTACACCACGCTCGGAAGAGGTGGCTCTGATACGACGGCAGTTGCGCTTGCTGCTGCCTTGAATGCTGATGCATGTGAGATATACACAGATGTAGACGGTGTTTACACAGCTGATCCGCGCAAGGTTAAGAATGCGCGTAAGCTGGGCGCTGTAACCTATGATGAGATGCTCGAGCTTGCTACGCTTGGTGCAGGTGTTCTGCACAATCGTTCGGTGGAGCTTGCCAAGAAATTCGGCGTACAGCTGGTTGTACGCTCAAGCTTAAATACTTCGGAAGGAACAGTCGTTAAGGAGGGTGCAAAGATGGAAAAGATGCTTGTAAGTGGTGTTGCAGGAGATTCGGATACAGCGAGAATCGCAATTGTAGGTCTTAAGGATGAACCGGGTGTTGCGTTTAAGCTGTTTAACAGTCTTGCAAAACATAATATAAATATAGATATGATTCTGCAGTCAGTCGGCAGAAAGGGAACCAAGGATATCAGCTTTACGACCAGCGAGGAAAATGCCGATGAGGCAGCAAATGTAATCAAAGAGAATTTCTCAAACTTTGAGAGCATTGATGTTGATAAGAAGGTTGCAAAGGTATCCATCGTTGGTGCGGGCATGCAGACAAATGCAGGTGTTGCAGCCAAGATGTTTGAGGCACTCTATGATGAGAATATTAATATCAGAATGATTTCAACCTCTGAAATCAGAGTAACGGTTTTGATTGATGAGGTGAACACAGAGCGGGCAATGTCGGCAGTACATGATAAGTTTGCGTTGGGAGAACATTAATCTTATATTGACCGATATATGGAGCTGCCACCGGTGTTGTGGCGGCTTCTGTTGTATCAGGATGTCTGGATGTGAACGGAGGAAGAAATGAAACGGGCAGATTATATTACATGGGATCAGTATTTTATGGGAATTGCGATTATGTCTGCATTGCGCAGCAAGGATCCTGGTACGCAGGTCGGGGCCTGTATCGTGGATGAGGACAATCGTATTCTGTCAGTGGGTTATAATGGTATGCCGACAGGCTGTAACGATGATGATATGCCGTGGAATCGTGACGGTGAAGGACTTGCAAGTAAGTATTTTTTCGTATGTCATGCCGAGCTGAATGCAATTCTGAATTATCGCGGCGGCGGAACTCTGAAGGGGGCAAGGTGTTATGTGACGCTGTTCCCATGTAATGAGTGCGCCAAGGCGATTATACAGAGCGGAATCAAGGAGATAATCTATATGTCCGATAAGTACTCGGATTCCGAGAGCACGATTGCCTCCAAGCGTATGTTTGATATGACGGGCGTAAAATACACGGAATACAGCATCAAGCATAAGCAGATCACGTTTGAATTATAATGCAGGCCGGAAGGAGAACATAAAAATGACATCAGCGAAAACAAAATCCGTAAATATGACATTTTCTGCTTTATACAGCTATGTTATAAATACCAATTACAGGAGTGTGAGCGGTATCATGGGTATATTTATCAGTCTGGTATCAATTGCACTGCTCATTATATATTGGGATGGTCTGAAGCCGGGAAGCAGGGGATTGCTTTTGTTTATCGGACTTATATTTACCGTAATAAATCCGCTTGCACTTGCGTTTAAAACCTTTCGCCAGTTAAAACTCAGTCCGTCGTACAAGAAGCCGCTGGAGTATACGTTTGGTGATGAAGGTATCTATATTACACAGGGTGAATTGTCGGAGAATCTGACATGGGACAGGATATACAGAATATTACTCACAAAACAGATGCTCGCCATATACACGGGCAGGATGCATGCCTTCGTTATCCCTGTGAGTGAGCTGGGGGATGACAAGGGTAAGATTATCACATCTGCAGTGCAGTTTACGTCGGCGTATAAGCCGCGGCTCAGCAAGAATTTAAAGAGGTATGAAAGTGGAAAAGGATTGTAATGTGAGAATCAGCCTCAGTGCGGAGGATACGTTCCATATAGGAAGAAAGCTGGCAGAACAGGCAAAGCCGGGGGATGTATTTTGCCTATACGGGGACCTTGGAACGGGGAAAACAGTATTTTCCCAAGGCTTCGGGGCAGGACTCGGCATCCGGGAACCAATCAGCAGTCCTACGTTTACGATTTTAAAGACATATGACGAGGGACGTCTGCCGTTTTATCATTTCGATGTTTACAGGATTAGCAGCGAGGATGAGATGGATGAGATTGGATATTATGAGTTCGTGGACGGAGCGGGCGTGTGCCTGATTGAATGGGCGGAGCTGATTCGGGATATCCTTCCGTCACATTATTGTAAGGTATCGATAGAGAAGGACATGGAAAAGGGTTTTGATTATAGAAGGATTACAATAGAGACTGTGGGGTAAAGGACTGCAGCAGGAGGACATCATGAAAATATTAGGCGTGGACAGTTCAGGCATGGTGGCGAGTGTAGCGCTGGTGCAGGACGGGATTACAATTGCGGAATACTCCGTGAACTACAAGAAAACCCACTCGCAGACGCTGCTTCCGATGCTGGACGAGATAGTAAAGATGACAGAACAGAAGCTTGAGGAGCTTGACGCGATTGCAGTGGCAGCAGGACCGGGCTCTTTCACAGGCTTAAGAATCGGTGCAGCAACCGTTAAAGGGCTTGGGATGGCGCTGGAAAAGCCGATTGTTGCGGTCCCGACCTGTCACGCATTGGCATATAACATGTGGGGAACGGACAAGCTGGTATGTCCGATTATGGATGCACGGAGAAATCAGGTGTATACCGGAATCTATGCGTACGAGGATGGAGAGCAGCAGGTGCTGCATGAGCAGGATGCGATGGATATCCGGAAGCTGATAGATATATTGAATGTCATGAAACGTCCGGTCGTTTTTCTCGGGGATGGTGTGCCTGTATTTAAAGAACAGATAGCGCAGGGCGTGCGTCAGGCGTTTTCTTTTGCACCTGCGCATATGAATCGGCAGAGGGCGGCGGCAGTTGCAGCTTTGGGTGAATGTTATTTTGCACAGGGAATCTGTGAGGATGCGGATTCGCACAAACCGATTTATCTGAGAAAGTCGCAGGCGGAACGTGAGCAGGAGCAGCGCAAGGTAAAGCAGACGGATTCTGTGCTGCAATGGATTGCGGAGACGGAGAAGGCGTGTTTCCCTGATGCGTGGTCAAAAAAAAGTCTGGAGGAGACTATACAGCACGATTATAATACAATATATCTGGTGTACGGGAATACGAACGATATAGAAAGTAAAATGATAAAATGTGTGCGGCTTCAGGAGTATGAGGGCAATACAGATAAATTAAAGGGGTATTTGATTTGCAGTATGGTTGCGGGGGAATCCGAGCTTCTTCGGATTGCCGTGAGTCCGTCCAATCAGGGTGAGGGATATGGCTATGAATTGCTGAGGTTTTATTTGCAGGAGACAGCAGGCGGTTGTGAGAGATATCTGCTGGAGGTTCGCGAGAGCAACACGGCTGCGAGACACCTGTATGAAAAGGCAGGATACCGGCAAATGGGGAACAGGCGTGACTACTATAGTGCCCCGGCTGAGGACGCTGTGTTATATGAGTTTGTTTCTGGTGCATCGCCGCAAATATAGGAAAAATGTGACAGGATTGGAATTGATACTACATTTAAAATTATAATATTCTCTAATATAATATTCACATGATAACCGCTTTACCATGGGCAGGGGTTTGCCTGGTTATGGGAAAATGCAGAAAACAACAGGAGGAATATTATGGATAGAAATGAAAATTTAGTTTGTAATATGTGTGGGAAGAAGCTGATGCGGGACAACGACATTCCGTTGGAGGATTATGTTGTTGTGCGGAAAGCATGGGGATACTTTTCAAAAAAGGATGGAGTGACACAGAAATTTGTTCTGTGCGAGGCATGCTGCGATATGCTGGCGAAGAGCTTCAAGATTCCTGCGGATGTCACGGAAACAACGGAGTTATTGTAGGAGGAAGTTTATGATAGATATATGTCTGTTGGGAACGGGAGGAATGCTTCCTCTCCCATACAGGGCTTTGACATCGCTTATGATAAGATATAACGGAAGTCATATATTAGTTGACTGCGGCGAGGGAACCCAGAATCAGATACGGCTGCAGGGTTGGAGCTTTAAGCCGATTGACGTAATTTGTATAACGCATTTTCATGCGGACCATATCAGTGGTCTGCCGGGACTGCTGCTTACGATGGGGAATGCTGAGCGGACAAAACCGCTTATTATGATAGGTCCGAGAGGCTTGGCAAGGGTGGTTAATTCGCTGCGGATTATTGCGCCGGAGCTTCCGTTTGATATTCATTTTATTGAGATGGAGCACGACAGGGAGGAATATTCTCTTTGCGGTTTGAAGATACAGGCGTTTAAAGTGAATCACAAGGTAACCTGCTATGGATACAATTTTGTCTTGAACCGGGCGGGCAGGTTTGATGTAGAGAAAGCGAAAAAGCTGGAGCTGCCGGTTCAATACTGGAGTGTTTTGCAGAAGGGCGAGAAGGTATGCTATGAAGGAAATACCTATACAGGTGATATGGTGATGGGAAATGCAAGAAAGGGCTTGAAGGTCACCTACTGTACAGATACAAGACCGGTTCCGGTCATTGCGGAGTATGCCAGCAAATCAGATTTGTTTATATGCGAGGGAATGTATGGCGAGGATGATAAGCTTGACAAGGCAAAGGAAAATAAGCATATGACTATGTGTGAGGCGGCAGGAATGGCGAGAGAGGCTGATGTGAGGGAACTGTGGCTCACACATTATAGCCCTGCAACAGTCAGACCGTATGAATTTGCGGACAGGGTGCAGAAAATTTTCCCGAGGACTGTGTTTGCAAAGGACAGGATGGAGTGCACACTGAAGTTTGAGGATTAAGGGGGTGTGTTGATGAAACAAGGCAAAAAACGATACAACATCAAGGGCATTATCATTGCAATATTGCTGGGAGCGCTGGTTTTGTATTACTTTAATTATCTCAGCAATCAATCTTCAAAGAGAAAGACGGAAAGTGAGAAAGCGGAGCTGGAGCAGCTCATGGAGTACAACATGTCACTGGATTACCCTAATACACCGAGGGATGTAGCAAAGCTGCATAACAGATATTTCAAGCTGTTCTATAGTCAGAGCCTGAGTGATGATGAGCTGTCGGTGTTAAATGAGAAGGTAAGAACGCTGTACAGTACAGAACTTTTGGCAATTAATACGGAAACATTAAACTTAAACAACCTGAAGCAGAACATCAGGGACATGAATGAGAAGGGATATGTATATAAGAGCTACACACTGCCGGAGGCCAGTCAGGTGCAGTATTATACCAGTGACGGAAGGGAGATGGCGTCGCTTGAGGTTGCGGAAACGATTGGCACGAATGATGGAATCGGTTACAGGGATGTAAAATACATTCTCATTAAGGAAAATGACCGGTGGAAGATATACGGATGGGGTGATGCCCAAACGAATACTGATTTGGAACAGTAATATAAATGTTCTGTGTAAAGGATGGATGAGTGCACAATATGAGTACGACGATATTAGCAATAGAATCTTCCTGTGATGAGACGGCAGCGGCTGTTGTGACGGATGGCAGACAGGTGAAATCCAATATAATATATTCACAGATAGCACTGCATACGGTTTACGGAGGTGTGGTGCCGGAAATTGCATCGCGAAAGCATGTGGAAAAGGTAAATCAGGTTGTGAGAGCGGCAATAGATGAAGCGGGTATAACATGGGACGACATAGATGCTGTCGCAGTTACATATGGTCCGGGGCTCGTGGGCGCACTGCTTGTGGGTGTGAGTGCGGCAAAGGCGCTTGCATATGCGAAAAAGAAGCCGTTGGTTGGCGTGAATCATATCGAAGGACATATAGCAGCGAACTACATTGAACATTCTGACCTGAAACCGCCATTTATGTGTATGGTAGCATCGGGAGGACATTCGCATCTTGTTTACGTCAAGGCATACAATGCATTTGAAATCGTCGGAAAAACGAGGGATGATGCGGCAGGAGAGGCGTTTGACAAGGTGGCAAGAGCAATTGGACTGGGATATCCGGGCGGTCCGAAAGTGGACAGGCTGGCAAGGGAGGGAAACCCGCAGGCAATTGACTTTCCGCGTGCATATATGGAGGACGCACCGTATGACTTTTCGTTCAGCGGTCTGAAATCCGCAGTATTGAATTATTTGAACAGCTGTGAGATGAAGCATATAGAAGTAAATAAAGCAGACGTGGCAGCTTCGTTTCAGCAGGCTGTTGTAGATGTGCTTACGGATAATTCCATACATGCAGCAAAAGCATATAGCTGCACAAGCCTTGCATTGGCGGGGGGCGTGGCATCAAATTCGTCGTTGCGTGACAGCCTTCAAAAGGCCTGCGAGCATGAAAATATTTGTTTCTATTATCCGTCATCTGTTTTCTGCACAGATAATGCGGCAATGATAGGCGTTGCCGGATATCATGCATTTATGAGCGGAACGAGACATGGCTGGGATTTGAATGCGGTTCCGAATCTGAAAATCGGTGCTGCATTTGAAAATTGTTGAGGAAATATAGGGGTGTGTTATGGCAATTGCGATTGTGCTGGCCGGAGGAAGCGGCAGCAGAATGAAGTCTGATGTGGCAAAACAATACATGATGCTCTGCGGCAAGGAGGTATTGTTCTATTCTCTGCATACATTTCAGAAGCATGATGATATCAGGGATATCGTTTTAGTGACGCGTGAAGATGAGATATCATACTGCAGGGAAAATATTGTGGAGCGTTATGGGTTTGATAAAGTCAGAACCATATGTGCCGGAGGTAAGGAACGGTATGAGTCTGTCTATAACGGACTTCTGGCAGCTCATGCAGTTGAAAGTGACATCGTTTTGATTCATGATGCAGCGAGACCGTTTGTTACAGCGCGGATGATTGATGAGTCCATAAATGTTGCAGGGGAATGCGGCGCGTGTACGGTGGGGATGCCTGTCAAGGATACAATCAAAATTGTGGATGAAAATAAATTCGGAATCGATACGCCGGAGCGCAGCAGCGTATATCAGGTGCAGACGCCGCAGACATTTCGATATGGTCTTTTGACATCTGCATATGAAGAAATGTTACATCGGACAAGGACCATGTCCGACACCGGAAATATGAGTAACGGGACAGACAATGCGAAATGTGCCGGTGAGCGAAACTACAAAATAACGGATGACACAATGCTGGTAGAACAATATAAGGGGGTGCGATCAAAAATTGTTCCCGGAGCTTATGAAAATATCAAAATTACAACCCCGGAAGATATGGAAATAGCGGGAAAATTCGCGGAAAAATTCTTATGAATTTTTTTAAAAATCTGTTGACAATACACCTATATTTTGATAAGATAACAAAGTCGCTGAAAGAACAGCGATTTTTAAATGTAAAAAAATAATTTCATATTTGGAGAGGTATCGAAGTGGTCATAACGAGGCGGTCTTGAAAACCGTTTGTCCG
>CAYOOW010000028.1:0-35315 GCA_964405715.1 uncultured Bacteroides sp.
TACTTAGAGACACAAACACGAGCCAGAACAATACAGGCACAAACCGTAACCCGAGCACGTATTCTTCTTCTCAGAGCAGATGGGACATCTATCAATGATATTGCAGACAAAGTTGGTATCAATCGTTGCAGCGTTATGCTTTGCCTTAACAAATATAAAGTTGGCGGCATAGAGAATGCTCTTTTTGATGTTCCGGGTCGTGACCGCAATGCCGAAATCACGGATGATGAGAAAGCCTGGACCATTAATATTGCCTGTCAGAAACCAGATGATTTTGGTTATGCAGCGGAAACATGGACTTATGCTAAACTAACTTCTCATGTCAATAGGAATGCGGAGGCAGCCGGTTATACAAGGCTTTCCACTATCCACAAAAGCACGGTTCACAGCATTTTGGACGAAGCTGAGATCAAGCCATTTCGGATCAGGTATACTGCGAGAACCTGGATCCTGACTTCGACAGCAAGATGCATAACGTTTTGTTAGTGTACAAACAGCTTTCGATGCAGTTCGATAAAAACGGACATCTCATTCCATGGGGGAAGACCAAGAAGCTGTCCATGTGCTTTCCTATGATGAGAAACCGGGCATACAGGCTATTGCCACAACTTCAGAAGACTTGCTTCCTGACGAAAACCACAGTACGGTCAGCAGGGACTATGAGTATAAGCGTCTTGGAACGCTGTCACTGCTTGCAGGGATTGACCTGCAGACCGGCGAAGCCATCCCATTGGTTAGCGAAGCCCACAACAGCAGGGACTATATCGAATTTCTGAAGATACTCGACAACAAATATCCGGAGGGTGACAAAATCCGTATCGTGCTTGACAATTTGAAAGTCCACACATCCGAGGAAACAAGGAAGTACCTTGCTACAGTGCCTGGGAGATTCGAGTTTATATTCACACCGAAGCATGGCTCCTGGTTAAATATGGTTGAAGGTTTTTTCAGCAAAATGACAAAACAGATGCTTCGAGGAATACGTGTCAAATCAAAAGCAGAGCTGGCGGATCGTATTTATCTTTATTTTGATGAGATTAACGCTGATCCGGTGGTTTTTCATTGGAAATACAACCTTGATGATATCGATGTATCTGAGGAAGTCATTGTAGATACATTACCAATTAAAAAGTCGAGTTAATTGACGAACGTTATACTAATTTATTTCCAGGCTTCTTGTCTGTCCGCAAGGTGTTCCGCTCGGATACTTAAGCGCGTGCGTGCTCCTAATCAGATTCCCGCCGTTACCGGCAATCGCTAAATATACATAATAATCCTGCTGGCTTGAATCGCTGTTCTTTGCGACCCCGTTCTTATAAGAAAAAAGGGACACAAAAGCAATTGCCTCGCTTTCCGTACTGGTATACGCACCTCCTCCGCTGCTTCCTCCCACAGTGACCGCATACAGATTATATTCCATAACATATGAATTCGGATACCGATACTTGTATGCAGCACAAGCTATTGTCCCTACCGTTAAAACCATAACCACCAGCAATGCAAAGCTAAACAAACTTTTCTTCATTTCCTGTTCCTCCAGTCATATGTCTATGCAAACAGAATATCATCTTTTATTGTATAAGTCAACAAAAAATTAAAGCAATGCCGAAAGCAGCACAATTGCCGCAACGATTCCGACAACCAGAGGTCGATGATAGTAAAACCAGTCCATGACATCCGTATCCGCCCGCCGCTCTACATATTCATACTCCGCGTACTTTCGATACGGCATACCGGCAGAAAGACCGCGAAGCTCCTCCGAAAGCCGCTCCACCTCGGCAAGCCGCCATGCGCAATACCTGCGTTCTTCAGAAAGTGTGAAAATCCCGTATTTTTTGATATATCGAAGCGCGAATCTTTGTTCAGATTGTACCCAATAAGAAAAAACGGCAACACACATATCTCTGCCGGTCTTAATCAATGCAATAAACAGAAAGGCTGCGGCAAGCCATATTTCCACCGCAAGGCTGAGAATCTCGCCGCCAGGAGAACTAATCATAATCGTATAAATGCCGTCAAAACCGGATACCACAAGAAATACCGCGATACCCGCCCACATATCGGATTTACACTTCTCCATCCTCCTGGCAATTCCGTCAAACTGCTCCTGATACAGCATTCCTATATGACCGAGCTTATCCAGCAATTCACGGCGAACCGCTTCAAATTCCTTTTCCCGCTCCTGCCGCGCATCGTCCAAAGGGCACGGCTCCTCCGCTTCCACCTTGAGCTTCATGTCCTCACTACTCCCGCTTCACACACATTTATAATTCCTCATCCGTACAGCGTTCCGCATAATCCCATTGCAGGAATTATTCATACCGTCCGTCGAACACTTCGAGCGCCCTTGTCAAAATTCCCTGCGTCAGCGCAATTACAGTTCCGTAATTTGTAAACGGCACACCCTGATCCTGCGCGCACTTCATGCGATACTGTACCTCTCGCTCATTGAGCATGCAGCCGCCGCAGTGGATGATTACCTTATACTGCGTAAGCTCCTCAGGAAAACTGCCACCTGATGTAAACTCATACTGCAGCTCCTTACCGGTATATTCCTCCAGCCATCCCGGCAGCTTAACGGTTCCGATATCATTACATTGCCGATGATGCGTACAGCCCTCACAGATCAGCACCTTGTCTTTATCCCAAAGGCTGTCGATTGCCATGGCGCCCGCCACGGCGGAAGTAAGAAATCCCTTATAGCGCGCCATCAATATTGAGAACGAGGTAAGCGGTATGTCACGCGGTGTTGCCTTTGCCACAACGTGGAAGGCCTGACTGTCCGTGATAATCATCCTTGGCCTTTTTGCAAGTACGGCAAGGGTTTGTTCCACCTCATTTTCCTTGATAGCCACTGAAACAGCATCCGACGAGAGCAGATCACGAATCATCTGCTGCTGTGGCAATATCAGTCTTCCCTTCGGTGCAGAGGAATCAATCGGCGTCACCAGTATGACCACATCCCCGGGCGATACCAGATCGGAAACCAGATGCTTTTCTTCCCCAACGTCCACCAAAAGCGCAATTTTTTCCTTCAATTGGTCAATATTTTTCCTATCTGTAGCACTTACCAAAACTGAGCTTGTATCCCTGGACAACTCCTTCATGTCGCGTACGGAAAGCAAATCACATTTATTATATGCCGTCAGATATGGTATCCTCTTCGCCTGAAACAGTGCAATAAGCTCATGGTCCACCGGGGACATCCCCACCGTCGCATCCACCACAAGAACGGCAATATCCGTCTTGTTTAACACCTGTTTTGTCCTTTTGATACGCATTTCACCGAGCGCACCCTCGTCGTCGTAACCGGGTGTATCAATAATAAGTACCGGGCCAAGCGGCAAAAGCTCCATAGACTTTGTAACCGGATCCGTTGTCGTGCCCTTCACCTCCGACACCACCGACAGCTCCTGATTCGTCACCGCATTTACCACACTGGACTTACCGGCATTACGCCTGCCAAAGAAACCAATATGTAATCTGTTTGCGGATGGTGTACTGTTCATGCTCATATTATGCGCCCCCTGTTTATTTTTTATCTAATAGACAAACATATGTATTTGTGCTGTATCAAAATCTGAAATCCCGTATTCCCTGCTCAATTTTTCTCAGATTATCCCTGCATATATCGCGAACCTTTTCCCTCGGAATATTGTTAAGCTCCGCCTCTATCAGTGCATTACCAATACGCTTCGTATCCTCCGACGCATAATCAATCAGATATTCCTTCAATGTCATCAATGCATTCGGATGACAGCAATTTTGTATCTGTCCGGATTTGCACAGACTCATAAAACGGTCGCCCGTTCTCCCCTCACGATAGCACGCTGTACAAAAGCTCGGAATATAGCCAAGCTCCATCAGCCATTTTACAACCTCATCCAGCGTTCTTGTGTCGCTGACATTAAACTGCTCCGAGCGCGCATCCTCCGGCTCCGGCTCATAATAGCCACCCACGCTGGTCTTGGAGCCCCCGCTGATCTGAGAAACGCCCAGCCGGATTACCTTTTCCCTGACAGCCTGGCTTTCCCTCGTCGAGATTATCATGCCGGTATACGGAACACTGATTCTAATCAGAGCACACAGCTTCGCAAATATTTCATCACTGATACCATTGTCAAATTCTTCCGGATTGATATCGTCTGCCGGTTTCACACGCGGCACACTAATGGTATGAGGCCCGACACCGTGAACCGCCTCAAGATGCTCCGCATGCATTAAAAGTCCGGCAAATTCATACCGGTACATCTGCAATCCAAACAAAACGCCAAGACCGACATCATCAATCCCAGCCCCCATGGCTCTGTCCATTGCCTCCGTATGATATGCATAATTACTCTTCGGTCCATACGGATGCAGCTGCTCATACCCTTTTTTATTGTATGTCTCCTGAAAAAGGATATATGTCCCAATTCCCGCATCCTTTAGCATACGGTATTCCTCCACCGTTGTCGCAGCGATATTGACATTTACACGACGGATTGCGCCGTTTTTATGCCTGATGCCGTAAATTGTATTTATACTTTCCAGAATATATTCTATCGGGTTGTTCTGCGGATCCTCACCCGCCTCAATGGCAAGCCGCTTATGTCCCATATCCTGCAGTGCCGTAACCTCGCGCCGAATCTCATCCTGTGTCAGCTTTTTTCGGGCAATATGTTTATTTTTTATATGGTACGGGCAGTACACGCAGCCGTTAATGCAGTAGTTAGACAGATAAAGGGGTGCAAATATGACAATGCGGTTGCCGTAAAAATCCTTTTTTATCTGCTCCGCCAAATCATAAATCCGCGCTATTCTATCCGTATCCTCGCAGGCAAGCAGCACTGATGCCTCGCGATGAGACAAGCCCTTTCTCAACTCGGCCTTGTCTATAATGCTGTCAACCAGCGCAAGGTTATCCTTATTCTCGTCCGCATATTTAAGCGTATCCATAATCTCCTCATCGCTGATAAACTCCTCTGCCTTCAATGATTTTGCATCATACATATTATCTCCCTCTTCCTTTTTCGTGTCAGCTTCATCTGACCGCGTACATTATCATAAATATTTTTACTTCACAACCTGGACCTTGAGCATGTTGGTGTTGCCCGATACCCCAAGCGGAACACCGGCCCCGACAACCACGGTATCACCTGTCTTGAGCAGACCCTGTTCCTTTCCTGCCGCCACGGCATGGTCAAACAGTCCGAATATTTCCTTCTGCTCATCAATATGAATCGGCGTCACACCCCACGACATATTGAGCTGTCTGCACGCCTTATCACTGGTTGTACCTGCGATGATATTACAGTTCGGTCTGTACTTCGATATATTTCTCGCAGAGCGTCCCGATTTTGTTACTATTACAATTGCCGCCGCATTCAGATCAATCGCCGTTGTACATGCCGCATGACATACAGCGTCCGTAACACTCTGATTCGCCTTTCTGTCATAGTGGAAGAACTGCTTGCGATAGTCAATATCCTTTTCTGTCCTCTCGGCAATTCTGGCCATCGTCTCAACAGCCTCAACGGGGTACATGCCCGCCGCAGTCTCGCCTGACAGCATGATTGCACTGGTTCCGTCATAAATCGCATTTGCGACATCTGTTGTCTCAGCTCTGGTCGGTCTTGGATGCTTAATCATGGAATCAAGCATCTGTGTTGCAGTGATAACCTGCTTTCCGGCATTATACACCTTATGAATAATCATCTTCTGAATAACCGGGACTTCCTCTCCCGGAATCTCAACGCCCATATCCCCACGTGCAACCATGATACCATCCGACACATAAATAATGTCATCAATATGGTTCACGCCCTCTGAATTTTCGATTTTAGAAATAATATTAATATCCTTACCACCATTTTCGTCCAGAAGTTTCCTTATTTCCAGCACATCCCTCGCACTCCTGACAAATGATGCAGCGACAAAATCCACATTCTGTTCAATGCCGAACAATATATCATCTTCGTCAGTCCGGCTCATATATGGCATGTTCAGATGTACATCCGGCACATTAATGCCCTTATGATTGGAAATAAATCCGCCGTTTATAACCTCGCACAGAATATCCCCGTCACTGATGGACTTGACCTCCAGCTCGAGCAATCCGTCATCAATCAGAATATGTGTGCCAAGCTCCACATCCTTATACAAATCCTTATATGTGATTGACGTAATGGTACTGTCGCCCAACAGCTCTCTGGTTGTCAGGGTGAAAAAATCCCCTGACTTTATTTCTGCCTTACCGCCCTCAAAATCCCGGGTTCTGATTTCCGGGCCCTTGGTATCGAGCAGAATCGCTACCGGCTTCCCCAGCTCAGTCCGCAATTTTTTCACCATATCCATACGGCGCTTCTGCTCCTCATGGGTTCCATGAGAAAAATTCAATCTCGCCACATTCATGCCTGCCTCAATCAGCTTCCTCAATACTGCCTCATCATCTGTAGATGGACCCAACGTACAAACTATCTTCGTCTTTCTCATACCTTTTCCCTTTCTAATTACAATTTTGACCGGCAGGCATGCATACCCCCTATATGTCATATCAACCAATCACGATCTATTGTTCATGTGGAACCTGTCTATTTCACGAACCGTCTCACGGAGTATCAGCTATTTACACAATTCATCCACAACCTTACTGATTATCTTGCCATCAGCTTTACCCTTCAGCGCAGGCATAACACTCTTCATAATCATACCTTTATTCTTTGAACCTAATACCTCAGCAAACTGTGTGGTAACCAGTGCCCTCACTTCATCCTCATTCATCATCTGTGGTGCATATCTGCTGATAACATCATATCGAAGGTGATATGCAGCAAGCAAATCCGTCCTGTCAGCAGGGCAGGTATCCAGCTGCTCCTTTGCAGTCTTCTGTTCCTTTAAAATCACCCTGTTTACCAGCTCTTCGCCGATATCATCCCGATGTCCTTCATCTATGGCAGCCTTTTTCACCGCTGATATCAACGAGGATATTGCATCCTTTGTATCCTTATCTCTTGCTTTCATAGCAGCAATCATGTCCTTTTGCAATGTCTCAAACTGCATATTTTTCCCTCCTTATTCTTGACCGCTCTCCCACGGACGTATTCTGTATGTTGCACCTATGGCGTCACAGATTGCCTGACATTCCTTTTCCTCTTCCTTTGTAATGGTTGTATCGACCGTCGACATCACCACATGCGGAATATATTTCGTACATTCCTTCGCAAAATTTATCATTGCCTGAAATGACTGTTCTCCAAACCGGCTTTTCACAAGCTCATGATACCGCTTTTCATTTGGCGTATTCAGGCTGACAGACACCGTATCAACCAGACCTGCAAGCTCGGGGACAATATTTCTTCCATGTATCAGATTACCCAGGCCGTTTGTATTCAGACGAATCTTCTTATCCCATGTACTCTTGACATACTGAGCCGTTTTTATAAGCACCTCGAGCGCTTCCGTCGGTTCTCCGAATCCGCAGAATACCAGTTCCTTGTACGCCTCCATATCAAAAGCCGAAAAAGCATTCTTCACCTCTTCAAATGAGGGCTCCCTCTCCAGCCAAAGGCTTGCAGATTCTCCCACGTGATCCGTATTTTGTCTCAGACAAAAGGCACAGGCACAGGGACATTTATTGGTCAGATTAACATATAAATTATCATGAACTTTATATAATATTTCCATATTGACACTTCTTTCCTAATATATTATTCTCAATTCCGTCCGCTTATAGTATAATCGCCTGCCCCTTTAAAATCAATAATAAAAAAAGTTTTTGCTCTTCCACTTGCGGCATAAAAATGTTATTATAACAAGGATAAGAAATTCATTACGCAATCAGGGAGGTCTGCCGTGTACAATTCATCGGGAAACAATTTCTATACGCGCACAAAGCAAACCGTCTATAAATGGTGGTGCGTTATATATAAACCTGTGTATAAGCTTTTTCATAAAGGTTATTGGCCTGATGAAAAAGAACCGTATTATACGCCGGAGTCCGCACACGCGGAAGCTCCTGAAACCATTGATGACAACAAACGCCTGCTGGCTGAACAGATGGCGCGCCAGATAGGGACGGGAAACCAGCAAAATGTGGACAGCATCATTCTGTCCGCAGGGCAGACCGTCCAAAGCATCGACACACATATTGATACGGTTCCATCCGAGTCCAATTCTTCAGAGGATAATACCGATACCCAAGCCCCTCAGCCGTCGGAGGACGTGATGGCAAAGGCACGGGAGATTATGGAACGGCTTGCAAGGGAAGCCGCCGAGGATGAAGCAAAAAAGCAGGCTGAGATTGACGCTGCAAAGCAGAAGGCCAAGGAGCAGGAGAAGCTTGCAAGCATTATGAAAGCGAACGAAAGAGATATTTCTATCTACATTGAAGAAGGGAAAGCGCACCAGGCTGACGTAAATATATCCGAACAGGAAGGAGAATAATTTCATGAAGAAAAAAAGATTGCTGGCTGTGTTATTTATTTTACTGCTCTTATGCGGCTGTTCCTCCGATCCGAAAAATTTTTCCGTTCAGGAACTGACGATTACGCTGACAAAGGAATTTACGAAAGCGCCGCTGTCCATGTTTGATATATATCTGGAAAGTGATGATGTCCTTTTTTCGGCAGTTAAGGAATACGCATCTGATTTTGAATATTCGGGATATGAAATTGCCTCTTTGAAGGACTACAGCCTTGAAATACTGGAATTAAATGAAACCCCCCAAAGCTCCCTCAAGACAAGAAATAACTATTACTATTTTGTGAACACGGGCGTCAGCGCAGGAGCAAGCTACACCTATGTACACTGCATGTTTGAGGGGACCGGTTCCTACTGGGTATGCGAATTTGTCTGCAAGACAAAAAATTATGACCATTTGAAGAATAAAATCTTTCAATGGGCGGACAGTATCGTTATCTCAAAATAAACGGATATTGCTTTTTATATGAATATTATAGCCTGTCGCAGAAAGATATTATGGCATGTCTATATGTATAAACGAAAAACACGCTTTCGCTCCGTTACTCACGCAGCGGTACTAAGCTCTAAAGTACATCGCTAAGTACCGGCGTTCGTAAAGGGTTTTCTCGTTTATACATATAGACATGCCATAGTATCTTTCTGCGACAGGCTTATTATATTTTTACTGCGCACACCCTGCTTTTAATTTATGCCCGGAAAACTCTCTATTTCCGTGCTCCCGGAAATGTGGTAGAATGGGTGAAACAGAACGACATAACCGAGGAGTTAGGTTATCCTATCGGTGAACCTGAAGAAGGATATGATTTTAAATATTGGAACTAAGATAAATCTGTTAAAATGGAGAAATATAGTGTGGACAAAATCGAAATTATATTATTAGCCGGAATTATTACAGCGCTGATATGGCTGGGTGCATGTATCGTAATCGAAGGAAAGAACAGAAAATACATAATCATGATTGGAATCATGGCAGATATTGTCTTGTTCATTATTTGCAAGAACTGTAAAATGTTATTCTCTGGGTTGTTAGGCGGTCTTTTGTGCGGATTCGTTCCCGGTTTCGGCGGCAGCTTGCGGAAATACGAGACGGCAGTTCGAGAGATGAAGGGTGTCAGTAACTGGGCGGTAGTTTCCGTTATTTTCTTTGTTATGGTATTTATGACAATAGCCATTGCTATCCGGAGACAAGTATAAAATCTTTTAACTGCGGCTATACAAGTGAGGGATTTGCAGAAAAAGTTTGAACATGACAGGGACGGATATACGTCTGCTAAAGCGAATTTTGTAACCGAACAGACCGAAAATGTAAAAGAGTATTACGGTCATATATACAGGCGAGGTTAACTTCCGGTTTATCTAACTCTACTTTTAAGAAGTGTTAATATTATTTTAATAATTGTAAAATATTTTACGAAAGGAGCGATTTTATGAATCAAGTTAAAATAGGGAAACTAATTGCAGAATGTCGTAAAGATAAAAAAATGACACAAGCAGAATTAGCAGATAGATTGTGCGTTACTGATAAATCAGTAAGTAAATGGGAAAATGGTAAATGTTTACCAAATGTATCTTTATATGAGGATTTGTGTGATATTTTAGGAATTACATTAAATGAATTTTTTGCAGGAGAAAAAATAAAAGATGAAGAATTTAAAAAGAAAGCAGATGACAATTTATTAAACGCTTTAGAAAATAGTTCTTTTACTTTGAAAGAGAAAATTGAATATTATGGTAAGAAATGGGATAAAGAACATTTTTTAGAACTTACTATAGTTATGCTAATTATAGTAGGATTTATGATTTATGGTTTTATAAAAGACAATGGAATACAATACTTATTTATGATTTTGGGATTTATATATGGTGCATTTGAAAATAACAGAAAGCAAGCATATATAGAAAGATATGCTTATAGACAAATTAATGAAAAAAGAAAGTAGTCCATATGTAAATTGGAACTATAACGATCCTGAAAGTGCTGTTTAGGTGTTGCTTTTCATTCTTTTGAATGGATATTTATTAGAGTAGCACCAATAATAATTATTGGACTAGCTAAGGAATAGGAAAAGAAATGTTTACAAAAGCTTGTGAACTCGCAAAAGGTTTTGGCTGTACTCAAATAGAAGTAGCCTGCAATCAACTTCGTGTAGATACACATCGGTTTTATTTGAGAGAAGGAATGCATAATTTCCATTTTAAATTTTCAAAATCATTGGTGGGAAATGATAGCGTTCAAAACGCGATTGGCAAGTAAACTTCGGATTTGTAGAACATGAAAAAATTTAGTTTTTGAGGAGTGGAGCAATGGATAAAAACGAAAAGTGGTTACAGTGGGCAGTTGAGCTGCAAGCTATAGCACAGGGCGGACTTTTTTATGGAAAAGACAAATTCGATATAGAACGTTATGAAAGAATACGAGAAATATCTGCTGAAATGATTAGTTATAAGACAGATATTTCTATCGAGAAAGTAACAAATCTGTTTTGCGGCGATATTGGATATCAAACCCCTAAAACAGATACCAGAGCAGCTATATTTAAAGACGGAAAGATTTTACTTGTACATGAAGCGAACGGAACATGGGCGCTGCCAGGCGGTTGGGTTGATGTAAATGTTTCTGTTGCGGAAAATACAATCAAGGAAGTTAAGGAAGAAGCAGGACTTGATGTCAAGATCAAGAGAGTAATAGCAGTTCAAGACAGAGAGAAGCATAACCTGCCAATCTATGCGTATAAGGTATGTAAAATATTCATGCAGTGTGAAGCAATAGGCGGTGAATTTACTTCTAATATTGAAACTACCGGCTATGACTATTTTGGGGTTGATGAGCTTCCATGTCTTGCAGAAGAAAAAAATAATAAAGAACAAATAGAGATGTGTTTTAAAGCTATGTATTCAGAAAATTGGGAAGCTTTGCATGATTAACGTCCGGATTGTTGAACAGAAAAAGTGAAACAGAAGATTACAGGCAGCTCATCACGCAATATTGCAATGAACAATATGATGCGATTGGCGGTGAACAGATAGCAGAAATATAATCACAAGACCGGACATTATAATATCAATATGAGTATCATTGAGAATTTACGGATTATCGTCATCCGTCCCGCTGTCCGAATCCGTCTGCGCAACGGCTTGCTCCGGTGTTGTCTCCATATCCGCGCTCTCCTGCTCCTCCTCTTCAAACGCCTCGGGATTGTAATCAAATCTGTCCCCTGCAAACGTCATATACGATATCAGAAATATTGCAGGAATCGCAACTATAATCAGAGCAGAGAACAATCGGCGGTACAGCGCTGATTCGGGATAAGCCAGCAGAAAATGTACAGAAAACACAACCAAAACCAAAAGCGCCATGTCAGCCAGTACAGTAACAAGAATTTTCGTCCCTTTGTTCATCTCTTCCTCCATAGACCGCGCTTATTCTGTCGGCATCAGATTTTTCAGGCTGACATCCATAATCGGAGCCGAATGTGTGAGCGCGCCGACCGATACATAATCTACACCGATATCGGCAATCTCCTGCAATCTCTCCTTTGTCACATTTCCGGAGCACTCGGTCTTCGCCTTTCCGGCTGCACGACGCACTGCCTCCCGCATGGTTTCATTGTCCATATTGTCAAGCATGATAATATCCGCTTCGGCAGCCACCGCCTCATCCAGCTGTTCCAGCGTCTCAACCTCCACCTCAATCATCCTGACAAATGGTGCATAATCACGCGCCATCTGAACCGCCTTCGTGATACTTCCTGCCGCCCCGATATGATTGTCCTTAATCAACACACCATCCGTCAGATTGTAACGATGATTTGTTCCGCCGCCGACCTTGACTGCATATTTTTCAAAGAGCCTCATATTCGGCGTTGTCTTTCTGGTATCAAGCAGCTTCGTCTTCTTGCCCATCAATTCGTCCGCCAGACTCCTTGTAAATGTAGCGATACCGCTCATTCTCTGCAAATAATTAAGCGCCGTTCTCTCCCCGGACAACAACGCCCGGATATCTCCCCGGATAACGCCAATTACCTCTCCTCTGTGCACAGCATCGCCATCCTTAACCTCTGTCTCAAATACCGCCGTCTCGTCCAGAAGCTCAAACGTTCTCGCAAACACATTCAGTCCGCAGATAATACCGTCCTGCTTACATATCAGCTCCGCCTTTCCCTGCTTCGGTTCCGGCATCACAGCATTTGTTGTCACATCCTCACTGGTTATATCCTCCCGAAGTGCAGACAAGATATAATCATCCGCATTAATTTTAGCGGTCACACCATTTATCATAAAAATCACGATCCCTTCTCTTTATCTCATCCATAATAAGTTTTTTGTTAGCCCTATCCCATGCCCCGATATCCGCATACTGCTCCATATGTACCGTCTTCTTGTCTGCGCTGTCAACTGCCGTCCCGCCGTCAGACGCAAGCTCCTCCGTGATAATCCAGCCTGCCCTCTCCGAGAATACAAGGCTTTCAAGCAGTGAATTGCTTGCCAGACGGTTTGCACCATGTACACCGTTACATGCCGTCTCACCGACTGCAAACAGATTTTTTACCGATGTCCTCCCGTAGGTGTCCGCCAGAATACCGCCCATGAGATAGTGCTGCGCAGGCGTAACAGGAATGTCCTCCCTGCTCAGGTCATATCCCACCTCCATACAATGCCTGTATATATTGGGAAATCTTCTCAAAATCTCCTCCTTCGGCATATGCTTTATCGAAAGCATGACATACGGTCTCTGATCCTCCTCCATCTGCTTTCTGATGGCCTCCGTCACAACGTCCCTCGGCAAAAGCTCATCCACAAAGCGTTCTCCTGCCTTATTCAGCAAGACAGCGCCCTCCCCTCTTACCGATTCGGATATCAGAAACTTTCTGTTTACATTTTCCTCATAGAGCGTTGTCGGATGAATCTGTATGTAATTAATATTTTCCAATTCTATATGATGCCTTAATGCAAGCGCAAAGCTGTCGCCCGTGATATGTCGGAAATTCGTGGAATGCGCGAACAAGCCGCCGATTCCACCCGTCGCCAGAATAACACGCTTTGCATATACCGCCTTTGCCTTTCCGTCCCGTACCAGAACCACGCCGCAGCAAACATTATCTTCTATAATCAGGTCCACCATTCTTGTATATTCACAGAGTGATATATTATCCCTCTGCCTGACCTGATTCAGAAGCTTATTTGTAATTTCCTTACCTGTGACATCCTTGTGGTGAAGAATTCGATAAGTAGAATGCGCACCCTCCCTTGTATATTCAAAGGTTCCGTCCTCCTTATGGTCAAACTGTACTCCATAACCTATCAAACGCTCCATTATCATAGGCGAATTCTCAATCATGACGCGGACAGTTTCCTCCTTATTCTCATACCTCCCCGCCCGAAGTGTATCCTCGAGAAAGCTGTCAAAGTCAGCCGGCTCCTTCAGCGTGCATATGCCTCCCTGCGCAAGATAAGAATCGCTGTTCTCAATCTTATCCTTGGATATCATTAAAATCCTGTAAGCCGGCGATATGGATAGTGCCGCAAATAACCCTGCAACACCTGTTCCCACAATAATTACATCGTAATACTCCCCTGTATAACCTGTCATATCTTGTTTTTCCTCTGTTGTATCCACTTTTTTCATCCCCGTAGTTTATAATCTTACACTTCATTCTGCTTCGTGGTATAATAATCGCACAAAGTGGTTGTAATGTCAATGAATTGTGCTATACTACTTACAGATTAACAGGAAAGGTGATTACTATGTATAAGGTGGATTTTAATAACCCTTGCAGGGTTTATTTTATGGGAATCGGCGGCATTAGCATGAGCGGTCTCGCCGAAATCCTGATACAGGAAGGCTTTCATGTATCGGGTTCCGATATGAAGGAATCAGATATTGCAGATACCCTGCGCGGACTGGGTGCAGATGTCCATATCGGTCAGACTGCTGAAAACATCTCCGAAGATATCGACCTCGTTGTTTATACCGCTGCAATACGGGAAAATAATCCGGAGTTCGTCGAAGTAAAGCGCCGCGGTATACCAATGCTTACCAGAGCCCAGCTGCTGGGACAGATTATGTCAAATTACAAATATGGCATCGCCGTCAGCGGAACCCACGGAAAAACGACAACCACATCCATGCTGTCGCACATCCTTCTGCAGGCTGACACGGATCCTACAATCTCCATCGGCGGTATGCTTGATGCTATCGGCGGCAACATCAGAGTCGGACATACCGACTATTTCGTCACAGAAGCATGCGAGTACACAAACAGCTATCACGCATTGAATCCGTATATCAGCATCATATTAAACGTGGACGAGGACCATCTCGATTTCTTTAGCGGCATTGATGAGATTGCAGAATCCTTCAAAACCTTTGCTGAGAAGCTGCCCGAAAATGGACTGCTCGTCATTAACGGTGACATGGAATATACTGACAGAATATGTACTGATGTCAAAAGCAAAATCGTGACCTTCGGGCTGAAGCCCGAAAATACATACTCTGCCACAGATATCAGCTTTGACTCGGAAGGGCATCCGACTTATACGCTTGTGGTTGACGGAAAAAGGGCAGATACCATCGCGCTTCATTCCACAGGAATCCACAACGTGGTAAACTCACTGTCAGCCATCGCCGCTTCCCGCTTTCTCGGTATCGACATGACATATATCAAATCCGGTCTGCTGGCATGTACCAGCGCCAAACGTCGCTTCGAGCATAAGGGGACAACCAAAAAAGGTGTTATGATACTGGATGATTATGCCCATCATCCGACTGAGATTTCCGCCACATTAAAGGCGGCCGTAACCACACCGCACAATGAGCTCTGGTGCATCTTCCAGCCGCATACATACACTCGTACCTATGCATTGCTTGACCGCTTTGCCGAAGCGCTGTCTGTGTGTGACCATGTTATCCTGGCTGACATATACGCAGCCCGAGAGAAGGATAACGGCAAGGTTTCATCCCGGGATTTGGAAACGAAAATCAATCTTCTGGGCGGACACGCCACATATCTCGGCGATTTTGAGACAATCGAAAAGTATGTCGAAAAAAATTGTAAGAAAAATGATTTGTTGATAACTATGGGTGCGGGAAACATTGATACTATTGGAAATAATCTGCTAAAAAAATAATTATCCACATTATCCACAAGGTCATCCTGCATTTTACTGCGCGGTGACCTTGCAATATTTAGTTTACATAATTCTAAATTTATTTCAGCATTTTAAGGGCATAATTTGGTTGTACTTTGTTATGGAAACCTCCTATCCACATTTTCCACATTTTCCACATTTTTCGAGTTTTGGCAAACAGAAAAGATGTTCGGTTGAAATTTAAAATCCCTATGTTATAATTCATTTTGCATTAGCAAAAAGGGGACAGGTTACTATGAAAACTATTACCATTTCAACTGAAAACAGCGAGACATATTCCTCCATCTCCAATTTCTTTATCGATTACTATATGACCGAAGCAAACGGGGAATTCGTGAAGGTGTATTTGTATCTGGTTCGGCTTCTCGGCAGCAATTCAGCCGTTACCGTCGCAGATATTGCAGATCATTTTGACCTCACGGAAAATGATATATGCCGCGCAATTAAATATTGGATTAAAAGAGATGTATTAAAGCTGAACTATGACGGGAAAGGTCATCTGAACGGAATCGTCCTGCTTCCTCTCTGCCCGCCGAAGTCCGAGCCAAAATCAAGCGCCGATGCGGTTTCCATTTTACGGACGGCGGCTGCGGATGATGAACAGCTACAGGAATCGGAGGCTATCCATACCGGCAAGCTTCCCGCTATGCCACACAGTCCGGTAACCACAACCGAGCTTGCAACACCGCCAAAGCCGAAATTCTCACAGGATGCCATGAACAACATGGAAAATGATGAGGACTGGGCAGACATTGTATATCAGGTCGAGACACTGTTCGGCAAGCAGCTGTCAGCCCGGGATGCCCAATCACTTTTATACATATATGATACACTCGGATTTGATATTGACCTGTTTGAATATCTGATTGAATACTGTACCACCATGAACAAAAAGAATTGCCGTTATATGGAAGCTGTCGCCATCGGCTGGTATAAGGATGGAATCAAAACGCGCCAGCAGGCGAAGGAACAGTCCACAGCTGCAACAGGCATAGCAAAAATCGTATTTAAGGCACTTGGTATACGCAGACCTTATCCGACAAATATCGAGATGGCTTACATCAACACATGGAATAAAGATTTCGGTTTTGATGCCAACATAATCGCAAAGGCATGCGAACGTGCAATTGCAGCCAAGCCAAGCTCAGCCAACTTTGCATATATTAACGGTATTCTTGAAAATTGGAGTAAAAACAATGTCAGGACGCTCGCTGATATCGACAGAGTGGACAAGGCCTTTGCCGCCAAAAATTCCAGAACGGCAGGAAAACCGTCTCAAGGCGGAACGGTCAGCAGCTTCAATACATTTAAGCAGACAAAAATGGATGAGCAGTTGGATGAAATGGAGCATTTGTTCCTGAAAGAGGTTAACAACGAATGACATACAAGACACTTAGTATCGAAGAAATCCTACACGGCTATGAGCGGACAAGGCTGGCAAACAAGCGTCTGCTGCAGGAACGCCGGACAGATATATACGCCAGAATCCCGCAGATTGAGGAAATTGATGCCCTCATGAGCGCCTCCTATCTGCAGGCGGCAAGGCTGAATATACAGGGCACCGAAGAGTCAAAGCAGGAAATCGACCATATACGGACTGCAAACCGGAAACGTTCCGCAGAAAAGCGCACGCTTCTTGTGGCAGCCGGATATCCCGCAGATTATCTTGAGCCTGTATACACCTGTAAGTCCTGTCAGGATACAGGCTATGTAAACGGACAGAAATGCACTTGCTTTCTGAACCGTATGATTGACTCACTCTATTTGCAGTCCAACCTGAAGAATGTTCTGGAAAAAGAAAACTTTCAGACATTTTCTCTTAATTACTACAGCCGGGAGCAATACAACGGTAAGGAATATTCACCTTATGAAAATATTTCAAATATTTTGAATCGCTCAAGGCAGTTTATCGAGCATTTTGAGACAAAGAATCGCAATCGCGGTAATCTGTTGATTTACGGTGAAACGGGACTCGGCAAAACCTTTCTTACAAATTGTATTGCAAAGGAGCTGCTCGACCGCGGACATTCTGTGCTTTACCTGTCGGCAAACGAATTGTTCGAATCAATTTTAGCGGAATATTTAATGAACCGGAAAACAGAGCTTGAAGATTTATACAATTACATATATAATAGCGAATTGTTGATTATAGATGATCTCGGCACAGAGCTGACAAACAATTTTGTTCTGTCTCAGCTCTTTGAAATTATAAACAAACGTGAAATTGAAGGATTATCAACTCTGATATCTACCAATCTGTCCATGAAACAGCTTCGTGACCGCTATTCCGAGCGCATCATGTCCAGAATCATCGCCGGTTATACCGTATTCAACATTTATGGTGATAATATCAGATACCAAAAGCGGAAAAATGCCTTGCACGCCACATCATAACATGACGCAGCAGGTAAAAAAATAAATGTAATGCAATGTATCGTCCGACGATGCACTGCATATTATGGAGGAAAAGTCATGCCAGATTCAAGTAACCTTATCAATGTACCTGTCGGTAAATTGGGTATTATTCCACTGAAAAGCTGCATGCCGCTCGGCGAGAAGGTAGACCGCTATATCGCCCGCTGGAGAGCTGAACGACACAATGAACACAAGGACAGCATTACTTTTACCGGATATGAAAAAGATTCTTATATCCTGAAATCTACCTGTCCTCGTTTTGGTTCAGGCGAAGCAAAGGGCACTCTGTCTGAATCTGTCCGAGGTACGGATTTGTATCTCCTGGTTGATGTTGTCAACCACAGCATTGAATACAATGTGTGCGGACGTCCGAACATGATGTCCCCTGACGACCACTATGCAGATTTAAAAAGAGTGATTGCAGCTATCGGCGGCAAGTCTAACCGTATCACTGTCATCATGCCGTTTCTGTACGAGAGCCGCCAGCACAAACGCAACAGCAGGGAATCTCTTGACTGCGCACTCGCTTTACAGGAACTCGTCGCTATGGGAGTGGATAATATCATAACCTTTGATGCACATGATCCGAGAGTGCAAAACGCCATCCCATTAAATGGTTTTGAAAATATCATGCCAACCTACCAGTTTATTAAAACGCTGCTCCGTACCACGCCGGATTTGGAGCTTGATAAGGAACACATGATGGTAATCAGCCCTGATGAGGGTGCAATGAACAGAGCAATTTATTTTGCCAACCATCTGGGTGTGGATGTCGGTATGTTCTACAAGAGGAGAGATTACACAACCGTGGTAAACGGCAAAAACCCTATTGTGGCACATGAATTTCTCGGCGACTCCGTAGAGGGAAAGGATGTCATTGTCATTGATGATATGATTGCCTCCGGTGAAAGCATGCTGGATGTTGCCAAACAATTAAAGGCACGCAAAGCAAGGCGTGTTTATGCCCTCGCAACCTTCGGTCTGTTCACCAGCGGTCTCGAAATATTTGATAAAGCATATGAAGACGGCGTTATGGAAAAGGTCATCACAACAAACCTCACCTATCAGATGCCGGAGCTTTTCAACAGAAAATGGTACGGCTCTGCTGACCTGAGTAAATATATCGCTATCCTGATTGACCACTTAAACCATAACGCATCCATCAGCACTCTGCGGGATCAGTCTGAGCGTATTCAGGCTCGTATTCAGGAGTATAAGGAATGTGGTACAATCACGGATAACTATCAGCCGCCAAAGGTAGATTAGGTGAAGATGCCGTCGCACTGAAAGTAATATGGGCTGTATATATATGACACAGCCCATATTATTTTCGGTGCGACGGCATCTGATTTTATTCCATCTATAAATCCACATAATTGTAATCCATATCCAAATCATCTAACATGTCCCCGATATGCGGATTTGACGTCATCAGAATTATCTGCTCCGTGTCAATTGTTTTCAGACAATCCAGCGTGTTTATCAGCCTCGGCTCATCATAATTTGCAAATATGTCATCAATAATGAGGGGCATCCTGTCACGGCAGAGCAGTCTGGCAACAGAGAGTCTGACTGCAAGATATATCTGCTCCATAGTACCCGCACTTAGGTATTCAATTCCGACAAAGCCATCGCCATCCCGCACCATCACATGCAGGTTTTCATCCAGATATACATCCGAATATTTTCCGTCCGTAATCTTTGATACAATATCGGATATGTTGTCATTAATCAAATATCCCAAATCTCCGTGTATTCTTGCAGACATCTCATTAATCGTGTTAATGGCAAGATTGATGGCATGCACCTCACGCTCAATTGTATCGCGCTTTTTGGAAAGCACGGCAAATTCCTCCTCAAGCTCCTGCTTTCTGACCTTCCGGTCCAGAAGCTCCTTCTCAACCACCCGAAGCGCTGCTTTTTTATCCGCATATTCCCCCGCAAAGGACATGTCGATTTCCACGTCCTCGTGGGACTCGGTCTTACGCTCCAGCTGATATATCATCCGGCGGAACTCCTCCTCGGACGGGGTACTCATTTCATCATCAAATACACCCTTCGCATGCAATCCCTCCACAATGGTGACAACCACAAATAACACTGTGCACACGATAAACAGCTGTCTGACGCCCTTCTCAAACGGAAGGATATAAACCATAGCGGCAATAACAGCCACCACAAATATTCCTGTCAGAATAATAAACCACAATCTGTCCGTCAGCTTTTTCTCGGGCTTGTAATCCTGTAGCAGAGCTGGATCAAGGAATATGCGCTCATCGTCCGCCTTTTGTTCTTCCTGCGCTTCACTTTCCTCGCCGGTTTCGTCCTCCTCAAACCTGAGCTTTTTCTCCGTCTCGATAATCCGTCTTGCCTCACGCTTTCTTTTGGCGACCTCCATCGCAAATTCCTGCTCCATCTCGCCGATTTGATTTCGGATGTCCGTTATCTTATCATCCACATCAACATATTGCTCCAGCTGCTCGGAAATCTCATCCAGCTGCTTTGTCACCGGCCTTGTATCATACTTGCGGCGCTCTTCCTTCAGGTGCTCAATCGCTATGGTTTTATCGATATCCGCCGAACCGGTTGTAGACAGATTCCCCAAATAATTTCCCAGCTTATCCGCAAGCTCCCTGCCCGGCGCGGCACCATGCTCACCGATACAAAGTGTATTGACATAGGTGTTCTTATCGAGCTCAAACATCGTCCCATGCAGAGAATTTTTATCCTTCAGCCTGATTTCCCTGCCTGCTTGGATATCCATTACCGTAGTCTTTCTGTTATGACGCAGAAAGCTTCTCTCTATGAGATGATTCCTGCCATTGTAATGAATATAAGCCTTGCCGGAATAACCGCTTCCGTCCAGAGGCTTCCGCAGTTCATAGTTATCCAGCCTTGCTCCGAGGCCTCTCGACTTATCAATACCATACAGCATCCCGACAATAAATTCCTTCACTGTGGTCTTTCCTGCTTCATTTTCACCGTAAATCAGATTCAGCCCCGGTTTCAGCTCTATCTCTCTGTTATTGAATTTTCCAAAATTCTTTAGAAGTAATTTATTAAAATACATTTATCTGTCTCCAGCCAGAAGCAAAGCCTCAATTCCATAGTGCAGCGCCTTGTTTCTCGTCTCCTCATCCTCTGTGCTGTCCTCATCCGACAGCGCTTTTATAAATCTTCCCAGCAGATTGTTCTCATTTCCGGACAAAAGCTCATTCACATCATATTCACACTGCGTTCTGTCTATAATCTCGTTTATATTGTATCTCCGGGTAAGCGCACTCAGATTAATCTCCAAATCACCTGCAATACTTCCCTTGAGCAGGATCCGGTATATATTTTCCTTGCCCACCCGTTTTATTTCCTGTTCCACGATATCTGAAATCTCGGCATTGCTGTATTCGGGTGACAATGCAAGCGACATATTGACATAGCTCCTGACATTGTGCGGTATCCAGCGGATACGTGTTGTGTGGTCCTCCGAAACCTCTCCGAGAATATAACCTCTCCGACCTGTCTCCGTATAATCAATCGGCTCGAGCGAGCCGGAAAAAGCCATCTTATTTTTTAAAATATGTGCGGGCTTGTGAATGTGTCCAAGCGCTACATAATCAAAGCCCAATCTTGCCAGCCGTTCTTTTGAAAACGGCATATGCGTCTTATCTCCGCCATGACCGAGCAAAATATTGTACGCACCCTCCTTGCCGGGCCGTAAACGCTCCAGCACACGGTCTGTATACTGCTCCCTGCCATAGCTGTAGCCTGTCACGCACACATTTAATTCCTCGATATATGCATTTGTGGCACGGTCACGCGGTAAAAGTACAGTATCCGATTCAAACTGATATTGTTCCCACGCCGAATTTTTCTCTATATAATCATGGTTTCCCGCTATGATAATCGTCTTCGTGACAGTCAGCTTGCGCAGCTGATAATCCACGCTCTTGAGCTGTTGTATCGTCGGTGAGCTATGGAATAAATCTCCCGCTATCAGCAGCAGATCAATCTTATCCTTTTCACATATTGCGACAATATCATTAAAGCTCTCTTGAATTTCCTCCGAGCGCGCATCACTCCAAACTCTGCCCCTATCCGGTTTCACCCCAAGATGCACATCTGCGATATGTATAAATTTCATGTCTTCACCTCAAAACATATGATGCCTGCCAACATTGCTCCGTATAAGCATATCTCCCGTTTACAAAATCTATTATAATACGAAAGTCACACTATACGCAATTATTATCATAATTTTACATTTAATACAGCTACCGGTTGCGAAGCTTCACGCTCTCATGCTCCTGTATCAGCTCCTGATATAAGTCAAGCGCATTCCATCTGATATTGTGTTGTGTTACAATCGCTCTGCAGGATATCTCAGGTATTGCCGCCTTTTTGCATGCTGCCAGAAGCCTGTCAAGCATTCGGTCCGAAAAGCCCGCAAAAACGAGCATAGGGGACGGCAGTTCCTGCCCCTCATAGTCTTCAGCCGTACTCCCGTATCCCGGAATACCAGCATGGCATCCAATGCACTGTGTAAAACGTCTGCGTGCAATCTTCTTACAGGCTATGCCCAACTCCAATGCAATCGCAGAAATTTCACGATGCAAATCCGCAGGGACACTATACAATAATATCGTTGGCACGGTCAGTCCTTCCATACTGCTCTCCTGTTGACATAATCTTGTTGACTATTTTATATCATTATATGTCCGAAATCAAGCACGAAAACAAAAGAGACTGTCACATTCAGATGATATGCGACAGTCTCTTTTGTTTTCAGGCTTGATTTTTGGCATATAACGATATATCCGTTATGCCTCCTGCTGATGCGCATATTTTTCTTTTGTAGCCAGTCCCCCTCGGATATGACGCTCCGACTTATTTACATCCAGCACCTTTCTTGCTTCGCGTGCAAGCGCCGGATTAATCTCAGCAAGCCTGTCTGTCACATCCTTATGCACCGTGGATTTTGATATGCCAAACTGTTTTGCAGCCTGTCTCACGGTAGCATTCCTGTCAACAATGTAGGCTCCGATTTCCAAAGCCCGCTGCTCTATGTATTCTCTCAACTGTACAAACCTCAGAGTACTTGTTTATACAGTGTATGCGCGAAAAAAATTTTGTATTACAAATTGTTAAAATGCTGTGATTTTCAGATATCCGCCTTCTCTTACACTGAGGAACCAAACAGCATTATCACTCTCATCCTTCATAACAACATACACAATCCTGCCCTCCGGGATATCACCAAAATCCAAATCCGGATACTGCTCCCGAACATCGGTAACCGTTCCCATTGACGCTGTCCAGCCTCCCGTAACGGTATATCCCTCTGAGCTTGTCAATACGGCAGAAAAAGCTCCATCCTCATAGCCGTCTGTAAAGTCCCCTTCGGCAGTCGTTGTTATAATTTCTCCCTCTGAAACATAATTGCATCTGCTGAAGGTTCCATGTCCGTTCGGTTTATCATCTGCCCACTCACCATCATATATCTCATAGGAATTATTATCTACATCCGTAAGCATATAATACACACCATGGCCCGAACGCTCTCCGTCCACATACTCACCATAATAGAAATAGTATCCGTATTCTGTGCCATAAAGACCTGCCGCAGTACCCGTATAATCCTCCGTATATCCATCCGACGCATATATGTAGCTGTTCCCTGACATCAGAGAATACACCGTACTTGCATTTTGAGAGCCATCCAACGCCTGCATATCGTCATAGCTTCCGGCAGACATACAGGCAATCACGCTTTCCATCAATTCATGTCCCGCTGCTGCAAGCTGCTTTTTATTTTCAATTGTCTGCTCATATTCCGTGAAATTTACATTATCTGCCTCATCCTTATATTCATCTATAAAATCGAGTGCAGCATCAAAATCTTCCGCAACAATCATACCATTCAAGATCTTTTCGATACAGGTCTTCCGCTCTGATATGGCCGTATCATTCGACGCGTCCAGCGAAAGAACCTCCGCATAAAAATCAAGCGCCGACTCGTAATCCTTCTCCTCTGTTTTCGACGAGGCACAGGACAGATAAGCGTCAACAAGCTTATTTCGTATTCTTTCATTGTCAGCCGTAACCTCCATTCCCTCCTTTAGGGCGCCAATCCGGCTTTCCATATCCTCCGGGTATGCCAATTCCGACATCATATAAATATCCACCAGAAGGTTTATATTCTGTTCCTTTTGTTCCTGCTCCATGGATGTAATCACCTGACGATATTCCTCAAAGGTTAATCGCAGTCCCCCCGTATCTGCATTACCCTTGTACGCACTCATGCTTCCTTTCATCGCCGTCAGATTTTCTCCGTCTATCTTTAAGGCTTTATCATATGCCTCGATAGCCGCGTCATATTTCTGCCCGTCCAACGCCTCCTGCCCTGCTGCAAGCTGTCTTTCCAGTCTTTTCTCCGGTGTGAAAAAAAGAAAATACGTCCCTACGCCTGCAGCAATCAGAACAACTGCGATAATCGCGGCAATTATGCCTCCCTTTCCTCTTTTCTTACTTTGGTCTGTCAGCTTCATCGATGTATTTTTTTGTTTCTTCTGCTTCTTTTGTTTTCCGGCATCCGCCCCCGCATAGCCCATATTCTGCATATTGCCGTTTTGCTGGTCAAAACTGATTTGCGGATTAAATGAGCCCGGATTCCCATTATATGGGAGATTCATACCCGGCTGCCCCATGCCATTCTGCCCCATGCCATACTGTCCCATGCCATTTTGTCCCTGATTGTAACCGTTTCCGTTATTTTGATCCATCTCCGATTCCCCACTTCTCTGTTTCTATAACTTTTGATACATTTTCGTAACACATTTCCCGTATAATTATGTTATTATTCTATCATACATTTTGATATTTCGTATATAAAAATGTTATTTTTTATAAAACAGCATATATATATATTATAAACACAGAAGAAGGAATTAAAAGGCAATGGAAAATCATACAACCGGAAACAAAAAAAGGCGAAGGAAAAGAACACCCTATTACACAATACTGATACCTGTATTTATCCTGCTGCTTGCAGGCTTTATACCCGGGCTTTTTATCGGACGAAAGACTGCACAGAAGACCGCCATTCGTTCTATGAGTGACTGCTATCAGAAATATTCAACCCTGCAAAGGCTGGATATGCTCACCACCGCGCCGCTGCCTGACTGGATAGATTCACAGATTATTCCACTGGATGGCATATCACGAAACGGCACACTCCTTGGAGGCTTCAATGATATCGTTATACACTATGTGGGAAATCCCAACACCACCGCACAACAAAACCATGATTTCTACTGTAACCCCGAATCAGAGGTCAGCTCACATTTTATCGTCGGACTGGACGGAGAAATCATTCAGTGCATTCCATTGAACGAAATGTCTGCCGCCAGCAACTGGCGCAACAGAGATACAATATCCATCGAGGTATGCCATCCTGATGAAACCGGACAGTTTAACGATGCCACTTACAAATCTCTTGTAAAGCTTGTTTCATGGCTGATGAACACCGGAGGACTGGATACTGCCCATATTATCAGGCACTACGATGTCACCGGCAAGGAATGTCCCGTGTATTATGTACAGAATGAAGATGCATGGCTGCAGTTTAAGGCGGACGTTGCTGCTTACAAAATGAATTAGCCGCCAAGGCTACTCATCATCTCCGGCCAGCATAACAATGCCACCCTGTCTGTGCAGAAATTGTACATCCTTACAAGCTTCCTTTACCTCGTACCAGTCTTTTCCGATATTAACCCTCACTCCGGCATACACTGTACCATAAATCCGAATGCGGGCCTGTTGGCGTGCCCGCTTAATCTCTTCATTCAGCCGGACAAGCTGTTCGGCAATTTTTTTCTGTTCTGTCGTCTTGATTACCTTCGCGCGGAGTATCTTCATACGAATTGCTTCCGTCTCTCTGGTTCTTCTGCTGCCCTCCAGACTGTCATACAATTTAAGATTTCTATCCAGCAGTTCCACCTCTTCTGTCACCTTATGATGCAGCTGTACCAGCTCTGTTGCCTGCTGCATCTCCTCAGTAACGGCGCCTACCTGAAGCGCCGTAACCGTTCCGGTCTCATTTCCGGCTTCCTTTGCAGCTATCCCCTGCATGCCGGACACGATTCCGCCGAGTGCCAGACCTTTCCGTGAACTGATTATCACCTGCTGCTTTGCAACAACATCACTGTCAAGAATCGAATCTGCATATACATTTCCGCCCGCATTAATGCTGCACCGTTCGACAAAGCTGCATGCAATATCCTTTCCTGCAGTAATCTGACACTTCCTGCGTCCCTGTACTCCCTTTCTGATTGTAATATTGCCTCCTGCAGTCAATGTGCAGCTTCCCACATGTCCGTGTACAAATATATCACCGTCCGTCCTGATTTCCAAACCGCTGCGCACATCTCCGCGCACCTCTACATCACCGTTAAAATGGACGTTACCCTCCTCAATATCCAAGTCTCCCTCGACAATATATATTTTTTCCACAATAATTCTATCGTTATCTCTGTATATTCTTCCATCATAGGCAGCTCTGTATTCGCGCCCATTCTCACTGACGATAAATCCGTTTCCGCGAAGGGGACGCAATTCTCTTCCCTTAACAGGAGGAATCATCTCCGCAAAAACCGTATACCCATATTCCCCCGGTGTAGGCGGTACATAAACGGCAATTAAATCCCCCTCCTGCACCATGGCAAGTTTCAAAGAATTATAGTAATCAACAGAACCATCCTCATGCACCACAGGCTTTGAACGGGCATCCTCCAAGGCAACCGTATATTGAAAAAATCCATTTTGTCCGTTTATCGGTGCTTTTCCCTGTGCAACAATAACCTCTCTTCCATATTCCACATATGTGGAAAGTGCGACAACAGCCTCCCTGTTAATCCCTGCAGTGATACCGTTCTCCCGAAGATACTGTTCAATGAACTCCGGAGAAAACTGCGAACATTCCTCACCCGTCGGTTCCTTAATAGTAAGTCCTACCCACATCCTGTGCTCATCAATACGAAGCATAACCCAATCCTTCTCCATCCTGTCCCCCTATACTTAAAAAGGCTGTCATACCGGAATCACATCGCCCAGCACGGCAGCCCTTTTGATAATTTTCAGTTAGTCTACATAAACATATATCTTAATTGTTTCACTATTCACATCGTTAGACAAGGTAATAACAGTATTGCCTGACGCAACGGGTGTAACATACAAGGTAGCTATATCTCCGTTCCAGTCTTCTCCCCATTCACAGGTAGCAACGCCTGAATTCTCCACCTCATAAATCACGTTGCTATCCTCCTGCACACCATAGTATACCATTACAGCAACCTCACTGTTTAAGTGCAGGATTGTATCGCTTGCAAAGAAATCTGCATATCCCTGACCAACGCTGGAGTCAGCAAAGCTAATCAAAGCATCATAAGCAGAATATGAGCTGCTGGTTTCCTCATAGGCAGCAATCTGACTCTCATAATCCGCAATCTGTGACTCAAGATCATCGACCGATGACTCAAGGTAAGAAACCTCAGATTCTTTGTCTTCCAATTGAGACTCATAGCTGCTTGAAGACGCATCCATCTGTGATGCCAGTTTATCCTTCTCATCGCTGATATCGTCAATCTTTCCGTTAAAATGTATAAACATCCATACTCCGGCGCCTGCCATGGCAACAATTAATATTATTGAAATAATTATGTATACCTTAGCGCCTGTTCCTGTCTTTCCGCTCTTTTTCGGTTTATTTTGTTTCGGAGCATTTCCTCCCTGTGGCGGCATCGGTGCAGGACCTCCCATCGGCTTCGGCGCTCCCATCGGTGCAGGGCCTCCCATCGGCTTCGGCGCTCCCATCGGTGCAGGACCTCCCATCGGCTTCGGCGCTCCCGTCGGTGCAGAACCTCCCATCGGCTTCGGCGCTCCCATCGGTGCAGAACCTCCCATCGGCTTCGGCGTCCCCATCGGTGCAGGGCCTGCCGTAAATCCCTGCGGTGCAGGATTGCCTTCCTGTGTGCCTTTGTCCGGTGTGAGCATCTCACTTGTCAGGACAGTCGTATTTGCCTCACTGTCATCCTCCTTCTCCGACTGAGCAGCAAATGCCGAATCCAAAGCTACTGTCTGAGGCTCTGAATCAGCTGTCTCCATCGGTTTCATATCATTTACGTCCATCGCAGGGGCATCCTGTGTCAACGGCTTTCCGCATTTGGCACAAAACGCAGCTCCCTCCTTGTTTTCAAAGCTGCATGATTTACAAATCATTTTCCTACCTCCATATTGTCAAAATATCAAGCAATTTATATATTAACTATACTTCAATTTTGATTCTTGTCAAGCAGAAAATCTCTCCTGAACTGCCAGACGCTTCTATTCATCGCATCAAATATTTTTTTTGCTGTAATACTCTAAAATATCAGGCTTTATGTCTTCCAGCAATGATAATGCCTCTTCACTGACAAATCCGATGTCATCTCTCAGCTGGTTGATGACATAATCAAACTGCTGCTCACTATGTCTGCTATAAGGGAAAAACAGGGCATCAAACTTTTCCAGCAGCCCGCACATCTGCGCGTATATCGGAATGTTATTGCCGGAAACACCATTCGGAAAGCCTCTTCCGTCATACCGCTCATGATGATACAAACACATGTCAGTACAAATCTTCACAAAACGCTCACAATGCTTTGAATAATTCAGACCTGCAATTTCTGCTCCCAGTACAGTGTGCTGCTGATATGCAGAATTGTATGTCATTTCGTCTTCCGGAATATTTTGAATCAGAATGTTTCCTATATTGCACAGATAAGCAGCCTTGCAGATCATCTCGAACAGAAATCTGCTGTTTGATGTCTTTTTCCCGAAAAAGGAATGCTTTTCCAGCATTACACTCATGAAGTATTCCCTGCGTTCATCTCTGCTTTTATTTTTTCCGGACATAATAAGATATCGTTCATAAATGCGCTCTAAATCAGAAATATATTTTCTTGTTTCATCTGTTTCCTCATTTGTAATATTCGTTTTCGGCTCAACGCCAAGCTTTGCCCTCACTCTGTTCAGGATATCCTCCCTGTCAAAGGGTTTCCTGATGAATTCAGCTATATGATACCGTGACGCTTTCTCTATATTGTCCTTTGTAGCTTCAGAAGTAATCATAAAAACATGAACATCATCTACGTTATTTTCCCTCAAAATACGCAAAACACTGAGCCCGTCAAGAAACGGCATGGAAACATCCAGTAAAACGGCATCTACCGGTTTTTTCTTTTCCAATATGATATCAAGCGCAGAATATCCGTTATCCGCCTCAATTAATTCAAATTCATCCTCCAGAATGCTTTTCAGCACCTCTCTGTCAATCTCCGAATCGTCGACAATCAATATCTTTTTTAAATCTTCCATATTACCACTTCTTCCACCGCACGGCGGAATCTCCTATATCTAAGTATTTCACTTTTCATCGGTCTACAGCTGATCAAGAATGTTTTCAAACGCCTTTAATACCTTCGGGTTAAAGGCGCCGCATTCACCGTTCATTATCATTTTTACGGCAGTTTCTCTGCTGTACGCGTCCTTATATACCCTTTTTGATGTAAGGGCATCATACACATCCGCAACAGATACGACCTGTACCCAAATGGGAATATCATCACCGCGCAGGCCATCCGGATACCCCTTTCCGTCCCATCGCTCATGGTGATGTCTGCAGATATCATAGCTGTAATTGTAGGTTTCGTTGTCCAGAATATCCACCATCCTCCGAAGTATTTCACATCCCTTTACCGTGTGCTGTTTCATTATTTCAAATTCCTCACAGGTAAGCTTACCCGGCTTATTCAGAATTTTATCCGGAATAGAAATCTTACCTATATCATGAAGTACGGAGGACGTGACTATTTTTTCAATATCATCATCAGACAGACGATATTCCACATACATATTACTTACCTCCGTCATCAAAAGTCGTGTCAGCCTGCACATATGTCTCACATGCTCTCCCGATTCCATATCACGAAACTCAATTATGGATGCAAGGACCTCCACCACCGAGTGATTCATCTCCTGAAAACGTTCCACCTGCTTCTTCACGATTTTTTCCAACTTGTTTCTATGCTCATATAGCTCGACCACGTTATTTACTCTGCATCTCAAAAACCGCGTCAAAAACGGCTTGGTAATAACATCAATTGCGCCGAGATCGTAACCCTCCTGAAGCATTTCCGTGTTTTCCACAGCTGTAATCAAAAATACGGGAACATCCTTGATTTTATTTGTCCTGTTCATTTCCCTGAGAACGCCCAGACCATCCATCCCGGGCATAATCAGATCCAGCAACACCGCAGAAATTTGCACATCACCGCTAATAATATCAATCGCCTCTATACCATTGCCTGCCTCAATGATGTTATAATCCGATTTAAATACCTCCGCCAAAATTTCGCGGTCAATGTCGATATCATCAACAATTAACATCGTCTTCTCTGTCATCATCCGTATCACCTCCTGAAGCTGCCAGACCAAAGGGCTGAATTATGAATAATTATCTATACACTCCACGATTTTATTTTGAACCGGTATAATCTTGTCAAGTGTATCCTTTGCCTGCTCCGGACGGCCGGCACGCAGCAAGCTCACAATTTCCGTATAAGCCTCATAAACCGGAGTAACCGACAAATTACCCGCAGCGCCCTTAATCGCATGCGCCGCTTCTATTATGTCATTATATTCATTGCAGTCAAAGTCCGGCTGAACCGGCGATTTATTTATCATATCCGCAAATTTAACAAGCATTCTCTCATACAAAGGAACATTTCCGTTCATCCGTTCTATCGCTTCCTCTGTATTAACTCCCAAATTTCTTAATTCCTCCAGCAGCCTCATCCCTGTTCATCTCCTTTATTTAAAAATACAACATTACTTTATCACAAAGCGAATTTACCGTCAATTAAGACATTATTTTATACAGGATTCCTCATGCTCTCAAATGTACCATACAAATCCAATATACCCCATCCCCATGCCCGATTAGGGTATTCAGTATCGGCAACCTCACGCGCTCCCCGTATCAGCAGCTGGCGCATAATCTCTGTACTGATAAAGGGATTATTGCCTCTGACCAGAGCCCACTCCATAATTAAGGCTGCCGCACCTGCCGTAAACGCAGACGCAGCACTGGTTCCGCTCTGCCGCGTAAACAGCTGTCTTTCACTGCCTCCGGCTGCAAATGCGCCGTAAACATTGACCGCCGGCGCCGTGATATCCGGTTTGATAGCGCCCTGTCTGGTATATCCCCTGCCCGAATTCACATACAATGCGTTTGTGTAATGATCGTATCCCGCCACAGTAATAACTCCCCGGCTGTTGCCCGGCGCACATATGGTTATATTGGGATCCGGCTGTACAAATCCGGTATCCGCACTTAGAAAATCATGAATAGGGAGCCATGCATCAAAGCCTCTGCCAATTACGCCGGTTGTTTCTGTCACCCGAATCGTCCATATGCCTTCCGCCGGTCTGTCAAATCTGAAAAAAATCATCTGGTCACCCGAGGTTCCCTCCACCACGAGGTTGCTCACAAATACATCCGTGCCCTCATACAGAAAGCGAAGTCTCGCAAGACCATCCCTATTATAGGGTATATTTCCCAGACGTTCCCCTGTCGGGGAGAGCACGGAAACCCTGAACAAGCCCGGTGCATTTCCCCACAGCTCCATCGAAAAGCCCCGCTCACCAGGACCAACGTTGATTTCCATATTGTCTCCATCCGGACTGTCTGTCACCCTGTTATTCCCGGAATAATGTCCTCCGTACCCCAGTTCGTTTCCCGCCGGCCCTACAATGCAGACTCCCCTCAGTGATGCCAGGCTGGCAAAATACTGTTCCAGAGCGGTGTTGCCGTTATGGTCCCCCTGACTCGTCCCTGTTCCCATACATATGATAATCGGTTTCCCAAGCATATTCGCTTTATTAATCAGATATTTCGCTCCCAAAATAATATCGTCCTCGCCATAACACACCGCGCCCTCACGAATCAGGTAATAATCTCTTAGATTTTGTTTTGCCTGCTTCAGCTTTACCATCAGTATTTCCGCTTCAGGTGCCATTCCTGCAAACGACTCCTCCGGTTGCTTATTCCCCGCCGCAATCGACGCAAGAAAGGTTCCGTGCCCATTCTCGTCTGTCGTGGGGACGATTGCATACGGACTTTCCGAGGCAAGCGCCCGGTTAATATCGGCAGCCGTAAATTCTGCCCCATACCGAAACACCGGTTCTCCCTTCCCGTATGCCTGTTCCGTCTGATCCCAAATCGCAGTGATACGGGTAGTTCCGTCAGCCTTCATAAAAAGCGGATTCCGATAATCGATTCCGGTGTCAATAAATCCAATCAGCACATCCCTTCCTGTAAGTCCCAGTCCCGGAAGATTCATGACACGATCTGCTCCGGTTGCCTCGACGCCGCTCGTATCCATTAAACCATAGCATCTCGGCATAATATTATATCCAAGCCGTAAAAGCTCTGTCTCATCCGATGTATCAAGTTTTTTGTATGCCACCAGAAACTGACTGCTGACAATATTGATGCACTCCGGCTGCAAACGCTCATACACACCGGACAGTACCCAGTCATATTTAATCAAAAGATTCGCATATGTCTCTGAGTAAATTACCTCTGCACAGCCCTGTATTACATTTTCATTTCCTGTATCCAAACGAAAGCCCCCATCGTCATAGCTATATCACCTTACTCTATTACTATGCCGGTGCGGGAATACACATTCATTTTCCAATCAGATTCTCTTTAGTCGGTTTAACAGCTGTTCATCACTCATTCTGAATACATCATCAATAATCCAGATATGCATATCTCTGGCCCGCTGCTTGAAATACTGCGTTCCTGTCGTATCATCGCATGCTTTCCCCAGTACCAGCGCTTTTCTGGCATATTTTCCGCCAAACTTTCTGGAAACCGTCTCAAGCTCATGCAGCGCATGACCGCCAACCTTCCCGTTCTTACAGGATATAAAAATAGGGCAGACATTTTTCATAAGAATAACGTCTATTTCATTCATGGTATCATAACCTGGATGTTCAGGATTATGTATCTCACCATCCCAGTCAATATGCGCCCCTATGATTGCATCCGAGAAAATATACCCGTCACGCGTAGCCACCTCGTAAACATGCAGCTCCAAAATATTACCTGCTTTACCTATTACCTTTTTTATCGCGCTATTCTTAAAACGAAAGCTGACTCTTTTACCCGTCCCGGTGTAATCCCGAATCATTCCTGTTTCGTGCAAATCTGCAAGCAGATGAATAGCCTCTCCGAGCTGGTTCCTGTATAGCTCCTCATATCCGTCGCGCTGGTTTGGCGTATTTTTACGCAATTCATCTATAACAGAGCAATACTTATTCCAATTTGTCCTATACTTCCTGCATATATCCCACAGAATGCGTATATCCTCCCTGAATTCATCTGTAAAGTCCCAGTCCGCATAGCTGCCGGTCTGCTCGGTCAGCGCTCCTCCGTGTAAAATAATATCCTCTGCGATTCCTATATTATAATGATAGTCGGTCGTATTCACCGCGGAACCGCGAATATCTATCTCCTTTCCGGTGAACGGATCAATCCTGAGCTTACTGATGTCCATTCGCGCAGCAATACACCCCAACGCGATTAAAATAAGCTCACTTCCCCCTGTCAGTTCAAACCGTACACCCGGATAATCACGGATAATCCCTGTTAAAATATCGATTGCCCCGTTTAAATCATCCTTGGGTACCTCAATAAACTCCAGCTTTGTATCGTGGCACTGGTTATCACGAAAATCACAGATGTCATGTATCTTCTTGGTAATCATGTTATCCTTATGCCCCAAAAAAATAATTTTTTCAGGGCGATATTTTATCATCGCCATAACATTTTCCAACGGCTCTTCCGAATAAAATTCAACCATAACCTTTGTCCGTTCCATGTAGCACCTTCCCCGTATAGCATTTGTATAATGTATAGCTCTCATTGCAAATTTATTAATAATTATATTATACTTGCATAATTTACATCTGGCAAGTAGGTTCCCGCCCCGGATTTCTGTCTCCGGATTTATGCTGAATTTATCTCGATTTCCATCGGTAATAAATTGCTGGCATAATTAACCGGATTATGATAAAATATAGTATCATTACAGATAATTTTGTAGTATTATCCGACTCTGTAATATTTTATAAATACGGGAGATTGCCATGAATAGTTTGTATAAAAGAATCGTTACAATCGGCATGATATGCTTCACGGCTGTCCTTGCCTGGATATATTGTGCTTTGGAGTACAGGACCGAGCCGATATATATTATCGGCGTATCCCTGATACTTGTCATCTCATTGTATGCCCTATTAAACGCTTACGCCGGGCTTTGCATAGAAAGAGAAAACAAGCTGCACAATTATATTGACCGTTCTGTAGCCACTGTTGCTGCGAAGCTGGAGCACGGTCAGGATAACACGGATTTGGAGCGCCTGAGTAAGGCAATCTATGTTCAACTGCGCAAGTCGAACACACTTCACATGCAGATGATGGAAACCGGCAACAGACAATCTGCGCAGAACAGGGAGGACTACTCCCTTTTAAACGAAGAAATGAATAAGCTGATTGCCGACTCAATAAACAAAGCAGTCAAAATAATCGTAAAATACAGCCAAAATAATCATGACGGCATTGTGTCCGCCATGTCAAACCTGTCAACCGGGCTTGACCGTGTCGGCAGCGAGATTAATCAGATAAAATCAGAGATTACAAATCTCAAAATTGATCTTCCTTCGACGCAGGTGACAGAGCCCGTTTCTTCCGCCGATACAGCAGAGGTTATCGTGAATAACAGACAGGCTGCTACGGAAACGGCAGACTCCGACGATGAACTCCGGATACATGAAAGCTCTGAGACAATGAGTCAGGATTTAATTGATTCGTTTCTTACAGGCAATGCAGAAAATGAAAGCAACGCGGATGTCATTCCATTTCCTGCAAAGGAAGCAGCGGAGGAAAACGACGATCCAAACCGCCGGCTTACACCGGATGAGATTGCAGCACTTTTTGCCTCATCTGCCGACACGTCTGCTGATACAAATAACACAGATACGGATGCACAGGTACCTCCTGTAAGCGATGACTCGAACCGCCAGCTTACACCGGAAGAAATAGCGGCACTTTTTTCCTCGGTGCATTAACAGAAAGGAGAAGTACGATCCGGGGAAAGTATTCGGACATGTCCGCAGGGAGCAGCTTA
>CAYOOW010000029.1:0-35152 GCA_964405715.1 uncultured Bacteroides sp.
ACATTATACTATAAAAAGAAAATAAAGTCCATTTATTTAAAAATATTTATACTAGTGTCTCCTTTATATAGTCATAATCCCCTGTTTTATTTCCCCAAATATCTTTCTTCCAAAAAGGAACGGCAATATCCTCATAATCGCTCATATATGATGGCAGCCAAGAGGATTGTTTGTTCAAAGAATTATACACGATGACAATCGTTTTATTTCTCTTTCGTGCCTGCTCGAACTCATGGCGAAGATACGAGTAAGTGTTGATATTACCAACATCGTCATCTTCATCGGGAGTAAATGTGAAAGATACTTTGCATTTTTTCTTCCCGTTTGTGTTCTGTTTGTACGGAGTACATGTACATTCACTTTGAGATTTAGATGTACGATCACACTCGCTTCCGGCAGTCCTGGTTTTAGTTTTATCTCCAACTACGAAAATCACGGCAGACGAAGCATTAATTTGACGATTAAATTCCGCTTTTAAATCACACGGACGACAATCGTCACCATCGGATACACTACCTGATGCAACCTGAGCTGTGTCTGTAAAGCTTACAACACGCCTGTTGTCATCCGACCACTTGTGCAGTTCATCCACCACATCCGTGTCTCCGTCAGATGCTGAATAATCTGCGCTGATATAAACTCGCTTGCTCATATGTTAATCCCCTTTCAAAAAATGTATTTATTTGTTCCCGAAAACTACCACTTTATAATCATCATATAGAGTGTGAATATAAGATTCTGCTCCATAAAGTGTTTAACATTTCATTTCGATGCGGCCAAATTGCTGCGAAATCACTAATATTATTTCCTTATTCAATCAACACAACGAATCAATGGTTTTGTTTCAATACTATTCTCTCCTTGTATGGCCATTTCGTATATTGGGTTATGGAGAAAACTCGACTCACTCGGGAAATACTCTACCGTTTTAATATTTCCATAATCAAGCGGAACCATCAATGGAATTCTCCCTCCGTTTCTTATATCATCATATATTGCCATTCCCGGATGAGCGGGCAAAATACATTCATTTAAATCAAATTTTTTTGATTCGCTTTCTTCCCCACAAAGGCGAATTATTATTTTCTTATCAGCTCTAACCTCAACATTAAATTTAACCGTGATTAAATACTGTTTCATGATAATATTCCCTTTTCGTAAATTATAATTTCTGATCATGTGTACAATCTTAGTGAAGGAGCTTTCGTATTTATAACAACAGTCCAAATAAAATACAACAAACTAAATTAACAAGAATCATCACTGGTGTTTTTTTCATCTATTCGTCCGCTTAATATTTGTCAAAGTATACTCAATTATAATGCTTTTATGCCAACCAGCCTTAAGCTTTAATGTTCTTCGCCAATCGGTGAGCACCATATCCATCAATTAAATCCTGCATATGCGTACCAATTTTTACTCTTTTTTTATAATCTCGGCTCAAATCTTCGACAGCGTCAATAATTCTCTCGGCCGAAAATAACCCTTTTCTTAAATCGCCAAGATTAATAGCCAAGCCTTCTTTGACAAATGCTTCTGCGCCTGGCTTCTGATTATCAGCTATAACATACGTAATCACTGGAACTCCACAAGCACAGATTTCATATAATGTACTCCCGGCAGCTGATACGGCTATGTCGCAGGAACGTATCAAATTCACCATGTCACTCACATTCTCATGAAGAATAATATGGGGATTCTCTTTCGCTATTTTTCTTATTTCCTCACCATCACTGTTCAACATGCCTACAAGAACATGATACATAAAGTTCTGTGGACAAAGCTTGACAAGGGAAAGCGCAATATGGAAGGGATCTGTTCCCCCCGTGGAAATTAAAACATCCCGCACCCTCTCTGGCTGCTGTTTCTTTGGCAAATCGCAAAACATACTTCTTAGAGGTGCATATGTCGGACCCATAATAAGCTGTGGCGGTTCCATCCCTGCATCAAGATAAAGCGCAGTATAGTTCTCTTTCCTTCCATAAATGTTGTAATTAACCAGCACATCAACAGGATATGGGAATGCCATGCAATCATCAATGTATACCAGCTTATGATCCACTTTTGCTCTTAAGCTTTCAAAATAATACCATGTTACATAGTATGAATCAACAATAATATAATCTTCGTGCCGCACATCTAAAGCATCCCACGAATGAAGTTCCGATTCCATATCCCTATAATCGCTATATAGAATAAAATCTGCAAAGCCTCTTTGTTCAATCAATATCTTGATATTATCATCAGCATTTATAAAGGTAACATCCTGTCCTTCAGAATGAAATGCGTCCGCTATAGACAGGCATCTCATTATGTGTCCCATGCCAATATTGGGGTTTGCATCTGTTCGTATATAAATCATGCCATTTCACCATCCACAATCATCGTGAAACCTACCATACTGAATTATTTGTTAATTTACACATAATTCAGTATGGCTCTTCATACATCCTAGCATCCAATTATCACAGTACTGCATCCCATACCGCCACCAATACAGAGTGTTGCCAGCCCTTTCTGCCTTTTTGACAGTTCATGGATGAGGGTTACAAGGATCCTGCATCCAGAAGCACCTATTGGATGTCCCAAAGCTATAGCGCCTCCGTTTGGATTCAGCTTGTGACATGGGATATTCAACTCTCTCTGTACCGCAATTGACTGAGCAACAAAAGCCTCATTAGCCTCCACAATATCTAAGTCATTCATGCTCAAGCACAATTTCTCAAGCAACTTCACGGTCGATTTAATTGGCCCAAGCCCCATAACTGCCGGATCGACGCCTCCTAATGCCCCACCGATCCATTCTGCCTCCGGCACCAGATGCAGTTCCCTCATTCTGTCTTCTGATACTAAAACTACAGCCGCGGCCCCATCATTTATGCCAGAACTGTTTCCTGCCGTAACGATGCCGTCAGGCTTAAATGCAGGTTTTAGCTTTTTCAATCCATCAACTGTTGTTCCGGCTCTTGGGTTTTCATCAGTATCAACTACTGTTTCGATATTCCGATTCTTGACATTCACAGGCACGATTTCATTTCTAAATTTGCCCTCGGCAATCGCAGCAGCAGCTTTTTCCTGGGATGCCGCTGCAAATACGTCTAAATCAGTCCTTGACAGTCCGTACCTTTCAGCCACATTTTCGGCTGTAATACCCATGTGGTAATCGTTGACGGCATCCCACAATCCATCGCTTACCATCGTATCCACCAACTGACTCTCCCGCATAGGGCTACCCATACGGTATCCAAAACGGGCTTCTTTTAACGCAAAAGGTGCCTGTGACATGCTTTCTGTCCCGCCGGCAATTACAATATCGGCGTCACAAGATTGTATAAGGCGCGCAGCCGAATTAACAGCGTCCAGGCCGGAGCCGCATACCAGGTTTAACGTTTCTGCTGTTGTAGAATATGGTAAGCCTGCCTTAATTGCTGCCTGTCTGGCCACATTTTGGCCTAGCCCAGCCTGCAGGACATTTCCCATGTACACATGATCTACCTGATGAGCAGGAACCCGGCTTCGTTTCAAAGACTCGGCTATCACAATTGCGCCCATATCAACAGCCGACAACACACACAACGCTCCGCCCATCCTGCCAATCGGCGTCCTGCATGACCCGAGGAGGAATACTCTTTTCATCATATCCTCCTCACAGCCTCATGCCACCGTTAACATTGATTACCTCTCCCGTTACATAACTGGAAAGGTCGGATGCGAGAAACAGGACAGAATTTGCAATCTCAACTGGCTCAGCAAGACGCCCAAGCATCGTTGCTCCCCTAAACCTTTCCAGGAGATTTTCCGGAACGGTCTTCATCATGTCCGTCAAAGTGTACCCCGGCGCGACTGCATTCACCCGCACATTGCCACCCTTGAGCGAGAATTCCTTAGCCCAGCTCTTGGTCATTCCTATAACTCCTGCCTTTGATGCAGCATAGTTCACCTGACCAATGTTGCCATAAACACCAACAACAGACGAAATATTTATGATTGAACCCGTTTTCCGGGCTTGCATTGCTGGTCCAAACAGCCTTGTGAGATTCCACACTCCTTTAAGATTAACTGCGATAACCTGATCAAACTGCTCTTCCGTCATTTTTCGGGTCATGGCATCACGGGTGATTCCTGCACAATTTACAAGAATATCAATTCCGCCATTAAGTTTTGTAATTTCATTATAAATGCGTTCACAATCAGATGATTTTGAAACATCAGCTTTCAGTATTGTCAGGTTATCGCGCCAGCTCTGTGATTCAACAATATCCAGTCCAAAGACTATGGCTCCGTTTTCAATGAATACATCCACGATAGACCGTCCGATGCCATTAGATGCTCCAGTAACGACCGCAACCTTATCTCTCAATAGCATAATCACACCCCCTGCACTTTCTCTTTCCAGAACTGCATCTCTAATTCGAGAATATCTCTATGTCTGTCAGATTTCTTTTTTGCAGGAATTCCTGTGTTTATGCTCCAAGGCTCCAATGAGCGCGTCACGCAGCTAAGGCTTCCAACTGCCGCTCCCTCTGGTATGTCTACCCCGGGAAGGACTACCGAATTACAGCCGATGATAGCATGCTTGCCAATGTGGACCGCTTTACTGATTGCTGTAGGCTTATACTTGGCAGGCACCATGGGATTGGTCATTGACAGTCCAGTATAGTCATCCGAGACAGCGTATACCGAGCATTTTGCGGACAAGCTTGAAAAATCTTCCATGATGATTCCTTTATCCCCACCATAAATCCCACAAAACTGGGATACATGGATATAGTTTCCCATAATCACTTTGCCGCTTATAATGGTAAAATCATCAATGCGGACATCATTGCCAAGTTCTAACTGATCAGGATTATAAATCGCGGCATGCCGCCCTATCAAAACATTTTTTCCATACCGCCTCAATCCGAGTCCGGCGACTTCTTCTTCATTCAGGAATTTACTCATGACGCAAGCCTCCTTTCGTAGACATCTACTTTAAAGACTCTGTCATGGCTATAGCAGGAGTAAGGAGAATTACTTAGTTCGTGATACCCCCCCCGATTGCTTCCAGAGTATAACAGGAATACTTCATTTCATAACCCTCGCTTTCAAATAATTTGTTGGATGCTATGTTATCTGGTTTAACTTTTGCCACAAGTTTTTTTATGTATGGGTAATTCACACGGATTTCTTCTGCAATGAGCCGCAGTATCTCATGCCCGTAACCTTTCCCTCTGCAGCTTTGTGCAATGCTGTATCCTATTTCCGCTTCATCCTTATCCACGCTCAATCGAATCTGGCCTACAGGCATTCCCTCATCCATGAGAATAAACTGTAGAACTGATTCATCCGCCATTATCTGTTCAAACCATTTCTGATGGTTCTCATACGGAATAGGCTCCGAATGAAAGGAGTTCTTTCTGACAGCCGGATCGTTTGCCCACTCATATAAAATGTTCAGATCATCAAATGTTGCTTTTCTCAGTGTACTCATATCTACCCTCTATTCAAACATATCCATTGTCAAAGGCGTGCCAAAAGGAATATCCGTGGCGGCACGCTTTCCAAGAATCTCATAATAGTACTTTGGCTTCAATCCTGTTGATGGACGGATGCTCCGTATATTCTCCTTGCTTATCACTTCCCCCCTTTTAATATCCTGCACCGCAAATAGGCTGCGCCGAAATTTCAGGTTTCCGTCTTCACCTTCTGTAGGCCCATACTGGACATGGCCGGCAATCAGCTTAGCATTCCTTACAGCCTTCACCATCTCGGCAAACTCGTCCATCGGCATAGAGAACTTGCTGTCAGCACTTTCGATTCCTTCAATTTTGACATGCTTTTCAATCACACATGCCCCCATGGCGACAGCAACCACGGCGGCAATGCTGCCCGCACTGTGATCCGATAAACCAACATCTACATTGAACCTCTGCATCATATCCGGAATATTTGCAATATGCATATCCTTCCAGTTTGCAGGATATTCGCTGCAGCATTTCAAAAGAACAATCTGGTCGTTCCCAACTCTGTGACAAACGTCTACTGCATCTTGTATTTCCTCAGCACTTGACATTCCACAGGAAATAATCATTGGTTTACCTTTTGATGCCGCATACTCTATCAGGGGGATATCGACCAATTCAAAGCTTGCAATTTTATAGGCATCGCATCCAATGTTCTCAAGAAAATCTACAGCATCAGCATCAAAAGGTGTGGATAAAAAATCAATCCCACATTTTTCACACTCCTCTTTAATCCTTGCCTGCCATTCATAAGGGGTTCCTGCATCTGTATACAGATCATAGAGCTTATAGCCATCCCATAAACCACCATGGATCCGGAAATCTTCTCTATCGCAGTCAATAGTAATACTGTCTGCCGTATATGTCTGAATCTTTAGGCAATCCGCACCAGACTCAGCTGCTTTCCTGACAATTTGAAGTGCAGTATCAAGACTCCCTCCATGATTAGCACTCATCTCTGCAATCACATAGACCTCGTCATTCCTGATCTTTTCAAAAATATGAAACATCTTTCTTCTCCATTTTTCAAGCTGATAATATGAGAGTCGTTTAAGCCTCTCCATTCATCAAAGCAGTGTTACTTAATATTTCTCTTAAAGATAGGGCTGACTTTACCACCGACAAGTATACCATCAAGCGAATCCCTGTCAATCGCTTGCCTTATTAGTGAAAATGCCTTGTCAGTTGCCTCAAGATATAATTCAGCCTCCTTCTCTGTATGCGAGCCATTCAAATTATAGATGGCGAACACAAGAATTCCATTTTCAATCATCGTCTGTGAATAAACAGACTGTATGTCCAGATAACTTAAAGAACCATGTCCTTCGAACGCCACTCCTGCATGCGCCGGAAGTCCGCTGACAGAGAGGATACCTCCCAAGTCATACTCATCAATCAATCTAGCAATACCATCTCTCTGGATGTTACCAACCTTCGTCAATTTCTCATAAAATCCAGGTCTTTCCAGTATTTTGATTGTGGCAAGTGATGCAGCCATAGAAATACTGTCTCCACCAAATGTTGTGGAAACAAACACACCTTGTTCAATCTGCTCAAGAAGCTCCTTCTTTCCTGCGACAGCTGAAATTGCATAACCATTAGCCATGCCCTTACCGAATGCGGCAAGATCTGGCGTAACTTTGTACATCTCGGAAGCTCCTCCCAGTGCATACCGGAAACCTGAAACCACTTCATCAAAAACAAGAATCGCACCATACCTATGCGCCAATTCCTTTACTCCCTCTAAATAGCCCTCTTTTGGTCCATTACTCTGGATAGGTTCCAGTATAACTGCTGCCACTTCATTCTCCTGAAGCTTCTTCTCAAGATCTTCCAGATCATTATAAGCAAAATTCTTTGTCAACTCACAAACAGCCTTGGGCACTCCCTTATTATTTTCAGAGGCGCCAATAGACCAGTCATGCATCCCATGATAACCAGACATAAGGACAACCTCTCGCCCCGTATAAGCTCTTGCAAGCCGAATAGCAGCCGTAGTAGCATCGCTACCATTTTTTACAAATCGAACCATCTCCGCGCACGGAACAATTTCGCAAAGCTTTTCAGCAAGCTCAACTTCAAGTTCAGATTGAAGGGATCCGCTGGCAAACTTGTTTACTTGTTTAATTACCGCTTCATTAATTGATGGCTCATTATATCCAACCGTAATTGGCCCCAAGGCACACATATAATCGATGAACTTATTCCCGTCAACATCGTATATGTAGCATCCCTCACCATAATCCATGTAGCTGGGAGATATCCCACGACAAAAGTACCGATATGATTTGCTGAAAGTTTGTGCAGCGAGTGGAGATACCTTTATTTCCCGTTCAAGAAGCGCCTCGGATTTTTTAAAAGATTTCATTGTATTATCCTCCTATTTATATTATACTCAATTGCCTGCATTAACAATACGATCTTCCCTGATTGACTTCGCTAGTCCTTCATTGCGAGAGTATTGTTTATTAATCGCTCGTATTTCAGGATTCCGCTCCAGATAGTTCAGAATATCTTTATATCCGAATTTCTCTGTATGAAGATTATCCACAAAGTGCTCATAAATTCGCGTCACAAGTTCAAAATCTTCGAGTTCATCCACTGTCCAACGATGATCACCAAAGTAACCTATCGGAGATTTGAAATCCATCAACTCAAATAACTCAGGATGGCGAATGATGTATTGGGTCACATGCTCTCTTTCAAATGTATGAACAGCCCCTTTCCATGCCCGCTCTAAGGCAGAGAACTTCATAATTTCAAGATCGAGTCCATCCGCGAAAGATTCGCTGATCATGCCACAATAATCAGTTGATTCATTCATTCCCTGGATTGCCTCGTCAAGTAATTCGGCATCAAAGCAAGGACAGTCAGCTGTAAGTCTGATAATGTAATCGGGTCTCAATAATTTTGCCGACTGATAAAATCTGTCCAACACATCGTCTTCTGAACCCACGCCAACACGAATCCCAAGATCTGCGCATAACCGTAGTATTGGTAAATTATTCTTCTCAATAGAAGTAACAATCATGACCTCATCTACCAATTTACTCTGGCATACTCGTTCATACATTCTCTGTAGAGCCGGTTTTCCGCAAAGATCTTTTAACACTTTATTCGGCAAGCGAGTCGACCCGCATCGCGCCTGAATCATAACAAGATACTTCACTTAATCCACCTTCCTCCATAAAACCGGATTCACCAGTTTTTCTTCTACATTGTCAAATGTATTTCTAATACGTTCAACCATACCATCAGGCAAGACAGTGTTCCGAATAGAAATATACTCATTTAATTGGCTGATATTATCAACGCCGAATACAACGTAGTCAATTTCACTTTTGCTTCCAACATATCCTACCGCTGCATTTAGCGGTGGTATCCCGTAATAATTACATATTGCAAGAAATTCCCTTAAATATTTTTCTGCAAAAGATACTCTGCAAGGAAGTTTATTCGGATCCATCATAGCGAGACCTTGAAGAAGAGAGGATCTTGCAAAAACCAGGATATTACGTTCTTTCGCTTTCTCAAAAAAACCTTTAGAGTCAAGCCGCTGATCGAATAAATTATATGGTATTTGAATGGCAGTAATAGAAGGATATTCCAATGCCTTCATTGCTTCTTCCGGGGTATATATTGATACGCCAATCCTTTCAGCAATGCCTTCCGACTTAACAGCTTCCAGTGCAGCAACAGCAGCCTTATCATAAATGTACGCGGCATTATGAAATAAATAGGCCTCATATTTTTTTATCCCAAGCTTTTCTGCACTCTCTTTTGCATTTTTAATAGCAATATTCTTCCAGTCTTTTATCTGCTCGTTGGCGAACGCGTCCGGCTTAAGTTTGGAAACTACCTTAACTGACTGTAGCTTTTCAGGATTAGCTCGTACATATACACCCAGAATTTCTTCTGCATCCCCATAAGCTGAAGCAGTATCAAAAATATCAATTCCATTATCAATAGCGAAATCCAACATTTTAAATACATTATCTTCAAGTGGCCTTCCATTTCCCTGAATCCCATAGTTCAATCCAAATTGAACTGTACCGAGGCAGTATTTCATTATGCCGCCTCCTTAAGAACAGGAACTTGATCAGAAAAAAACCTAAGGCTTGTGGGATATGCACAAATTTTACTTAGTAAGCAGTACCCCCCCCTAGTAGATTTTTCTAGTTTCAATCTATTAAATTTCATTTCTGCTATGATCCAATCTGATTCATTATCAATGTCCTGAACTTCCTCTTCCCTAAGGACGAAGGGAATTGTATGAGGAAGTACAAGTGTGTTAAATTTCAAAAACTTGGAACTTCTGCTTATATAAAACTGCCCACTATCGTGGTACAAAGGTTCTAAATCCTGACTTCTCGCATTTGCGTTTTCCGGATACTGAAATGCCAAATATCCTTCTTTTTCAACAAACGCTCTTTGTGGCGGATAACTAAACCTCACCACGCTTATTAGTGAGTCCGCATCAGAATTGTAAAACCGCTCTGCTGCATCCCTTAATTTTTCGGCTGTTATAAACGGCGCTGTTGGATAGATACATGAAAACACCTCATATCTTCTACCAAGATTGACGTACTCGCACAAAACTTCCCTAAGAACATCTGTTGTAGTCGCTGTATCAGAACTTGTAGCAGCGGATCTTAAAAAAGGAACTGCAGCGCCATATCTCTGCGCCACGACAGCTATCTCCTCGCTATCAGTAGAGACCATTACTTCATCAAACACTTTGCTTTTTAAAGCGGCCTCAATACTATATGCAATAATCGGTTTACCACAGAATTCCTTAATATTTTTCCCGGGTACCCTTTTTGAACCGCCGCGTGCGGTAATTATAGCTAATGTCGGCATAATTTATCTCCTATAATAACTGATAACTTTCCTAATTGCCTCTATAACCTTGTCCTGATCCTCATTAGTCATGGAAAAGAACAGCGGAATAGAGATAATTCGCTCATATAACTTCTCAGCATTCGGGCAACTTCCCATCTTATATCCAAGCTTTTGATAATACGGGAATGAATATACTGGAATATAATGAACGTTCACACCAATGCCTTCTGCTTGGAGTGCAGCGAATACTTCTTTTCTACCGGCCCTTAACATTTCAGTATTCAACTGAATGATGTAAAGATGTCGAACCGTATCAGACTCAGCGATCTCCTTCTGCACGGTAATTTCAGGTACAGCACTAAACGCCTCATTGTATCGTTTGACCAGTTCTTTCCTTCTTGCAGCAAACATATCAAGCTTATCAAGCTGGGATGAAAGTAGCGCTGCCTGCATATCAGTCATCCTATAGTTGTATCCCAGATCGATTTGTTGATAGTACCACCCGCCCTCGCTCGGCCTATCCATCCAATTCTGAGCACGCGTTATCCCATGTGTACGGAAGAGGATAAGTTTCTTGTACAATTCATCATCGTTCGTCGTGACGGATCCACCTTCACCCGCTGTGCAGGTTTTTACAGGATGGAAGCTAAACTCGGTCATATCTGCCAAGCCACCAACTGGCTTACCATTATACTTTGTTCCAAGTGAGTGGGCGGCATCTTCGATGAAAACCAGATTATGTTTATCGCAGATTTTCCGAATTCTATCAATCTCCACCGCCTGACCAGTAAAGTCAACCGCCACAACAGCCTTAGTCTTATCAGTGATCTTCCGTTCTATATCAGCAGGATCAATATTGTAAGTCTCAGGATTGATGTCAGCAAAAACCGGCTTTCCGCCACAATACAGTGCACAGTTGGCTGATGCCGCAAAGGTGATTGGTGTGGTAATTACCTCATCCCCCGGACCAATACCGGCTGCAAAACAAGTTGCGTGTAATGCCGCTGTTCCATTTGCAATAAGAACAGCATGCTTTGAGCCTGTAATCTCGCAAAGCCTTGCTTCTGCTTCGCTAATTTTGGGGCCACATGTTAGAAAGTCGCTCTTCAGCACATCTACCACAGCTTGGATATCAGCATCATCGATATACTGATGTCCATATCCGATCTTTTTTTCAAATACTGGCTTACCACCAAATAAAGCTAACGTCTTCATTGTTATCCCTTCTAAATATTTATCAGATTATAGTATATAGTTCATAGAATACAGTCTCAAGAATTAGATGCTTCCAATCTTGACTCTGTTCTTCTCAATCCATTCCCGCAGCTGAGGAATAGTCATCCAGTTTATATTATTATCAGATGTATAGCTAAATCCTTCCGGTACCTGCTTTCCACCCTTAATCATAGATTCGACAGATCCCCACTCGCAAATCTGAGGAAGTATTTTGAAGTGCTCCGGATATTCGTAGGTAAAGTGAGCGTCCTCGACACCAATCATCTGCTCATGAATCTTCTCACCAGGGCGAATACCGATTTCAACCTGTTCAGCATTTTCATCGACTGCCGTGGCAATGTCACAGATATTCATTGATGGAATCTTCTTTACGTAAATTTCCCCGCCCTCCATATCATCAAAGGCATGCCAAACCAGTTCAACGCCCTGCTCAAGGGAAATCATAAAGCGAGTCATTCGCTTATCTGTGATAGTAAGCTTCCCACTCTTTGCAGTTTCCATGAAGAAAGGGATTACAGAACCACGTGATCCCATTACATTACCATAGCGAACAACAGCAAACTTAGTTTTTCCTCCACTGTAAGAATTGCCTGCAATAAACACCTTGTCTGAACATAATTTTGTTGCACCATAAAGATTAACCGGAGAACTGGCTTTGTCTGTAGACAACGCCACAAGCCTTTTAACACCTGAATCAATACAAGCATCAATCAAATTCATAGCACCGTTAACATTAGTCTTAATGCACTCAAATGGGTTATACTCCGCCGTAGGAACAATCTTTGTGGCAGCAGCATGAACGACATAATCTACGCCATTAAGCGCCCTATAAAGCCTGTTCTTATCTCTTACATCACCGATGAAAAAGCGAACTCGTTTATCTCCTTCAAACTTCTTGGCCATATTCCACTGCTTCATCTCATCTCTGGAATAAATGATTATCTTCTTTGGATCATATTTAGCCAAAGTCATAGGCACAAAGGTATTACCAAATGAACCTGTTCCACCAGTAACCAGAATCGTTGAATTTTTGAGCATTGTTTAGTCCTCCTGTTGCTTATAATGTTTAATATATGTATAGACACTGATAAAACCAGTCTACATACCATAAATTAATTAAAAGATTTCTCTTCGTTTTATGATTTTGTAAATTATATAGACACCCAAAAGTGCCCCAATTCCCCATCGAACAAACCATAGTTCTCTTGTAACGACATAAATCAGGCAAGTAATGCAAACGGCGATAAACCCTGGAATAAAATCCTTAATTTTAAAAGGATATTCCCCTGGGTCAATACGTTGTGCGCAAAGCCAATGGAAAGCAAATTGAAGGCCATAAGAAATAAGTGTTGCTATCGCCGCTCCTTGGATCCCCCAAACTTTAATAAGGAAATAATTCAGTATGATGTTACATATCGCAGCACCTACTGTACCAAATGCGATCATCTTGGTTTTTTTATTGTAAAATTCATAGTTAACCGGGAAACTGTATAGGAACACAAAATAATAACCTACTGATAAAAGTGGGATTAAATCTGTCCCTTCCCAAAAGTTTGTGTTTGCGTAAACATGAAACACCTCCCTGGCCAGCAGAATGAATCCCATGCTTACTATTGTGTATAACTCAATATAGTTCTTAGCATGTTTTCTCAACTGTTCCATCTGATTCTGTCTTGTGTATTCATAATAAAACGGAACCCAGCTATTGTTCAGCGCATGATAAATTGTGTTCAATACAGTTGCAAAGGTGTATGCAAGTGAATAGATACCCGCTGCTGAATTACTTACCATGTTCTGCAGCATAACCTTATCGCTCTGATTTAAGACAATCATCGCAAGAAGATGGAATATTGTTGGTATTGCAATGGGCAGTGAGAATCTCCAATATGTTTTGTTATAAAACGTTCTTCCTCTTTGCAATATGTATGTGAGAAGAACTACTCCAATTACAGTGTATACGCTTGATTGTCCAATGATTCTCCCCCAATAATTTATATCAGCAGGAAACTGATAGATTAGGAAAATAGACAACCCAATAGTACAAGCGGATGTTGTGACAGAAAGAATAAAATTCTTATTCGCCTTGAATTCATAAGTAAATTTTGAATTCATAGCGGTTACACAGTAAAGTCCCCACCCCTGTGCCAGTCCAAAAACCACCATAGGCAGATTCACGCCAAGACGTGAACCTCCAAGTGCACATACTCCCAGTGTTAATGCGGAAAAAGCAACATAACTCAAAGTTGCTAAGCTAAACACACTTGATTGAAACTTTTCCTGCTCTTCCATAGGGAAATTGACCCGTGCTATGGCAATCGTACCGGCTGCTTGTAACGAAAAAGTTGTGGATGCAATCTGTACCCATGTTAAATAAACAGCTGCAATGCCATAATTACTGGTTCCCAGTATGCTTGAAAAAATAGGCCCCGAAATAAATGCCAGCCCTTGGAGTATTATGGTACTTGCTATGTTATAAACGGTTATTTTATTTCTATTCAAAATGACTCCCCTTTAAAGTTTTTGGTATCACACAAAAATCTGATTATCGTTGAAATCTGAGCTTGAAAGACAATTTCCCAATCTTAATCGTTCCTCCAAGAAATAAATAAACAACTCCCCAGAGAAGAAAGCACATGAACATGACTTTGCAAGCCTGCGCTACCCTGTTGAAATCAAGCCTGTTGATATACCATGCAAGATATGTTCCCAAAGCAACGACAAAATAGCTGTGACTTGCGTGATAATCCAGATTTTTATTACATCGCCTAACAAGAAATAGCCATATAGTTGTGAATAGCAATATTCCAAAATAGCCAAACATTACATAGCTTTCTCCCCAAATAGACCCTCCCACACCTGCGGATCCATGAACTTGATTCATCAACCATGTAGAGTAGTATTCTGGATACTCCAATTTGATGCCAAATAGTGCAGTGAGTCCTGGAACAAAATCAATAATTCTATAGACAATGTCTCCAGCAGGTAATTGAAGTCCCGATGTTAATGAATAATCATAGTTTGCGATGATAACCCGAGGTTCATTAAACTCAAGTGCCGTAGCCCAAGTTAATGGATCCTGGAGTGTTCTGATCGCGCCGCTTATATCACCTGCCATTATTTGCGTATCGATCATTCGATACAACAGAAGGAAAACGATACCTACTGCGCCTAAAATGTATATTCTAAGATTCCCTTTGCGATTTTTCCATAAAGTTGTGCCTTTCTCGCAAAGAAATATTATAATCATAGTTGCAGTGAACGCTCTAGAACCAGCAAAGAAAATGGTCAACTCAATCAAAAGGCTTGGTATCCAAACCAGCTTGTCATTTTTATGTATTCCATATGCAAATGAAGGCCAGGCACCATACAAACTTATAAGATAGAATATATTGGTTTGCTCCCAGACCACACTTTTCCCAGCCATAAAACCACTTAATCCTACGGACATTATATTAATTAATGCAAATACAACGATGATAAAAGTATAAATGCGGAACGAAATAGTCAATGCCTTTTTGTTTGGCTCATTTGAATCAGTTATGGTATTAGGAACCTGTCCTCTTTCTATAAGATTCATACGATAACGTGAAGACATAACAAAGGCTATTATCATCACAAGTTGCAAATATACCGCATAATACAACTGCGGTGAGAGTTTCGGTCTATAGTATCCAGATATTCCAATTCCAGGGATGCAATAAATAGAATATACTATGAAACACACCGAGGCAACACACATTAAATCAAGCCTGTTTCGAATCGTATAAATGAGCAATATAGATGCAAGGATGATATATATGATGCTATAAATTGACATACTGCTCACCTCCATCTATAAAGCCCTTTGTTATTTCTTCACTGTTTATAGAATGCATATTTATCATCATATTTTTTATATAGTTTCTCTTTTAATTGACTAAGTAGTAAATGTGGTCTTCTAGTCATAACATAACCACGCTCATCAAGTTGTTTGTACTTATCAATATTAGATAAATCATCCATAACAACCTTCTTTCCAGAGAAGTATGCTTCTGAAAGAACCGTTGTGTTCAAGCCAACTGTAAATAAAGAATTTGTAATGGAATCTCCCAGGCTGTACTCTCCTGGGTTTTCGATTTCTATGTCATGAAAAACTTCCTGGAGCATTTTAATGTCTGAAAAACGCGGATGTGGGCGGATCTTAGTCTTCAGACCGTAATTCTCAAATTTGCTGAAAATTTCGTGGATTATTGTTGCTTCTGCTCTTGTCTCGTCTGAAAAATAGTAAGTAGTAAAGTAGCTACATTTTTCCTCATCCAATACTTCAGCTATCCCCTTTAGTTTTCTCGGACGGTAAATCGGCATGGGGCAGCCGCATCTCAACTCTTCAAACATTTTCTGATAAGCCTCATCCCAAACATAATATGTTGAATAACGTTGAAACGCGAAACTGAGCGTTGACAGATAATCTCCATGCATAAATGAAATATACTCAGCCCCGCTTCTTTCGCAGAGTAAAGCTTGAAGCGGACCGGAAAACTCTCTTTCGCAGCTATAAAATACTATTGCTTTCGGTTCATAGCATTTCAGGTACATTGAGAACTGACCAAGCTTTTGTAACACAATCATTCGAAAATAAAAATGAAAGAAGTAATGTTTTTTAAGTTCTTTATATATTTCATCTGCCCTGTTTGTAAGACAGGATTCTGCATAATTTATGTGATCAACCTCCTTGATCGCCCCATATTTGCCCAGCAATTCCTCCGGGATTACATCAACATTTGGAAGTCTTGGAACATTTTCTATGACTGCATCAACTCTGTTTATGGGCTGATCGTTTCTATCTGCCTTTTTCAATTTTGAGTAGACAGACGGAAGCAGAATCATTGCGCCAAGGTTATAAAACACAAGTATCCATTTTCTCTTAAAGTAACAATATTCTGAAAAGCACTTGTATTTATAAAAACTCCTCTCAAAGTCATCCTTTGGTTCAGGAAATTTCCTAAGATATTCCATCTGTTCCTTATAAGGCATTCTCTCTTTTTCTAAACCATGAACAACTTTGGCATTTATTTTTTGATATAGTTTTTTCAAAGCTGATGTTATCATTTAATTCTTTCTCCGATTCAATTTCTTCTCTGTAGCTGTAACCTTATTTCGCATATTTTTCATCCATCTCTTTATAAAGGACCTTTCCGCTGTCGTTCCTAATGATTTCCGGCACAACGAACACTTTAAACAATGACTTATAAAGATGTGTTTTACTAGCGATATAATCAAGTAATTCTACTTTTCTACTTCCGTCTGTAAGGTAGATGTTCATCCGCTGGTCTGTGCCGGAGCAGGCGCACTCGATATTGAATTCCTGCTGTATCAGTCTCTCACTCTGGTCAAGGCTCACGCGATAGCTCAGAAGTTTCAGGAACCGTGACATGCGTCCGGTCACAAAGTAGCAGCCATCCTCATCTCTCCTTGCAAGATCTCCAGTGTGATACTCGCCGTTGAATTCATCACCCTTTTGCAGATCCTCCCTGCAAACGGCATACCCCATCGTTACGTTGGGGCCTCTGTAGCACATTTCACCTTCCGCAACCGGTTCAGTCTGAACTTTGCCATTTTCATCGATGAGGAAAAGTTCTCCCTCTGGAATGGCACGCCCGATGCTGCCGGTTTTGGTCAGCGCCAGTTCCGCAGGAAGGCACGCCATACGGGCAGACGTCTCCGTAGTGCCAAAAGATGCAATAAACCGTTTCCCCGTCCTGCTGGCATACTCAGCCATTTGGACAAACCTTGCGTCCGTCAGTTTGCCGCCGCCTTCAGAAAAAGTGGTCAGATACGGCAGATCCATCCGTTCAAAATGAAGCCGGAAGAACAGATCATAGCTGAATGGAACGCCCGTAAAATTTGTTGCTTTCTTTTCCCTGATATAATCCCAGAACTCACCGCTCATGATATTGTATGTAGTCAGAAGAACTGTCGCGCCGACATAGAGATGGGTGTTAATCACATTCAATCCCATCGTATACTGCATCCCGAGATCGCAGAGAGGACGTTCCCTTTCTGTCCAGCCAAAGGCAATGGCTACATTTTTTGCGTTTGCCTCTAAATTACCCTTTTTATACCGGACCAGCTTAGGGCTCCCCGTTGATCCTGATGTTGTCATGAGGAACTGTAAATCATCATGGATCGGATAGACCTTATTACCCGTTCTCAAAAGCGTATATCCATATGTGTTATAAATAGCCTCATATCCATATGCGTCAGTTTCTTTTTCCGGCACCCACAAATAGGCGGGAGTATAGGTTGCGATAAGCGATTTCAAAAGTTCCTTATCGATTTTATCGCTCAGGTTAAGAGGAACGGCATCATTCTCGATAAAACCAAGATATCCAACCATCGCCCCAACCGTGTTTTTACAAAGGTTAAAGATGATAGACCGCGGCTGCACTTTAGATCCAGCTTCCTTCATCTTCTCTGCCAGTTCACCATATGTAATCTCATGGCTTTTATCATCAATAAGGGCTACTGATGTTTTGTTTTTTGTATCAATATTCAAAAACACGTCAATTTCCTGCTCTTTCTCACATAATCGTACATCCGTCTACTGGCAAAACCTGTCCGGAAATATAACCGGCAAAATAAGACGCCAACAGGAGACAGCCGCCTGCTATGTCATCTGGTTTTGCAATCCGTCCCAGGGCAATATTATTGATACGACCCTGCAACTTTTCCAAATCAGCCTGCGCCATCATCTCTGTCTGTGTGAGCCCCGGTGCAATGGAATTCACACGTATTTTTTTTGGAGCGAGCTCCTTCGCCGCAGTCTTAGTGAGCGCAATCACTGCACCCTTTGTGGCGGAGTAGACAAGCTGCCCTGGATTTCCCCTAAGGCCAACCATGGAGGAGATGTTAATTATGCTTCCGCCTTTTTCATTCCTTGCCATAACACGGCTGACCGCCTGGAGCATCTCTATTGTTCCATAGACATTCACGCGGAACATTTTCTCCATGTTCTCCCTGCTGATCATACCGATCAATTCATTGAACTCAACACCGGCGTTGTTTACCAGGACATCAATGTGCCCAAGTTCTTTTTTGATCGCCATCACATTCGAACGAACCGCCGATGCATCCGTAATGTCAAAGTAATAAGCGTGAAACCGCTCCATGTTCTCACTTTGAGAAATCCACGTGTCAGCCGAACCTACACGGCTATCATTGACAACTACGTCTGCTCCTTCATTTGCGAATAACTCTGCAATTGCCTTACCTATTCCACGGGCGGAACCTGTAACAATACATACTTTATCCTTTAATAAGTTTCCCATTTCCCGTCCTCTTTCTAATCCAGTCTTTTTTCTTAAATATCCCGCCATGCCCCGGAAAAATATATGCATCAACCGGTATGGCTTCAATTAACCTCTGCGTGATGTTTATGTATTCAGCTACATTTCCATCATCAAACTTAAGAAATGTATTCTCTTCCAAAATCATGGAATCGCCGGTAAAAAAACCTATACCAGATACCCTTATGATTGCACTTCCTGGGCTATGGCCTGGTGCGTGGGATAACTCTATCTCCATGCCATTCCATGCGAAATGATACCAATCATCAAACACAATATCTGCCGGGTTACAGCAATAAGTCCTGTTCTCCGCTTCGTTGTTCTTATAATTCTCACCGAAACGAAGCACAGCATAGATACGATACTGCTTTGCTTTATTCGACCTGGGGTCTGTTATCGCTTCGCTACACTTTTCCTGAGCGATTACATTTATATTGGGAAATCTTTCCCTGAGAGTATTTAGCCCCCACAAATGGTCACAGTGTTCGTGGGTAAGGATAATGTAATCCGGGATGACATCTCTAATCTCTTTCACTGCATCTGATGAACAAATATCTATTAGGATTGCATGGCCACCACTTTCAATCATATATGTGTTTGCCTTTTCAAGCCCGAATGAAAGCTGGCGGACTTTTACATCATTCACTGCAATGCAGACAGAGCGTAAGATTGCCATTAATCCTCAAACCTTACGCCATATTTGGTCAGTATTTTTTTCCCATTTTCGTAACCGCCAAAATGCAGGATGTCATCGGTCTCAAACATAACATCGAACGCATCTTCCAGTTCAGTAATTAATGTTAAATGGGTGAGAGAATCCCAAGCTTCGATATCCTTAAAGTTGAATGTATCATTTAAACTGCTACAATCAACAGAAAAGATTGATGTGAAGATGTCATCATATTTCTCTTTGCTATTCATTGATAAAAATCTCCTTTTCTCCTACAACTCTTGCAGGCGTACCAAAAACCTGTGTTCCTGCTGCAACATCTTTCAGGCAAATACTTCCAACTCCTACATAAGCACAATTTCCTACAGAAATCCCTTGATTTAAGAATGTTTGACTGCCGACATAAACGCCTTTGCCAACATGAGCATCAGTAAGGTTTGCAAACCCCGCCGTTGTCGAATAATCTCCGATGATTCCATCTAGCGCTATTGTGCTACCCAATACAGTAACAAACTTGCCAATCCTTGCTCCGCTTTCGATATTATATGGAGTCATAACAACACTTCCTTCGCCTATTTTAACGTAATCACCTAGTATAACGTCCGGTGATACAATTGTTTCAAAGTGGGCTCCCCTATCAAGCATAATTCTTGCAACTTTATATTTTATGGACGGTTCCGAAATTCCCATGACAAAAACTTCTTCATCTTTCGGTTTCCATGCGGATATTTTACCAATAATAGATAAATCACATTCCTTCCCATCTAATGCATGCTCGTTATCGTCTATGAAACCTTTAATATTCCATTTATTATCCACATTCAGCCGTCGGAGACAGACAAAAACTTTTCGGCCCAATCCGCCTGCACCTACGATAATCAAATCCTTCATTTTTCTATCCACCCTCTTAATTGTTCTTTGTATTATAAATTCCTTTTTGTAAAAAAACAGTTTGAATTGTTTTGAAAAAAATCTTTACGTCTCCCCAGAATGTCAACTCTCGAGCATATTGAGCATCATACTCAAATTTTTCTTCTTGACCGATGGAATTTCTGTAATAGGCCTGAGTTGCGCCAGTGATACCTGGTCTAACAGTTAATCTTAGACGACGCTTCTCATCATATTCTTCAAGAGGCTTGTCGGTTGTCACCGGTCTTGGACCAATAATACTCATATCTCCTTTCAGCACATTCAATATTTGTGGTGTTTCATCAATGCTCGTTTTTCTCAGTATTTTGCCAATCTTAGTAATCCTTGAGTCATCTTTGCTATTGAATGTTGAATTGTCCGAGTTTCTTATATCAGGAGAATTCATCTTCATTGATCTAAATTTGTAGATTTGAAATATCTTCCCTCCAACTCCTCGTCTGGGAGCCTTATAGAAAACCGTTCCACCATCATCTATTTTAATCGCGGGAGCAACAAAAACGTAAATAATGCAAAAGAACGGGAGAGCAATTACTGATAATATAATATCTATTAATCTCTTAAACACCTTTCTATACATCAGAATGCCCTCCAATGACTACATCAATAGAATCAAGTGCCTTATTGCAAAGATCACCTGCCTCTTTTACTGTATTTCCTTGAGCTATCGCATACCCGATTCTATCTAAACTGTCTTTAATTTCCGTAACTTGAGATCCTACTGGCTTAAGCATTTCAACCCGCCATACACCATCAATTGAATTGGCTTTATCTATATTAAGGACTTTTTCTATTTTCCCTTCTGGCGTCTTCATGTACCGGATAGCACTTGCCATTTCAATTTTTGGTTCAAGATCAACTGCTTCTCCACAGGCAAGATGAATTGCCGCGCCAAGCATATCAACACCAGTAGAGAGAGGTACAAGATCAGTTGTAATAAAGTCCCCACCTAGCCTTGCACCCAATTCAATCATTACCGGTCCGTTGTCGGTAACCATCATTTCTACGTGTGAAGGGCCATTTTTAATACCAACCGCTTTCATCGCCATACCAGCAACCTTTTTTATACTCTCCCTCATTTCTCCGGTATATTTGGACGGCTGATTATGTCCCATCTCAACAAAATGCGGACTCCCAGTAGTAATCTTGTCAGTTATAGCAACGACGTGTACTACTCCTTGTATTGCAAAGCATTCAACGCTTATCTCATTTCCAACCAGCAACCGTTCAACAATCACATCTCCTGAACGGCCATTAGAAGAGCTATAAGAAATTGCAGCTTCTAATTCGTCTCGATTGTTGATAATTACTACTCCTCGACTAGCAGCATTATCTGTCGGTTTACTAATGCAGGGATATGTTATTATGTCTTCTATCGAGCTAATATCACCATTCCTTACAACATAAAACCATGGATGAGGAACATTGTTTTTCTCAAAAGCCTTGATCATTTCAGCCTTATCGGTTGAGCATATGGCAGTAGCTGTATCGATTCCTGTCAATCCGAGCTTTTCACAGGTATACGCGATAGCACGCATAGGCATATCTGTAGCCACAGTTGTTATACCATCTGCCTTAAATGCCTTGCTTGCTTCATAAACACCTTCCGGATCAATGGTACTGGCGTTATAATATTCATCTGCAAAAGAGATTCCAACTGCATCAGGGTTGTAATCAACAACTCCAACATAGTATCCCAGTTTTTTTGCCCTCTTTATCATAGGAACTTGCCATGCAGATGCCCCAACAATCATTACTCGTTTCATTTTCTTGATATTCTCCTAATTGTCATCAGTACTTCAGCAGAATCCATGCAACATTGATTTCCCCAGAAATGTGCCTGAAAACGAAGTGAATCTAATGAGCGAGGGTGTGGATATTCCCTTATTTCACTGTGATATTTCTCAAATGCTTCTATTTTTTTATCAAGCACATCACTGATATCTATCCATGTGTCTGGTACAAAATTTCTAGGGTATCCCCACTCTGTGCTAGAGGTGGTGTAAAATCCATAGAAATCTTCCATCCACTCGCTTGTAGGTCTAAAAGCAATCAAAGCCGCTTCGAATAGAATTTTGTGATCCCGATTTGCATCACATCCAGACTGACAATAAATGATATTTGGCTTAAACTCCTCTGAAATATTTTCTAAAGGTGTAATGAGGTCAGTAAGGGTGTATGTATCAAGTTTCTGATCAGGATACTTTAGGTGATATATCTTACTTACGCCCATAACATCCGCTGCATTCTGAATGGCGGTAATTTGCCCAACATCTCCTTTATAACGTATAGACTCTCCCTCACACATAATTACGGTTCTTACCTCATCACCCGCGTTCACGTGCTTAATAACGATGCCACCTATACCTAGCAATTCATCATCAGGGTGTGCCGCAACAACCAAAACTTTATTCATTTTCAAACACCCCTTTCAGATTTAATTCATATAGGTCTTCTCCTAAATATTCCCTGCCGTCTTCACTCTCAATCTTAGTAATCAATAGAAGATTATCAGCTGAAGCGACGACCAAACCACAGCCGTTCTCAGCAAATCCATAAGAAGTGCCAAGAATAGTACCTGCCCTTTTTTCTACTTGAACCGGAAGCACTGACGCTTCCCACAGCAAATATTTTTTCCCTCCTAAGAATGTAAATGCACCAGGATAGGGTTTTGTCAACGCTCTGATAAAATTATAGATATCTTTTGCACTCTGGTTCCAATAAAGCAGTCCATCCTTCGGCTTTCTCCGAGGTAATATGGGTTCATCTGTCTCGTTCTTGATAGGGAGAGTAGGCCTTATACCCTTTTTCAGTTCGCCTATCAGCTTTACAAGCATTTCTGCGTTAGTTTCAGCAACCCGGTCATAAATCGTCTTACAGGTATCAAAGGGCGTTATCGTAAACTCAATCTGATCTACAATGGCACCCGCATCAACATCTTTACTAAGCCACATCATGGTATTTCCGGTTTTATCTTCACCATGAATCAAAGCCCAGTTTATAGGTGCGCTACCTCTGTTATGTGGAAGCAAAGCCGCATGCGTTCCTACGGTTCCAATTGTAGGAATATTAAGAATACGCTCAGGAAGTATTTCACTCCAGCCTAGAACAACCAACAAATCCGTATTCTGATCACGGATTATCTCATATGCTTCATCACTTTTTATGGTATTTACCATGAAATAAGGAATCCCGTTATCCTCACAAATATCTATATATTCTCTGCTTCCAGCACTCCGCTTATCAAATGCGGCCTCGTCAAGTGTTATGAACGCATCTACACCATTATTCTCAATAGCTTTGCGGAATGCCATTACACCTTCTTCATGATTTCCTATCCAAGTTATTCTCATTTCTTTTACGCTCCTTATAGTCGAATACTAGAAGACAAAGTGCTACTCCTATTCCGACACCTATTAAATCAATCCGTATGTCAGAGGCATGCGCCCCGCTTTTTGTAATTACCTGTAAGCTTTCATCAAGAAAAGCTATTGTTTGCCACCGCATAGGTTTCACAGCCCATCTCTTTAAGCTGCAAAATGGCATCCATCTGTACAGCTGCTACGCCTAAAATTAGCACTTTCTTCATTGTTTTTCCATATTCTCCCACTTATTCTAAGATCACTTAACCCTCTTCAGCTTTGGCGCCTGTTCCAAAGCTGCTCCAATATATCTTCTTTATTCATCCTTTCCCATTTATGGCTGTAATCCAGCCGCCTACTTTTCAGATCATCAAACTCACCGATCACCCTCGCAGGCACACCGCCGACAACTTTTCCCGCGGGAACATCCTTATTTACTACACTTCCCGCCGCTATCACAGCGTTCGGCCCTATTGTCACGCCGGCAAGTATTGTTGAATTAGCTCCGATGAAGCAATTATCCTTTATGTCAATGACATCCCAATAGGTGCAATATCCCCCCCGCGTTCCGGGAGGCTATTCAGCACATGGTGGATCACATCGTGGCAGATGAAGCTGACATCGGATGCAACCACAACGTTATCTCCAAATCTGATAAATTTGGAATCCGCCGGAAGGTTGTATGGCTGATAAAAACAGTTCTCACCCATTGCATGGAAACAATTATGCTTCTTGATATACTTCGCGTGGTCAAATCCACTTCTTTTGAACAGGCAGTAAAAGAAATATTTTATTCTGATAAAATCAAATCGTTTCATTGCCTTCTCCTCACTCTATTTACGATACTGGTACACAAGCACCCCAACGCTGTGCCTATTGTATTATTTAAAACATCATCCGGTTCACAATATCCCAGCATAAAAAAATACTGTATTGTTTCGATAGATACAGATAGTAGGAATCCGCATAGTATCCGCTTCCACAATCTGTCCACATCAACCAGTATACCGAAAGGAACAAACAGCAAAATATTCAATGTGATATCATGCCACATTTGCTTCTTATATTCCCAAAACAGCGGTTTGAAAATATACTCACTTCCGGGACTCCTGCTAAATATCGTGATATACAAAATTATAAAGATATATACAATACACAATACCTGTCGGGTACGTTTCATTCTCACCTACCGCTTCTACTATCCATTTACTCCTCTGCACTTGCCTTTATCTGATATATCCCTTCACAATCCCGCAGAACTTCTCAATTACATACGCCACATCTTCATCAGACAGTTTCGTATGGTTCGGGAGCGTGATCAGGTTTGCATATCGATTATAGCTGTTCGGAAAATCCTCAATCTTATATCCAAGCGCCTTATACGCTGTGTGCATCGGCAGCGGCTTATAATGGACGTTGCAGACGATCCCTTCCTCTGCCATCTTCTCGATGATCTCGTTTCTTTGCTCAGGCTTTATCCCCGGCACACGCACCAAGTACAGGTGCCCTGTGCTGGTATAATCCTCCGTATAATGCGGCATGACTTCCAAGCCCAGCGGTTTAAATGCCGCGTCATAGGCTTCGTTGATCTTCCGTCTCTTAGCCAGTAGCCCCGGATAACGGTCAAACTGAACCAATCCCACAGCGGCTGTGATGTCTGTCATGTTGCACTTATAACCGAGATTTACGATATCGTACTCCCATGCACCAAGCTGCGTCTTAGCCAGTGCGTCTTTGCTCTGACCGTGGAGTGAGAGTAATTGAATCCTGTGATAAATCTCTTCATTTGAGATTCCAGGTACGCAATCACGGTCTTCAATATCCTTCCACGTCAGACAGCCGCCCTCGGCTGTGGTAAAGTTCTTTACAGCGTGGAAAGAGAAGCTGGAGAAATCAGCGATAGAGCCAACCATCCTTCCATGCCAGGAAGAGCCAAATGAATGGGCGGTATCCGCGCAGATTGCCACACGGCCGATAGCCCTTTGGATGTCGTTAGAAGGGCTGAACAGTGCTTTCTTCTTCTCCACTATCTCAAAAAGCCTGTCATAATCACATGGGATGCCGCCAAGGTCAATCGGGATGATCGCCTTCGTGTTCTCTGTGATAGCTTCTTCCACTGCATCATAATCAATCAGATAGGAATCCGGCTGGCAATCGACTAAAACAATCTTTGCCCCCACATGATTGATTACAGAAGCGGACGCCGTGTATGTATAAGCGCAGGTAATCACCTCATCGGTGGAACTGCCACCAGCCATAGAGCCAATGCCCAAAAGACGCAGTGCAGTCTCCGCGCAGGCGGTCTGGCTGTTCAGGCACACTGCTTTCTCCACACCGATCCATGAGGCAATCTTAGATTCCAGCGCTTTTACTCTCGGGCCGGTCGTGATCCAGCCGGAGCAGATCGCCTTAGATGCTTCCGCCGCTTCCGCTTCTCCTACATCCGGCGGGCTGAAAGCAATATTGCGCTTTATGATAAAATTCTCACCATCACTACTCATAGTATTTGTCTCTCCTGGGATTTATATATACTTCTGTTACTTCTCTTCCGAACAGGTACTCACTCTGATTTATTTTCCTGACTCTTAAGAGAGGTCATAACGGCCTCTCTTTTTGGTCGCTGCTACCGCGATGGCAGGACATCCTAACATAGGTTCATCACTCGCTTCATTCTCATTATGAATCTGATGTCACCGGATGGAATGTTGGTACAATCCTTTCAACCATCGAAACAATATCATTCGAATTTTCATAACTCGCCCACGCCAGCTCTTCCAGCTGTTTCAGGAATATTTCTGTGTCGAATGGTACCGGTTTCCCTATATGGACCAGCTTATTATCTGTTTTCTTCAATCCTTCCTCTGCCATGAGTTTTTCTTCAAACATCTTTTCTCCCGGTCGTAACCCGATATATTCTATTTTAATATCTACATCAGGCTTATAACCGGATAAACGAATTAAATTTCTTGCAAGGGTATCAATCTTGACCGGTTCCCCCATATCAAGGACAAATATTTCACCGCCCTTGGCATAGACACCCGCCTGCAGCACCAGACTCACGGCTTCGGGAATCGTCATAAAATACCGGGCAATATCAGGATGTGTGACTGTCACAGGTCCGCCTTCCTCTATCTGCTTCTTAAATAAAGGAATGACTGAGCCATTGCTTTCAAGCACATTCCCAAACCGAACGGCCACAAACTGCGTTCCGGTTCGTCTCTCATCCTTCACGGATTCATCCTTCACGCTGCAGCTTTCCCTCTTCGGTCCTTCCACCGCAATATGATCCATCGGATCAGGAACAATTTGCCCGGCAACAGTTTTATCCATATGGGCATGCAAAAATGGAAGTAAATCCATTCTGCCTTCCTTACTGATGACATCCATACTCTGAATCACCATCTCACAGAGACGCTTGCTGGCGCCCATGATATTTGTTGGATTCACGGCTTTGTCGGTGCTGACAAGAACAAACCGTTTTACCCCATGCTTCAGCGCAGCATATGCTGTCTTATAGGTGCCAATGACATTATTCTTGATTGCTTCGTTCGGGCTTGCTTCCATCAGCGGCACGTGCTTGTGTGCAGCGGCATGATAGACAATATCCGGCTTGTAATGCTCAAATATCCAGTCAACCCGGCGGCTGTCACGTACAGAACCGATCTGTACATCAAGCTGCAGCCCTGTACCATATTTTCTTTTCAGCTCCTGTTCAATGTCATAAGCATTGTTTTCATAAATATCAAAAATGATGAGCCGTTTTGGGGCATGGCTCGCTATCTGTCTGCACAGCTCGCTTCCGATAGAACCCCCACCTCCGGTCACCAGGATTACCTTACCCTTTATGTGCCGGAAGATTTCTTCCCTGTTGACCTTGATGCTTTCCCTGCCAAGCAAATCCTCCACTTCCACAGGTCTCAGCTTACTTACAAGCATTTCTCCGTTTGCAATCTGATACAATCCCGGTAAGCTTTTCAGTTCACAATTTGTTTCCTTACAGATGTTTAAGATATCCTGTTTTGCATCCGGTGTTGCCGTTGGGATTGCAAACAAAATCTGATCAATGTTATACTTCCTGACTGAATCAAGGATATCATCCCGTCCCCCTGCAACCGGAATTCCCTCAATCAACCTTCCCCATTTATTAGAATTATCATCAATCACACAAAGCGGTCTGGCTGTGGATTCCTTGGAATTTTTCAATTCTCTTATGATTACCTGCCCGGCAGCACCTGCCCCTATAATCATTGCATTGTGTACCGCCAGACCGTTCTTCTCCCTTCGTGACCTCTCAAGCGTAATGTAACGATAGGAAAACCTCACGGCTGTAACTAAAATAAACTGTACTGTCGCGCCAACAATGTAATAAGCCATTGGCATTCTTTGCACAAACACTGTAATGCCGACAATCTGAAACAGGGTTGTTATTACTGTCGCCAGCAATACCCTGTTCAATTCGCTGAGACTGGCAAACCGCCACAGGCTGTTATACAGGTGCAGCACGCAAAAGACAACGATGCAAAACGCCGTGTAGAATGGAGCAAATGTTAAAAACGCATGTAAATATTGCTGTGGAATATTCGAAAATTCAAAATCAAATCGCAGCCACAGTCCCAGAAAATAAGCCGCATTCACAACAACTGCGTCATACAAAAGTAAATACAATGCAATTACTTCCCAATGCTCTATCCTTTTCCTTCGCTTAAGCCTTCCTTTATTTTCGGTATATGATACCGTATTTTTCTTATTTGTTTCATTTGTTAGAGCCATATCTGCTCCACCCCCCCCCCCGAAAAAATCGGAGGTATTCTGTCTTTCTGTTTGCTTTCTGTGTTCTTTTAAGTGTTTTATCATAACCAAATCCATTCTATTCCCCATATATATCGCGGCGCATATTCGCAATATTTTCCGGAAGGTCTATCCCAAGTACCATTGCACCGTTTATGGTAAGATCCTGTATGGTTCCGTCGTATGGCACCCTGTACTGCACCAGGTCATAATTCTTATATTTCGTAGTCGTATTAATCAGCAGGGAAAACATTTCCCCCTCCTCAATATCCGTTGTAACCTCCGGAAGAACCATGTTCAAAACGTCATTCATCTCAGACAGGCTGCAATCCTTCATGCTGTTAAACACTTCACCCAGCACTCTGCGCTGTCGCTCGGTTCTTTCATAATCAGAATTTCCCACATAGCGTATACGCGAATAACCAAGTGCCTGTTTTCCGTTTAATATGTATGTACCTCCGCCTGAAAGCTTATCTGTGTCTGCCGGAAGTCCCTCCAATTGGTTTAATTCCTGTACACTATTATTTAGCGCCTTTACCTCTGCATCACTCACCGTTATCTCAACGCCTCCCACGGCGTCCACGACATCCATGAAGGAATAAAAATTAACCGATACATAGGAGTCTATCTGAATTTTAAAATTACTTTCTATCGTTTTAATAAGCAGATCAGAGCCGCCGTATGCATAGGCTGCATTGATTCTGCCATAACCGCAGTCAGGTATATATACATAACAGTCCCTCATAATGGATGTCATAACGATTTGCTCCGTCCTGCGGTTAATGGACACTATAATCATACTGTCAGAGCGTCCAAGCGTATTCCTGTCTCTGGAATCCTGGCCGATAAGCAGGATATTATATACATCCTCCGAGAACATAAGCGGTATGCTATTGTCCTCCATATTCTGTCTGATTTGCTCCTCCACGTCAGCAATCTGCTCAGCATCCGAGTCTGTAGCTTCAGGATTTATGTCATCATCGGGCGTGGTCTCTGTCGTGACCATCTCAAGGTCTCCGCCATCATAATTGAGCTTGCCATAGTAATGGTGAAATAAGAGTCTGCCCGCGATAAAAGCAATAATGAGGAGCGCCAGTATCACAATCAATACGATTAATACGATTTTCCAAACCCGTAGTCTCTTGGGATTCACGGTATTCTTACTCACTGCTTACACCTTCCTGCACAGTATTATCACCGACGATGAGCTTTAGCTTCGCCATATTACTTACATTTCCACCGGAATCCACACAGTAATATGTCAATTCATACTCACCAGGCACATTCACATCATAATCACCCTCGAGGTACATATTTCTGTAAAGGTATTCGAGTGTATCCATATCATCAACTGCTGTCTCGACATAATCCATGGAGTAAAAATAGCCGCCAACAGGTAATTTAAGCTCATGTGTCGTAAGTCTGATAACCGGTGCCCCGTTACTGACAAGCGGGGGATCATCATAGCCCTCCCCGACCGGTTCCTCCTCGGTAGTAACCTCATCCGCATCAGCGTGTTCCCGCGCATCTGCATCCGAATTGTGCACATCCTCCTCCTCACTCAGGTCAGTCTCTTTTTCTTCGTCCTCATTACCATCCTCCGCCTTATCCTCAGATACCGCCACATAATTCACGATTTTTGTGGCTTTGCCAAGGTTGTAGCTTGAATCGTACACTGCATAGGTCACAAGCGCCTGCACACCGTTTTCCATCACGGCAATATCATATATTCTTATATTATCCGAAATATCTCCATCTGTATTGTCATATGCGCTTGCACCTGCAACAAGAGCGCCGGTATCCTCTCCCTGTGTATAAATAAGATCTCCCGCAGGAACCGTAATTTCAGGCGGTATTCTATCTCCTGTCATTATTTTCAAAATACAGAGTACTCCGAGTACACATGCAATCGCGAACAACGCTATCGTCGTTTTTCCATTCATATGCTAATTGCTCCCATCACTTCTGCCATAATATTTCCCATAATATTTACCGTAATATTTACCATAGTATTTACCGTAATATCCGTTCTTCCTGATACGCACCTTATTTAGGATAACCCCGAGGATACGGCACCCTGTCTTCTCCAGCTGCTCTTTTATCTTTTGCGCAAACCTGTAGCTTATCTCGTTTGCCGAAAGAACCAGACACATCCCGTCACAGCACTGTGACACAACGGAAGCATCCGTGACACTCCCGATTGGCGGCGTATCAATTAAAATATAATCGAATTTTTCCGCCGCCTGATGAATAAAGCTCTTAAATCTTCCCGTGCCCAGCAGCTCTGAAGGATTTGGCGGAACAGGTCCCGCCAATATCATATAAAGATTCTCTATATTGGTCTCATACAGCACCTCATCCAAATCTCTGTAGCCCGAAAGGAAATGAGAAAGTCCGTTACTTCCCCGGCTAATCCTGTATCTTCCGACCAGTACGCTCTTACGCATATCAGCATCTACAATGAGAACCCTTTTCCCTGTCTTTGCTATTGTTGTGGCTATGTTAATGACGATGCTTGTTTTCCCCTCGTTCGGAATACAGCTGGTAAAGCCTATTACCTTCATCTCCTTACCACAGAACTGCAGATTCGTTCTGAGACTCTTGTACGCTTCATCGGAAGAATAATCCATTTTTTTCAATTTTCCGATATTCACACTTTGCATGCTTCTCCTCCTATGAGCCTATTGTCGGAACCCTATCTGCCAACGCTGTATTTGCTTTTTTCCTGCCTTTTCTTCTGCTCCGTCGCTTACCTTTTCTGCCCGTATCTATGCTCTCATCATACGGAATGGATGCAAGAACCGAAAGTCCAAGGTATCTTTCAACATCATCCGGTGTCTTTATGGTATCATCAAGCAAATATCTGACTATGACGATTGCAACCGCAATAATAAAACCAATCAACGCGCCCATTACAGCGTTTTTCATCAAATCCGGGCTGACCGGATTCTCCGGAAGATTTGCATAATCGACAACATTAACTGCCTTTATATCCATTACCTGATATATTTGATCTGATGACGCAATTCTGACTGCATTTGCAATATCCTGTGCCCTTGTCGGATTTGTATCGGTGACGGTAATTTTCAAAATTCTCGTATCCTGCTGTGTCGTGACGTCTATCATTTCAGCAAGCTCCTCCGGAATAATGTCCGCCATATCAGGATATTTATTTTGCAAATCCAAATCAGCAATTACCTGTGTCGTTACAGTCCTGCTCACAATCAGTTCCGCATAATCCTTGGTAAGCTGTGAACCGGTCTGCAGATCCGAATATGTTACTGTCTGATTATCCTGTTGGTTAAGCACATATATCTTGGTAGAAGATTCAAATTTCTGTTTCATCAGCGTACTGCTGATTAAAAACATGCCAAATGCTCCTATCAGCGCCGATAATATTATGATGACAGCATTACTCGCCAGACACATCATGATATCTCTCAAATCGATTTCAGTTTCCTGTTCGCTCATGGCTACTCCTCAATTCGTTTATTTTCTAAAATACAGTGCGGATTATCACAAAATATACGTTCTGCATATGCTTTCCCATGTTTTTTCACAACATATTCAGCACATTCACGAATCTTCGGACTCCTTATATCATCACGGTGTGCGTCTGTAGCTATAAAATGTACCTCCTGATATCTGAGAAGTCTTCTTACCATATGCTTTGTCCTGCTGCCATTATCGCCTGTTACGCTCGAAGCATTTATTTGGATATATGCCCCGATATCAATTAACTCTGATATACGCTTCCTATCTGCTGACAGACAATCATACCGTTCTGCATGAGCGATAATCGGAATTCTATCACATTGATTCACCTGTAATACGGCAGCCTTTATCTTTTCATAAGCTACTCCCGTCATAAACTCCAGCAATATATAGCGGCTGTCAGCCATCGTTGGAATCTTTCCTAACTCCAGGTCACGCAATGTATCCTCTCCAAAAAAGATTTCACTTCCGGAATAAATTCTCATTTTGGAATTCGTCTCTGCTGCATATGCATTGAGTACCTGCAACTGTTGTTTTATTTCTTCAGTTTTGAACTCCCATCTTGCGGGGTTGTAATGAGGTGTCGCGATAATCTCCCTGATTCCCTCATCATAAGCAATTTTCATCATACGTTTACTCTGCTCGGGACTCTTTGAGCCATCATCCACACCGAAAATAATATGACAATGTACATCACATATTTTATCCATCAAATGCCTCACGCTTGTTATTCCTTCTTCCCCCGCTTATAAGCTGCCTTTTATTTAGTTCGAAAAAGTGTACTTTTTAGAAAATTTGTTCGTAATAGGAATTCATTGATAAGATTTAAAAGATAAATTACAGAAATAACAATAAAAATAAAGATTTGAGAATTTTTTATTGACATTTGACGAAAAACAATGTATAGTATTCTTTGGCTTTTAATTGATTAGCAAAAAGAAAATTAAAATTTTGCGTTATGTAAACTAGTTTTTTATAATGGAATGTATTCAAAAAAGTACACTTTTTTAGATTTTTCAGATTAAAGCATATTTTCATAATTACATGCTTTATTATAGAACGTTGATTTCGCCATACCACATAATTGTGCAGCCACATTCAGCGATATTTCTTTTGTCTTCCATTGTTGAAATACGTCATCAAAGCAATCCGGCAGCGGCATCGGCGGTCTGCCAAACCGAATTCCTCTTGCCTTTGCGGCGGCTATCCCTTCTGCCTGTCTTTGTTTGATATTGATTCTTTCATTCTCTGCCACATAACTGAGCAAAGCAAGCACGATATCTGCCAAAAATGTTCCCATGAGGTCTTTCCCTCTTCTGGTGTCAAGCAATGGCATATCCAAAACAACAATGTCTACTTTCTTTTCTTTTGTGATTATTTTCCACTGCTCCAGTATCTCTTCATAGTTTCTCCCAAGCCTGTCAATACTTTTTATATAAAGCAAATCATCCTTTCGCAGCTTACGCATCATCCGCCTGTACATAGGCCTGTTAAAATCCTTTCCCGATTGTTTATCAATATAAATATTTTTTTCCGGGACATGTACTTCCCGCATTGATAGCAGCTGACGGTCTTCATTCTGGTCTCTGCTGCTGACTCTGATATATCCATATATTTTTCCCATATTCCCTCCAACTGACATGATAAAATATATCTTCTTTCGTTTTCATATGCTCCCAAAATCCATTATTTCCGAGATATTTGACTCTGTGGATGTGTGCCACACATATTTTCTCACGGTTCTCTTTCAGAAAGCTTACCCCCATTTCGGTTGTTTTATTAGACATCATTAGAATGAACAGATGTTGATAAGAACAGAACCGCAGTGCGGTGTTGAAATCGTGTATCGCAAGGTGCACAATAAGAAGAAACTGCCGCATCAGGATAATATGATATATGTGTATCATATTATCCTGATGCGGCAGCTTCCTGTAGTGAGCTGCTATTTCATTACTGCACCAGACGATATACTGCTGCTGTCTGTCTGCCAAATGCAATTGCCTCCGCATGTGTGCTGAAGAATATATCAATTCTGTTTCCGCTGATTGCGCTTCCTCTGTCCTCAACAGTGTATACCTGACCGTTGATAACAAGCTGCGTACCAAACGCAAAGCTTGAAGGTGCAGCAATTGTTCTTCCTGCCGTAGCTGTCGTTCCGCTTGCTGTCGTAGGATTTTCCATATTACTGTACGCACCGCAGCAGATTGGACAAGGGCAGTATGCCGTGAGCACAAATTCGCCAATATATTCATAAGTGCCATTCTCATCCGCGTATGTAGGTGTCGTAACCGGTGCCGTAACCACAGCCGTAACCGGCGCTGTAGTCGATGCATCCGGCTCCGCATACTGTGCTGTCAACGCCTCAAGCGCAGCCTGATCCTTTTTATCCTGACTCTTTGCCGCAAGTATCTCTTCTATCTGTTTCTCTGATTTCTCAAGCTGTGCAAGCTGATCTGTCTCATAGCTGACATTGACCATATCATCATATGAAATTCCGACAACCTCAAATGTATTTCCTGCAAATGCCTCTTCCTCAGCCGATACATCAGCAACCGTCATCATAACCCCGACAGACTGATTCTTATCACCGATACGCTCCGCAAGACTTACTGAGCACACGGCAACCATCGCACCTGCTACCGCAATCGTTCCTGCCAGCTTGTAATGCTCTAAAACAAATTCCTTCGTATTCTCTTTTACCTTATCAAAATCAAATTTGTGAAATGCTTCTTTGATCTTATCAAAGTTCATCTTCATACTTTCACCTCTGTGTGAATCTTCTTTTTCAATTTTGTTACAAAATCGTTACATTTTTCACACAAGAAGATTATATGTTATATGAGCAACACGGTCAAGTCTTTTTCATGTTTTTGTTAAACTTCACTACATGCTCATATATTTTTTGTGCATTTTTGTGGATTCTGCACAACAATAGCTTCAAATAATCATCACGGGAGTTTGACAGTTAAATTATAAAAAAATTGCTACAGGCCTTGAAATGCC
>CAYOOW010000030.1:0-31792 GCA_964405715.1 uncultured Bacteroides sp.
ATCCGGCACGACAGATGCTTTGGGGCAATCTCCTGCTGGTGGGCTGCTGTGTGTTTTACTTGCTATGGTGGATTATCGCATTCAAGCCGACTGGCGCCATCAAGGGAATGGGATCCGGCTGGCTGCTGATCCCCGCATTTTTTCTGGGCATTGCCGCAGTGGTCATGATCATCAAAGGGGCAAACAGCGCGGACACAGCTCGATCCTTCTTCTCTGCAAGAACGATTCTCCTTGCCGCCGCGATCTCCTATGTCGTGCTGCTCCTTGTGACGATGGCAGCGTTCCGCCGGCAGGTCACCACCGAGCTTCTTCTGATCGTCGGCTGGACTGCGCTGGTGTTTCTGGAGAGCAATGCGCTTTATGGAATGGAGATTATCAGCCGGAGCAGTACGATCTGCCTGTTTGTGATTGCAATCATCGCAGCAGTAATAAGCATGATCTGCTATGTGCTGTACTACGGTCTGGGTGACCGTGCGGGATATATTGACGGCATGGTTCCGCTCATTCTGGCAGGCATCTGTATGGTGGTGCTGTCGGTTCTCATCGCCCGCGGCGGAGCCTGATATGGATAAGGGAATAAATAAAATAAGCAGGAGTGAGTGCTGATGAACGGGGAATATCCGATTATTGAAGGAACGATCGAAAAAAATAATTATCGAATGCGAGGATAGTGGATACAGAGAGGAGGATTGACATATGCCGTTTACAATCGTCCGTCAGGACATCACAAAAATGAAAGTTGACGCTATTGTCAATGCCGCAAATACGGAACTTTTAATGGGTGGAGGAGTCTGTGGCGCTATTTTTCATGCCGCAGGTGCAAAGGAACTTCAAGATGCCTGCAACAAAATTTCACCTATACAGACGGGGCAGGCTGTTATCACTCCGGGTTTTAAGTTGCCCGCAAAGTATGTAATCCATGCTGCCGGTCCTGTATATGATCACACCAACAAGAAACAATCGGCTGACCTGCTGTCATCCGCTTACCTAAATTCGTTGAGGCTTGCTGTCCAAAACGGATGCGAAAGCATCGCTTTTCCACTTATATCGAGCGGCATCTACGGCTACCCGAAAGCTGAGGCACTGCAGGTCGCAACAGCAGCGATAACGGACTTCATTGCTGAGAACGACATCGAAGTGTATCTCGCTGTCTTTGATAAAACAGCGTTCATTGTCAGTGAGCAGCTGATGGGCGAAGTTGCAAGCTACATTGACGAGAATTACATTGATACACATAAGCCCAGACGCAGGAGGCTGCTTGAGCGTGCAGGCTACGCCCTTTCCCACGCCAGCAAATTTGATGTAATTGTAGAATATTTTATAGTCAGCGAAAAGTACAACATTTTTGAAATAAACGAGGTGTTGTTCAAATACGACCGACCGTTACTCGGCGGTTGATTTGTCGCTTCCAAAGCGACCGGAGGGTCTTCTGTATTGGATATACTTATATCATCAAAAAAACAGGAGGTCTTATGCCATGAAAAAGAATTTTACAGAGCTTGTATTTATTCTCGACAAGAGCGGCTCCATGTCAGGGCTTGAAAGCGATACCATCGGCGGATTCAATTCCATGCTCCAAAAGCAGAAGGGCGCCCCGGGGAATGCAGAATCACTACGGTTCTGTTTGACAACAATTACACATTGCTCCACGACCGTATTGATATTCGTGCGGTCAACCCTATGACTGATAAGGAGTATTTTGTGGGTGGCTTGCTATCGAATGACCGGAGCCGTTCCCGATGAGCCTATGGAGGCAATCAGAAAAGACATGAAGAAATATGGCCGTATGTACCCCGATGCCGGATACGGCGGCAGGTTCGGCTCATGGATATTCTCGGATGACCGAGAGCCGTATAACAGCTATGGAAACGGCTCGGCAATGCGTGTTTCACCGTGTGCCTGGGCTATGGACTGCGGCTTCTGCGCAAGGACAGGAATGTGCCGTCAAATGGCAGATCCGGTGCGCAGCTGTCGGCGGAGGTAACACATAACCACCCGGAGGGCATTAAGGGTGCGATGGCAACGGAAGATGCAATTTTCATGTGCAGGTACTACTTTGGAGGATATTACGGCGACTACGAGCAGCCAATCAATGATGATCCGGCTGAATGTAAAAGGCGCATCAAAGACCATATTGAGAGTGAATACGGATATGACCTTTCCCGCACACTCGATGATATTCGTCCTACATATCGATTTAACGAGACCTGCCAGGGCACCGTACCGCAAGCCATAATTGCCTTCTTGGAAAGCACCGATTTTGAGGACGCCATTCGAAACGCCATCTCCCTTGGCGGCGACAGCGACACCCTTGCGGCTATCACGGGCAGCATCGCAGAAGCGGCTTACGGCATCCCGGATTGGATTAAGGACAAGGCATATTCATATCTTGATGAGCCGCTGAAGGATGTACTCAGAAGATGGAAGAAGTACATTTCAAGACATTAACAAATCGAAGGAAGGTGATGAGGTGACAGAAATAATCGGGTATACAAAGGATTACCTTGCTATGATCTCGGATTATGGATCCCCGAATCGCCATAAACACTTGACAGCACATCTTGTATGCGCACTTTCGGGGACACTAAAATGCTTTATTGGGAGCGAAACAATTAAATGCGATGGCATTTTGATTTATCCTGACATTGAACATGAGATACAGGCGACAGACAGGATGCTTGTATTCCTATTTGCCAACACATCAAAAATCACCAGCCTTATGGAAGAGAAATATCTCTCTGGTAAGTCATATGCAATCCTTTCCGGGAAAGAACTGAGAACAATCAAGTCGGAAACTTTAAGTGGAACGGATAAACTGGATGAGAGGATCCTGAAAGATTTGGAACTCTATACAACGGATAAAGCACAGTTTGACGAGCGGGTTAATAAAGCAATAGAAGAAATTGAAGCAGCCGAAACAATCGAGTGTGATATGATAGAGTGCCTTTCAAAATCAGTCTGCCTGTCGCAGATCAGGCTGTCTCACCTGTTCAAAAAGGATATCGGTATTTCACTGAACAGATATATGTCCTTCATGAAAATGAAGAAAGCATATGAATATGTGCGAGGCGGTGAAAGTCTTACGACCGCCGCACTTCACGCCGGATTCGATTCCTCGTCTCACATGGCTGCCGCTTGCAAGAGAATGTTCGGCATTTCACTTTCCGCCTTTATGAAGTCGCAAGAAAAATAGCGTTTATTTGAAAGTATTTCAAGATCATCCTTGCTATACTTAAATTACAAGGGCGTGATTGTACCTGTCCTGAGTATTGCGGAGGTGATCTTTAAATATGGAAAAGTATGATGTGACTTCTCCCATCAAATTTACATACGGGATGTATCAGGTAAATCCCGAACCGAACTTCAATTATCAACTGAACCGTGTTGTTCACTGGAACGGTGGAAAGATAGAGGATATCAAAGAAGCCGGAAGGAAAATCAACAGCAGTGAGGACTGGAAAAGAGAACTCATTGCGCTCGGAGATAAGGCAAAAAGTGCAGACAGGATCGCTCCTGCCGTCGGCTACTATCGTATGAGCGAGTTTTTTATGGTGGACGGAGACCCGGATAAGAAAAAATATTATAATCTCGCCACGGATATGTTCTATGAATATTACGCAGATTATTTTGAGGGTGAAAACGCAAGGATAAAACGGCTTGAGGTTCCCTATGAAGAGATAAAGCTGCCTGTCTGGCATTTGAAGCCCAATGGTGAGCCAAAAGACACAATCATCCTTCACGGCGGCAATGACTCATATATGGAGGAGTTTCTGTTCTCTGTCCTTTATCTGCAGGAATGCGGATTTGAGGTATATCTGTTTGAAGGTCCCGGTCAGGGCGGAGTTGTCAGAAATCAGGGAAAACATTTTACCTATGAATGGGAACGTCCGGTTAAGGCAGTCTTGGATTATCTGGATCTGAAGGACATCACTATTATTGGTATCTCTCTCGGCGGCTATCTGGCGCCCAGAGCGGCGGCTTTCGATGATCGGATTAAAAAAGTGGTATGCTGGTCTGTATTCCCCAGCTTCTTGGGTTCTGTAATAGGAACACAGGGTAAAGCAATCGAGAAAGCGTTTTATGTGATGATGAGTCTTCACGCTAGGCATTTGCTCAATCTGGTTTTCAAAATTAAGGGCAAAAGGAATCCGATGACGGGCTGGGCTCTCAATCACGGTATGTATGCATACGAAGCAAAAAGTCCCTATGACTGGGCGAGAAAGCTGGAAAAATATGATATTCGCCCGGTAGCAGATAAACTTACCCAGGATGTGTTTATTCTCGGAGCGAGTCAGGATCATTTTATTGACTATCATAAAGTGAGTCAGGAAATCGATGCTTTCGTTAATGTAAAGTCGCTGACCTTCCGGCTTTTCACTGATAAGGAGTATGCGGCAAACCATTGTCAGGTTGGAAATGCAAAGCTTGCTCTGGATACAATAATGGATTGGCTGGTTCAGACAAACAGAAAAAATAAGGAACTTAAGGCAGCCTTATGAGCCAGAAGGGAACGGCTGAATTCCTGTATCACCTGACAATGCGGAGAAGCCGAAAACTGATACAGCAAAAGTATGGTACACATCTATGGAAAAGCTGAATATGGATTCGCATGAGCGCGATGTACTGATGCTGCAAATGAATGAGAAAATGATCCTCACGGTGCCGAAACCGCTACTGCACGCCGTTGGGAAGGTCTATTACAGAAGCATGAGTAAAAGTGCTAAACGCAGGATGGAGAAAAAACCTGCGTACATTCATCCATTCGACTGGCAAATGACATGTGCAGTTAATATTTTCAGATATTTCAGAAGAAGTTTCATCAACAACTAAATAGAAAAAGAGTCGAAAGACCATTTGTTCCGGAGCTCTCGTTACGAAACTGTAAGTTAAGATAGTGTTATAAAAATAATTTATAACACAGCATAGATTATTTGTATTAGTCAGATAAAAGGTTATACTATATAATTTCAGTGTAAGTCTGTAGGAATAGTGATATTACTTAAATAATTATTAATAACAGCATTAGGAAGGGTGATACAACTGTCGTATTAAGAGCAGGTATTAAAGAAATTAAGTTTAGAAAGGAAATTATATGGGATTTAAATTTGCTACAAGATGTATCTATGGAAATAAAGAAAAATTTGAGAAGGAATCTACGGGAACAATAAGCTTCCCTATCTATCAGACAGCGACATATGCTCATCCGGAGGCCGGAAAAAGTACAGGATTTGATTATTCAAGACTTCAGAATCCGACAAGACAGCAGCTCGAAAAGGTAGTCGCATCATTGGAGAAGGGAATTGATGCATTAGCATTTTCAAGCGGAATGGCGGCAATTGCAGCGCTTATGGAAATATTTAAGCCGGGGGACCATCTTATTACAGATGCAGACCTCTATGGCGGAAGCATTCGTTTGTTTAATAATATCAGTGAGAAGAACGGGATTACATTTTCTCATATTAATTGCAGTAAGGAGGATGTGGAAGGCTTTATAAATGAGAATACAAAAGCAATATTTATCGAAACTCCGACAAATCCGATGATGAATGTTGTTGATATCAGGAAAATAGCGGAAATCGCAAAAAGACGAGGGGTATTGTTGATTGTTGATAATACATTTATGTCACCCTATTTTCAGAACCCGCTTGAGCTGGGAGCGGATATCGTCATTCACAGCGGAACTAAGTTTTTGGGTGGACATAATGATACGCTTTCAGGATTTTTGGTTACCAATTCAGAAGAAATATCTGAAAGGATGCGGTTTATTATTAAGACAGTAGGCTCCGGTCTTGCGCCGATGGATAGCTGGTTAATATTACGTGGTATTAAGACACTTCCTATCCGAATGGAGAAGGCTGAGGAGAATGCGAAAGCCATCGTTGAATATCTTTTGTCAGAGCCCAAGGTTAAGAAGGTGTACTATCCCGGAATTGAGGGAAGCGCAGGATATGAAATATGCAGGCGTCAGGCAAGAGGCTTCGGCTCTATGATAACATTTGAATTGGAAAGCAAAGAGCTTGCACAACATATTTTAAAGCATACACGGGTTATTCCATTTGCGGAGAGCCTGGGTGGTGTTGAAACCCTGCTTACATATCCGTGTATGCAGACTCACGCAGATGTTCCGGAGGAAGTCAGAATTGCGAACGGAATTACCGATTGCGTACTTCGTATGTCGGCAGGAATTGAAGATAAAGAAGATTTGATAGCGGATTTAAAATATGCAATCGATTCTTATGATGGATACAAAGCGTTATATATATAGAAAATATAGGTTTATCGGAATCGGATAAATGAAAGTTCAGCGGTTATATTGAAATAGGAGAGCGATGTAATGTCAGAAAAAAATATTAATTTTGATGAGGTCGTCAATAGAAAGGATACAGACAGCTTAAAATATGATTTTGCAGCCAGAAGGGGAATGCCGGCTGATGTATTGCCGCTGTGGGTTGCGGATATGGACTTTAAGACATCCGGTCTTATTTTGGATGAAATTCACAGAAGAGTAGACCATGGTATATTCGGGTACACGGAAACCGGGGAAGCGTATTTTGAGGCGGTATCGGGATGGTTAAAACGACATCATAAGCTTGATATAAAGCAGAACTGGCTTGTGAAGACACCCGGTGTTGTTTTTGCGCTTGCAATGGCAGTGAAGGCTTACACCCGTGAAAGGGATGCGGTTCTTATTCAGCAGCCTGTATATTATCCTTTTACGGAGGTGATTGAAGATAACAACAGGAAAGTCATCAGCAATGATTTGGTATTAGGAGATGACGGAAGGTATCACATTGATTTTGAGGACTTTGAAAGGAAGGTTGTGGAAAATAATGTGAAGCTGTTTTTGCTATGCAGTCCTCATAATCCGGTCGGCCGTGTCTGGACGAAGGAGGAGCTTGGAAAAATCGGAGAAATCTGTTTAAAGCAAAATGTTATAATCGTGAGTGATGAGATTCACGGGGATTTTACATTTGAAGGGTATACACATACACCGCTGTTGAATGTGGATGAGAGGTTGGCTGATATAACCGTCACATGTACGTCACCGGCGAAGACCTTTAATCTCGCGGGACTGCAGATATCGAATATTATTATTCCGAATGGAAAGCTTCGGCATGCATTTAAGAAACAGATCGACGCAGCGGGATATAGCCAGTTAAATACAATGGGAATTGTTGCATGTACAGCCGCCTATAAATACGGTGAAGAATGGTATGAGGCATTAAAAAAATACCTTCAGGGGAATCTTGATTTTGTCAGAGCGTATCTGCAAAACGAGCTGCCGCAGATTAAATTAATAGAACCGGAGGGAACTTATTTGATTTGGCTTGATTTCAGAGCGCTTCATTTATGCGGAAATGAGCTTGAAAAGCTGATTGTAAATAAAGCTAAGCTGTGGCTTGACAGTGGGGCTATATTCGGTAAGGTCGGTGAAGGCTTTGAGCGTATAAATATTGCAACGCAGAGAAGTGTGATTAAAGAGGCTCTAGATAGGATTAGCTTTGCAATTTCCCATTAGAAAACAGTTGCAATAATATATGAGTAGGAGAAGATAGTTCTCTTGTATGATAAGTACAGGATGGCTATTTTTTGTTATAAGTTTAATTTATAGCGGGTTCAATATATTAGCGATTGGACACGGGGATAATTTGATGATAATATAAATACATACAAAACCTGTCGAAAATATATGAATTAAAAAGGAGATAAAAAATGGGAAAGATTTATAAAAGTATTGTAGAGCTTGTAGGACATACACCATTGGTGGAATTGTCAAATTACGAAAAGAAGCATGGGCTTAAGGCAAACTTACTTGGAAAGCTGGAGTATTTTAATCCGTCCGGAAGTATAAAGGACAGAGCAGCGCTTAACATGTTGACAGAAGCGATTGAAGCCGGAAGGATAGCGCCCGGACAGACGATACTTGACAATACAAGCGGTAATACCGGAATAGCGCTTGCGGCATATGCACATGCACTTGGCCATGAATTTGTTACATTCCTTGAGCCGGGCGTGTCTGTCGAGAGGGAGCAGATTTTTAAAGCATATGGCGTAAATCAGTATTGGTTTACCGACATCAGTGAAGAAGTAAAGGAGGGAATGGAAAAAGGTGAATTAAATATAGCGCTGATAGAAAAGGGAATGCAGGAATATGCAGATGCGCATGGCTATTTTTACATTGACCAGTGCGGTAATGACGGCAATCCGGAAGCGCATTATAAGACAACCGGACCGGAGATTTGGGAAGACACAGATGGTAAAGTTGATATTGTAGTAGCAATGGTTGGAACCGGCGGTACTCTTGCAGGACTTAGTAAATTTTTTAGGGAAAAGAATGAAAATATAAAGATTATCGCGGTTCAGCCTGATGAAAGATCAAGACTTGACGCAAATAATGATGATGGGAATACAATCGATGGTGTTGTCGCATTTGATGAGTTCCCGGAGCAGTTTAAGCCTGTTTTCTTCAGTAGAAATAATACACAGTATGACGAGTGTATTAATGTATATGCAGCAGACGCCTATGCCGCAGGCAGGGAGCTCGTTCGCACAGATGGAATCTTCTTAGGACATTCGGCTGCGGCAGCTCTTTGGGCAGCTACGCAGGTTGCCAAACGCCCTGAAAACGAGGGCAAGAATATTGTAATTATCATGGCTGATGACGGTACAAAATATCTCTCAACCAATATGTACAAGTAAAAACAACACAGATGATATACAGATAAAGAGGTGATAATATGGGATATCCGTTAATACAGGTATTTAAGCAGACAGATGCAGATGATTATCTTCAGGCTGCGATTGAAACCGCTGCGTGGATTAAACAGCATGAGGTCGTCACGGATTCAGGAAAGCACTGGGCTGTCAGTGGAACGGCGGGAAAGGTTCAGGATTCCGCAGAAAATTCATTTTTAAGCGATAGAAGCTTGTATTCGGGCGCTGCGGGAATCGGATTTTTCTTCATACAGCTTTATGAAGCAACAGGGGATGCGCAGTGGCTTGATGAAGCAAAGCAGGCAGCAGGGTATTTAATCTCTACTTATGAATTTGCGCTTGCCGGGAACCCCGGTATACATTCGGGATTAGCCGGAGAGGGATGGTTTTTGGATACACTTTACAGGAAAACAAATGATGCATCATATAGAGAGCAGGCTGTACGGATTGCAAATGATATTTATGAAGCTGCATCCAAGGAAGCGGACGAAATACATTGGGATGGCTATTTTGATTATATGGGCGATGGCGGGGCAATTGCATACTGGTTGTATATTGCCGGGCTGACCGATGATAAAAAATATGTAGCTTATGCAAAAGAGGGCTTAGATTCCATATTAAAGCTGCAGGTAAAGCAGGATGACGGCTCTGTGTATTGGAAGCTTTTTGACCCGCATGAGTATTTTAAAACAGTTCCCGCAGGCGGCGTTGTTCCGAACTTTGCACATGGTACGGCGGGTGTGGCGTATCTTTTGACAAAGTATTATGAGGTAACCAAGGATGAATACTATTTGGATGAGGCCAAAAAGGGAATCGCTTTCCTGAAAAGTATTGCAGTCGATGATGGAGATGCCTCGATTGTTCCTTACATATATCTTGAAGAAGAGAAGAAACCATACGACGTGTTTTATCTTGGATATTGCCATGGACCGGTGGGGGATGGCATAACTTTCAGGGAATTATATAAGGCAACCGGTGAGAAGGAATATCTTGCGTATTACGAGAGGTTAACCAATGCTCTGATTAAGGCAGGTGTACCGGAGAAACGTTCTGCCGGGTACTGGAACGATTGTATCTGTTGCGGATCCTCAGGGGTATTATTACATTTCATCGATGCAAGCAAGATATCAGGTGATAAGGATAAGTATCTGCAGTATGCAAACCGAACAGCTGTAAAGTTGGTAAATGATGCATACAAGGATGCGGATGGCTGCCGTTGGTATAATGCATGGACGAGAATAAAACCATGGGATGTTGATTCACATATCGGATTATTCGTCGGAGCTGCAGGCAGCGCGAGCGCATTGTTATCCTTATATGGTGAATTAAAAAATATAAAAATTTCAGCATTATATGAATATGCATAAATAGTTTAAAAGGGGATTACGGGCATTATTTTACGGCAAAGGAGAAGAAAAAATGGCAGCAAAAATGATACCATATTTATTTAAGAAAAACGAAGCGCAGGATTATTTGGATGCTGCAATCGAAACAGCAAAATGGATTCGAAAATATGAAGTTATAGAGGACGTTGGAAAGACGTGGAAATTGTTTCCGGATGGTCAAAATGGTATCGGAGAAGGCGCACTTGCGTACAAGACTAATTTTTATTCGGGTTCAAGCGGGATTGGATTTTTCTTTTTGCGCTTATATCAGTCAACCGGTGATGTACAATGGCTTGATGAGGCAAAGGAAGCGGCAAAGTATTTGATTGCACATGAAACCGGTATCGAATTTTACAGAGCAGTACAGGAAAAGATCGCAAATAATCCGGATAAGATATATGGTTATGCATTCGGTTACAAGGTCGGACCTATCTCAGAAGGTCAGTTTGCCTATGCATTGTATGAAGAGACGAAGGATGAAGCATACCTGAATTTTGCTGCCAGGGTAACAGATACATTTGCGGATGCTGCAATCGTAGATACCGATGGAGCACATTGGAGTGATGCCAGGGATATTGTCGGAGATGGCGGAGGGGTTATATATCTTCTTCAAATGTATAAGTCACTTGGTAATAAGAGATATCTGGAACTTGCAATAAAGGCAGGGGAATATATTGCAAGGTTCGGTCATCCGGCTAAAAATGGAGGTACCTATTACGACCTATACAATCTTGAACTCGCAGGGGAGGGAAAGAAGGGAACTGTTCATGTTAATTTTTCACATGGTTCTTCAGGAACAGCATATATGTGGGCTGCTTTATATGAGGAAACCAAGGATGATAAATATTTGAAGTTAGCGGATGATGTCATCGAATATTTGGATGGTATTTCTGCCGGAGACGAGGATGCGGTGCTGTTCCCTTATCAGGATCGTCCGGAAGATGGCACTGCGTGTGATAAGTTCTATCTCGGAATGTGTGGAGGACCTGTCGGTTCTACACTTTTATTTAAAAAATTATATCAGGTAACCGGTGATGAAAAGTATATGAAATGGGTAAAGCGTTTAGCCAATGGACTTGTTAAGGCGGGTGTTCCTGAGAAGAAATCATGGGGATATTGGGGCAGTAAATGCCTGTGCTGTGGTGGCCCCGGAGTGTTGGAGTATTTTTCATCACTTTATGATTTCACAAAGAATGAAGAATACAAGAGCTATGCAATTCGAACAGCAGACATATTACTTGCTGAATCTTATATTGACGAAAATGGCAGGAGATGGTATGGAGCGTGGGATAGAATTACGCCGGACAGAGTGGTTAGTTATCTCGGCTATTACATAGGAGCGGCAGGCGCGGCGGGCTCTCTTCTTCGATTGTATGCATCTCTGACAGATAAGAAGGTTGCGGATTTCTTTGAATACATATTGTAATATGTCAATGTAATTATGGTATTGCAAGTAATTCTCCGACGTAAATCAGATTCGGATTCGCAATATGATTTTGCGTGACAATTGCGGAAACGGAGGTATCAAACCGCAGAGCGATTCCGCTCAGGGTATCCCCGCTCTTAACCCTGTAAAATGTATGCTCTGCATTTTCCGGCAGCCGGAGCACCTGCCCCGGATAGATTCGGTCCGGATTGCTGATGCTATTGATAGAGACCAGCTCCTGAACAGAGGTATCAAAGCGTGTCGCGATAGAGGACAGGGTATCTCCCGAATGTACTATATAGGAAGAGACAGGCGAGGAGAAGGTTGTTAAAATTAATTCTTCTCCCGGGTAAATCAGATTCGGATTCAATATGTTGTTAAGCGCCGCAAGCTCTGTCACAGTCGTCCGATAACGAGCGGCAATCGAGGACAGGGTATCTCCCGCAGCTACAGTATAGGTCTGATTGGTCGGGTTCGGCACAGGCTCCGGTGTCGGCTCCGGTTCCGGACGCTCTGAAGGACTGATAAAAATGGAATTTTTAAAATAATCTAAGTCTGCATACCCGTCAATTCCTCTTACATTTCCCATATCAGAATATTGAAAACCGCTCCAGTTATCCCATGCTCCGATGCTTTGCGGCATGCCGGTTCCGTATTCTGCCACCCAGAGAGGATATTCGGAGAGAGAGGAATCCCAAAGGGTTTCTATATTATTTACATCGGTATATATGGCGGCCGGGTAGCCCAGTAAATCACTTAGGGTTTCCAAATAAGTCCCGGCTATCTCGTTAATTTCTGCATCCGATAATTCCGGAAAAGCTTCAAAATCCATGGCGGGATAGCAGTCAATTGTCCGCTCCTTTATTAAAGAGTAAAAAAATTCAGCCTGTGTTTTGGCCTCTGCGGTATCGGAGGCCGTGACATAGTGGTAATAGCCGATTTTTAAGCCGGCATTTAATGCGTTCTCATAATTTTGTTCAAAGTATGGATCGATATAACCATAGCCTTCTCCGGCTCTGATATATACCACCTCAATTCCATATGCCTTTACCTGTTCATAATCAATGTCCCCCTGATACACGCTGACATCAATCCCCTGATAGATTCGGGTGGCCGTTTCGGATGTCTCCCGCGCATAACAGATATTACATTTATCTGCATAAGAAAATAAAGAAATCAATGTTAAAAGAACCAACAGTATACATAAGCATGGTCTGTGCTGCCTCATGTCTTTCGATCCTCCAATCGCCTGAAATAATATATCGTATAATTAAAAAATACCGATTAAATATTTATAGTATAGAATATGTCGAAAGTAGAAAAGGTTGCAGGAACGGTTTAGATATCCGGAATATAATCAAAAGGGAAAGCAGCTTATCCGCTATCATCCGGATTATCAGGAGGCGTATGAGGATTTAGCAGATGCCGTCAGAAATCCGCAGAAGATACCGGATCAGTTAAAGAACGATGCAGAGGCGAGTTGAAAAAATGCAACGGACGATATGGCAGGCGGGGAAAGGTATGCGGCAATCACTTTTTAATGTTTACATTTATTTTATATATAATTAATATATTAAGTAGTGATATTATTAGCATAGAAAAAATTATTATAATATTATCTGATGTTTTTGGATTATTAGAATCATCTATTATTTGTTGTGTTGTATCAGTTGTTTCTTTTTCCTCTTCTTCTGGCGTTGTCTCTTCTGTGTCTGTTTCTTGGTTGTATTCATCAGATGTCTCATCTTCTGTTTCTTCCTTTATTGATATTATTTCCCTCTCTCTACTCAACTCTTCACCACATACTGAACAATACACTACCTTATCGTAACTTCCATTTGTTGTATATGTTGCTTCTTCTATATTTTCTATTACTTCCTCTCCTTCCGTATGTCCTGTTGCTTCTACTATTATTGTTTCTCTGCTTATTTCATTTTTGCATACTGAACAATATAATACACTATCGTAACTTCCGTTCGTTGTACATGTTGCTTCTTCTTTATTTTCTATTATTGGTTCTCCGGCTGTATGTTCACATGGCCAAATCATTTCTTCTTCAGAAGATTCTGAACATACTACAGTAACTAAGCTACCGGATTCATTTTGATAGGTCTTCCATGTCCAAGATAGAGGTCCGGTACTGGTATTTTTATTTATATCATCTGAAATTTCCTTGCCATTTATTGAACAAGAAATCGTATCAATATTATATATAACTGTTTCACAATTCATATACCTTACACCCAGGTATAATTGTGAATCTTTTTCATTAATAATATTAATTTTAACTTTGACATCATCGCTAGATGATTGAAATGCTGGATGGTTATCAGCTTCAATCTTACTGCTGCCTTTATTGGTAATATTTAAAATAATTTCACTATTTCCATTAAAACGAACTGCTGTAGACCAAATACTCCCAATAATTTCTGCATTATCAAGAATAATATTAAACGTTACTGAGCTTCCGGAATTATTAGTAATATTAAGTGGTGTATCACCTGTTTTACTACCACTGATAACATATGTACCTGTAAAAGCTATTTCACTTCCTCCATTTTGAGAATATCCAGTAGGTGTTATACTAATGAGACCATTACTTAAATTTAAATTAACAACCGATTCTTCAGCTGAAGAAAAAGTTACAGTAGGTTTTATTACTATAAATACAAATAATATAATAATCGGTAGTATTTTCCATTTTATTCTCATACATTCATCTCCCGTTAAATATCTATATTTACAATCTTAACATTTGTGTAGATTTTTTTCAACTAAAATAACTCCAGGTAAAATTAAGCCAGGTAAAATTAATATCTTGACAAAAATTTACCTCGATTGTTATAATCTGACAGTCAAAAAAATAAAGGAGTGTTAAATTATGCCACAAAATCAATTACAGAGAATGGTATTTGCGTTTCTCACCGTTGTCATCACCGTACATGCATATGTGTTTTACAGTCTTTATGTCGTCAATGGCAGCGTTTTGATGTCAATTACCGGAAAGAGCAGCGTTCTTGCCGCAATTAACGGGCAGGGAGGCGTGTATATGTTTGCAAATTATCTCCCAATCTGGGCAGTCATCCTGATTGAGTTTGGTTTTGCCTATAGTCTGGAGGTACTGATGGGAAGTCCATGTTCCTTTAGGCTTGCAAGCCGTGTGTTTGATCCGAGAAAGAATCATCCGATGATTTTTGAGAGTGCAATCATATGCGCGACCGTGGGACTGATGTGCCCGGCAATGAGCCTTCTGGCTTCCATTTTCTATTATCCGTATTATATGGGCTTCAATATCTTTACACTTTTGGCAAATTGGCTGAAGCTGGTGTGCTTTAATTTCCCATTTGCCTTTTTTACACAGATGTTCTTTATACAGCCGCTTGTCCGTGTACTGTTTAAGTCAATATTCTACAAACAGATTAAGAAACGTGAAGAAGTTGCCCGTGAGAAAGAGGCTGTTGGTGAAAAGCTCAAGCCGGGTGATGAGACAGAGGCAATTGCAGATGTCCTGAAACGAATTGATGAGATTAAAGAGGAATTGCAGGAGGAATTGGCACGCAAAAAAGCACAGGAGAAGATATAGACAGTCTTTTTAAATTTTTTCCATAAAAAGCAATATCTGATTCGTATAGTATATATCCTGATAAAAAACAGAAAGGGGAAATACTATGAAAAAAACGCTATTAATAATGGTCGGAATCATGCTCTTATGTACCGGCTGCGGAAACAAGGGAACGGGCGATTATGCAAAGGGTACGGATGGCGGTTATGGCGTGTATGAATCAGATGACGTACAGGCCTACGATACGGAAATGGACGGCGGACAGGGACTCAACAGTTTATATGGGACAGAGGCGGCATATTCTGCTGATGTGGCCGCGGATGAGGACTATGCGGAAGAAAGCGCGTCATACACAACTGATGAGACAGCGGATGCTTTGCAGACGGGAACTGACAAAGCAGGTGCTTTGGACAGGGAAATGCTGGTGTATCGCGGCTCATTAAGCATTGATACATTGGATTTTAGTACCTCCGTAAACGATTTCAAGGCACTGATAAACGAAAAGGGCGGATTTGTGGAATCCGAATCATATTCGGACAACTATTCTACCAGCGGATATTATGCTGTTGATGATGCGAATAAGCACAATTTATATTATGCGACAGTGAGAGTGCCGAGCGCGGAGTATGAAACAATCATGAATTCCGCAACAAATCTGGGTGATGTGAGGGAGCGGTATTCCAATGCATCGAATGTGACGCAGCAGTATAGCACCTACGCATCACAGCTTGAAATATATGAGGCAGAGTATGAGAGGTATCTGACGCTGCTTGAAAATGCGACCGAGGACGAATATGCGTTACAGATTGAAAATGAATTGTTTGATATTCAGATACAGATTGCGCAGCTGCAATCCGGTATTACAAACATTGAGAATGACGTGGCATATTCCTATATTGATATTACAATCAAAGAAGTGTTACAATATGAGGAGACGCCTGCACCTTCCAATACGTTCCTGAATCGTTTCAAGAATACATGCAAGGCTTCGTGGGAAGAATTTTTAGATGTTCTGGAGGAAATTCTGTTTTGGATTATTATGAACATTTACGGCATTGTGATTGTCCTTGTTATCGTCCTCATTCTCTGGATATTCCTGAGAAAGAAGAAATCAAAAAAGAACGGTAGGGGAAACAGTGAGATGAATGTTCTTCCGGCTGTGAATGTCGGGGACACGAATCCTGAAATCGGAAACAACGGGGAGGAGCAGAAATAATAACGATGATTCCGAGGTGACGGAGATATGAAAACACGCGAGGAAGCTTTGCGGTATGCAATGACTTTTCCTGGGGCATACAAGGATGCACCCTTTCATGATCAAAACTGGATTTTGGTGCGGTACAAAAAGAATAAAAGAGCATTTCTATGGACCTATGAATATCAGGGGCAGATGCGTATCAATATAAAGGTCGATCCGGAATGGCGCGATTTCTGGCGAAGCAGCTATGCATCCGTCATTCCGGGGTACCATCAGAATAAAAATCACTGGAATACGGTGATTTTGGATGATACGATACCCGATCATGATATCAAGCGCATGATAGCGGAGAGCTATGATTTGATAAAAGAGAAATAGATATTGCGGGATGTGCGGCGACAGTGCAGAGCAGTCAGAGAGCGTGGAGGTAATATGGATAAGTGGAAAATTCTCGGAATTGATAAGACAAAAGACAAGGAAACCATTAAAAATGCATATAGAAGCAAGCTGGTTCATGTGAATCCTGAGGATGATCCCGAGGGTTTTATGCAGCTTAGAAATGCCTATGAGGAGGCACTTCGGGAGGCAGATTCGGTTGGGACGGAGGCTGACGGGGAAGAGCTGGGCTTAATCCGGGACTTGAATGTCTTGTATGCTGATTTTGACAGGCGGATTCGCTCTGAGGAATGGCAGGCTATATTTGAACGGGATGAGTTTGTCTCCCTCGATACCGGAGACGCATCCATGCACATGGTGCTTGATTTTCTGATGAAGCATAATGTTTTGCCGCAGAATGTGTTTAAGGTGATTGCAGATACCTTTGATTTAAAGGAGATAAAAGGGGAGCTCACCGAATATTATCCGGAGAATTTTATAGAATTTATATTAAATAATGCAACGTACAAGGACAGCATCAACTATGCGCTTTTTGAGACGACAGACGGTGACATGGATGCATTTATCCTTACATATTACAGTCTTGACAATGCGCTCTCCAAAAGTGATATCGAGAAAGAGAGGGCGCTCATAGAGGAGATAGAACAGTTTGGCATCTATCATCCGTATGTTGAGATATGTAAGCTCTGTCATGCATTACATGAGATAAATATGCAGGCGGACAGCAGGGAAGAGAGAGTCGGGAAATATGCCGGTGAAATCGAAGGTCTGCAAAAGCGGGCGGAGGAAATTCTCGACAGGTACCCGGAGGAAACATATTTTATGCTCGCCTGCGGTGATTTTGCGATAGCGCGGGAAGCATATGATGATGCGGAAAAATATTATGAGATGGCAAAGGCTGCGGAGCCGGATGACTATACGGTTATGTGGCGCATGGGAGACCTGTACTGGGCAATCGGGGAATACGAGAAATCCAGAGATATATTTATGGATATGATGGATATCAACAGCTACGATGTGGGTGCCATCATGCGTATGATGCGGGCAAATGAGGGCTTGATTGAGAAGCTGACAAAGGAAATTTCGGATAACCCGGAAGATGAAAAATTAAGGCTACAGCTTACATGGTGTTATTACCGAAACAATTTATTTGACGATGCGGCAAACGTGCTCGAAGCCTTTACGCCGTCCGATGAAAACAAATGCGAGTATTATAGTCTGCTCGGCAGAAACTACCTGTATACAAAAAGGTATGACAAGGCGCTCGAATGTTTTTTCATATGGAAAAATGAGCTGGAGACATTTCCCGAGAAAGCTAAACGTGAGGAAGCGGAGAAAAAGAAGAAGCGAAAGGGGCAGATAAATTATTACAGCGCGTGCTATTTCATTGCCGACTGCTATCTCAGGATGAAGAACTATGATGAGGCAGGAAAATATCTGGAGCTGTCCCTGTCGGGAAAGCACGCTTTAATCCAGAGCGCGCATGAGGCGATGTGCCATCTGGAGTACGAATGTGGAAATTATGATACATGTATTTCAAACTGTGAAGCTATGCTTGTGCAGGATGAGAATTATTACGCCTATCTGTATATGGCAAAAAGCTTTTACATGCTGGACGAATACGGGCGTGCCATCAATGCCTGTGAACATGCGATTTCGTTATATCCCTATTCGTTTGAGCCGTATGAGGTTGAGCTTGCAATCTTTTGGGATTGTGACAGGAATGATGACATGAAGAGCGTCCTTGAACGGTTTGACGGGCTTGGCAGTGAGAATGGCAGGATTTTGATGTGGCGCGCAAGGCTGCTTGGGCTTGAAGAGGATTATGCCGCTTCAAATGAGCTGCTTCTTGAGCTTTTGGACAGGGAGGACGTGGAGGAGTCCGATTTGTGGGATGATTTTGACGTCTATGCACTGCTCGGTACAAACTACAACGAGCTCGGGGAGGATGAACAGACGCTGCATTATTATACTGAGGCGTTGAAGTGTGATTCCCGGAACAAGAATCTGATGTGTAGGATTGCGGGGATATATCATGTCCTGGGGGAATTTGAGACAAGCATTTCCTATTACGAAAAGGTACTTGCGTTGGCGGATGATGAGAGATACAGAAAGCGTGCGTATATGGGCAAGGCTGCGGCACTTTCGTGTATGGGGGATTTTGATGGAGCAAAAGCAGTGTACGAAGCCTGTGAATCGGAGTTTGGTTTGGATGATAATTATGTCCTTGACCACGCGGAGCTGTTCGTTCGGATGAATAATCTGCCGGGGTGTGTGGAGCTGTTGGAGAGGTGCATCCGTGAATTGGGCGACAGCTCTCTGGTTCAGTACTGTATCGGAAATCTGTGCTGCTTTTACGGGAATCAGGGGCATATTGACGATGCATACAGAACCTTTCAGCTTGCACTTGAGCATAAACCGGACGATTATTTGATATACCGCTCAATGGGACTTATTTATCTTGACCATGGAATGTATGAGCAGGCAAAGGAGATGTTTGCAAAAGCGCTGGAGCTTGATACTGAGAATAACGGCTATACATGCGGACCGTATCTGATGGCAATCAATAAAACGGATGATGTGACGAAGCCCGAATATCAAAAATATATCGATATAGCATTAGAGCAGGTTGCAGATGCGGACGATACATACACCTATATCAGAAAAGCGGAGGTTTATCTTGGATTAAAGAAATATGACGAGGCGCTCAGGGCAATCGACGCAGCGCTCAGCCAAAAGAGGGATCGCCTGAGCACATTTATTGAGAGTCATAATGCATGGTATGTGAAGGGCGATATTTATGCGGACATGGGCGAAAATGAGAAAGCGGTGGAATGTTATAAAAGGGCGCTTTCCGTGTTTGGACATGATGCACTGTATGAGGAGAAGATAAAAAAGTACGGGCGGGCGCATATTCTGCTGGCAGCCATGAATGCAAAATATATTCACTCCAATCTGGCAGTGTACTCCATGCAGGCGTATGCGAAGAAGCAGGGGCAGTGTGCAGCGCTCGCGGAGTATACAATCAACCAGCAGTTCGAGGTGGTTCTGCGGGATATTTATAATCAGAAGCCGGATGTTCTGTGTTTCTCCTGCTATATCTGGAATATCGAGTATGTGAGAGAGCTTGCCGTGGAATTTCATAAGCTTATGCCGGAGGTTCCGATTTGGCTGGGTGGACCGGAGGTATCGTTTCAGACGGGGGAATTTCTGGAAAATAACCCGGCTGTGACGGGAGTCATGGTCGGTGAGGGCGAGAAAACATTTTCTCTTTTATGCCGGCATTATCAGGGAGGAGCAAAGTCCGATAAGATAGCGTTGGAGGATATCGCCGGGATTGTGTGGAGAGATGAAAATGGGAAGCTGCATGTGAACCCGGGCGAGAGCTTGATTGATATGGATGAGCTGCCGTTTTGCTATGAAAGTCTGAAGCAGTTTGAGAACCGGATTATTTATTATGAATCAAGCCGCGGATGTCCGTTTTCATGCTCGTACTGCCTGTCGTCGGTGGACAGGCAGCTGAGGCTCAGGAGCGTTGCCCTCGTTTATAGTGAGCTGCAATTTTTCCTTGACAACCGGGTGCCGCAGGTGAAGTTTGTGGACAGAACATTTAACTGTAATCACGAGCATGCGCTCGGCATATGGAAATATATTCAGGAGCATGATAACGGGGTGACGAATTTCCATTTTGAGGTGTCGGCAGATTTGTTGAACGATGAGGAGCTTGCGCTGCTCGCTGCGATGCGGCAGGGGCTGGTGCAGCTTGAGATAGGGGTGCAGTCTACGAATCAGGATACCATTCAGGAGATTCGGCGGGTGATGAATCTGGAACGTCTGAAGGATGTGGTGCAGCGTATCAAGGCAGGTGGGAATATTCATCAGCATTTGGATTTAATTGCCGGACTTCCGTATGAGGGATATGATTCATTTCGCGGCTCCTTTGATGAAATATACAGGCTAAAACCGGAGCAGCTTCAGCTCGGTTTCCTGAAGGTTTTAAAGGGCTCGCACATGTATGATATGGCGGAAAGCTATGGAATGGTTTACAGAACCAAGCCGCCCTATGAGGTGATGGCGACCAAATGGTTATCGTATGAGGAACTCCAGCGCATTAAGTTGGTGGAGAAAATGCTCGAAATCCATTACAACAGCGGGCAGTTTTTGAGAACACTTGCAGTTTTGGAACGGCAGTTTGACAGTCCCTTTGACATGTATTTGAAACTGGCAGATTTTTACAGGGAAAACGGGGTGGAGGACATGAATTATACGCGCCTTGCACGCGCTGAGATATTGTACAGGTTCGCGGTTCAGACGGATTCGGCACATGAAAACCTGTACGGTGAGACCTTGTTGTTTGACCTTTATATCCGTGAAAAGGTGAAAGCGAGACCAAAATGTGCGCCGGAGCATGCTGCATATAACCGGCAGATTGGACAGACGCTCAGAAACCTGGGATATGAAAAAAAATATTGTCATGTGGAAATGTTTCACTATGCGGTTTATGATATCAATCCATGGGAGATGCTTCGGGATGTGGCTGGTATAGAGTATAATGATGAGCCACAATGGATTTTGTTTAACTATGAGAACAGGGACTCACGAAACCATGAGGCGGAGGTAAAACAGGTCAATATTGGTAAGAATATGGCTTAAACAGGAGAAACTTGCACGAAATGCCCTTGCGTGCAGGCAGGCTCTGAGATATAATGTATTATATACAGAGGCAGGGAAGCTGATGTACAGAAGGAAGCAAATAGTATAAGCCACAATCAGTCATGGAAGTGACTGCGATTTCAAGGAGGAATGGTGTATGGCATTGACAGTGAATTGGAGTCCGTACAGCGCCGCGGATAATCAGGTGTACGGGGCGAACGGACAGAATAAGACAGACAGAAAAACATTTTTTGCGGGGGAATCAAACCTTGTAAATGATCCGATTGCGCAGAAGAGAAAGGAAGCGCGGGAAAAGGCGTGGAAGCTCATATCCGATGCATGGGAGCAGGATAAGGCTGTAGATGCGGATATTGCAGAGAGAAAGGAAATCTACAACACGAATAAGAAGCAGCTGGAAAAGGCATCGTCAGAGCTTGCTGCTATCGGAAGTGAAAAAAATGCGCTGAAGGAGTATTATGAGATTGATCCCGAATCTGATGAGCAGAAGGATTTGGAGCTCATGGAGCGGTATCAGGATCAGAAAAAAGGTCTGCTCAGCGGAGAAGTGCTTTCAAAGGAGGAAGAGGAGCGCGCGGAGGCGCTGATGGAGCAGCCGCTTACGGATTATCAGGCAAGGGCGTTGGAGCTCAATGATATCGAGGGCGACTGGGAGATTCGCTACAGGGATTCAAAAAAAATAATGGACAACATGGTAGATGATATTACGAATATCGAGCTTGAGATGTTGCAATCAAATCCGATGCGGGACGCAAAGGCTTCGGCGGACGCTGTTATGGAGGCGGCAAGTAAGGATATAATCGGTACCATCATTCAGGATACCAAGGAAAACGTGGATGAGATGATGGAGGAGACAGAGAAGAAGGCAGAGGAAGCTGCCGAGAAGAAGGAAGAGAAAGAGGAGGAGCTTGAAGAAATCCGCGTGGAGCGGGCGATTCAGAAGGCTATCATCGAGGGAACCAGAGAGGCGGCGCTTGATGCAAAGGAGGAGGCAAAGAAAAGTGATACACCGGATGTCGAAATCAGTGACATTGCGCTGATGACGAAGCAGGGCACGCACATGGAGGATGCAAAGCAGAATCTGAATGATTTGAAATATGAGATGAAGCTGATAGAGGCGGATTTGAAAGGCATTAAGATAGATGAAGAGATGTAGAATTGCCGGATAAAAAATATAAAATGTAATTATAAAAGCCACCAGATAGTATATGATATATACGAAATCAGGTGGCTTTTATCGCGAAAATGAGGTAGAATGGAGAAGAAAAGGGAAACATCATGCGGACGTATATTGTCTGTATGATGCAACGTAGATTTATAGAAAGTACGGAGGATATGTCATGGATATCAATAAGGTGTTACTGGAATATGATAATATGTTTGGAATGAATTCTCTGGAGGATATAGATGATTTTTTGACTTCTAAGATAGAACAGGCGATGGAGGAGAAGGATTATTACTCTGCGCTTGCCCTGATGAATGAAATGCTCGGATTCTGCCGTGATACCAGCCAGCACGAGAAGGGCTTGCATTACTGTGAGCTGGTGGAGAAGATGTTTGATAAGCTCGGTCTGACGGATACGGTTGAATATGCGACAGCTTTAATCAATGTGGCAAACGCATATCGGGCATTTGGTTATTATGAAAAAGCGATGGATGCATTTCGGACTGTGGAAATTATTTACAGGGCGAAGCTTTCTGTGGGAGAATTTAATTTTGCCAGTCTGTACAATAACTGGAGTCTGCTGTATCAGGAGATGGGGGATTTCCGGCGCGCGGAGCAGATGCTGAAACGGGCGCTCTCTGTGGTCGATACCCATGCAAATGCGGCAATTCAGCAGGCGACGACAAGGTGCAATCTTGCCGTGACGCTGCTCCGAATCAGTCAGGAGGCAGAGTCCTCGGAGGAAGCGGAACAGGCGTATGACGAGGCAATGCAATATCTGCAAAAATCGCTGGATATCTTTGAGGCAGACGGCGGGCGTGATTTTCATTACGGAGCGGCATTGTCCGCCATGGGAGATGCGCTGTATATCAAGGAGCATTATGACGAGGCGGCGGAATATTACGCACGTACCATGAAAGAGATTGAGAAACATACGGGAAAAACGGATGCGTACGCCCGGGTTGAGGATAATTATAGGCGCGCCTGTGAGAAGAGCAGGGAGAAGAGCGCAGACAATATGGATGACGGAGCCTTACAGGAGAAAACGGATGATTCAGTATCCGAAAACGGAAACCTGGAACGTTGCAGGGCATTTTATGAGAAGTACGGCGCGCCGATGATACATGCGCGTTTTCCGCAGTATGAGGCGCGTATCGCTGTCGGACTGGTGGGCGAGGGCTCGGATTGTTTTGGGTTTGATGATGTCATTTCCAGAGATCACGACTTTGGCATTGGCTTTTGTATGTGGCTTACGACGGAGGATTACGAGAAAATCGGCATCTCTCTGAATAAGGCGTATGAGCAGCTTTTGCAGGAGCATGGACAGGAGTTTGAGGAGACGGAGGATGCATTTTCGGCAGGCGGAGCATTTGGAGCAGGAGCCGCAGGGAATCCGTCATATAATAAATTTATAGATCGCCGCAGGGGCGTGTTTACGATCGGGCATTTTTATGAAAATGCACTTGGAATCAGGCTTGATGAGCATGTCATGAAACGCGGCGGAATCAGTTCGGTCCCTACGGAGCAGATATGGCTGCAAATTACAGAGGATAAATTTGCGACGGCAGTAAACGGTATGGTATTCCGGGACGATGCGGGAATCTTTACGGGTATTCGGAACGAACTGCTCTCGTATTATCCCGAGCACGTCTGGATGCTTCGGTTGGCGGAGAAACTTCATGATTTCGCACAGTACGGACAGAGCAATTATGCCCGGATGATGGCAAGGCAGGACTATGTGACCGCCAATCTGTGTATTGCACAGGGAATGAAGAGTGCGATGGAAATCGCGTATCTGTTGAACCGGACATATGCGCCGTATTACAAATGGATGCGCAGAGGGATGGAACGGCTTTGCGTGTTAAAGGGACTAATACCTTTGCTGGATGAGCTTGCTGTGGCGCGCTGCCAGAAGGACGCGTGGGAGACTGGAGACAGCACGGGGGTATCTTCGCGGTACAGCCCATACGAGGTAAATCATGATGATCAGGCTGTGTGTCTGTTTGAGCAGATGGCGGTTCTGATTCTGGAGGAGCTGAAGCTACAGGGAATTGTGAGCGGGAACGAGACATTTATGGATGTGCACTGTCAGACATTGATTGCGCGCGTGATGAATCCGGATGAAAATAAAATGGAGGGTGTAGATATGGACGGTCAGAGAATGGACAGAGATGAATTGATTGAAAGGATTGTGCGTCTGGAGTGGGCGCAGTTTGATAAGGTGAAGAATGAGGGCGGAAGAGCCGATTGTCAGGATGACTGGAATACGTTTTCGATTATGAGAAAGAGCCAGTATATGGCTTGGGATGATGAATTGCTGGAAAGCTATTGTAAGGATTTGCTGGACGCTGATGCAAGAGGCTGGAATCTCATTATGGAGAAATATGCGCGTATGATGAAGAGTACGGCGCCGGAGCGTTATGCGGAACTTGCAAAGGAGCTGCCGGAGCGCAGTGCGGAGCGAAATAATATTGCCGAGGAGATTATAAGGATTCAGGTTGCATGGATGGAGGATTTTGCTGCGAAATATCCGAAGATGGCGGGAAATGCGCGCAGTATTCATACCTCTGAGGACAGCGCTTACAATACCTCGTATGAAACGTATCTGCGGGGTGAGCTTGGGACATATTCGGAGGAGACCTTTGTATTGTACGGGAGATTTATCGTGGAGCTGAACAGGAAGGGTGAGAATCTTGCGTATAATATCATGGATAATACGGCAAAGCTCTACGGCTATACGGATGTGGACGATGCGGAAAACAGACTGGATTAAATGCTGTAACGGGAGGACAGGGAGATGGAGACTGTAGATAACAAGGGGTGTGCAGAGAATATACTGAGCCTGACTGAGCCGAGTGCTGTTGTTATCCTGAAGCAGGGAGAGGGACGGGCGCTTAAATCAGGCGGTTTGTGGATATATGATAATGAGATAAACGGTGTGATGGGCTCCTGCGAGGACGGAGATATCGTGATTGTCAGGGATTTTGACGGATATCCGATGGGAAAGGGATTCATAAACAGAAAATCAAAGCTTACCGTGCGCATGATGACGAGAAATCCGAAACAGGATATAGACGAAGCTTTTCTGATGCTGCGCGTGAGGAATGCGTGGGAGTATAGGAAAAAGACCGTGGATATCAGCAGCTGCCGTGTGATTTTCGGGGAGGCGGATTTCCTGCCGGGATTGGTTGTTGATAAATTCTCGGATGTGCTGGTAGTGGAGTCGCTGGCACTGGGCATCGACAGATTAAAGTTGTTTATCATAGATTGCCTGAAACGGGTTCTCGCTGAGGATGGAATCATAATCCGCGGCGTATATGAGCGGAGTGACGCTAAGGTTCGGGAGAAGGAGGGTATGTCCAGAAGCAAGGGCTTTTTAGGTGAGCCTTTTGACACAAATGTTAAAATCGCTGAAAACGGTGTACGCTATATTGTGGACGTGAAGGACGGGCAAAAGACGGGATTTTTCCTTGACCAGAAGTATAACCGGCAGGCGATCCACAAGCTGTGCAAGGGAGCGGAGGTGCTTGACTGCTTCACCCATACAGGTTCATTTGCATTAAATGCGGGGATTGCCGGAGCCGCCCATGTGACGGGTGTGGACGCCTCGGAGCTCGCGGTGGCGCAGGCGAAGGAAAATGCGGCATTGAACGGTCTGTCAGACAGGGTGGAGTTCATCTGCGAGGATGTATTTGAATTGCTCCCCCAGCTGGAGCAGGAGGGCAGACAGTTTGATGTGGTCATCCTTGATCCGCCGGCATTTACGAAGTCGAGAAGTTCTGTCAAAAATGCGGTAAAGGGCTATCGTGAGATTAATCTGCGCGGTATGAAGCTGGTGAAGGATGGAGGTTTCCTCGTGACCTGCTCCTGCTCACATTTCATGGATTATGAGCTGTTCACGAAGACAATCCACCAGGCGGCAAACAACGTGCACAGGCGTCTCAGACAGGTGGAATTTCGCACGCAGGCGCCGGATCATCCGATTCTTTGGTCGGCGGATGAATCGTATTATCTGAAGTTCTATATTTTTCAGGTGTGCGAGGAGAAATAAGTACCGGAAAGTGGATGGAATGCCTGATTTTTCCAGGGGGGGGTGAAAGATATAATAAAAATTCTAAACTATCACGATTTATCGTATAATAAATATTTTTGGAATTACCAATGACAAGCAGATAAAAGGAACAAGCTATAGGAAGAGAGGTGTATGTCATGAAAATAGTTATAACGAAAAAAGTTGATTATGATAAAAGAACAGGCGATTTCATAAATAAAGAGTTTACTGATTATGCTTTGCAAAGTGGTGTAGAGCTTAACTTTGAAGAATTCTGCTTTGTTGCTGAAGATAATGAAAAAAATATTCTTGGTGTAATCACAGGGAGAGCATATTATAATGAGATCCATATCGGAGATCTAATCGTTGGGGAGAAGTTCAGGAATAAAGGGTTAGGGAGTGCGCTTGTTGGTGCAGTAGAGAAAGAGTTTAGTGGAAAAGGATACGACATAATAACCCTAACGACCTTTGGCTTTCAGGCACCTGAGTTTTATCCAAAACTCGGATACAGGATTGAATTTGTTCGTGAAGATAAAGATCCTAAACTAAGCAAATATTTCTTGTCAAAAAAATTATGAGGTTATTCATTTAGAAGTGCTTAAATTCCGGTTTGTCTATCTTGCCACCAAGAAGATAGGCAAAAACAACCCCAAAGCGGAGGAAATCAAAGCCGACAATGAAAAGCGTGCCATGTGGAATCAGACCGTTGACAGGGCGATTGTGACGGGTGTTGCAAAGGCGGATATTTTACAGATAAAAAAGGAGCAGATAACGGATAAGGTTTCGGAATCCGTAAAGGTTTTCGGGAACAGACCGAATATGCTATCTTCCATTATCAATAGTGCCATAGCAATATTGGAAATTGTCATTTCCAAAGTGTTCCGCAGGGTGTTAGGGTTTGCAGACAAAGCCTGCCATACCGCCAAGACCAAAACCCTCCAAAGAAGCGGCTTCTTACAGACAGCTATGTGAAATTAACCAAAAGCTGAAAGCACAAAATAACGCCATCTTTGCGGTTGAGCAGCAGCGGAATGAACTGGAGGAACAGCTTGCAGAGTGCAAAGGTATCTTTAAGGCAGGCAGGCGATCCGAACTGTCAAGGCAGACAGCAGACAAAAATGAGCAGATTGCCAATATGAAAGCCCGCTTATCCGGCATTGTCAGGGAATGCGGGTTTAAGAATGTGGAAAGTTTCTACAAGGCACTCCGTAAGGCGGAATCAGCTCACGAAGATTACTATAATTGAGAAACAAACGCAATTCAATCAATAACTGTGCAAACGCACTATATTCATCGAAAAGCTATCTCTAAAATAATAAAAACAGATAAAAATAAATGTTACTTTTGGAGCAAATATTAAGTTTTTTATGAAATTGACCGATACAAAAAATGATATAGTGTCAAATTGTTGTTTGGAAGGAGATGTTAGATATGTCATTAAATATTAGCTCATATCTTAGCTATATTAACACCAACTCCAAAATTGGTGGAATAGATAAGGATAGTGAACAATATAAAGCTGTTGTCAAAAATTCTCTTTCAGGTATTATCGCAAATGAGGCAACTATGACAGAGGAGCAGCGATTGATTTATGAGATGTTTGGCGGACGTGACACTATTATAAAAAACAAAATGAAGATGTACGATTCTGATGGAAATCTTCTGAACTCCGAAGGTGTCGCAGGCATGGATATGACTGGAAAAAGCCTTTCTGAAAAACAGCAGATTATTAGTGTCTCTGAAGAATACCGCCAAAAAATGTTTGACTTGGTAAAAAGAGAGTATATACAAGAAAATGGTGTTGCAAACGGAGATACAACAAAACGTTCGGATGTATATACGGCATATCAGAAAAGTGTAAAAATTGATGACCGATTGAAAGGCTCATGGACGCTTGGACAATATGAAAAAGCATACACAAGAGCAATGTATAATGCGGTAAAAGCCGCAAATCCAGATTGGAAAATCGGACAGCCCTTTGACTCCGGCATCTTAAATACTGTTACACGCGAAAGCGTCGAGGCAAGTCTGGTACAAAGCGGCAGTACCTTTGTGACAAAGAGTGTAGACTATTCTGTTTAAATAGCAGAGCACACTGGAAATATTATAATTCTAGTGTGCTCCTTTTTAATGGTATTTCCTACCATATTTCTAAACTATCTTCTGCATCCACCCACATTTGTAGATTACCTTCAAGTGCTAACCAAATCCATCGGGAAGCCGATGGATTGCATATATCAAGTGGCTTATCTATTGCAAGAGCATTTAAAGCACATTGAGAGCAGCCTGTTGTCCGCAATCCTTTTTCCGCCTTGTTTCAATCAATTCGTAGGATATATCCTGCATACGTGTTAATGTCAATACTGTTGTGATACATATTGTATGTTGCATATATGAATTTCATATCTTATCTGTCCTTTCTTTTTTCATTTTCGGAGAAATTTAAGAAAGCATTTCAGTCAGTTCTTTTCGTCATTGATATTGCGTGTTATAATTTGTTACAAGATTTTCTTTCCCTCATAATTGCCCTTATGAGGCTTCGCAACACGAGGGAAAAGGATATAACACAAGGGAAAGCGTGAAGGCAAACTCACTTGCTATAAATTTGGTGTTTTCAAGGGTTTGCGAGCTTCACGAGGATAAAATATAACAGTTAATAAATGCTATAAATTAGGTCATATCAGAATTCCGGTTTGTAAAATAAAAAAGGATGATATAAAGACTCGGACGAGGTGACTTGTCCGAGCCTTTTTTTGGACATTATGCCAAGAACTGCAATGTGAAAGGTTTTTCAAAAATGACTTGCTATTATTGGCTTTTAGAGTGCTGTATGGACACTACAAACTTGGAAGGAGGAATTGCAGTTGTTTGAAACTGAAGTCGATTACAGGCTTGCGAAATGGCTAATCGCTAATATGAAGCAGGATGGCGTTATCAGCGATGCCGAGATGCAGAAAGCGACCATACGAAAAATCCTCTCCGCCGGCGGAACCGCTCTGGTGGTTCTCTGCCCTGACCAGTATAGACGGTGAAACACTCATACGCTCTTTGACTAAGGAGATGGACGAGATACAGCGGAGCGTGGAAGAAAAGGCCGCACAGCTTATCACCCTCCGTGACGAGATAAACGCACGCATCCGTGACCGCTATGTCCGTTCGCATCCGCTGTGCGAGATGTGTCTCAAGGAAGGACGAGATACAGCGACAAGGAAAAACAATGCGAACCCCCATGTGACTGAGGGGGGGAGATCAAATCGCCATTTCCGCAAAGGAAACGCAGAACGAGCGGCTGGCGAACTTCATCAAGGTACTGAAAGCCCAGGACGGCACCATTGCCGGGTTTGACGAGCAGATCTGGGGCAGCATGGTGGAGTTCGTCACGGTCGGCAGGAAGAAGGAAGTCACAGTCACTTTCCGGAACGGAACGGAGATACAGGCATAACTGGAATACAGATATCACAAGCACTTGACATTCAGTCAGGTGCTTCTCTATAATAATTTTCACACTTCGCACATGGAATTTCAATCATTTTTCAATATTCCATGGTACAATGTAATAGAATGTGTCAAATGGAGGTGAGACAGTGCGGCTTTTACTCATTGAAGATGAAAAACGAATGGCGCAGGCCTTGTGCGAAATTCTTCGTCTTGAAAAATATGAAGTGGACTATTATGCTGATGGCATTTCAGGACTGTCCGCAGTGGAAAGCGACATATACGATGTCATTATTTTAGATGTGATGCTGCCGGGAATGAGCGGCTTTGAAATTGCGAAGAACGCCCGGAAAAATGGAATACGGACGCCTATTATCATGCTGACAGCAAAATCGGAATTGGATGATAAAGTCATGGGTCTTGACTGCGGTGCGGACGATTATCTGACAAAGCCCTTTATGACAAAGGAACTGCTGGCAAGACTTCGGGCATTGACCAGGAGAAACGTGCCTGTGGATGATGGAATGCTTTCTTACGGTGACATATCTTTGGACACAAAGGCTTTTACGCTCTCCTGTACCGAAAATGGGCAGAGCGTTCGTCTGAGTGAAAAGGAATACAGAATTTTGGAATATCTCATGATCAATCGGAAGCAAATCCTGACCCGCGAACAGCTTGCCGTGAAAATCTGGGGTTATGAAAGCGATGCCGAATACAACAATGTAGAAGTGTATATGTCCTTTGTTCGCAAGAAACTGAATTTCGTGGGAGCCAAAACGGAAATCAAGGCGGTACGCGGACTTGGTTATGAATTGAGGTGCGGCGATGTTTAGAAAATCAAGGCAAAAAATCGTTGCAATCATTATGTCCATATTGGTGGTCCTGATTGCGGGAACCTTTTGCGTCATCTATGGAGTCAGCTATGCGAACGTCTATCAAACGAACCAAAATATGCTGGAGCATCACATAGAGCTGTTCTCTATGCAGAGTCTGCCGGAAGGAAAAAATCCGCCAACCGATGGTTCGGATCAGATTGCAGAATCGGATTTTGAGAATGACACTGCATTTAAACTGTCCACCTTTTATTCCGTCCTGCTTGATCAGGACGGAAATGTGCTGAAAACTGACAATACCAGCGAAGTATATTCTGATGAGGAATTGGAAAGCATTGCTTTACAGGTCCTTGACAAGAAAAATGACGGTACTTGTGGCAGCCTGGTTTATCGCTGTGAACAGGTAGATGCAGATATCCTTGTTGCCTTTATGGATAATACCATTATTCAGCAGAACATAGCGACACTGGTTCGCTACACGCTGCTTTTTGGGACGGCTGCGCTTATCCTCATTTTCTTTCTGGCTCGTTATGCCGCAAAGAGAATCGTGCAGCCTTTGGAAGAGAGTTATCAGAGGCAGAAACAGTTTATATCCGATGCGGGTCATGAACTGAAAACACCGGTATCTGTGGTCAATGCCAATGCCGAAATGCTGTCCCGTGAAATTGGTGATAATCAGTGGCTTTCCAATATCCAATATGAAAATACCCGTATGGGGGCGTTGGTTACACAGCTTTTGGAGCTTGCAAGAACCGAAAATGTCATGCCTGAAATGACAACACTGAACATCAGCAGGATCGTCATGGGAGAAACACTTCCTTTTGAAACCGTCATTTTTGAGCGGGGGCTGACGCTGCAGTGCAATATCACAGAAAATCTTTCTGTGAAAGGCAATCCTGATCAGCTTAGTCAGCTTACTTCCATCCTTCTGGACAATGCGGTACGCCACAGTGAT
>CAYOOW010000031.1:0-30169 GCA_964405715.1 uncultured Bacteroides sp.
AGAATATACCACAGTGATTTTTATATGTCAACACTTTTTTCAAATTAAATGTCAACCTTATTTTAATATAAAAAACGGCTATGCTATCAACCGCAAAACCGTCTTTCTCCTTTAATTTATAAACCATCGCTCAATAAAACTACAACTCGCGAATCATATCCATTCTCTATGCCGGTATTTCCTATATTGGCTTTCTATGCCGGTTCTCCATTCTAATCTGCTGTCCCTTTATCAACGGATATATCACAAGCTCATTGCCTGCAAGATTTTCATGATGCATATTAATTCCGGTTATCTGACTATTCTCGTAGGTCGTATAGTAATATATTCCTTTGTCTGTATTGCAGCACGAGGAATAAATCGTATATTCATGTTTTCCTTCATCTATACAGACACAGCCGCGTTGCTGGCTGACAGAGCCGAGAATATGAAAGAATTGGCTTATGCTCTCCGACTCGGAATCACCTGAGATGGAATTCATCTTTACAAACGCCGCCCTCACGAATCTTGAGCCTGACGACAAATCTCCCGGAAGTCCCATAGCTCCCATTCCCACACTATATTCCCGCAGATTTAATCGTTCGGAAAACCGATTCACAGGCGGATTCGGTGACAAGCTCATGTAATTATTTAAATTAACCATATGCATATCAAAGGTCGGATTGTTTGTAAGAATCCCCACAGGATTATCGTATATTTTCATTCCGTCCCTGACACATTCTACCGTGATTGAACAATTCCTGTCTGAGATAATCCAATGCAGCGGTGCCAACGGAAGTTCATCGCTGAAATTTATTTTTACTATATTTATTTGAGAAAGCAGCTTTTTTGCTTCCTCCACATCACGGCAGCGTCCAAGTATCCACGGAATCAATTCAAACGGAGCAATATTATCCTTCCCCGGCATTTCTTCCTTATAATCAGCATTTTCCGGAAAGTTCAGTCCCGCCATACTAAGACCTTTTTCATTTGACGCATCATAGTAAAGCGGATATCCGTCTGCGGCGATTGCCATTCCAATCATGGCATAATGCTCTTTTAGTGGTTGCACTTTTCTGAAATGAAACGGAAAATTTTTAGGCGTTATAATAATTTTTTCACCATAGGATTCAAAATAGTCCAATGTTCGCCCGAAATAAAAATCCTTTGTCTTGTAAGTAACCGCTGTACACATCTTGGCACCTCCGATATTGCTTTATGTAAATTATGATACGCATCCCGTATTTTTATTCATTGATATCTGTGTATCATATTAAATACATCATCTGTTATGCTACATGCTGTATCCTGTGCTTCGATCGACTATATGAACATACTCCGTGCCATTCAGCCACGCTTTCAGGTTATGTACACATATTGCAAACACATGATCAATGGTAATATTGAGATGAAAGCCGCCTGTTATATGCGGTGTAATCAGCATGTTAGGGACAAAATATAGCGGGTGTCCATCCGGCAGCGGCTCCTGCTCGCACACATCAAGCCAGATACCTGCAAATCTGCTATATATTTCTTCCTTTAATATAGCTGCCGTATCAATCGCACTTCCCCGTCCGACATTCATCAGATAGGCGCCCTGTCTGCACCTGCTCAAGAGTCTTTCATCAAACAAGTGATATGTCTGTTCCGTTCCCGGCAGACACAGCGCTATGATATCAGCCTTGCCGACCTCTGCTTCCATCTCCGACATCCCACGTATCCCGTCAATTTCAGCAGGACACACATCCGCTCTGCGCCTGACGCCAATGATACTGCAATCAAACGCTTTCATCCTCCGGGCGAACTCGATTCCGATATCCCCTGTGCCTACAATCAGCACCCGCTTTCCCATCGGGGATTCAACCATTCCCTCATCATGCCAAACGCTTTTCTTCTGATTTTCAAGATATGCCGGAACCTTTTTCATCATAACAAGCAGCATTGCAACCATATACTCCGCAATCCCGATTCCGAAGCCCCCTGTCGCGCAGGTCAAAATCGTCTTTTGGCTCACCACACCCTGTTTCGCATACGCATCCGCACCCGACGTTGTAAGCTGCACCCATTCCAGCTTCTGATTCGACCGAAGCACATCAACAGGAATATTTCCGATTACTGCATCCACAGCCTGTACCACATCTGCCGTCACCGCCTCCCTGTCCATAAAAATAATCTCATTTTTCGAGGCAATATTTTTCAATACCTTTTGTTTTTCTCCATCAAACGGACCACATACCAATATCTTCTTCATTCTTGTCTCTTTCTCCAATCTGCCCTACGAAAATCTACGTGCATTTTATATGATTAACATTATATAAATGCAGCATTTACTTGTCAACAAACGCATTTCTGTATTTCATCCCTGATTTTTCACAATTTATCACCCATAATCTGTTTTTCTTTTTCTTATTGCTATGTTATACTGTTTCCGAGAGCAATTACATATGATACTTATAGACATTCGCTATTCAGAAAGGGAGATGACAGACATGAGCAGCATAAAAAAAATCAGCATAAAAAATTTACTTGTCCTGACAATAGCAGGCTTAATTAACGCTTTCGGAATTACCATTTTTCTTGCCCCGGTTAACCTATATGACAGTGGAATTTCAGGAACCTCCATGCTGCTGTCTCAGATTACACCGCCCGTATTTTCTTTATCGATATTCCTTATTGTACTTAATATTCCTTTATTTTTATATGGCTACAAAAAGCAGGGAAAGCTCTTTACCATCTATGCAATCTATACCGTAATCATATATTCTCTCGGTTCCTGGCTGATTACGGATGTTCTTCCGATAGATGTGCGTTTTGCCTCCCCGCTTGCGGGAACGGATTTACTGCTCTGCTCCATCTTCGGCGGTATCATATCCGGCGTCGGAAGCGGTCTTGCGCTGCGGTTCGGCGGGGCAATGGACGGTATCGAGGTTATGGCTGTTATATTTGCAAAGCGTCTCGGCATTTCAGTCGGAACCTTTGTTATGATTTATAACCTGCTGCTTTATATTATCTGCGGCTTCTTAAAAGGAAGCTGGATTCTCCCCCTTTATTCTATCGTTACATATTATGCGGCGCTGAAAACGCTCGATTTTATTGTTGAAGGTATCGACCGTTCCAAGGCGGCGCTAATCGCTACAAAAAAACCGACTGAGATATGCAAAGCGTTATCCCAGTCGTTTGAATGTGGAATGACCATTCTTCCTGCCAAGGGAGGGTTCTCAGGGGAAGAATGTGCCATGATTTATTTTGTTGTGAACCGATTTCAAATCGGCTCTATGAAAAGTATGATTCACGAGATAGATCCGCTCGCGTATATTACAATCAGCGATGTTGCAGATATATTCAGCTCCAACCGATGATACGATACCGTCGGAATCCGCTGTTGCTGCTCTGCTTCATATCAATTCATATTTTCCCCATACATTTTTTTCCGCATCAAAAATGTCGGCATAATGCATAAGCGTTGCCCTAAGCTCAACGTACTCCTCAGGGAGTCCGGCAATCAGGGCATGCATATCCTGAACTGAAAACAAATCCTCGGCAATGCATACCTGAAAATCCTCATACAAACGCTCCCCGTCGTCTATCATCGCATCTACCAGAGGACCATACCCACTGCCAATATCCTTCCTGCTTTTGCCTTGCTCGTCACATGCCGCTGCCCGGGATTTTACCGACACCTTTTTCAGAAAATCCGTCCATATTGCATGTAATGCCTCATCCACAGGAAACATTTCCTTTAACGCCAGCCTATGCAATAAAATAACAGCCTTGCGCTTTTGGATTATGTGGCAATAGATGAATCTCTCCGCCTCCACATCCTCATAATCCTCCTCGCCGCCCGCGAGAAAAGGCATAAACCCACTGTCATCCGCCAGACAGATGTATCGCGTACATGCCGTATCCCACGACGAAAGCCATTCCGGAGCGTTTATGTCCAGCAGCCTGGCAGGATTATCGCACCCAAAATCACGCAGTGCCACAGCTATCATCCATGCCCGATGAAACACCTCAGGAATCCCGTTCTTCCCCGGCTGTTCACAGCCATATACAGTAACGCGCTCCAACGCATCACATCCTAAAAATACATTTTTCCCAATATACTCTACACCATATGGCAGAGCAACCCTGCGCAGTCTCTCACACTGTGCAAACGCCCAGTCCTCAATCCGTTTCACCTGTACAGGTATCTCGATATCAATGAAATCGTTTCTCCCCAGATATTCCTTCTTTCTTATCGTATCTCCTTCTACTTCAAGCCGCATCCAAGAACTCCTTTCTACTCTACATAGAAAATGCTGTTTTCATACTGTCATAGTGCAGAAATCCCCTGTAAAGCGGTATATGTCCACGAAATAATTATCCCCCTCATCGGGATTCTCACGCTTATAGGAAAACATATACCCGCCTTTCCAGCCGTTTACATCGAGCCCGGTCTCCTCAAAAATCTCCCGTCCGTATGCTGCACAATTCCATTTTGCTTTATCCTTTCGTGTATACTTTTACTATCATATCCGTGGTGTATTATAACAAATATCCAAACCGGAATAAAGCTTCAAAATGCCGATTGTGTTTTTCAGTTTTCCGAAATATCGATACGGCTTCCGTCAATGGCGTTCACCATAATCTCATATTGATAGTCAGCTTTATTTCTGTAGCTGTAGAACCGCCATGCAGGAACAACCATAAAATCATGTGCACCCTCTTTCTCACTATATATGCAGTAAACGAGTTCAATCCGCTCTATTCTGTCCCGGTTCATTTCAACATACACGTCATCCGAAAAAGAAGAATCAGTGAGCACGGTTTCCGATTCGTATTCTTCTCCGCACAGATATACCCCATCCATACAGCGGAACAACAGAACTCCGCATCCATCTGTCTGATTGGTTTCCGAATTGTCAAGTGCTTCGGTGCAAATATTAATATTGTAATTTTGAACCATCTCAAACATTCCCGGCTCCGCATTGTTCATATTTTCAACGGATACTATTTCATTGTCCTGATACTCAATCAAATCTTCCCAGTATGCCTTCGGTTTCATATCGTCATCATACTTATATATAACACCCTCACTCAACTTCTCCGCAAAATTCCGTTTATATTCTTCTGTCAGCTTCATGCTCTCAGTGTGATACACATTCACATTGGAGATTCCATCCAGATTTACATCGGTTGTCACATCGATTCCGGTCATCCCCGAATGATTCCCCTCGTACTCCTCGTCCCAGCGCTCCGGCGCACCAATCTGCTCTGCAAGGGAACCGGAAAATGCGCCCGGTTCCGTATCCTCGCCATTATCTGTATCCGAATTTGAATCCGTATCCGACGCCAGATGATTACCTTCTACATATTCTATCTCTTTCCTGCCGCATCCGGTCACAGACATAATCACGAGCAATGACATGACCAATGCCATCCTTTTTCTCATATGTGCATCCTCTTTCCCTAAAACAGATACCGTTTATTGACTCACAAATACTTACTCCTCTACACAAATACGGCTAGCGTCCACGGCATTTGCCATAATCTCGTACTTGAATTGGTTTTTACTTACACTGCTGTAAAATCTCCACGCAGGAACGACCATAAACTCATGCGAGCCTGTACTTTCACTGTAAATACAATAAATCAAGTCAATATTCGTATATGTCGGATGTGTTTCTTCAAGCTCCTGTGCATACTGAATCAGATATTCCTGCATTGTATTAAACGAAAGTATTTCCACATTCTCCGTCTGCGCTGTCCACTCCATCGGGAAAGAATACGTCATACCGAATACGCCCTTATCATTGATGCAAAGTTCAATCCTCTCCAGCCTGTCCCGGTTATATTCAAATGAAATATCCTCCTGTGAGATATATGTTTCCTTCTCATACTCCTGCCCACACAGATATAATCCGTCCATACTCTTATATAAAACAACTCCGCATCCGTCTCTCTTGGTACTTTCCCGTTCTTCATAGGTTCCGGTATAAAAATCAATATTGAAATTTTGAACCATCGAAAAACCGGTTATTCCAAGCCCGTTCAAAAAGGTCTGCACCTCCTGTTCAATCTGGTCCTGCTCCCTGACATATCCATTATTCTCCGGCTGATACTTAAATTCACCCATTGTATATGTGCCTATTTGATCCCTGTCTACCCAGTCAATACCGGAATCCTGTGCTTCGATACCATCTCCGAGCATATCGCGTGTATCCATCAATCGCAACGTAATATCTGTCACATACGAATCATCATCCGCGTTGAAAGTCACCAGAAAATCCATGCCGAGATAAGTAATTTTATATGCATTTCCTGTGAAATCCGATGCAACCATATAATCATCCGGCGCCGCATCATATTTCTCCTGATATTCTCTCAATGTCGCATATAATCCATCGGTATAACTCTCATCATACGCGTCGGGGTTCATAGCCATTCCATCTTCTGCCTGAGCAATTTCATTCTGCTGCTGTTCAACCAGCGCACCCCAATACGCCTTCGGCTTCAGCTCGTCATCGTAATTATATATAACGCCCTCGCTCATCGTCTCCAAAAAATTCTTTTTATATTCTTCTGTCAGCTTTATACTCTCCGTATGATACACGTTCACACCGGAGACTCCGTCCAGATTTACATCAGCGAGCACGTCAATTCCCGTCATCCCTGAATTATTACCTTCATATTCTCCCTCCCAGCGTTCCGGTGCACCGATCTGTTCTGCAAGTGAACCGGAAATTACTCCCGTTCCTGCTCCGTCCCCATCCGTGTCTGTAGCTGAAACTGAATCTGACGTCACATTATTGTTCTCGACATAGTCTACCTCCTTCTTCCCACATCCCGATACAGTCAGTATTAAGGTCAATATCATTACCAGTGCATGTGCTTTTTTCATTATGAAACTCCTCCTTCTTTCTCCCTTCAATCAGCTTTATACCATATCGTACATTCATATTGTAGAAAGCAATTGCATATTTTTTGTATCTAAAGTTTCATTTATCACAGACAAGTTTTATCTACAATTCCCCCATCAATGTGCGCAAGAGCATAATATGATATTCCTCATCTTTAATAATTCTTGCCAGCACTTCTCTCACATTGTTATCCCGTATCATTTTTATATGCATCCTGTATTGCTGAATCGCCTTCTTTTCACCCTCTATATCAGCCCATATCATCTTTTTCATATTGTCAGGCGTCGAAATATATGCGGGCGTCCACATCTTCTGCTGCCCGTTTTGATACCTTGCGACATAATCAACATTCCCGCCCAACAGGAAGATTAATTCCCCAAGCTTCTGCAAATGTATCATTTCCGCCATCGCGATGCTCAGAATAATTTTGGCAGCCGAACACTTTTCGCACGACATCCTGTTCTCATGGTTAATATACTGCGCGATTGTGGACAGCTCCGATACTGCGCCGCAGTAATCAATACTGAGCAGCTCCGCATAATTTTTATTTTTTTCTCTTACCTGAACCGGCGGATATGGCAGCTCCATGATTGCCGGCTTTACGCTTGCAAAATTACAGTCGTTTGTAAGCAGATTATTCTTATCCTCCATAATAAAACCCCAAAATATATCTCTATATTAATATATTTGAGGGTGCATGCTCTTGTGAATGTTATTTTTTCCTCATGTCTCCGTTGGCGGGATTGTCCAAAACCTTTCCGTCCGTATCGAACCGGGAGCCATGGCACGGACAGTCCCACGAGTGTTCGACAGGATTCCACTTTAACGCGCAGCCGACATGCGGACAGCGCCTGCCGGATATCGTAAGCAGATTGACAACCGCCTCACATCCGTTTAACAGAAGCTGTGGCTTCAGCATATTTCTTGACGGATTATAGAGCGCCGCATATGGATTTTCCTTTTCCATAACCATATCGGTCAATATCTCTGCGGCGACCATGGAGGACGTCATTCCCCATTTATTAAATCCTGTCGCCACATAGCAATCGCACAGACCTTTTGAATACCTTCCAATATACGGTATATGGTCCAGACTCATGCAATCCTGCGTTGCCCAACAATGCGTCTCGACGGCATTCGGGTAATACATATTTGCGAACGCCTTAAGCTCCTGCCAGTTTCCGCCCTTCTTTCCGGTTCTGTGAGAGCCGCCGCCGACAAGCAGAATGTCCTTATAATTCCGAAAGGATATCCCCGTCTTTTTGTCAGAGACATACATTGCATCATACTGCGGCGCATGTTCCAGTCCAAGCACGTAAGACCGATGCTGATACAGCTTGAGAAAATACATGCCATGCTTATTATCAATCGGAAAATGCGTCGCAAATATAAGCTTTTGATAAGAAATCTCGCCCTTGTCCGTCACCGCAAGCTTCGGTGCAAATTCCTTTACAAAGGTATGCTCATAGATTCGTAAATTTTTCGCAATCCCCGCAAGAAATTTCAGCGGATGAAATTGTGCCTGTTCCTCAAACCCGATACATCCGGCTACAGGAAACGGCAGCTCGCATGTATCAGAAAAAAAAGGATGATACCCCAGCAGGTACAACGCATCCGCTTCCTTTTCCAGTTTTTTTCTGTTGTCCAGGGAATACACACAGGCTGTCTTTCTCTCAAAATCACAGTCGATGTCCCGACATAGCATGGCATATTTCTCCACAGCATGCCGGTTTGCGTCCAGATACATCCGTGCTTTCTCCGCACCCGCACTCCGAAGAAGCTTTCGATAAATCAACCCGTGCTGTGCCGTGACCTTTGCCGTTGTATTTTTCGTTATACCTGAGGCGATACGCTTCCCCTCCACCAGTGCGTAGTCAACGCCGTTTTGTTCCAACAGATACGCGCACAGGATTCCCGCTATACCACCCCCGACAATCAAAACATCCGTCTTTATATTCCCGTCAAGGCTGCCAAACTGCGGCAGCTCCACAGTCTCTGTCCATATTGAATTCATAACACGCCCTCCATCATTATTCACAGAATATATCAAATTCCGTATATGAATCTCTTTTTAAATTACACTTGCTTATATTCTGTGCCAATCAGGGCATTTTTACACAAAAGGGGCTGTCACATGCAGACAATTTGGCAGGCATATATATAATTCGGAAAACACGCTTTCGCCCGGTTGCTCACGCAACGGTACTAAGCTCTTCCTACACCTGAGGTGTAGGAATCGCTAAGTACCGGCGTTCACAAACGGTTTTCCTGCATTAATACATATATGCCTGCCAAATTGTCTGCATGTGACAGCCCTTTAAAGTCAGACTATACTTTCACGGCGGTATAATATTGACAAGAATCAAATCAACAAAATACGGGATAACCATCAGTCACCGTATCCGTTCGGATTCATGCTCTGCCATCTCCATGAATCCGCACACATCTCATCGATACCATACTGTGCCTCCCAGCCAAGCTCCTCCTTTGCCAGACTCGCATCCGAATAGCAGGTTGCAATATCACCGGGACGTCTTGGCTTTATAACATAAGGAATCTTATGACCGCACGCCTTTTCAAAAGCTTTCACAACATCAAGCACACTGTAGCCTTTTCCTGTTCCGAGATTATAAATCTTTACACCCGGATTCTCCTTGATTTTATCAATCGCCTTTACATGTCCGAGCGCGAGGTCAACGACATGGATATAGTCTCTGACACCCGTTCCGTCCGGCGTATCATAATCATCTCCAAAAACGCCAAGACACTCGAGCTTGCCAATGGCAACCTGTGCAACATACGGCAAAAGGTTGTTCGGGATTCCTTTCGGGTCCTCCCCAATCAATCCGCTCTTGTGTGCGCCAATCGGATTAAAATATCTGAGAAGAATCACATTCCACGCTGCATCCGCTGTGTGGAAATCCGTCAGAATTTGTTCTATCATATGCTTTGTCCAGCCATACGGATTCGTCGGCGTTCCCTTTGGACATTTTTCCGTAATCGGTATAAATGCAGGATCTCCATACACCGTAGCCGATGAGGAGAAAATAATATTCTTCACATCATGCTTTCTCATCACATCGCACAAAACAAGTGTACCCGCAATATTGTTCTGATAATATTCAAGCGGCTTTGCAACGGACTCTCCCACTGCCTTCAGACCTGCAAAATGTATGACGCAGTCTATTTTTTCATCTGAGAATATTTTATCCAGCGCACCGTAATCCAGAATATCCGCATTGTAAAAGGCAAGATTCTTTCCGGTAATCTCCTTGATTCTCTCAATTGATTTCTCACTTGAATTGTACAGATTATCAACTACCACTACATCATAACCTGCCTCGAGCAGCTCTACGCAGGTGTGGCTTCCAATGTATCCTGCACCGCCTGTTACCAATATCTTCATAATAATCATTCTCCTTCCACATTACAGCTCCTACGGATAATTGCAAAATTCAGCATATATTTACATGATTGACAAACCTTATAAATGCGGCTCTGCCTGCCTCATCATTTTTATATACACCTGCACATTCCAGAATCTGCTTGAATACAATTCCGATTTCATTTTGTATAATTTCGTTGATACTGTTTTCATCTATTCTATCATATTTTTCACGGAAGCTGTCCACCCAATCGGCATGCTTGGCAATCGACTCCATGCTTCTGATATCGTTACCCTGAAGAATTGCCTGCTTGAGCGCCTCAAGCTCCTCCTTCAATCGCGCCGGCAGGACCGCAAGCCCCATGACCTCTATCAATCCGATGTTCTCTTTTTTAATATGATGGTACTCCTCCCACGGATGATACAGTCCCATCGGATGCTCTTCGGTTGTAATGTTATTCCTCAATACAAGATCAAGCTCGAAGCTTCCGTCCCGCATCCTTGCAATCGGCGTAATTGTATTATGCGGTTCTCCCTCCGTCTCAGCATATATATATGCCTCCTCGTCTGTATATCCGCGCCATACGCCGAGTATCTTATCTGCAAGGTCAATTAGCCTTTTGTCATTTTTCCCGTTCAGCCTGATAACCGACATCGGCCACTTCACGATTCCGGCATAAATATCCTCATAGCCCTGAAATACAACCGGAAGCTCCACAGGAGCCTTTGCCATCGCAAATTCATAGTTACCGCCCTGAAAATGATCATGACTTAAAATGGAACCTCCGACAATCGGAAGGTCCGCATTTGAACCGACAAAATAGTGCGGGAACTGCTTTATAAAATCAAACAGCTTTCTGAAGGTTGCCCTGTTAATCTGCATCGGAACATGCTCTCCGTTGAACACGATACAATGCTCATTATAATACACATACGGAGAATACTGAAGCCCCCATCTGCTATGATCTATCTCAACCGGAATAATTCTGTGATTTTCTCTTGCCGGATGATTAATTCTTCCCGCATACCCCTCATTTTCCATACATAATAAACATTTCGGGTAAGAGGCTGCCTTCATGGTTTTTGCAAGCGCAATCATCTTCGGGTCCTTTTCCGGCTTCGACAGATTGATTGTAATATCTAAATCACCGTACTCTGTCGGGGCAATCCATTTCATATCTCTCCTTACACGATAAGTCCTGATATAGTCCGATGCACAGCTTAAATCATAGAAATAATCTGTCGCCGCCTTCGGTGATTCCCTGTATTTCTCCCAAAAAGCTCTGATGACCTGACTGGGCTTCGGCATCAATACATTCATGATCCTTGTGTCAAACAAATCCCTGAGGACAATGGAATCCTCCTCAATTATCTTTTTTTCAACCGCATAATCCAGGATTCCCTGCAATACCTGTTCAAGATCCTCCGGTGTACATACCGTCTCAACCTGCTCCGGCTCCTCATAAGAATCAAGCTTTAACATATCAAGGAGAATATTCGTCGTATAAATCACATCTTCCTCCTCTATCAGATGTCTGCTCAACCCATAATTCACCAGCTGCCTGATATTATCATAAATCATCCCAATTCCTCCTAGCATACTTTAATTCCGCCATATGGTCTTACCTTGAGCATGTGACAGGCTCCCTCGCCGAAAACAGATTCCATATAATGCTTATACTCGTTCACCGACTCATTTTTCACAAATGCCTGAATTGTTCCGGCAAACCCGCCTCCATGTATTCTGCAAACGCCCCTTCCTCCCTGCAGCGCATGCTCACTCGCTGCAAGTGCTATCGTGACATTCTGTGTATTCACATCCTTTGGGCTATATATGTTCTGAAGCAGCTTGCTTGAGGAATCGCCGCTTCTTTCTATCACATCGAGAAATGCACCGAAATCATCATCCTCCAGGGCGCTCACACCCTCGGATACACGGTCTTGTTCGTCAAAGAAATGCATTGCACGAAGCACAGCCCTGTCCCCTGTCTGTTTCCTCACGCCCGCAATACCGGAGTAAAAATCCTCCGGATTGACCTCGCGGAGAAATTCTTTGCCAAAGCAGGCGGCAACCTGTTTCATCTCCACGGGAATTGCAGCATAATCATCTGTCAGGTCAGCATGAGAGCCCTTTGTGTCTACAATGCAAAGACTATATGCATGTGCCTCAAAATCGCAGGGAACCCGCTTGATAATCGGTTTATCCTTATCAGCGAAATCAATATAAATCAGCCCGCCCACACTGCATGCCATCTGATCCATCAGTCCGCATGGCTTTCCGAAGTAAACATTTTCTGCATATTGACCAACCCTCGCAATATCTGCGGACGACACCGTTCCGTTATTGTATAAGCCTGAAAAAATCGTACCGATCAGGCTTTCAAACGCAGCGGATGAAGACATTCCGGCACCCATCAGAACATCACTGGTGACATACGCCTCAAATCCGCCGATATTACAGCCCATGCTCTTTAGACCAGCGGCAACACCCCTGATTAAAGCAGCCGTTGTCTCCATCTCATCTTCTCTTTTTTCCACATCCGCCAAGTCAATCTCGACCATTGGAAAGTCTCCTGACACCAGACGAAGCTTATTATCCTCCGTCCCGGCAACGACCGCAATCGCATCCAGATTAATTGCAGCTGCAAGGACATGTCCGCACTGATGGTCTGTGTGATTTCCGCATACCTCACTTCGCCCCGGTGCACTGAAAATCTCAACCTCCTTCTCACCAAATAAATCTGTGAATTTCTCCAATGCAGCAACATATCTTGACCTGTGATAAGACATCAGAGAAATATCGACATATACCTCTTTCATCCTGTTTTCCAGAACTCCACTTATAATTTCCGTTTTCAAATCACGGATATGCTTCATGCAAATTACCTCCTCATTATTTCCGATGTTCTATATTTGTATTGTACTACAGTTGCATCAGCTTCAAAATGTTTTGCAGTTAAAAAAAGCTGTCCATTTGTCAGATTTATTCTTGTATTTACATATGAAATATGATAATAAGTATAAGCAGGCAGGAATATGGAAAAAAGCTGATGATACAGACAACAATGGGGGATATTATGGAAAAAAGCATTTTTATGGAATTTCCGAAGGAAAGCAATGCTGATTTATATCTGAACGTGTTCGGACACTCCATCACAGAGCCGTTACACAAGGCAGGTCCGGCAGTCAAATCTTTCTATTTGATTCATTTTATTTTGGATGGTGAAGGTGACTTCTTCGTTAATAATACACACTACAAATTAAAAAAAGGGCAGGGTTTTTTAATTGAACCCGACCATCAGGCGACATATGTATCCGACGACCATAACCCCTGGACATATATATGGGTAGGGTTTACAGGCAGGGAGGCAAAGAAAATACTCAATTCCATCGGTCTGTCCCAGATCAGCCCGATTTTCACCTGCGACCAGGGTGACAAATTAAAAAAATATGTGTTTGATATGCTCAGGCATAACTATTCAAATCAGGCGGACAACTATCGTCTGCTTGGCATGCTGTATCTGTTTTTATCTGTAATAGCGGAAGCGCAGAAGGACAAATTCAACGCGCCTTCCGGCAACACTTATGTAAACCATGCAATCACATATATTCAGAATCACTACAGCATGCCTGTCACGATTGAGGAAATATCCAACTACGTCGGGGTGAACCGCAGCTATCTCAGCTCTCTGTTCAAGGAATACACCGGCATGTCGCCGATCAAATATTTACAGAATTTCCGTATTACAAGGGCACAGCACATGCTTCGGGTGACAGACCTTCCTATAGAAAGTATCGCCCTGTCCTGCGGTTACCAGTCAGCGGAAGCATTTCACAAAATCTTCCGCCGGCTTGTCAACATGTCGCCAAAAGCATTTCGCAGGGAACACAGGGAGCGCACGCTGATGAATCAGGATACCATGCGAAACAATAAACCTGATTACATCGCGGAGGATGCGGAGAACGATTTTTAATATATGAAAAGCAATAAGAGCATATCATAAACATAATACGACAGCTCTTATTGCTTTTCATACTGCTATCTCAAAAACGGATAAACGGAAGATTAATCCGTATTCACAAGCGTGATATTATCCAAGATTCCGTCTGTAAATGAAAACTCCACCGAACTGTCATAAGACTTTCCGGTCACATAGTACTCCATCGCCTTGCGGTCATAATCACCGTCACTCTCATAGTAGTAATCCGGCTCTCCCATAATAGTCTTCACCTCATCCACCGTCATTCCGAACGTGACACCGTTACACAGCGTAACATCAGGATTGATATCCCTATAATCAAGATTTTCAAATTCGACTCCATATATGTCACAATCCTTCATCTGCTTATCGGTATCCGTAAAGTTCTTAAATCTCACATAAAAGGACTCTCCCTGTGCATTTTCGGCTGTGTAGCTGAGCGTATAATAATTGCTTTCCAAAGTCTCATTCATATCCTCCTCATCAAACATAAAGCCTGCCGCCTCGATGTCCGCACTGGTCATAGGAAATGTGTATACCACTCCGTCCAAGGCAAATTCCAGACTTTTCCAGTCATTTGAAGAAAAAGCATACTCTGTTTCAATCGGACTGCCTCCGCCTGCATTGCCTGAAGCTTCCTCCGTATCTTTTTCGTCCTCCTCCGTCGAGTCTGCATCTGTTGTATCATCGTCCGCTTCTGTTGTAATGTCCTCCACAGAAGTATCTGTTTCTGTCGTTGTAATATACTCTGTTGTAACCTCCTTTTCTCCATCATCCTTACCGCATGCAGCCATTCCACACATTATTCCAATCAATAATGCAGATGTTGCAAATTTTTTCATCTTCCTCATGTTCTGTCTCTCCTTAAAAAAATAATGTACGTGAAATCAACCCTTGCTGTACGCCATGCAGTTTATGCTGTAAAGCCATGCATGATACAAGCTGTCCATTTCACATACATTATTAGAAAAAAGTTCCAGACTATGCAAGCGATATTTGGTTGCATATCTGCAACCAACAGTCGCAACCCCTGTAAAATCCTTGTTTTCCAGAAGTTATTCTGACATCTTCATTACATCAAGATAAAAGTCACAATCCATAGCTTCCTCATTCTCATACGACCATCCGCTGACTTCATAGACATCCCCATTTTTCAAATCACAAAATGCATAAAAATAATAATTGTAGCTCTCGTCTTCCTTAGAGCATTTCTTAACCGAATATGTATAATAATAAAATGTCTTTCCGTCTACTTCTGTCTCTCCCTGTGTATGAACTTTGGAAAATCCCGCTGCTGCGTGATTTGCTGCCCTTTCCTCGGCATTTGACATTGAATTTTCCCGCACAGACACATTGATATAAATATCTTCATTCTCTACCTTATAGTTTCGGCCAACAATACCTTCTGAAAGTGCATAACAGTCCTTCGGCAAATGATATGTAACCGTTCCACCCGCATACTCCTGGGAATCCTGAGTTAAATACACTTTTTCCGAATCATTTGAAATATCCGGCATCCACAAGCTGCCTATCTCATCATCCGCCTCGTCAGTCGGGACAGCAGAATCGATGAGCTGCTCTACCATATTCATAGATTCCTCATGAAGCTGCTCCTGAGACGCTTCATCTAATTTCTCCACATCAATCCCGTCATACCTTACACATATTAAAAACCTGCCTCCCTTATTGTCAGGCGTCAAAAGCACCTGAAAAAACATTCTGTCATAATCAGAATTGTTCTTCTCCAGACTGACAACATATCTTATATATTCGCGTTCCTCCATCGCAAGACGCTCAGGCTCTGTCTCAATCCTGTAACCCGATTCAATCAGGGATTCCATTTTTCTTTCTCTGTTCTCCCAGAATGTATCAATTGTCTCTTCCTCCGGATTCATCTGTATTAAGTAATCATCTGTCAAACTGATATTGAGGCAGCCGCTTTCATAGATATATGCCGTAGCATCTGCATCTACAAAAAATTTCATACCATTATATTTTATTTCCCAAACTTCATCCCGAACGTCCTTCCGTGGTTCTTTCTGTACCGTCTCATCATCCTTGGAGGTATCCTGACCTGCAAATGAAATCACGCCCATAAACCAAAGTCCCATCAAAACAGCAGCAACAGAAAGAAGCCCGATTATGATTGTACTTACGATTTTACGCATTATCCGTCCCACTTTCCGCTTCGCTTTCCTCTTTATTTTCCTCTATGATTTCCGTTTCATCCGCACTATGAACCAGAACATACCATTGATTTTCCTTATGGACTCTCCGCATTTCCGCACAAAGCAGTATAAAAATACACAAAAAGAGCAGCATTAAAATTCCCGGCACTATCAGAGTCTGCATATAATAATCAATATGAATTGCCTGCTGGCTACCGTCAGTATAGCATTCCACATAATCTCCATCCCTGATGCCGTCTATATCAAGCCATACAGTTTCCTGAACCTGACGTGCATCGTCATCGATAAAACTGATATCCGCCTTCGTGTACTGCTGATATACACGCTCTACCTTTGCCCGCATGGGATTGTCCTTATTCCATGCATGAGATAATAGCAATATCACAAAAACTGTACAGCAAAACAGGAAAAGGAGCCCTGACAGCACAGCACAGATATGCAAGCCTATCCTTCTTGTCCTTCCACGCAGCATCCCCGCAGAGGCCACATTTATATTTTGTACTGTCGGTTTATCATAAAAATCATTCTGTGGTGATTTGCCCTGTGTTTCCACCGCCTCCGGCGCCAAAGCCTGTTTTCCGTGCACCAGCTCGTCTATACTTATATTAAATATCTCACAGATATCCACCAGCTTATCTAAATCAGGATATGCTTTATCAAGCTCCCACTTCGACACAGCCTGCCGACTTACCCCGATTTTTAGTGCAAATTCCTCCTGGCTCATATTTGCAGCCTTGCGGTATTCTAATATTCTAGCTCCAATCAGCACCATGTTTTTCCTCATTTCTATAACTAGCCTTTAAAATCTATATGTGTGCCCACCATTTTTTCATATTCTGTCTGAACCGAATTCACCCGCTCGTTTTGTGTGTAATCGCTGATTTTCTTTATCAATTCTTCCAGAGAACCAGCCGTTATAATTACAGTGTCAGTGTCATCATCCTCCACGCCGATATCATCCTCAGGCTTTCCGGTTCTCAAGCGTTCTTCCTGCTCCTTGCGTTTTGCTTTCTTCTCCTCAGCCTTCTTCGCTTCCTTTTTAGCCTCTGCCTTTTTCTCCATACGTGCCTTCTGCTCGGCAGATGATTTTTTCAACACTGCAAAATAGCTGGCTAATCCGCCGTCATTTACCTGCATGCCATAGCCTTTTATTTGTGCGCCTGTGCTTTCCAGACTGCTTTTCATCTGTGATAAACCGGATGCCGCATTCGCAATGATGCTCTCATACTGTCTGCGATAGTTCTCATCCGTTGCCATTCGCTCTATCTTATCCTCGTCGATTAACACCACCATTTTTGCAGGATTCGCATACTGACCAGCCTGCGCCTTCGCAGCTTCCTTTTGATCTCTCGACACTAAAATGAAATCCATATTGGAATATTTCTTTTTTAATTCTTCATAATAAGCAGCCGCCTCCTCGCTAAGCTCCGGCTTACCGATTGTGCGCCCATACTTATCCGTCTTCTTATTACCTTCACTTTTATCTGCAGCCTTCGTCTGATACACATTCTGTGATGTTAAACCCTCCGTAATACCTGTTCCCATATTGTAACCTCCTTTTTCTGCAGCATTTCAGTTGCCGTTCCTATACCTTTTCCATAATTTTACCGGATTTAAGATAGCCTTATCTTTTTTGTATATCGGACGCTGTTTAGATATAATTAATAGAACTCTGCTGATTTATTTTCTGAAAAATACAGAATAATGGCCAAACTCCTGCATGCTTTGGGATATTATTTTGCTTCTGATTTGGAGTCTCTGGGGGTTGATAATGATTTTATTCAGGGGATTCAAAAGAGTGGTGAGGTAACTGATATCGGAAAAGGTGACGGTCTTGAAGCATGGTATCACATATTATGGTATTGGATGGCTCCTTTTGATATAATCCCAACATATTTATAGGAGGTGACAAACATTGAAAGAAGCAATTACAAAAATACTTACGGGACTTTTAGCAGCGATGACAAAGCATTTTATATTGTGCCTTATATCATTGAATTGCTTATAACACTTTTTGCTGCCGTTTCTATCAGAAAGAAACAGTCAGCTGCATTTTAAATTGTTCTTCACCATATACCGCATGCGGCACATTTTGAGGCATAATAAGCGTTTCTCCCTCACTCAAAATAAACACCTCACCGCCTACAGTAAATTTTCCTGTTCCATCCAGCACCGTTACCATCGCATCTCCGCCTGATGCATGGGTGGATATCTCCTCCCCCTTATCAAAAGAAAAAATTGTCATACTCATATAATCATTCTGAACCAATGTTTTGCTTACTACCTGTCCCTTTTGATAATCGACCAAATCTTTCAATCTCAAGCTCACTTGCTTCTCAATATTTTTATACATTTGATACCTCCGATTTTTCATTGCTTCTTCAACGTAAATCCGAACTTAGGCGGTTCCTTTTGGGCATCTGCCGGCTGCTGCTTCCATGGAGCATACCCTGCAGTCCCATCCTCTTCTTCCAACCCATTTTCCGCCTCTTCAGTCTCATCCGGCAGGAGATTTTCGATGATATCCTTGATAACATTTATATCCTTTTCAAACTTCTTTTCCTCTGCCTCAATATCGATAGGGTAAGTCGTGCTATTAAAAGCATCCATATTACCGCTTATTATAACATAAAGCTCACTCCCCCCTGTAATGAAAGTTAATACGGTTGCGAGACACACCGTTGGTAGTATGCCGCCACGGAGTATATTTTCCCCTGAACTCCAAAAAAGTTTCTTGCTTTTGAGACGTCAGCATCCTATCCGTTTCAGGTCTGCGTGCCCGTCCTTCCCGAGAGAGCGCCCGAATGTGCTGTCCTGTTTCCTTCCTGCATGGCACTCTCCGTCTTATTTTACGGCGATTACAGCCGCTTGGATGAAGCATGGCTCAGGCTTTGCAGGGAAACTCCTCCATAAAGTACAATCTGGCTCCAAAATCTTGGAAAAACCGGGTTTCTTCATTGTATCCGGTGGCTCCAAATGACTGCTTCAGCTTTACACCAGCCTCCATAAGTGAATCTCCTGATACCACATAGTCCTCTTGTTCCCCCGGCATTTTCACAAATTTTGCCAGGGTATTATGGAGCAGCGAGTCCTGTTTTACATGAATTGGAGATACGGTATTTACCAAATCCCCAAATAATTTCAAATTGTATTTGAGTTCTCTGTTATAGAAATGATACCGTTTGTCCTCACATAGACCTTTCGCAAAATACTGTTCAAACTGTGTATTCGGTACAACAAGCTCCTGCATGAGCATTCCTACCGCTCTGCTTTGATCCTGTGAAACACATGTCCACTCGTGGATGTTTCCGCTTCTTCCACGATAAAAACGTCCCTTTTGTAAAACCTCTCTCCAATCCTTATACAGGGCAATCTGAAGCTTAATCTCTTCTAATTCTTCTTTCTTCAAATCGCACAGATTGCATTCATACCCGCAAATCCCAAATGCCGCTACACAAAAACGTGTAGTAAGCGGAGTCACCCGCAATGTCTGATGATTTGGGCAAGAGGACACATGGGCACTCACTGTTGACATCGGATAACCGTAGCTGTATCCTGTCTGACCATTTACACGGTAAACTGCATCGGTATCATCACTTGCCCATATCTGTGGGAAATATGATAGAATACCAAGATCAAAGCGATTTCCCCCGGCTGCGCAGCCTTCAAACAGAATGTGTGGAAAACGCTCGGTAAGCGTTTTCATCATCCGATAAAGTCCCATAATATAACGGTGGGCAACCTCCTCCTGATGCGAAGCATCCAGATATCCGGAATAATAATCGGAAAATGTACGGTTCATATCCCATTTTACATAGGAAATGTTTGCTGATGAAAACACCTTGGACAGACATTCAATCATGTAATCCACAACCTTCGGATTACATAAATCCAGAATTCTTTGATTTCTTCCCTCGCTATGTGGCTTTTGCGGTATGTCAATGGTCCAGTCCGGATGTGTCCGGTAAAGCACACTATCCACATTTACCATTTCCGGCTCAACCCATATACCAAAATCCAGTCCTAATGCATTGATTTTCTTTGCCAGACCTGAAATACCCTCCGGAAGCTTCTTTTTGTTTACAATATCCCAATCTCCAAGGGAACAGGTGTCATTGTCCCGCTTCCCAAACCAGCCATCATCCATGACAAACAGCTCGATTCCAACGGACTTTGCTGCTTTTGCCAGCTTTAACAATTTACTTTCGGTAAAATCGAAATAGGCAGCCTCCCAGCTGTTCAAAAGAACCGGGCGCACTTTGTTCTTCCACTCTCCGCGGACTATACATTGTCTTACAAAGTCATGCATATGCTGGCTCATCCCGTTCAAACCCTTGTCAGAAAATGTCATGACTGCCTCCGGTGACTCAAATTCGTCGCCGGGCTCTAACAAAAAGCAGAAGGACTGGGGATTGATTCCCGCTGCAAAACGCGTCTTCCGGTATCCGTTTACCTCCACAGCCTCATAGTGATTGCCACTGTATACCAGATTAAATCCATATGCAGTGCCTGTATCCTCGGTGGTATCCTTCTTAGACAGCATCACAAAGGGATTTGCACGATTTGACGAAGTTCCGGTGTAGGATGCATTGACATGCTTTCCTGCTACTATCGGAATATCACTTCTTTGCATTTCTCTTGCCCAGCTTCCGTTAAAGGTAGACAGCACATAGTCATCAGCTGCAAAATCCACCTGGGTACTCAACAATCTTTTCAACTTTATGACCTCACCACTGGTATTGAGAAGTCTTGTACTGCGCACGATGACATCCTGTTTTTCAAATACGGAATAATGTAATTCCATGGTAAGCCCGTAGCTTTTATCTACCAGCGTAACAACCAGCTCCTTTACACTGTTTTCCACATCATAGGAGGATGGCAAAGTCTTAAGGGGCTCCTTCTCTTCCTTTATCAAAGCATGGTCAAATAGAAAATCTGAGGTATAGCTTCCATCCGCATGCAGGATTTCTACAAAGGGTTCACGGATATCTCCTTTACCATAGGAAGACATCTCCAGACACATATCCTCCAACGTAAAATTTGTATGCCCTTTGTCGTAAACATTCGTATTCCCCGGTGCAAAAGCATGCTTTTCATACAAGGAATCTGCGTCCTCTTTGCTTTGAATCGTTATTCTTTTTCCATAATACAAATGCTCCAGATGCCCTGTCTCAATGATGCGGAACGCATAGGTGGTGCTGTCTGTATCAAGAACCATGACATTTTCAAACTGCCGTACCATTTTTCTTCTCCTTCAGTTTTCCTGCTATTTCTTCCAGCTTCTCATCATTTAAAATGTAATATTTTTTGAATATGATAAGACCAATTATTAAAACTACAATCGGAATAATCGTCATACATATGCGAAGTCCCATTCTGGAAGACCCGTCGATTGCCGTAAGAACAGCCGCGGTCTCATTCTTTTGAATATGGAAAATTGAGATAACAATGGATGCTGCAAGTGCTGCTATACCGGATGCAAGCTTTACTACAAAGGTCTGCATGGAAAAAATGACGGACTCATCACGGCGATTATTTTTCAGTTCCCCATAATCCACTGTATTTGCAAGAAACACTGTTACAATTACATTTAACATTCCTATGGCTGACATGATCAGAAATGCCGGTATCAGCAGCAAATAAATATTCTCAGTTCCCGAAAATGCAATCGCAAGCAGCAGAATATACCCACACATCGCCATAGTAAAACTGACATAGAAAATCCTCATGGTATTCATAAACTTGCGGAGCAGAGGAAACAAAAACATCATTGCTATTATCTGGAATCCGCCTCCGAAGATATTAAATAATGTATAGTTATCCTCCCATGAAGCAGGACTAAAATCATATTTAAAGAAATATATCACCAGATTTGAAGTAATATATAAGGCGGAATTAATCATAACGATAGCAACAACCATTACCATTGCCTGATCATTTTGCACAAGTGCTTTAAACATCTCTCCTACAGATGCAGTCTTCATATCCACTGATGATTTTTCCTTGATAGACAGACAGGTAATTGTTGTAAACACGACAAAAAGAACTGCTACAATCAGTGCAAAATATTTGTATCCTAGTCTCTCTACATCTGCGGCATCCGTGCCTCCTGCCAGTTTGCCAAGAGTTGATACGCTAAGGACGGTAATGATGGAGATAACAGCAGAGCCGACACCTGCGCAGGAACGAGCAAGAGCCGACAACCCTTCGCGTTCCTTTCCGCTCTCAGTAAATGCGGGAATCATAGACCAGTAAGGAATATCCATCATGGTGTAAGTTACACCCCAAATAATATAAGTAACTGCTGCATAGGCAACCAGTCCGCTTCCGTTTAAAGCCGGAGGCGCTGAGAACATTAAGAACAACACAATGGCATTCAACAATGTACCAACAAAAAGCCATGGGCGAAACTTTCCCCATCTCGTCTTTGTTTTTGCAACAAGAACTCCCATAACGGGATCATTGAATGCATCAAAAATACGTGCAATAAAAAGGATTGTTCCCATTGCAACTGCACTTACTCCCATAATATCCTGATAATAATACAGAATGTATGTGGCAGAAAGCATATAGACCATATCTTTTCCTACTGCACCAATTCCATAAGCAAATTTTTCAAATCCGCTAAGCCTTTTTTTTGTCTCCATGTTTTACCCCTCCAATATTATTATTACCCTTTAATCCCACAGCAAGCTCTACTACTCTATATGCACCATCATAAAGCCCTATAGATTTGTTTGTGATAATTGCATCACACATTTCCTGCAGCAAATCTGTTTTTAAAAACATATCCACCATCTGCAAGGTATGTGGTATGTCACGACATTCCAAGGTCCCCTCTCCCATCTCTGCCGAGTGAATGGCACCCCACATCTCATGTTTTCCAACACGCTTAATAAAAAGCTTTGGAATTGGATAGAATGCCAGCTCACTTGGTTTTGTAACCAGCACATCTGCACTTCTCATAAGAAGATTTGTACAGTAAACCGCCTCAAAAATGTTCTTATGCCAGAAACCGTGAATGCCCTTCATCATATTTGCCGGGTCAAGTGCAGACGCTGCAAAGCTTTCTGTTTCCTTCCAATTATCAAAATGCTCGGTAGAAAGAGCCTTCATCTTCGGAATCTCTGCAAGAAGAGCATCCCACACGTTTCTGTAATCCCCTACGTTTACATAAAGCACTGCCCTCCCTGCCTTTATCTTCGGAATCAATGCCTTAATGATTGCAGCAAAGATTTCCTTCTGTGCACCTGCACCACCAATGGTAAGCAGAAATCTCATCGGCTTTCCATCTTCCCTTCGTGCAATCCTTGCTGCACAGTCTGCTTCGATATTGCTTACCAGCTCATGGTCAATGTAATGTCCCGTGTATACCAGGCTATTCTTTGGCATGGGATTGCATATCTTATCCTTATTCATTCCATTTAAGATGCGATAGCCCATGTATGCATTCCTGCACTGAATCGTGTGCACAGCGCCTTCTGATAAATGGAGTGCCATTGGCCAGTTATCCGGAATGGCATTCACCACATACTTCATGCCTGCGTGTACTGCAGCCTGTGCAGGCCATACATGGGTTCCAATCACCGGAATATCCTTTGGAACATTGCGGTAAACGCCGGCCATAAGCTCTGCGTTTTTCTGATCGGATGCATTGTAGGAAAGCGCCCGAAACCCTTCATAGTTCATCGGTTCCCACACAAGCTTATTGAAAAGCGCATTTTTTGAAAGCCTTGAGCCAAGGGAATACAGCTCATTTTGTGCACCAATTACCTTTGTGCATGTAGTCTGTCCATATGAATTCAAATCCATCCAGTAAGGCGTATATCCCATGGATTTTGCTGCAGAGGCTATTGCCATGGAAATACGATAATGCCCAAAGCCCATACGGATATTTCCCACAATGATTCCCTTTTCTCTGTCAAAATCGGTCCGGTTCTGCGCCTGAGCGGAATCGAAATGTGCATTGGTCTCCGGAGTGCCTACTAATATATTCTGCACTCCAAGCAAATCCCCAATATATGGATTTTTCTGAATATATGCCGGGTAATGTACCTTCGAATCATCCCCGAATTTTTTTACATACTTTTTTTTGGATATTACAGCTTTGCGATAAGCATTTCCTGATATTTTATTTCCAAAGATCACTTTTGACTTTTCCATCATACCCTCCCTGACTTATACATCACTCTTTGTCTCCGCATAAACCATAAATTCTATGGTCTCTTTCTGCCCCGTCGTACTTTCTATTGTAAGAGCTGCTTTTCCGGTCTTTCCAACCGTCTTTACATACGCTCCCGTCATTCCGCCCTGCATTGCAATAACCGCCGGTCCAATCAGTTCAATCGGCCCCTCTGTTTTTAGCACAAGGGAATCGTTACAAAAATATAGCCGGTTGTTGTTCTCATCCCTCATGGATATTCTTACCTCTGCCACATCATAGCTGTTTTGTTCCCTAAGCTCTGCTGCAGAAGCTTTCACCTTAAGATGTGCTTTTGTCATCGGTTCCTTGGTAATGGTCTTTACAACCTTTCCGTTCTTTATGGCCTCAAACCTATACACGGTGGAGGTTCCGCCCCAATCGCCAATATATTTGTTGTATAGTCTTACAGCATCGCCAAAATTCATATGATAAAACACCATACACTTTATACCAATCCACAGAATGTGCGGTGGGAAATGATATCCATGCATTGCAACATAATTTAAAGCTTCCTTCAAAAGACCTGCCTGCTTTTTTGAAAAGGGTTCGTTCTTTTCAAGCTCATCTCCAATATAATCGTCTATCACAATCGGTCCATGCTTTAAGTTCTTATATGGGGAATTACCCGTTCTATACTCTTTGATAAATTTACCATTCTTATACATTTTCACAGAGTCTGCATTGGAAAAAATGAAGGTACGTCCTCTGTTGCAGCCCGGATGCTCGCCAATATCCATGGTCGAGCTTAATTCCAACACCGGCCGTACCTCCTGCTCACATGCATAAACAGCAGCTGCCAGCTTTGGATTCCGAAACATATCCATCACACCATGATAACAAATCCGATCTCCGCTTCCGAAGTCTTTATGCGTATTGTAATCAAACATACACCATCCAAAGCTGCCTGAGATATCGTCATGTTCCAAAACGGAATTCAGAACATTCGCATGCCGCAGGGCATGCTGCACACGGTGTTCCTCGCAATCGTAAGCCTTTGTCGGATACATATGCCCGTTATATTCACTTATGAGATATCCCTTTTTCATATCAGAGGTTACCTTATCCTTCGGCTCACATCCCGGATTTGTACCATCATGTATAAAATCGTTGTAGGTATAAACATCCTCAAATAAATGACTCTTCCTGTGCGCTCTTACTCCCCCGGTCTGTCGACTGTCATCAAGGCTGTGGGCAAGCGCATTTGTTTTCTTATAAAATTCATCATCATCCTGGGATTCATTGATTCTTACACCCCACAAAATAATGGATGGATGATTGCGAAACTCTGTAATCATTTCCTTTAGATTCAGCAGCGCCTGCTCTTTCCATTCGTGATCCCCGATATGCTGCCAGCCCGGAAACTCCATGAATACCAAAAGGCCAATAGAATCACATGCATCTATAAAATAGTGTGATTGTGGATAATGGGAGGTTCTGACTGCGTTACAGCCCAGTTCCCTCTTTAGAATCTCTGCATCCTGACGCTGCATGGATTCCGGCATCGCATACCCGACATACGGATAACTCTGATGGCGGTTTAAACCGCGTATTCCGGTCTTTACACCATTCAAATAAAACCCATCTGCCCTAAATTCTGCCTTACGGAATCCAAGCTTCACATGATACTCATCTAACACTTCCCCATTCGACACCAGCTGTGTTTTTAACAGATAGCACTTTGGTTCTTCCAACGTCCAAAGTGAAATGTCCTTCACTTCCGAAATAATTTCTGTTTTCCCCAAATCAAGCTTCGTCTCGCCAAGGGGAAGCTCTTTTGTTCCATCCACTAAAAACTGTCTGGCATAAAAGTCGTCATTTCTATGATTCCCCACAGCTAATTCAACGGTACAGACCAGCTTCCCTTCCGTTGTCTGAGGCGTTACCCCATTTTCAAATCCCGTACGGACAAATACATCAGAAATATATGACTGTTCTTTGATTTCCAAATATACGTCTCTGTATATACCACCATAGGTCATATAATCTACTACAAATCCAAAAGGCGGAATATTCTGCTGCTCTGTGGTATCCACCTCTACTGCAAGAACATTTTCCGTTTCCCATGTCAGAGAATCCGTAAGCTCTGCCGTAAATGCAGTATATCCACAGTGATGTTCTATCAGTTTTTTTCCGTTCAAAAATACCTTTGCAGAGTGCGCAACACCCTCAAAGGTAACAAATACCCGTTTGTTTTTCCACTCCGGCTTTGCCACAAAGCTTCTCCTATACCCACAGACCATTTGATATTCATGCTCATCAAAATAGTGGAACGGCACTTCCCTGTTGGTATGAGGAAGCCTTATCTCCTTCATTAAAACATCATCATAGTCTGCATCACACATTGCCCGTTCAAAGCTTTCACTGAATTTCCATCCTTCATTCAGATATATCCGCATTATACCTTTTCCTCCCTGACGATGATCCCGTCTGTAATAATACTAACAACCTCATCCAATGCCTCTTTATAGGAAATCTTATTTATGAGCAGAATATCTCTTTGGAAAAACTGTTCCAAAGTTGCTTCCATCATCGTTTTGATAAGGAACACATTTACCGGCCGGATAACACCTTCCTCTATTCCCTGATTAATCAGTGCAATCGTATTTTCCCAGCCTGATTCTAAACGTTCTTCTACCTTCCTGTAAATTCTCGGATACTTCTCTTTCAACAAATACAGCTGTCTAAAATCAATATCTGCATAGCTTTCCGGAAGAACTCCAAGAATCTGCCGTATTTTCTCTATGGTAGATAAGTCGGAGGATATTATAATCTCATTCTCGCTCTCTTTAATCTTATCAAAGCAATAATCCACCATCTCCGCAAACAGAGAATTCTTATCCGGGAACACGGTATATATTGTTTTCTTACTCATGGAAAGCTCTTTTGCAATGTCATCCATAGTAAACTTTAAGCCTTTTCTGTTGAAAACCTTGATTGTTGCTTCCAGTATTTTTTCCTTCATATAATTACTCCTACGTTTGGAAACTATTTTTTATTTTTCCGTTTCCATTATTGTAACATGACCTTGCAAGCGAGGCAAGAAACTGATTTCACAAAAATAGTTTCCTGTTTTTGTGTATAATGCTAAATAAGCCCTAAATTCTTTGCCATAATAGCTTCCCCTTTGTTCTTAAAATTGTTTCATTTTATATTCACAATCCTTATCCATCAACGAAAGCATAACAGCAGCAATCTAATAACACATCAATGGATGTTTTTAATTTCCTCAAATTCCTACCGGGAAAGTTTTCCCTGTTTATTTATTATCCTATTATCAATTCCAAGTATGGAGCATTTATATCCGCTGCCTTTGCAATCGCCTCAAAGGCTTCATTTGACAAAAGCTCTAATTCCCGATTTTTTTCATTTAATTCATCAATAAATTTTACCTCCTCCGAAGCTGTCATTTAAAATTGACCCTCACACTGAAGCTCAATTACTACATCATCGCCAATCTGTACCATATCTCCCTGCTTTAAAACTAAATTCAGAATAATACTATCTTTCCTTACATAACTCTTCCTTTGCACAATTAAGTGCCGCAGCTATTACCGCATCCATATCATAATACTTATATTCTCCTAATCGTCCACCGAATATCACATTACTTTCCTTATCCGCCAACTCTTTATAACGATTATACAATTCACCATTTTTTTCATCATTTACCGGATAATATGGCTCATCCCCCGGCTTCCACTCAGAAGAATATTCTTTACTAATAATGGTTTTAGGAATATCCATTCCATTCTCGTCCTTACCAAACTCAAACCATTTATGCTCTATAATACGAGTCCATGGCGTTTCCTTATCTGTATAGTTAACAGCTGCATTTCCTTGATAATTTGGAATATCTAATATTTCATTTTCAAATCTTACAGATCTATATTCTAAACACCCCAAACAAAAATCAAAATATGCATCTATTGCACCAGTATATACAACCTTCTCTGCAGCCTCATCCCAATTTGACTTGTTCTTCAGATAATCTTCATTAAGTCTTACCTCAACGCCTTCCAACATATTTTTTACCAGCTTTGTATATCCTCCAATGGGTATTCCTTGAAATAATGCATTAAAATAATTATTATCAAATGTAAGCCTTACCGGAAGTCTCTTTATAATAAAAGCCGGCAAATCTTTACAATCTCTACCCCACTGTTTTTCTGTATATCCCTTAATAAGTTTTTCGTAAATATCACGTCCAACCAAAGATATTGCCTGTTCTTCAAGGTTAGAAGGTTCTCCTTTTATTTCTTTACGTTGCTCATTAATTTTAGCTTCAGCTTCATCAGGTGATATTACGCCCCACATTTTATTAAATGTATACATATTAAAAGGCATTGAATAAAGCTCTCCTTTGTAATTTGCAACAGGCGAATTGGTAAATCTGTTAAATGTTGCAAAACGATTAACATACTTCCATACTGCCTCATTATTAGTATGAAAAATATGTGCACCATATTTATGAAAATTTATTTTTTCAATTTGTTCAGTATAAATATTTCCTGCAATATGATTTCTCTTATCAATAACAATTACTTTCTTCCCAGCATCCGCTGCCTCTCTTGCAAATACCGAGCCAAACAATCCTGCACCTACTATCAAATAATCATATTCTTTTGACATAAGTGCTAACACCTCCTATACTAAAAATCTACATCCTGAATGTGCTATTTTCAGTTTGTCATAGTTATGCATAAAGTATAAAGTCTCCAATGTTTCTCCAACATATCTATTCTGATATACGTCTTCTTTATTTCCAATTCTACATTCGCAATACTCTAAAATCGGAAATAACCATTCACAATAATTATTCAAAAATGCCTTACGCATAATGAACATATCATATGGTATGTAGCACTCAGACATTTCCACTTTGGCAAGTGCTTCACATATGATTATACCAAATGATTCACAAAAATCAAAATTTTTCGAGACTTTTCAATATTCTGTGTCACGCCTGATTCATATGCCCATCATCTCCTGTAATCGTCACATATTTCTCTTTCATCGCAATCCCTCCAATATAAGTCTTTTTCCCAGATCAGTCAAAGATAGAACCGATTATCCACACACCCAGGCAGAAACATATCACTTTCCATATTGCTTTGCATATCCAGCCCAACAGATAAAACGGCCACATAACCATATACCATATGAGTTTTAACATATCACACCATCCTCTCTAAAAGATGCCTTTTTTCATCTGTTCCACCACAGATTCCGGCCCTACGATCTTCACTCCGTCTCCCAAAGCGATAATACACCCAGGGAACTGTATACTCACCGCCACAGAGACCTTGGCGATAAAGTGCTCATCATCCCACTTAAGTATAGCCCGCTGTTTCTGCCACATGGGTAACATGAGCAAAGCTGTGTTCCGTAACCCCAAGTGCAATAAGTGAAGCGTCCGCCTCCGTGATATAAGTGCATATCGCTTCATTTTTCTTTATTTCCTCGTAAGTTATCATTTTTTCTTGTATGATAATTAGGAAGTTAATTATCACACGTTTCCTTTCTTTTTAATATCG
>CAYOOW010000032.1:0-28561 GCA_964405715.1 uncultured Bacteroides sp.
TGTGGGCTGCAAAATTCATTCCCCTTCCGGCTTGCGATAAAGGCTTTTTTACAGTGCTTGCAGAGCCTCATATCATTGTCCTTGTCCGTGAGCATGAAGGAAAAACACATCTGCACCATGATGAGCAGGGAGTGGAAATCCCATACGATAACGGGCGCATCCTTTTCAAGAGCAATCCGGTAAGTAGGCGCTATGCCGCCGAAAGCAGAAATGCCCTGACGGTACAGGCTGCGGGTATCTTCGTCAATCGAGTCGTAATCGAGATAATAGAGGAAACTTGTCATAAAGGTAAATGCCAAGTCGGTAAACTCTTTCACAATCCAGTCATACCTTTCCGCATATTCCTTCTGGAATCCCATCGCCACAGCCTGCGGCGCATTTCCCAACGCCATCGTGATTGCAATTCCCTCACGGTCAGCCACAGACCAGCCCGATTCCACGCTGCTTTTTCTGAAATCCAGCTTATCAAAGGGATAGAAATACGAAAGGTAATCCCCGGTGGATAGGGATTCTTCCTTTATAAAGTGGTTTTTGGGAAGATACACGGATTCATAGGTGATAAAATCCGCCGTTGTCGGCAGGGCGGTCATAAAGCCGAGAAAACCGTACTTCTGCACAAAACCGAGGACGGATTTTTTCAGTTCTTCTTCCGGAGCCTTGTGCATGGCGGCAAGCCCGACATTTACGGCGTCAATGACGAGCCGCCCTGCTTCCTGCATGGGACGGTACATCTCCGGCTTGGCACCTTTGGAAACGGTTATATAAAGATTACCATCACTATTTGTCTTATATTCATAGCCGCTGTACCTGATCCACGGTGCGCTGGTGTGTTCAAATAAATTCTTCATAAAAAATCTGCTCCAATCCATCAATCGTATCACATCACCTGATGTAATACTTCCTATATTATAAAAAGTTACTATGGATTGCTTTTATTCTGCGTCTTGAAGATGGTGTACGAACCTGTTGAAGTTCTTTGCGGAGGTTTTGATAATGCGCCCGTTTTTGCTTAATAGCCTTGCCACTTACGAAACCTGATTTATGTCTGCTGTCATAAGTGGCAACGACAAAGTTGATGCCCCTATCAATGCCCACAACATTGCAGACATCAGCATCAAGACATTCCGGGACTTCATAGGTTACAGGGATGTGTAGGAAATACTATTTAGTGAAATGTCAAGGGGGTGGTTTTGTGGATAATCGTTACAATCGTCATAACAGGCGCAAATATAGTCTAAAAGCACATAAGGAATCTGAAGAATAAAGCGGCAGAGCGATTCCTCGGATAATGCGCCGCCTTTTAATGCGGGTGTTGTGCAAGGTCGTAAAATAATCCGATATTCGGGACATGAAATGTGAATACGAAAAATGCCAAAGTTAGCAGGAGCAGGATAAACACGGATATGGAACGGTTTATTATTGCAGGGCGTGTGTATAATTTGTTTTCACATACAAGAGCGCAGCTTACGCCCAGAAAGTATATCGCTATGCTGATAAATTCAAGCGTTTTGCCCAGTACACCCCATAATGTATAGAAAGTGATAATGATAAATGCCATTCCGGACAGAATGCCGAGTGTTCGGGCCTGCAGGTAGTTATCGGGAAGCTTGCTTTTCATGAAAAGAACCTCTGATATCATCAGCAACAGCATCGGAAAAAACAGGAGTTTCAGGTGTTCCCAGGTGGATTCATTTACAGCTGAAAATAATGCGACAGCCGGATTTCGGTTTGACCATTCATAGGTGAAATGAAGCAGAACGCCCGGAACTGATATGCCGATAAAACGAAGTATGTTAGTTTTGCATGTCATAAGTACCTCCTGTCTGTGCAGAACAATTACCGGATATTTATGAAAGTATATGTAAAAAGACAGAGAATATACCATAACCTCACCTTGTTTCGTTGTGTTCGTATATATTATCTCATTAATTCCTGAACATATAGTATAACCGCAAATTGAATATATCCAGATTTAATCTGACCATATTGAAAATTGCCATTGACTATATTAAAAAAGAACCTGATGGGGATTTATAATAATGCCATATGGGATTAAAATGTCTTCAATTTATATGATTAGGAGGATATTGGAATATGAGTTCAGAAAACAGATGGGGGCTTAATAAGGAGCTTGCACAGATGCTCAAGGGAGGCGTTATTATGGATGTAACGACGCCGGAACAGGCAAGGATAGCTGAGGAGGCAGGTGCGTGTGCTGTTATGGCACTTGAGAGAATACCGGCTGATATCAGAGCGGCAGGCGGTGTGTCAAGAATGAGCGATCCGAAGATGATTAAAGGAATTCAGGAGGCTGTATCGATACCTGTCATGGCAAAATGCCGTATCGGACATTTTGTGGAGGCACAATTGCTCGAGGCGATAGAGATAGATTATATTGATGAGAGTGAAGTGCTTTCACCGGCTGATGATGTTTATCATATTGATAAGACGAAATTCAAGGTTCCGTTTGTATGTGGAGCGAGGGATTTGGGCGAGGCGCTGAGAAGAATTAATGAAGGCGCGTCAATGATCAGGACAAAGGGGGAGCCGGGTACCGGTGATGTGGTTCAGGCGGTTCGCCATATGAGAATGATGAACAGTGAGATTGCAAGGCTCACCTCCATGCGTGAGGATGAGCTTTTCGATGCGGCAAAGGAGCTGCGGGTACCGTATGATCTCGTGCAGTATGTACATGAAAACGGCAAGCTCCCTGTTGTAAACTTTGCAGCCGGAGGTGTTGCGACTCCTGCAGATGCAGCACTCATGATGCAGCTTGGCGCGGAGGGCGTGTTCGTGGGCTCCGGTATTTTCAAGTCCGGTAATCCTAAGAAAAGAGCAAATGCTATCGTTAAGGCGGTAACTAATTATACGGATGCGAAGCTTATTGCGGAATTGTCGGAGGATCTCGGTGAGGCGATGGTCGGAATCAATGAGCAGGAAATAGAGCTTCTGATGGCTGAAAGGGGCAAATAGGATGAGAATTGCCGTACTTGCGGTACAGGGAGCTTTTATCGAGCATGAGTACATGCTGGAGCGCCTTGGCACAGAATGTATTGAGCTAAGGCAAAAGAGTGATTTGAACCGGGATTTCGAAGGAATTATTCTCCCCGGCGGTGAGAGCACCGTACAGGGAAAGCTTCTAAGAGAATTGAATATGTTTGATACGCTCAGGGAGCAGCTTGACAATGATATGCCGGTCCTCGGAACATGTGCTGGACTGATTTTGCTTGCAAAGCATCTGGAAAATGATCAGAGAATCTATTTTTCAACACTTCCGGTTTCGGTTCGACGTAACGCATACGGGAGACAGCTTGGCAGCTTTTCATATCAGGCAAGGCTGTGCGGAGCGACGGAGGAAGACAGATTGTTCCCGCTTGAATTTATACGGGCACCGTATATTGAAGGCGTGTCGGAGGGATATGAGTTTACGGCGCAGAAGGCTGTGACAACGCAGCAAGCCGGCGGGAAGGATAACCTGGTTCATATTTTGACTGAGATAGAGAAACAGCCGGGGGACAAAACCGGAAGGAATATAGTCGGTGTCAGATATCGGAATCAGATAGGGGTGGCCTTTCATCCTGAGCTGACAGATGACACACGCTGCCATGAAATGTTTTTAGACATGTGCGTAAGTTAAAAAAGCGCTGTCGCATAAGAACCATATATGGCATGCGACAGCGCTTTTGTTATTGCGCTGCATAATATTCTGCAGGGGGCAGCTCCTTTGATTTTATTTCTTTTTTGTTTTTGTACATGCATGCATCCGCCTGCTCATATAAATCCAGCAGCTTTGCTTCGGGTTGATTTGCATCATATATGGCGCATCCATGTGCAATGCTTATACGAAAAGGAAATTTCGGATTCCGGTTATATTCTTGTATCGCGTCGAAGAATCGGGTGATTCCCCGTTCATACTGTGACTTCGCATCTTCACCGCATATTACAACAGCAAATTCGTCCCCTCCAATCCGGTAACAACCGGCATCTGCGGTATTAAAGGCATTTTTTATAATTTTTGCACTCTCAACCAGCATATTGTCACCAAAGCTGTGCCCCAGATTATCATTAACATATTTGAGGTCGTTCACATCAAACATGACAATTCCGATGGACGGCTCTGTGAGCTTGCTTTTTTCAAGCTCAACAAGATGCTCCTGAAAGGATGTACGGTTGCCGATGCCGGTCAGACCGTCCTTGTATGCAAGCTGGCTTACAAATTCTGCCTTTACGCCAAGGCGCACGGCGTTTATCGTCTTTTCCAGACTGGAGCTGCCATAACAGATGATGAAAACCAACAGACCAATACGGACAAACATGGCTGAATCGGTGCTGTTGCCCTGATAGAAACGCCAGAGATCGATGCCGGTTGCAAAGGCAATCCCCATCAGGCCGATACCACGTAATACGCGATAAACATTTTTAATCTGATTTTTACTGACCACAAAGGCATTTTTGACAATTGTTGTCAGCAGAGTTACAGCTGATATCACAAGCATGATGTGCGTTGCCCTCAGTGTTTCGCGGTAATCCAGTATTTGCGTAAAATGCAATATGGTGCAGACAATATATTCCGCAAATGAAAGCCAGATTATGATAGGAACGATAATCCGCCTCCTGAATCCGAATGCCGAGTCGAGATATAAAACCATCGGTATCGGGATCAGCATCAGAGAGTAGCAGGATACAATCTGCATAATGCGGCTGTCACCCGTAAAGAGCTGAATGAGGTTAGTCTCGGAGAGACACCAGACAGCAATACTGACAGCGAACAGTCCGAGATACATCAGCTCGTGATTCTTTTCCGACTGTATGTTGACGGGAATATCCGCAATAATAAGCAGCAAGCCCACAAATAAAAGCAAAATACAGGTAATCAGGGCGACGGACTTTTCCTGCAGTATTGTAAGTATCATGCATGAGGCCGTATCAATGGAGGTGTTGTCAATACATGCGCGGGAACTGTCATAAACCGTTGAAAAGCAAAGCTCTACGGTCTTGCCGGCATCATCCGTATTAAGCGGAACAAAGTTCCAGCGTGTTCCGTAGGACTTGGTATAGAAGAAAAAGTCTTCTACATATGGCTCATATCGCAGGGAACCGTCAATGTAGACCCTATAGAAAATATTTTTACTTCTGAAATTCAGTGACAGCCCCTGTTCGAGCTTTGATGGTAATGTAAGATAGATGCTGTATTCATGATTTGGAGTGACACCGGCAATTTCGTTCAGATGCTCGATATCGGCAGGGCTTCCGTCAGCCAGTGTCCAAGCATTTTCGATGTCTATACATCCGGCTGACAGCTCCTGCTGCGGCGTAGGGCCATGATAATTTATTGCACATGCAATAAGAATAAATAAAAAGGTCAGTATCATAACAAAATATGCAATTTGATATGTTTTATTACGTTTGTTCATATGAAACCTCTGAATACAATTGATGATATTATTTTAAACGATGAAGCCTGCTGTGTCAAATTATTATTCCGAAAACTTGCCTAATTGACCGTATTGGTGTATAGTATGGAAGACCATAATTATTTCAAAAATCAGTTTCCCGCGTATAACAGGGAAATGCGTCAATGGGGGAAATTATATGTATTATGTTCCGGAGGGCATACAAAGGTGCGGATATTATGAATGTGCAGTCTGCGGCAATAAATTTCTGGCGTTGGAGATGACAGAGACAACCGTCTGTCCGTATTGCAATAGTGATGTTGATTTGGAGATTGGTCCTGATGAGGACATGCAGGCAGTACAGAATACTGCAAAATTAATCCGTATACTTGAGGGCGAGGATGTGGAGAAGATGGATATGCTGCTCAGTCTGGCCATCACGGGCGGTAATTATGAGTGGATATAATTTCAATATACAAATATGGCTTTGATACGGAAACGGTTTCGCTGTGATAAATGATGTACAGAGCGTGTATACAAAAAAATACAGAGGATAAGGATATGAGTGAAGGACACATAGAAAGCCATGTTATGGTACGTGAATTTAATGAGCAGGATGTAACGGCGGTCAGGGAAATATGGAATCAGGTCGTTGAGGATGGAAATGCTTTTCCGCAGGTTGATACCCTGCTGGATGATGATGAAGCGATGGAGTTTTTTGCAACACAGACCTATACAGGTGTGGCTGAGCGCGATGGTAAGATTTTGGGTGTTTATATTCTGCATCCGAACAATATAGGAAGATGCGGACATATTGCAAATGCAAGCTATGCGGTCACAAGAGATGTCAGAGGGGAACATGTCGGCGAAGCATTGGTGAGGGATTGCCTTTATATGGCAGGGCGAAAGGGCTTTGGGATATTACAGTTTAATGCTGTGGTTGCTTCCAATACGGCGGCGATTGCCCTGTATGAAAAGCTGGATTTTGTGGAGCTTGGAACTATACCGGGCGGATTTTTGAATGGAAATAACGAATACGAGGATATTATATTGTATTACCATCCGGTATAGGGGATGGCAGTTGTTATCGGTTAGATTAGAAAGGATATTTTTTCATGAAGAGGATACTGAGTATTCAGGATATATCTTGTCTCGGAAAGTGTTCCCTGACAGTGGCATTGCCAATTATATCAGCGATGGGAGTGGAAACCTGTATTATACCGACCGCTGTGTTGTCGGCACATACAATGTTTTCCGGATTTACCTTCAAGGATTTGACGGACCAGATTGAACCTATTACAGCACATTGGAAGGCTTCACAAATTGATTTTGATGCTATATATACCGGTTATCTGGGCTCGCCGGACCAGATTGAGCTTGTTATGCATATTTTTGAGGATTTTGGCGGTGGGAAGAATCAGATTATTGTGGATCCGGTTATCGGGGACAACGGTAAGATTTATCCTGCTCTGAATATGGAATTTGCAAAGGGCATGAAGAGGCTGTGCAGCAAGGCGGATATTATACTGCCGAATCTGACGGAGGCTGCGTTAATGACCGGAAGAGAATATCGGGATGTATACGATGAAGCTTATGTGAAGGATATGCTTAAGGCGCTGGCGGAGCTTGGCGCAGGGATAAGTGTATTGACCGGTATCTGTCTTTCCGAGGATAAAATGGGTATCATGGGATATGACAGGGAAAGAAATTATTTCTTTCAGTATTATAATAGACACTATCCTATGCTGTGCCATGGAACAGGTGATATTTATGCAAGTACCTGCGTGGGTGCATTGATGAATGACAAGTCCGTGGAGGAGAGCGTTGCAATCGCGGTTGACTATACGGCAGAGACAATCAGGCTGACTGCCGATGATCCGGAGCACAGAACATATGGTGTGAATTTTGAGGCAGCGATACCTTATTTGCTGCAGAGGCTTGACGAAAGCCCGGCCGGAAAATAAGATAGAATATAGAATCAGGATGGTGCAGAGAATGAGGATTGCGGTGCTTGGTCCGGAGGGGACTTTCAGTGATAAGGCGTTTGCAGAATATAATAAACGATATATGGAACATCATGGAAAAAAGGATGATATGGGGGTTGAAAAGACCGGCTTGGAAGCGGTCTACTGTGCTACAATTGATGATGTATTTGAACGGGTATGCACACAGACCGATGACAGTACGGAAAGCTGTGAGTATGGAATTGTTCCAATAGAAAACACGCTTGACGGCTATGTCATGAGAACCTTGGACCTCCTGCTGGAGAAGAATGTACATATTATTGACGAGGAGCAGGTCCCGGTTCAGTTTTCCATGGTTGCAAATGTTGACAGACCGGAGGATATAAATGTTTTGTATGTTCAGTTCAAGGCGAACGGACAGTGCAGACAATTTATTAATTCCATGCGGAATGTGAAGCTTGTGACGACGGAAAGCAACATGGAGTCCTATTATAATATCGGTGAGACCTATGGTGCGGCAGCAATCATTCCGCAGCATATTGCAGAGACGGAAAAGAGATTTGTGATAGAAAATGTGACGGATGCGGGCAGCAATTTTACCAGATTTGTTGTTTTCGGAAAGGATTGTATAAAGGAAGATATATTTGGGTGCAGACAGCCGGAAGATCTGGTTTACAGCATGGAGAGGATGGAGAAGGTTCGTATTCCGGTCTATATTATGCCCGCAGTGGACAGACCGGGTATTTTGTATGCGATTCTGAGAAGCTTTTATGATAATCAGATAAACCTGATTTCCATAATGTCACGTCCTACGAAGCAGGAGATGGGAACATACAATTTTTATATAGAGATAGATGGTTTGCGCAAAAGGCTGGATGTTATTCTGGACACCCTGAATCAGATACGCGTTTATAACGATATAAAGATTTTGGGAATCTATGATGAATAAAAGTAGAAGAAAGAAGGAAAAGGCATGAATAACTTATTTACAAAATTCAGAACGGAGATGGTATTCCGTTCTATTGTTATGATTATTGCGGGTGTCGTACTGGTGATATTCCCGTCGGCAACACAGAATACGCTTGCATACGCAATTGCTATCGTGCTGGTTATATGCGGACTTCTCCGTATTCTCAGGTATTGCGGAGTAATCGGACGCTCCAAGGCCGATTCGGACTCCGGGTTAAACGAGTATGCTTCTCCGATGGATCTGGTTACGGGTATTCTGATGATTATTTTTGCCGCATTGGTAGCGAAGGTGCTCATTTCATTTATTCCCGTGGTTTTGGGCATCGTCGTTTTGATAAGCGGTTTGATTAAGCTGGAGCAGGCAATTGAATTGTGTCGTTCACACAGGGGAAACTGGATCGGTGTTCTGATTATGTCAGCTATCACGATTGTCGCAGGCTTGTTAGCTGTATTTAATCCGTTTGAAACGGGAAACGTTCTTCTGCGTGTGATAGGAGTCGGTCTGGCATTTGGCGGTGTAACGGATTTGATTGCGACAGGATATGTATCAAATAAATTAAAGAGCATGCAGGATGATGATCTGAGCAAATATTAGGAGGCGTATGACAGGATGAACAAGGACTTGACAGTGGGGAAACCCGGACGCGTTTTGCGGAGATTTTGTCTTCCATTGCTTGGAAGCGTTGTGTTTCAACAGCTGTATAATATAGCAGACAGCCTTATCGCCGGGAGATACGCGGGTGAGGATGCGCTTGCAGCAGTGGGAAATTCCTATGAGATTACCTTGATATATCTTGCCTTTGCTTTCGGCTGTAATATGGGCTGTTCTGTCATTGTGTCCCAGTTTTTCGGGGCAAAAAATTACAGAGACATGAAAACCGCCGTATATACCACATTTATTTTCAGCGCGGTTGTGTGTGGAATCCTGACTCTGGCAGGCTTTCTGTTTGGCGGCTCCCTGCTCCGTCTGATACAGACACCGGAGCATATATTTGACGATTCAAAGCTGTATCTGGATATTTATACCGCAGGCTTGATATTCCTGTTTTTTTACAATATAGCGACAGGCATTTTTTCAGCCCTCGGCGATTCAAAGACGCCGTTTATCTTCCTTGCATTTTCCTCCGTGGCAAATGTAGGTGTGGATATTTTATTTGTAAGAGGCTTTCATATGGGAGTGGCCGGTGTTGCGTGGGCAACCTTTATCTGTCAGGGCCTGAGCTGTATTTTATCCATCATTGTTGTTATACGGCGGCTTGCTGCCGTCGCGCATGCGGACGATGAGGATGAAAAGGATGACAGGATACCGCTTTTTTCAGTGAATATCTTCAAAAGAATCGTTGCAATTGCGGTGCCGAGCACCCTTCAGCAGAGCTTTGTATCTGTGGGCAATATTTTTATACAGGGAATCATAAATGGTTTTGGTTCGAGCGTTATGGCCGGATATGCGGCTGCAATTAAATTAAATAACATGGTTATAACAACATACACGGCCATGGGTAATGGTATGTCTAATTTTTCGGCTCAGAATCTGGGCGCAGGTATGACAGAGAGAATCAGGCAGGGACTGAAGGCAGGATTAAAGCTGGTATTTTGCCTCAGCGTACTCATTGTCGCCGTTTATATGTCGTTAAGCCGCCCGCTGGTGAATTTGTTTATGGATTCCGATACAAATAAGGCAATTGACGTCGGCGTGCAGTTTTTACATATCGTTGTGCCGTTTTATTTTATAGTGTCAGTCAAGATAACCTGTGACGGTGTGCTACGCGGTGTTGGTGCGATGAAGCAGTTTATGGTATCAACCTTTTCTGACCTTATTTTGCGTGTAGGTCTTGCCTTTTTATTTTCGGCAAAATGGGGAACAATCGGTATATGGTGTGCATGGCCGGTTGGCTGGGTGATAGGCGCTGTGCTTTCTGTGTTTTTTTATCTGAAATTGAAAAAGACATTTTTGTCCTCGCCCATGGTTTAGTAAAAAAGGCTGTTTTGTGATTTGACAAGGAATTTGCAGGAGGAATTGTACATGGAGAATCAGGAAAATCAGAGAATAGAACATGTATTATTCAATAAGGATGCGATTCTGGAGGAATTAAAGAAAAGAGGGTTCAGGCTGACCGGACAGCGAAAAATTATTGTTGACATAATAGCCAATGAGGAATATTCCTGCTGTAAAGAGGTTTATTTTATGGCGCACAGACGGGACCCCGGTATAGGAATCGCTACGGTATACAGGATGATGAATCTGCTTGAGGAGATTGGCGCTATCAGCCGGAAAAATATACAGAAGACCGCCTGTAGCGGACGGTGCTGTGATATGAAATGTGGATGTACGGTTGTAACAGATGAATGTAAACAGATTTTCCTGTCGGAGGATGATATTGAGGAAGCGTTAAAATATATCATGAAAAAGAACGGCTATGCGAATGTGGAGGAGATAAAGGCCGTTTTAATAAATCAGAGCGTATGAGAAGGAGAGTACGATGGGATTTGTTGAATTGCTGCTTGTGGCAGTCGGATTATCCATGGATGCATTTGCTGTTTCTATCTGTAAGGGATTAGCGACAAAGAAAATCGGTGTAAAGGAGATGTGTATAGCCGGTATCTGGTTTGGTGGCTTTCAGGCGCTGATGCCGTTGATTGGATATCTTTTGGGTTCGACCTTTGCAGATGCAATCACCGAGTTTGACCATTGGATTGCGTTTGTTCTGCTTGTCTTTATCGGAGGAAATATGATATATGAAGCCGTAGCAAAAAATGAGGATTGCGATGATGTAAACGATTCCTTTGGCGTTAAAACAATGTTTGTTATGGCAATCGCTACCAGCATTGATGCACTTGCAGTGGGTGTAACGTTTGCGTTCCTCAATGTACAGATTGTTCCTGCAATAAGCTTTATTGGAATCACAACGTTCCTGTTTTCCTTTTTCGGAGTCAAGATTGGCAATATATTCGGCAGCAGATATGAGAAAAAGGCAGAGCTTGCGGGCGGCATAATATTGATTCTGATAGGATTCAAAATCCTGTTGGAGCATTTAGGTATTTTATAGGTACAAAATGATAGGAGGAGATACAAATGAAAGTAGTTGCAGTAATTGGTAGCCCGAGGGCAGATGGAGCCTGTGCTAAGGTGGTAAACCGGCTGATTGCGGGCGCAAGGGACGCGGGACACGAGGTGGTTGTCTATGATGTAAACAAGATGAACATCCACGGATGTATGGCATGCGGATATTGCCGCGCCAACAATGCAGACTGTATTCAGAATGATGACATGAAGCAGTATTTTGAGGATATTCATTCCTGTGGGGCGCTGATTGTGAGCGCACCAAACTATTATGCTCAGGTTGCAGGTCCGATGATAACCTTTATGAACAGGCATTATTGCCTGACCAATGCGGAGAGGAAGACCAGGCTTACACCGGGGATAAAGCTGATAGGTGTCTTTGCGCAGGGCGCACCGGAGAAGTTTGACAAATATGACGAGGCGTATAAGTGGTATCTGGGGACATTCCTGGCAAAGGAAATGAAGCAGGAGGGAATGATTGTCGTCGGCGGTGATTCGGATTTAAGTCCTGAGGGTAAAATAATGTCAGGCGCATACGAGATGGGTAAGAATCTCTGATAGGGAAACGATAGCAGAAAGGCAAAGCGAATATGGAAGCCAAGACGAATGTAATGCGTGTTCTGGATAAGAAGAAAATATCGTATGCTCACTATTGCTATGTTGAGACAGGCGAGACAAACGGTGAGAGAGTCGCTGCGATTTTGGGACAGAATCCCGACAGAGTATTTAAGACGCTGGTCACAGTCGGTAAAACAGGTACAAATTATGTGTTTGTAATTCCTGTAAACAGAGAGCTTGACCTGAAGAAGGCCGCGAGGGCGGTCGGAGAAAAGTCGATTGAAATGTTGAAAGCAAAGGAGCTTCTTCCGCTTACAGGCTATATCCATGGAGGATGTTCGCCTATTGGCATGAAGAAAGCGTTCCGTACGACGCTGCATGAGACGGCAAAAGCTTATGAGACGATTTTTTTCAGTGCGGGAAAGGTCGGCTATCAGGTTGAGGTAAAACCGGATGATCTGGCGAAGGTAATCAGGTTTACCTATTCCGATGTCACGGTGCAGCCTTAACCGCATCACTCTGTTACAGATGCATACATCATCAATACAAAAAAAGGAGCAGATATGAAGTTAATTTCATGGAATGTAAATGGTCTGAGGGCGTGCATGAACAAGGGGTTCAAAGAATATTTTGACACTGCAGATGCGGATTTTTTCTGCCTGCAGGAGATAAAGCTGTCAGAGGGACAGATAGAATTTGTGCCGGACGGGTATCACGCATATTGGAATTATGCGGAGAAAAAAGGATATTCGGGAACAGCCATATTTACGAAGGAGGAGCCGGCAGCGGTTACCTATGGAATCGGGATAGACGAGCACGACCATGAGGGGCGTGTGATTACGCTGGAATATCCGGACTTTTATATGGTAACGGTCTACACGCCGAATTCACAAAACGAGCTTGCAAGACTGGATTATAGAATGAAGTGGGAGGACGATTTCAGGACGTTTCTCACAGAATTAAAGGCAAAAAAATCTGTGGTTGTCTGCGGTGATATGAACGTTGCACACAAGGAGATAGATTTAAAAAATCCAAAGACCAATCGGAGAAATGCAGGCTTTACGGATGAGGAGCGCGCAAAAATGACAGCGCTTCTTGACGCGGGATTTATCGATACATTCCGATACTTCTATCCGGATGCGGAGCAGATATATTCATGGTGGTCCTATCGCTTTAAGGCGAGAGAGAAAAATGCAGGATGGCGTATTGATTATTTTCTGGTGTCTGAGGATATGAAAGACAGACTCAAAGGAGCTGCGATTCACACGGACATCATGGGCTCCGATCACTGTCCGGTAGAGCTTGACTTATCTTAAACAGACATAGTAAAAACCGGGAGCTGCCCTTATTGCCGGATATTATATATGTATTATGGAAACCATTTGTGAACGCCGGCACTTAGCGATGCCTACACCGCAGGTGTTGGCAGAGCTTAGTACCGCTGCGTGAGCAACTGAGCGAAAGCGGGCTTCCATAATACATATATAATATCCGGCAATAAGGGCAGCTCCCGGTTTTTGCTATATCTGCTTTAAGAGGACAGTGAATCCCACGTTTCGTACAAGTCCATGAGTTCCTTGTCAAGTGTTTCCCGTTCGAGAGACAGCTCGCCGAGCTTCGCTGAGTCGGTTGCGTTTTCCGGTGCGTTTATTTGTTCATCGATGCCCTCGATTTTCGCTTCAAGCTCTGCAATCCTGCTCTCGGTCTTTTTTAGATCATTTTCACGTTTGCGAAGCTTAGCCTGCTCTTCCTTGCTTTTCAGGTATGCCTCCCTGCTTGACATTTCCGTATCCGAATCTGAGACAGTGTACTCCTTTCCCGAGCCGGAATTTACGGCAGAGAAATTCAGTCGCCCCGGAATGCTTCCCTGTGCCGGTTTTACCTGTATATCAACACCATATACAATATCCCTGTGTGTCTCGTAGTAATCGTAGTTCCCGATGAAGGAGTAAAGCATTCTGTCTTTCAGCTCGATAATCCGTGTGGATATCTGATTGATAAAATAACGGTCATGACTGACTACAAGTACGGTTCCGGCATAATTTCTAATTGCCGTCTCCAAAATCTCCTTGGACCGGATATCAAGATGGTTGGTAGGTTCATCCAGAATCAGAAAATTGGCGGGAGAAAGCATCAGCTTCGCCAGCGATACGCGGCCGCGTTCGCCGCCGCTTAAAGCTCCGATTTTCTTAAATACATCATCCCCTGTAAATAAAAATGCCGCCAGCACATTGCGGATGCGCGTATTGCTTAAATCCGGATATGCGTCGGATATCTCCTCAAAAATAGTTTTATTCAGGGACAATATCTGATGCTCCTGATCATAGTAGCCGATGCGGACGCGCGAGCCGAGGGTGATTGTTCCTTCATCCTTTGGCACAAGACGATTTATGATTTTTAAAATAGTGGTTTTTCCGGTTCCGTTTGCCCCAATCAGCGCAACATGTTCCCCACGCTTAATCTCTGCATTTAGATTAGAAAAAAGTGTATTTTCTCCAAAATGCTTGGATAGACCGGTTATGGTAAGCACATCATTTCCGCTTTCGACAGAAGGCGTCAGGGAAAGACGCATTTCCGACGCAACCTCGGATGGTTTTTCAAGACGGTCAATTTTATTCAGCATTTTTTCGCGGCTCTCAGCGCGCTTGATGGATTTCTCACGGTTAAATTGTTTAAGCTTTGTGATAACCTCCTCCTGATGTTTGATTTCCTGCTGCTGATTCAGGTAGGCTTTCATTTGTGCCGCACGGATTTCGGCTCGCCTGCCTGCATAGTAGGAGTAGTTTCCGTGGTAGATAAGCGCCTTTGTATTGTCAATTTCTATAATCCTTGAAGCGATTTTATCTATAAAATATCGGTCATGGCTGACAATGATGACAGCACCCTGATAATTTGCGAGAAAACCCTCCAGCCAGGCGATGGATGACATGTCAAGATGGTTTGTCGGCTCGTCAAGGATAATGATGTCAGGTCTGGTCAGCAGAAGACGACCAAGCGCAATTCGCATTTTTTGACCGCCTGACAGTGTATTGATATGCCTGTCATAATCGGACCTGTCAAAGCCGAGCCCTTTTAACACGCCTGTGATTTCACTCTCACAGGCATATCCGTTTTCACGGTCGTAGGCTGCCTGAAGCCTGTTGTACTCCTCAAGCACCTGTGCAAGCGCATCGCCGGTCAGATATTTCATCTCATGCTCCAGCGTGCGGATTCTTTTCTCCATATCCGTGATATATTTTCTGGTTTCAAGCATTTCACCGTAAATAGTATTATCAAAGGAGATATCCTGATGCTGGGAGAGATACCCGATGGTGACGCCCTTGGAGATAACAACCTGTCCGTCGTCGGCATTTTCTTCACCCATGATAATTTTGAGAAGTGTGGATTTGCCGGAACCATTGATACCTACAATGGCGATTTTTTCTTTTTCCTCTATATGAAATGATACATCCTTTAGGATTTGTTTGACGCCAAATGCTTTTGATACGTTCTGGCATGCAAGTATCATGATACATCCTCCTTTGTATTAAAAAATCGAAAATATTTTATCAGAAAAAGCTATGCGGCGCAATGAAATTTGTTATGACATATTATTTGCCTGTTAAAATCTGCAGCTGACACGGAAATGTCAAAGTTCGGGTTTCATGGCGTATTTCATTGAAATGAAAAAATGAAAATGCTATAATCATATCAGCTATATTGTTTGAGGATAAGGGAGGCGGCGGGATGTTTAAATCCAAGTCAAAGCAGGCAAAAAAAGAGATGGAAGAGCTGTTCCATGAAATACAGATAAATTTGGAAAACAATTACAAGGATTTGGCGATTGGTGCGAGAAAAAATACCGCGAAGCGGCTGGAGGAGCTAAACGCATCCGGTGAATTAAATGTGAAGGATTACAGTAAACTGAAAGCAAGGCTGGATGATGTCACGAAAAAAATGGAAGGATATCATCACTGACATATCATGCAAGGGCATGTCGGAAACAAAATGAGACGGCAGGATGTATGAAAAGGGATGGCGGACAATGAAAAAGAAAATTGTGACATTGCTTAAAATGCTCACACTGTCTATTGTGTTGATACTGATATACCGTATCGGAGACGGAGACCGGAGTGAAGAGGAGCAGAAGCTTGCATCTGACGCATTATATGCGGAGGGGGCTTGTACAAGCTATGACTTTGCGATGGGAACCTCAGTATGTGTCAGCATCTATGGTGACGGTGACAAATCGAAGGAATACAGTGCCGAATTGATAGAGAGGATTAAGGAAATCGACGAGGAGATTATATCCTGGAGGAATCCTGATTCGGAGCTGTACGCGCTGAACCACGGTTATCGGCCGCAGGAGAAATATAATGTCAGCGACAGCCTGTATGCGGCATTGGATGAAGCCGTTCAGATATGCCACGACAGCGGGGGTGCCCTTGATGTTACAATCAGACCTCTGGCGCAGGTGTGGAATATAGAGGAGGCGGACAGTGAAACCTTTACCGTGCCCGATGATAAGGCGATAAAGGAGGCGTTGGAGTATGTCGGCTATGAGAGCGTTTCCTTATCTGAGAACACGGTTACAATTGGGGAATCCGGCAGGATGCTTGATTTGGGGGCAGTCGGCAAGGGCTATGCGTTGGATGTGGTAAGGCAATATTTGGATGAATGGAAGGTGGATGGCGCAGTCATCAGCGTGGGTGGCAGTATTTTGGTGTACGGAGAAAAAAATGACGGCTCCGACTGGAAAATCGGTATCAGAAATCCGAAAGGAAATCAGGACGATATGATTGGCTGCCTGTCGTTTCCGCCGGGGGCAGATATCTGTGTGTCCACATCCGGCGATTATGAGAAGTTTTTTATCGTGGACGGCGTGCGTTACCATCATATATTGAGTCGGGAGACGGGTTATCCGGCGGATACGGGACTTGCGTCTGTGACGGTGGTATGTACGAATGGCTTGTACAGTGATGCTTTATCAACGGCATGCTTTGTATTGGGATATGAAAAATCGCTCCAGCTTCTTGAAAAATATCAGGCAGAGGCGGTTTTTATAGATAAAGACAATCATATTACGGTTACACAGGGATTGGAATCTGTTTTTTCCGAGAATGGAAAGTGATGTTATTTGCGTGCTGCGCAGACAGGAGGTTTGGATATGAAGAAATTATTAGTGGTAGTTGATATGCAGAATGATTTTATAGACGGTGCCTTAGGCACGCCGGAGGCTGTCGCCATTGTACCGGCGGTGGAAGAATATATTAAAAAGGCAAAATCGGAGGAGACAGATATCGTGTTTACCCGGGATACGCACCATGCGGATTATCCGGATACGCAGGAGGGGAAAAAGCTTCCTGTCGTGCATTGCGTTGAGGGAACGGAGGGCTGGCAGATATGCCCTGCGCTGGCATCCTATGCGGAGGGCGGAAGGATATTTGACAAGCCGGCCTTTGGAAGCGTGGAGCTGATGCGTTTTGCGGCAGAGCGGGGATATGAGGATATTACCCTGCTCGGGCTTTGCACGGATATCTGTGTGATATCCAATGCCATGCTTATAAAGGCGGCGCTGCCGGAGGCAAGCGTGGCTGTCGTTGCGGGATGCTCGGCGGGTGTTACGCCGGAGAGTCATGAAAATGCTCTGGCAGCGATGAGGATGTGTCAGATAGAAATATGCTAGAAAAAGGAAGTGACGTGTGTGAAGTGGCTTGAACATTTGAAAACAATAAACAGACATAAAATGCTTGTATTGCAGCACTGCTTTGCGGTGGGCTTATACAGGCAGGGGATTTTGCATGATTTATCCAAATATTCATGGACCGAGTTTTCCGTGGGCGCAAAATATTATCAGGGGAACCGAAGCCCGAATGACGCGGAGCGCGAGGACAAGGGATATACCTCCTCATGGCTGCACCATAAAGGCAGGAACAAGCACCATCTGGAATACTGGATAGATTACAGCTTAGATAAATCAAAGGGACTGGTCGGGATGGAGATGCCGAAGGAGTATGTGATAGAGATGCTCTGCGACCGCATTGCGGCATGTAAGATATACAATAAAGAAAATTATAATCAGAGACAGCCCTTGGAATATTATATGCGCGGCAGGGCGGGAAAGCTCCTGCATCCCGAGTCGAAGAAGCTTTTGGAAAAGTATCTTACAATGCTGGCGGACAAGGGTGAGGAATACACATTCCGTTATATTAAAAATAAAGAGGTAATACCGCTCAGAATAGAAAAGCTGTCACGGTGGTTTCCTTTTTTGCAATATATTTTTTAGGAACAGGAAACTTTTAATGGAATCACAGATGGGGAAAGGTTAAAAAATGGATTTTACACATTTGCATGTGCATACGGAATACAGCCTGCTGGATGGATCGGCAAAGATAAAGGAGCTGGTCGCAAGGGCGAAGGAACTCGGTATGAAATCTCTGGCTATTACCGACCATGGCGTCATGTACGGCGCAATCGACTTTTACAAGGCGGCGAAGGCGGCAGGAATCAAGCCGATTATCGGCTGTGAGGTCTATGTGGCGCCGGACTCAAGATTTGACAGGGAGCTTACAAAGGGGGAGGATCGCTATTATCATTTGGTGCTGCTTGCCAAAGATAATCAGGGATATAAGAATTTATCCAAGATCGTGACCAGAGGTTTTACCGAGGGGTATTACTATAAGCCGAGAGTTGATATGGAGGTGCTTCGCACCTACAGCGAGGGCGTGATTGCACTCTCCGCCTGTCTGGCCGGAGAGGTTGCGACCAATCTGAGAAAAAATGAATATGAGAAAGCGAAGGAAGCGGCGCTCAGACATCTTGAGATATTTGGGGAGGGCAATTACTATCTGGAGATGCAGGATCACGGGATACCCGAGCAGAGAATCGTGAATGCCGGGATTATGCGGCTGTCTCAGGAGACGGGAATACCGATGGTAGTCACCAACGATTCACACTATATAAAGGCGGAGGACGCGGAGGCGCATGATATTCTTCTCTGCATTCAGACCGGAAAGATTGTGACGGATGAGGACAGGATGCGCTATGAGGGAGGGCAGTACTACCTGAAGTCTCCGGAAGAGATGGAACGGCTGTTTCCATATGCAAAGGAAGCGCTCGAGAATACAAACAGGATTGCTGACATGTGCAATGTGGAGATTGTATTTGGCGAGCAGAAGGTGCCGGCTTATGATGTGCCGGATGGATATGATGCGTATTCGTACCTGAATGAGCTGTGCCGGCAGGGCTTAAAAAGAAGATATAATCCCGTTACGCAGGAGCTTCAGGACAGACTTGACTATGAGCTGGGCACGATAAGGAGCATGGGATATGTGGATTATTTCCTTATCGTTTGGGATTTTATTCATTATGCAAGGGAGCACGGGATTGCGGTAGGACCGGGGCGCGGCTCCGCAGCAGGCAGCATCGTATCGTACTGCCTTGAAATAACAAATATTGATCCGATTAAATATAATCTGCTGTTTGAGAGATTTTTAAATCCCGAGCGTGTCACAATGCCTGATATAGATATTGACTTTTGTTTTGAGCGCAGGCAGGAGGTTATAGATTATGTCGTGCGAAAGTACGGCAAGGAAAAGGTTGTCCAGATTATCACATTTGGAACGATGGCGGCAAAAATGTGCATCCGGGATGTGGGACGTGCCATGAATCTGCCTTATGGCCTGTGTGACAAGGTTGCGAAAGCGGTTCCGAATGACATTGGTATGACCATACCCAAGGCGCTTGAGACAAGCAAAGAGTTCAGGGAATTGTATGACAATAACCCGGATGTGAGCAGACTGATTGACATGGCAATCAAGCTTGAGGGGCTTCCGAGACATTCCTCTATGCATGCAGCGGGTGTCGTAATCGGCAGGGAAGCGATAGACGAGTATGTTCCGCTTTCGAGGGGCAGTGAGGACGCGATTACAACCCAGTATAATATGACTACGATTGAGGAGCTTGGCCTGCTCAAGATGGATTTCCTCGGTCTTCGGACATTGACCGTCATACAAAATGCAGTCAGACATGTAAAGGAAAATCAGGGCGTTGATATTGATATTGACCACCTTGATTTTAATGATAAAGAGGTTTATGAAATGATTTCCGCCGGCAAGACGGAGGGCATATTTCAGCTGGAAAGTGCCGGAATGAAGAGCTTTATGAAGGAGCTGAAGCCGGCTGATATTGAGGATGTGATTGCGGGTATATCCCTGTACCGCCCGGGCCCTATGGATTTTATACCGATGTACATCAGGGGCAAGGAGCACCCGGAGGAGATTACCTATGATACGCCTGAGCTTGAGCGGATACTGGCACCGACGTACGGGTGTATTGTGTATCAGGAGCAGGTTATGCAGATTGTTATGGAGCTTGCGGGATATACGCTTGGCAGAAGCGATCTGGTGCGCCGTGCGATGTCAAAGAAAAAGGCGGACGTTATGCAGAAGGAACGTCAGAATTTTGTATATGGAAATGAGGCGGAGGGGGTTCCGGGCTGTATCAATCGCGGTATCAGCGAGAAAATTGCAAACAAGGTATTCGATGAGATGACGGATTTTGCAAAGTATGCGTTTAATAAGTCTCATGCGGCGGCCTATGCGGTTGTGGCATACCAGACGGCATATCTCAAATGCCATTATCCGGTGGAATTTATGGCCGCACTTATCTCGTCCGTAAAGGAAAATTCGGGTAAGGTTTCGGCCTATATACAGACCTGCCGTACAATGGGAATACGCATTCTTCCTCCTGATATCAATGACGGAAGAGGAGATTTCTCCGTATCGGGAAATGCCATCCGTTATGGTTTGTCAGCGGTAAAGAGTGTGGGCGACGGTGTCACGGATATTATACGCGAAGAAATAGAAGCTTCAGGACCTTTTAAAGGACTGGAGGATTTTGCAAGCCGTCTCAGCAATAAGGAGGCGAATAAGCGGACGATAGAGAGCTTTATCGGCGCGGGTGCCTTTGACAGCTTTGGCCACACAAGGAAGCAGATGATGATGGTATATCCGAGAATATTGGAGCAGGCGGGACAGGATAAAAAAAATGCAATGACCGGGCAGATGTCTCTGCTCGACTTCCTCGGTGAGGATGAGAAGACAGAGTTTCAGATACAATATCCTGATGTGGGGGAGTATTCCAAGGAGGAGCTGCTCGCAAGGGAAAAAGAAATGCTTGGTATCTATATCAGCGGTCATCCGCTGGATGATTATATGGATATAATTGAAGAACGAACCAATGCAAGATCCACGGATTTTCAGCCTGATGAGGAGAGCGGAGAGTTCAGAGTCAGAGATAAAATTCCGTATACGCTTGGCGGAATGATAGAAGCCATAACGGTCAAGACGACCAGAAACGGGGATAATATGGCATTTATCACGTTGGAGGACCTGTATGGTACCGTTGAGGTAGTTGTCTTTCCGCGGGATTACAGCAAATATAAGGGAAAGCTGCTCAAGGACAGCAAGGTTCTGATTCGTGGAAATGCCTCTGTCACTGAGGAGGAGGGTAAGCTTCTGCTGTCGGAATTATATACCTTTGATGAACTCAGACAGGATATGGATGCGGAAAACAGGGAGCTGTGGGTTCGCTTTTATACCATGCAGGATTTTGAGGCAAATGAGCAGAGATTATTACATATTTTAAAGGAGCATCCGGGCAGAAGCGTCTGTTATGTGATGATTATGCAAAAGCAGGGTGAAGGGACAGCCGGAGTCCCGGCAGCGAGGACCATGAAGCGGATGGGGGACCGCTACAGGGTGCTTGCGGACAGCACGCTGGTGGAGAGGCTGAAGCATGAATGGGGAGAGGACAATGTATTCGTGAGAAGCCGGAGACCATAAAACAGGCGGATTGCGGGAATGGAGGATCATATGTTAATTACCTCAGCGTCAAATGACAGGGTAAAGGCAATAAAAAAACTGATGAAGTCCCCCGGTGAGCGCAGGGAAAAACAACAGTATGCGGTAGAAGGAATCCGTATGTTCCGGGAAATACCTGCACAGATGCTTGACGGCATTTTTGTCGCACAGGGGTGTGTGGAACGATATGCGGAGGAGCTGGAACGATATCCGGATATTGAACCGGTGATTGTGGCGGATTCCGTATTCCGCAGTATGTCGGATACCGGAAGTCCGCAGGGGATCATGGCACTTGTCAGGATGGAAATGTATACATTGGAAGCTATGTGTGCTGTGCCGAATCCGTTTCTGCTTATTGTTGACCGGCTGCAGGACCCGGGCAATATGGGAACGATTATCAGGACAGCTGAGGGCGCGGGTGTGACAGGCATCGTCGTAAGCAGTGATTCCGTAGATTTGTACAATCCTAAGGTGGTTCGTTCTACCATGGGTTCCGTTTTCAGGGTGCCGGTGTATGTGTCCGGGCAGCTTCCCGAGGACGTGGATTTTTTGAAACGGCGTGGGATAACGATATATGGCGCGCATTTGGACGGTGATAATCTGTATGAGGCAGGACTGACCGAAGCCTGCGGTTTTTTAATCGGAAACGAGGGGAACGGTTTATCGGACGCTGTGGCAGCAGCGGCTGATAAATTAATAAAAATTCCGATGATGGGGCGCGTTGAGTCGTTAAATGCCGCTGTTTCCACCGCAGTCATTGCTTATGAGGTGCTGCGGCAGAGAAAGTTTATTAAATAATTGTCATAATCAAACATAAAGATGAATATATTTTCTATGTACAAGAACTTCAGTGTAAAAAGACACTGTGGGAGAAGACTTTGCAGGACATGAGTGGAAGCATGATATGCTGTATGCTCTGCAGGTCACGGGGCTTATGCCTCGTGGGAATTATGAAGGAGGAAATATATGACAGAGAAGATTTTAAACAACAATCAGGTAGTAGTAGCAGGAGAAATCGTATCGGATTTCAGATTCAGCCATGAAATTTTTGGGGAAGGATTTTACATGGTCGATTTGATTGTCAGCAGATTAAGCGATGCACACGACGTAATACCACTTATGGTATCTGACAGATTATTTGATGTGGAACACTCTCATATCGGAGAGAAGGTTTTGGCAAAGGGGCAGTTTCGGTCTTATAATAAGCATGAGGAAAACAAGAATCGTCTGATTCTGTCCGTGTTTGTGCGCGAGATTGAGGTTCTGCCTGAGGAGGATGACAGAGAGAATAAGCCGAACCAGATTTATCTGGATGGTTACATATGTAAGGAACCTATCTATAGAATGACGCCGCTCGGCAGGGAAATTGCGGACATTTTGCTTGCTGTGAACCGCGCTTATGGTAAGTCCGATTATATTCCATGTATATGCTGGGGCAGAAATGCAAGATTTGCCGGGAAGCTGGCTGTGGGAGAGCACGTGGCTGTATGGGGAAGAATCCAGAGCAGGGAATACCAGAAGAAAATCGGAAATGATGAGATTGTGAATAAGGTTGCCTATGAGGTTTCGGTAAGCAAAATGGAATGTCTGGAATAGATTGACAGACATACTTCATGGTGCTATAATAGCTGTTAAGCTGTGTAGGCATATATAAACAAATATTTATAGTAGAGGCGCGGTATTCATCAGTACTCTGTGGGATGACTCAGATCAGCGGAGCATGGACGAAAGGGGATATTGCCGAAGGAAACCGGATGTCTGAGGTTTGGATTCCTGGGTGTGCAGTGAATAACTGTATGACTGTCATCGCAAGATGGAGTGCTACTTATGAGATAATAAGGGATTTATTTCAGGTTGGCACTCTGATGCCAACCTTTTTTTGCGTAATTTTAATTTAAGGAGGGAGATATTATGGCTATTTTTACCGGCTCGGCTGTGGCAATTGTCACTCCGTTTAAGAACAATGGGGACGTGGATTATGATAAATTCAGAGATTTGATTGAGTATCAGATTGCGCATGAAACAGATTGTATCGTCGTGTGCGGAACGACCGGCGAGTCCTCAACTCTGTCGCATGAGGAGCATCTTGATTGTATTAAATTCTGTGCGGAAGTAGTAAATAAGCGCATTCCTGTTGTTGCCGGCACAGGTTCAAACTGTACTGAGACAGCGATTTATCTGTCACAGGAGGCAGAGAAATATGGTGTGGATGGTCTTTTGGTTGTAACACCATACTATAATAAGGCAACACAAAAGGGATTGATTAAGCATTATACGGATATTGCGAACAGTGTTTCGCTGCCGATAATCATGTACAATGTGCCGAGCAGGACAGGAACGAACATCCTGCCTGAGACGGCTGTATATCTGGCTGAGAATGTGGAAAATATAGTAGCTGTAAAGGAGGCAACAGGAAATCTGTCACAGATTGCAAGGCTCATGAGTCTGGCTGACGGATGTCTGGATTTATATTCCGGAAATGATGATCAGGTTGTTCCGATTCTGTCGTTGGGAGGAAAGGGCGTTATCTCGGTTCTGGCAAATGTTGCGCCGGAGCAGACGCATGATATGGTAAGAAGGTATCTGGACGGCGATGTAAAGGGTTCCTGTGACATTCAGCTCAAGTCGATTCCACTCTGCGATGCACTCTTCTGTGAGGTGAATCCGATTCCTGTTAAGAAGGCGGTATCTTTGATGGGGCTGTGCGGCGGCACACTCCGTATGCCTTTAACGGAGATGGAACCTGCCAATGCCGAAAAGCTCGAGAAGGCAATGCGGGATTTTGGTATAGAATTTTAGATATGAGACTTCTTTAGGAGGAAAATTTTGATATGACAAGGATAATCATGCATGGCTGCAACGGAAAAATGGGGCAGGTCATTACCGGCATATGCAGGGATGATGACGATGCGGCAATTGTTGCGGGTATTGATGTAATTGACAACAGACAAAACGGATATCCTGTTTTCACGGATATAGATGCTTGTAATGTTGATGCTGATGTAATTATAGATTTTGCTGCGGCGGCAGCCGTTGACAAATTGCTCGACTATGCTGTCTCAAAAAAGCTCCCTGTTGTTCTTTGTACGACAGGATTAAGCCCGGAGCAGCTGAATAAGGTAAAGCAGGCATCACAGAAGGTGGCAATATTGAAATCTGCCAATATGAGTCTCGGTATCAATACAATTATGAAATTACTCAAGGATGCGGCAAATGTATTTGCACCGGCAGGCTTTGATATTGAAATTGTGGAGAAGCACCATAATCAGAAGGTGGATGCTCCATCGGGAACAGCCCTTGCGCTGGCTGATTCTATCAATGAGGCAAGAAATAATGAATACGAATATGTGTACGACCGTTCGCAGGTCAGACAAAAGCGCGGAAAGAAGGAACTCGGAATTTCCGCTGTCAGAGGAGGAACAATCGTCGGTGAACACGAGGTGATTTTTGCCGGGATGGACGAGGTGATTGAGATTAAGCATACGGCATATTCTAAATCCGTTTTTGCAAAAGGAGCTGTGGAGGCCGGTAAATTCCTTGCAGGAAAACCTGCAGGCATGTATGACATGACGGATGTCATTGGTCAATAAAAGCGGGTGGGATTATGTATCAGGATCATATCGTGCTTTGCAGCGCATCAAAATATACACAGAAATATTATCTGAATGAGGATTTTAACAGCCTACCGGATGCAGTCAAAAAAGAACTGCAGATTATGTGTGTATTGTTTACGGAGGATGTCGGAGGCGTCATTTTGCTGGAGTTTGATGAGGATGGGAATCTTCAGATTACGACACAGGCAGACGAGGAGGATATTCTCTATGATGAGATTGGAAGTATACTTAAGATAAAGCAGTTAAGAAACACGAAAAGGGAATTGTTTGAGCAGCTCGAACAATATTTTCAGACATTCTTTTGACGAGATACTTATTGAGGTAAAAAATATGTTATTTGCGATAGATGTGGGAAATACAAATATTACGGTCGGACTGTTTGACGGAGGTAAGCTGGTTCATACATTTCGTATGACAACAGGCATATCACGCACGTCGGATGAGTATGGCATGTTATTCGGAGACTGGCTGAGCTTGAGTGGAATGAAGCTTTCGGATATAGATGCGGTTATTATCGCATCCGTTGTTCCGAATGTCATGCATTCTCTGAACAGCGGTATCATTAAATATCTGCATGTGAATCCGATTATTGTGGCGCCGGGTATTAAAACCGGAATCAATGTACAGATTCCGAATCCCAAAGCGCTTGGAGCTGACCGTCTGGTGGATGCGGTGGCTGCCTATGAGCTTTACGGCGGGCCTGTGCTTGTGATTGATTTTGGAACAGCGACTACACATGATTTGGTTTTGGAGGACGGAAGCTTCCATTCGGGCGTTACGTCTCCGGGAATCAGGCTGGCAGCAAGTGCCCTGTGGAACGGCGCGGCAAAGCTGCCTGAGATAGAAATCCGAAAGCCGGATACAATATTGGCGAAGGATACGGTTTCAAGTATGCAGGCTGGTATCTTTTATGGCTATATCGGGCAGACAGAGTATATTATCCGTAAGATGAAGGAGGCATCAGGTCTTGAGAATATGCAGGTGGTTGCGACCGGAGGCTTGGGAAAGCTGATATCGGAAAATACGGATACGATTGATATTTATGATCCGAACCTGACGCTTCAGGGACTCAGATTGATATACGAGAAGCAGTAAACGGGGGCTTTTACAGATGGATTTTAGAAATAAAATCATACTGGCGCCGATGGCAGGTATTTGTGACCTGCCATTTCGTCTCTTATGTAAGGAGCAGGGATGTGACATTCTATACACAGAGATGATTAGTGCGAAGGGTATGTACTATAATAATAAAAATACGGAGCCTCTGCTTATGACTGACGAGAGAGAAAAGCCGGTGGGGGTTCAGCTGTTCGGCAGTGAACCCGTGCTTATGGCGGAACAGGCAAAGCGTATAGAGGACAGAGGGTTTTCCTTTATTGATATCAACATGGGCTGCCCTGTTCCGAAGATTGTAAATAACGGGGAGGGTTCCGCGTTGATGAAAGATCCTGCTTTGATTGGCGAAATAGTGGATAAAATGGTTCACGCCTGTACACTTCCGATTACAGTCAAAATCAGAGCCGGCTTCACAAAGGATAACATCAATGCGCCGGAGGCGGCAAGGACAGCAGAGGAGGCGGGCGCTTTTGCCATAGCGGTTCACGGAAGGACAAGGGATGCGTATTATCAGGGGCATGCCGATTGGAATGTAATTCGTCTCGTGAAGGAGAATGTCCGTATTCCTGTCATAGGAAACGGAGATGTGTGCAGCGGTGAGGATGTCATCAGGATGAAAGAGGAAACGGGCTGTGACAGCGTCATGATTGGGCGGGCCGCCAAGGGAAATCCTTGGATTTTCCGTGATATTAAGTATTATCTTGAGACTGGCAGCCATTTGGCAAAGCCTGATATACGGGAGATTTATACAATGATGCTCCGCCATGCCGGGATGATGGTGCAGTACAAGGGTGAATTTACAGGTATTCACGAAATGAGAAAGCATGTGGCATGGTATACGCAGGGACTGCCGGATTCGGCGAAGCTGCGTGCTGCGATTAACAGGGTTGAATCCTATGAGGAGCTAAAGGAGCTGCTTTCCGCGGCATTTCATATGCAGCCGTGAGCAGCTTACAGCTTGTAATTTATAATTTTTTCGGAAATTTTTACACTGTCGTATATTTTTTTGTAGGCAGACTTATCGAGGGACATAATATAATTTTTGAGGAAGGCTTTTGATAAACCGTTGCTGTGCAGTGTATCAACGGCTTTGTTATAAGCGATTGCGGCCTCTGCTTCTGACGTGTATTTTCCTATTATATAGTTGCCGTTGATATGGATGACAGCCGTATATAACAGGCCTGTACCCTGCGGCTCGGAAATAACGCCGGTATAATGATTCAAAATGCGGATGTTGGAATAGCGGTAATCGTTTTTGTCTCCGTTTATCATAATGTAATCACGTCCATATACTGCAAACGGTTTGACACCGTATCGTGAGAGGATGGCATATTGGCTGCCGTAATCACTCACAAAAAGGTAACCGCCCCGGCATTGGATTGTGTGGGATGCATAAAAGAATAAGTCATCCCGGTCGAATTTCAGTACCTGCTGTGCTGAGAGATAATACTCGAAATATTGTTTCCTGAGGTAGATAGGTGTGGGAAAGTAAATGCCGTTATTCCGAAAATTTATCAGAGAGATAAATTTTGCGTATGGAATTTGCAGGTCGTTGTAATCCTCCGGACCTGCGTTTGCGGCCTCAATTATTTTTTTGCCATCCAGATAGACCTGATGTGCGGTATCATAGTCGGAATAGCTTCCGAGACTGATGTGTTTTTTCCTGTATGTAAGGGAAGCACGATAGCGCTTTTCACCGTTTTTTTTGATTGTAGGATAAACCCCTGTATTATGTTCCATTGCATGGCTCCAAGATTATTATTTATATTCAGTATATCGGGAAGAAAGGACGCTGTCCAGCAAAAACAGCAGAAAAATTCAAAATATTACAAGGTTTGTTACAAAAGTAAAAAATGTTACAGATTTGATTCTGATGATTATTTGAAGCTATTGTTGTGCAGAATCCACAAAAATGCACAAAAAATATATGAGCATGTAGTGAAGTTTAACAAAAACATGAAAAAGACTTGACCGTGTTGCTCATATAACATCTCGACTTTGACAGTCTGTGTAGCAAAAAATCGCTACAGCACACGTTTTACAA
>CAYOOW010000033.1:0-27292 GCA_964405715.1 uncultured Bacteroides sp.
TTAATCTTGGTAATATTACCTGTTCCATTACCTCGCATTCTTGCCATAATATAGCTCCTTTCTGCCAACTTACAGTTAGCACCAAAAATTTACACTGGCAGTACATAAACTGACATAAGAACTCCTATGAAGCACATCATCTTACATCTGGCACGGAAAACAGGTGTCTGAATGCCGACTGATGACTAAATATGTGCCAAGACCGGTCTATAAGACCCACTAAAATCTGTGTGTCTTATAGGAGACTTATGGGGGACTTATAGCACAAAAAAAGAGAGCCAATCAGACCGAATCACGTCCAAATCGGCTCCCGAAAAATCAAGGTTTTATGCGATTTTTATTAAAATCTTCCTGCCTGCGCCGCTTCCTCTACGGAGACGGCAACAGCAACTGTAGCACCAACCATAGGGTTGTTACCCATACCGATAAGTCCCATCATCTCCACATGTGCAGGAACGGATGAAGAACCTGCAAACTGAGCATCTGAGTGCATACGTCCAAGTGTATCTGTCATACCATATGAAGCAGGACCTGCTGCCATATTATCCGGATGGAGTGTACGACCTGTACCACCGCCTGATGCAACGGAGAAATACTTCTTACCCTGCTCAAGGCACTCTTTCTTGTAAGTACCCGCAACCGGGTGCTGGAATCTTGTAGGGTTTGTTGAATTACCTGTGATAGATACGTCAACACCCTCCTTGTGCATGATTGCAACACCTTCCGGTACGGAGTTTGCACCATAACAGTTAACCTTTGCACGAAGTCCCTCTGAGTAAGACTTTCTGAATACTTCCTTAACCTCGTTTGTATACGGGTCATACTCAGTCTCAACAAATGTGAACCCATTTATTCTTGAAATAATCTGAGCAGCATCCTTACCAAGACCATTCAAGATAACACGAAGCGGCTCCTTACGAACCTTGTTAGCCTTCTCTGCAATACCGATAGCGCCCTCGGCAGCTGCAAATGATTCATGACCCGCAAGGAAGCAGAAACACTTTGTCTCCTCCTCAAGGAGCATCTTACCTAAGTTACCATGTCCGAGACCAACCTTACGTGTATCAGCAACAGAACCGGGAATACAGAATGCCTGAAGTCCCTCACCAATTGCTGCAGCAGCATCAGCAGCTCTCCTGCAGCCCTTCTTGATTGCAATTGCAGCGCCTACGGTGTAAGCCCAGCATGCATTCTCGAAACAGATAGGCTGAATCTTCTTAACCTGCTCATATACATCCAGACCAGCATCCTTTGTGATCTTCTCTGCCTCTTCGATAGAAGAGATACCATAGCTATTCAGAACGCTGTTGATTTTATCTATTCTTCTCTCATATGATTCAAATAAAGCCATTTTCGTTACCTCCTCCTATTTCTCAAGCTCTTTGTCTGTACGTGGATCAATCAGTTTAACCGCATCATCAACTCTGCCATACTGTCCGCAAGACTTCTCGTATGCTGTATTAGGATCATCACCCTTCTTGATGAAATCAGTCATCTTACCGAGATTTACAAACTTGTAACCGATGATTAAATTATCTGCATCAAGTGCGATTGCAGTTACGTATCCCTCTGCCATTTCAAGATAACGAGGTCCCTTCTTCAATGTACCGTACATTGTACCAACCTGTGAGCGAAGACCTTTACCAAGGTCCTCAAGTCCGGCGCCGATAGCCAGTCCGTCCTCTGAGAATGCACTCTGTGAACGTCCATATACAATCTGGAGGAATAACTCTCTCATTGCAGTGTTAATTGCATCACAAACCAAATCCGTATTCAAAGCCTCCATAACAGTAAGTCCCGGAAGGATTTCTGCTGCCATAGCGGCTGAATGTGTCATACCTGAACAGCCGATTGTCTCAACCAATGCCTCCTGAATGATACCATCCTTAACATTAAGACTCATCTTACAAGCACCCTGCTGTGGTGCACACCAGCCTACACCATGTGTAAAACCGGAAATATCCTTTACTTCTTTTGCCTGAACCCACTTCGCTTCTTCCGGAATCGGGGCACAGCCATGATGTACGCCCTGCGCTACCGGGCACATGTTTTCAACTTCCTGTGAATAAATCATTTTGAGACTCCTTTCAATAAATAAAATAAGATTTAGGACATTTTTCTTACAAGAAAAACATCATTGTCTACATTTTCTCACAAACTCCCAAAATAGTCTACTGTTTTTTCTCAAAAACCGTACAATTTAAATTCGAAAAAGAGAATAGGCTTTCACATTCAGGTAATATGGCATGTATATGTGTCATAGTATCTGAATGCGAAAGCCTCCAACCTCATTAATCAAAAGCACACTCTACTTTTTCTCTTTCCCGAGCTTCTTTGATTCCTTGGATTCTTTTTCTTCCTTACCTGATGTTTCCTCTTCATCCTTTATAATTGCAGAGCCTGCCTTCTCAATCTCGGCGATTGCATTCTTATGCATCGGAATTCTGCAGTTTTTATTATTTCCGAACTCCACAATAACAGTTGTATCATCCACGATATCAAGAATTGTTCCGTAAAAGCCTCCGGTCGTCATAATATTGTCTCCCGGCTCCATCGCACTGTGAAGATCCTCCATCTGCTTTTTCTGTTTCTTCTGTGGACGAATCAGCAAAAAATAAAATACGGCAATCCAAATAACAATAACAAAGATGATAGAGCCTATTGAACCGGCCGTTCCTGCTATCCCTGTTGTCTCTAATAACATATCTATGTCCTCCTATTTCATATTAAAGCCTTCCAATTTATCCCGCTTATACTGTGCAAAGCGATGTTCCTCTATGGCCTCTCGAATCTCACTCATCATATTATTATAAAAATACAAATTATGCAATACGCAAAATCGCATTCCAAGCATTTCTTTTGCCTTTAACAGATGCCTGATATATGCTCTGGAATATCGTCCGCATACAGGGCATCCGCAGTTTTCTTCGATTGGCCTGTCATCCGTCTCATATTGTGCATTGAACAGGTTCAGTTTTCCATGATTCGTATATACATGCCCATGACGACCATTTCGGGACGGATATACGCAATCAAAGAAGTCCACACCGCGTTCTACCGCTTCCAGAATATTTGCAGGCGTTCCGACACCCATCAGATAGGTTGGCTTGTCCCTTGGCAGATGCGGAACCGTAGCCTCAATAATACGATACATTTCCGCATGGCTTTCACCCACAGCCAGTCCTCCTATGGCATATCCGTCCAAATCCATATCGGCAATTCTCTTCGCATGTTCAATACGGATATCATCAAATATACCGCCCTGATTGATTCCAAATAACATCTGCTGTCTGTTTATCGTATTCTCCAAGCTGTTCAGACGCTGCATCTCTGTCTTACACCGGGCCAGCCATCTGGCGGTTCTGTCTACAGATGCCTGTATATAGCTTCGCTCTGCTGTTGACGGCGGACATTCGTCAAAAGCCATCGCAATGGTAGATGCCAGATTGGATTGAATCTGCATACTCTCCTCCGGTCCCATAAATATTTTTTTCCCGTCTATATGAGAATGAAACGTCACACCCTCTTCCTTAATTTTGCGGAGTCCTGCCAAAGAAAACACCTGAAAGCCGCCGGAATCCGTCAGAATCGGTTTATTCCATGACATGAACTTATGGAGTCCTCCCATCTGTTTTACGATATGGTCTCCCGGTCTCACATGAAGATGATATGTGTTGGACAACTCCACCTGAGTTCCTATTTCCTCCAAATCCTCTGTCGAAACCGCTCCCTTTATCGCCGCCACGGTACCCACGTTCATAAACACGGGCGTTTGTATCATGCCATGCACAGTTAAAACCTCACCACGCTTCGCATTTCCATCGGTTGTAATTAATTTATACATTTTTGTATCTCCATCATATTATATTCCCGGTACATGTTACCACAAATGCCGGGGAAAAACCACCGAAAAAGAATACGTTTTCATTGAATTCTCTCACATATTTAGTTATACTACCCTTGTGCTTACCAAAAAGCAGCTTAAAAATTATAACCTGTGAAGCCAAACGTTTGAAGGAGTATTAACATGTTTAGAATCTGGGGACAACTATTTAAAAATCATAAAGTAATTCGGGAGCATATCGTGTGCATCGAAGATTACACCATGACAAGAACCAAAAAGGTATATCAGGCATTGGAAGAAATCTGCTATGAATTTGATCTTGCCAAACCGGTGTGGTTAAAGGCAAACCAGAATGAATTTATCTGCCACGCCCGCACAAGATTTACGCAGGATAATTTTATCGAACATATAGATTTTGACTATCTCGATTTTCAGATTATCGAAGAAGAGTATTGAAAATAAGGCTGTCACATTCAGATAATATAATATGTATTACTTGCCATACTATCTGAGTGTGACAGCCCCGTCTATTCTTCTGTCATCTCTCCATCCTGCGCCTCATATTCTGCCGTTTCCCCGGCTTCAGCATCTGAAGTCTCTTCATATCCTGTTTCTAGAGCTTCACGCTCTTCCGTTTCCGCGTAAGAATCATCATCCGACATCATTTCCTCTGATTCGACGGTTGACTCCTCAACCATCTGGTCTATATCATCCAGATTGCCCTCTCGCAAGCTTCCGATAATCTTCGCTATCTCATTCAACTCATCAATAACACTGTTCAGCGCATCCAAATTCGAGCTGCACATGGATGCCGATGACTGTGCATTTGCAGCAATCTCCTCATTGGCGGCCTGTTGATTTGCAAGACTGTCTATGATTGTATTATTGGATACATCCAGATTTCCGCTCAGCATATCAAGCTGCTGTATATCTCTGTCCAATTCATCTACCACACCCGATATGGTATGGAACGACTGGTCTGCCGCATCTATGTATTTTGCCTGTTCTTCAACAGCCTCCACGCTGCGTCTTACCAGATCGGAGCTGTGCTCTGCAAGCTCTGTCACCCCTCTCAGCAATTGCGTAATGCTGTCAATGGAATTTCTGGTGTCATCCGCCAGATTGCGAATCTCATCCGCGACAACGGCAAATCCTCTTCCCTGTTCACCGGCTCTGGCTGCTTCAATGGATGCATTCAATGCAAGCAAATTAGTTTGGCTGGATATCTGATATATTATCTTCGTAATCTCCTCAGCAGAGGCAATTTTTTCACACAATTCCCCCGACACTCTGGTCACATCTTCATTGGCCACATTGATATCATCGGATTTGCATTTCAGATTATCCAGGATGTCAAGTCCTGACTGTATTGATTCGATTGCTCTTCTGGTAGATGAAATCGTATTATCCTTCACATCAATCAGATTATCTATGATATTCTGAATTTCCTGTGTCATCATCGTAGAATGCTCCATGCTCTCAACAGTCTCCGAGACACCGTTTGAGATCGCATCGACAGACTTCGTTACCTCCTCAGTTACGGCTTGGAAATTATCTAATTCAGACTGCAGATGCTCTATATGAGCATTACCGTTATCTGCAACCTTTACCATATTGCCGGTGATCTCCTCCTGATATGCCACATGGTACTGTATCTCCTGCTTATCTGTCTCCTGCTCATGAAGCGTAATTTTGCATGCCATAATAATTCCTGCAGTGAAAACTATCGCCAGCAAAAGAACCTCCATCCATGCAACAGACGGCAGAAAGCCATCATTTACAATCCGTATAATTGTGCCAATTAACGTGCCTGCCACAGATACACCGCATGTAACCATTATGTGCAGCGTATCCATATATACCACGCACATTCCCATTGCCATAAATATCGGTAATACGTCAATTAGAGAGGGCGACACAAGGATATTGACCAGTATCAGCACTGCAAACAACGTAATCGAGGTATATTTTGTCAGCTCACTTCTGTCATTCATGATATAAAACACAATATTTCCCGCCGCAAATAATATAAACAAAACAAGAAGCGGAACGAACCCGCTCTGAGCCCTATGATTCAGGATAAGAACAATTACCCTTGCAACTGCGAAAGCTGCCATAATCTTAATTGTTAGTGCATTTTTTATGGATAGTCTCATTCCATTCATCCTTGTTTCCTCCATCTTTTCATTTTTGTATATAAATTCATGCAATTTATGTTATTATAACAAAACAAAATATCAAAGTCCACAGGAAAACCTGCCATTTTTGCAAAACAGTAATTCCTTGTAGAAAGAGTCCCGAAATTGTGATATTATATGAATGTTTAACATGATATTACAGCAAAGAGAGGTAGCCATGTTTCAGATAAACGATATTTCAAAATCCTACGGAAAAAAACAGATTTTAAATCATATATCCCTCTCCGCCGGCGAAGGGGAAGCAATCGGTATTCTCGGTGCGAACGGTTCCGGAAAATCCACGCTCCTCTCATGCGTCGCAGCAGCGTACGCGGACAACAGGGAATATACGGCAGGCTATGTTCCACAGGAAAACCCGCTGTTTAACGAGCTGAAACCCGTTGATAATATAAAAATGTGGTGTAAGCTGTCAAAAGCAGAAATTATAACCGCGTTAAACAATCCGCCTTTGAGCATGATGGGGATTTCGGATTTTCTGGATACCCCTGTAAAAAAGATGTCCGGCGGCATGAAAAAGCGGCTCAGTCTGGCGACGGTTCTTATAAACAATCCCCGGCTTCTTCTGATGGATGAACCCTTTGCCGCATTGGACCTCTCTGCGAAACACGATATCTTATATTATATGCGGCAGTTTCTTCGGCAAAAGGGCACAATCATTGTTGCTTCGCACGATGAGGATATTTTCCATTTCTGCAGCCGTGTCTATCTGTTAAAAGACGGCCGGCTCTATGATACCGAAAAATTAAAGAGCGATGGTATATCGTACATTGATATGTTGAGGAGTACCCTGTAAATGCGTAAAACAACCATGTTTTTCAATTTAATACGCGCGAATCTCAAACGCCTGCAAAACTATATTGTCCCTGTTTTGGTATCGGTTCTTATCCTGCTCTCCGTGTGCTCTGCCGCCGGGGTGATTATTTCCAAAAACATGTATAAGGAGCGCTCCTTTTCAGCCATATCTCTTGCCTACTATCTGCCCGAGGATGATGACAGAAAATACAATATGCTCGCCCTCGGAATGCTGGAAGAGATGCGGAGTATGCAGGAAACAGCCGAGCTGATACAGGTATCGGATATAGAGGACGGCTACCGCATGCTCGACAACGGCGATGTGTTGTTCTTTATTATTGTGCCGGATAATTTCTTTTCCGGAATTATGGATAGCACAAATCCGCCTTTAGATATCGTTGTGAAAAATAATTCCAGTGTATCTGCCTATGTTGCAAATGAACTGTTTATGTCCTATGGCCGATATCTCGGCATTGCACAGGCGGGTATTTACAGTGCTCTGGATACTGTGCGCGGTCATGCGCTTGACAGCGAACAAATCTATAGCATTCAGGATAAGGTCAATCTGATATATCTTGACCGTGCCTTGAATAAGGACGGCTATATTGAAACAAAAGATGCAACGGATGAGGGTAATCTCTCCCTGCTGCAGCACTATATTGCGGTTGCCATAATGCTGACCTTATTCTTCACGGCATTTATGACTGCCCCTTTAATACAAAAGTATAATTCAGGTATGCTTTTGCAGTTAAAGTCGCATGGTTTAAATACTTTTCACATTTTTCTATCCAATTTTATATGTACAATATGTACACTGTATATTGCTTATATCCCCTGCTGGTCGGCTGTTTCACTCTGGCAGCAAAGTTGTCATCCTTCCGGTCTGCTTACCGTTATCCCCTGCATACTGAGCATTGCACTGATTCTCAACGTCATCAATGTTCTATGCAGCAACACTATCGTAAACCACATGATGCTGCTGGTCTTCACGCTCGGCATAACATACATTGGCGGTGGTATTTTGCCCCCCGCCATGCTGCCGGAGATCATTCAGCGACTCTCTGCGCACATGCCCGGCGCGTACATGATATCTGCAATCGGATATTCTCTATTTGGAATATAGTAAGGAGCGGCTATGCAATTTATCAATCGTTTTTATGTATTTACAAAAAGAATATTAGCACACAAAATATATCTGGCTATGCTGGCACTGATTATAGTGCTTACCGCTGTCTACACGCTCCTGCCGCAGACAAGCCGCTCTGCCGATATCAAGGTCGCACTGTATTCTGAGGAAAGCGCCGAGCACACGAAAGCGCTGCTTGCAGGTCTTGAGGAACTTCATTCTCTATATGCATTTTATACTGTTGATACTATGGATACCCTGCTGCACGATGTCAAATCCGGCTATGCGGAGTGCGGCTACATGATTCCCGCCGGCTTTTTTGAAAATTATATAGACGGGTATGCGGAAACAGTCCAAATCACCCAGTACACCACACCATCCACAACCTTAGGAGCTACAATCAACGAAACTCTTTTCAGCTGTATTTTTAAGCTTTGCGCAGGAGATATTCTTACATTAGGGGTAAATATACATGATTACGATACCGAGCTGACAGAACGTCTCGCAAATTACTTAAATGGGGATGAAATTTTCCGCATGCAGGATACAACATCAGGTACATTTTCCTTTGATACACTGGTATACAAAATCAAGCTGCCGGTATATGAAATGTGCTTCGTCTTTCTTTTATTTGCAGCCCTTCTCGGTTTACTGCTATATCAGCAGGATAAAGAGCGAAATATATATATCGGATTAAGCAGCATAACCCGAATCGAAATCCGGTGTATATCAATTCTCACTGCCATGCTTCCGATTCTCATGGTCAGTCTGCTGTCAGCGTTTATCATGCATCTGTCCCTCACACAGATTATGCACCTGATACTGTGCGGCATTCTCTTTTTTACCGGCGTTCTGCTGCTTGGCTTAATTATAAGAAAAAGCACCCATCTGACAAAGGTGCTCCCGCTTATTGTGCTTATTTCAATTATCTCATCTTTTATATCAACGCTGCTGTGAATTGTTTATTACGCAAATATCTCATCATACGTCTTAATAAACGCTTTTCCGCCTGTTATCTCTATAACAGACCTTAATGCCTGTTCACATTTCTCACTCGGTATCTCAACATGTAATGTTACGTTTTCCTCAAATTTCTGGTCTGCAGGATGCGCATCGAGACTTGACAAAATATATTGAATCTTTGACAAATCCGAATAGCTTATCGTGATATCCGCAGGACATACCCGCCTCATCAGCTTCGTCTCACAGGAAAGCATCGCTTCCTTTGCCGCCGCTGTATACGCCCTGACCAAGCCTCCTGTTCCGAGCAATGTTCCGCCAAAATACCTTGTCACAACAATGCATATATTATGTATACCTGCACCGTTTATAACCTCCATAATCGGTTTCCCCGCCGTCCCCTGCGGTTCTCCGTCATCAGAAAAACGGAACAGAGGCTTTTCACCTCCTACCGTATAAGCAAAACAATTATGACGGGCGTCATAGTGTTTCTTTTTTATCCGTTCAATAAAATTATCAGCCTCCTCCTCAGAAGCAACCGGCTCTATCTGCGCTATAAATCGGGACTTTTTTTCAACGATTTCCGATTCCGCCCCCCGTACTAATTTCAGAAAACTATCCAACATACTCTCTCCTATTTATTATCAAGCAGCTTCTTCAGTTCGCTCATAAATGTATTCGCATCCTTAAATTCCCGATAAACAGACGCAAATCTGACGTATGCTACCTGATCCAAGGTTTTCAACTCATCCATGACAATCTCACCGATCTCTTTACTCTCTATTTCCTTCACTTCCATGCTGAATATCTTATTTTCTATTCTGTCAACACAAGCCTCAATCGTGTCCACAGATACGGGTCTTTTATGACAGGAGCGAACCACACCTGACTCAATTTTTGCACGGTCATAGGTTTCCCTGTTTTTATCCCGTTTGATTACGATAAGCGGTATTGTCTCTACCTTCTCGTAAGTTGTAAATCGTTTTCCGCACTCATCGCACTGTCTTCTTCTTCTGATAGCCTGATTATCGTCAGCAGGTCTGGAATCAATTACTCTGGTATTATCATCTCCGCAAAATGGACATCTCATATTCTCTCTTCTCCTTACTTGTATATTATCAGTATCAGCTGCAAAGCAAATTGCAGTATATATCTGACATTTTTCTATTTCAGCATTTCGGTTTTTCTTTATCCTGGACTTTTCTGATATCACAGGCATCTATATCGACCAGCACAATATCCGGGCCAATTCTCACAATATTGCAAAAACGAATATAATATTCCGTGCATGTGCCAAAGCAGGAAAAAAATTTGCCCGGTCCCGGCACAATAATCGCAGTTATTCTCCCTGACTCACAATCAAATTCTATATCTGCCACATATCCGAGCCGCCTGCAGTCCTTACAGTTAATAACTTCCTTTTCCCTCAATTCAAGGAATCGCATACTGATATCCCGCCACAGTGATTTCTATATATTATATTCAAAAAAGTATATCTTGACATTCTACCTGACGTCACCCATAAAAAATATTGCAACTGTTCCCGGTCCTGAGTGTGCCCCTATAGTCGGTGTGATGCCGCTGATAATAATTTTCTCCGGATGATACTGTTCCTCAATCATCTGCGCCGTGTACCGTACATCCTCCTCCACATCAGCATGACATACGATAATCAGCTCCTGCCTGTCACGCCACGTTCCCATGCATGCGCCCATTTCCTTCACCATCTGCTGCAAAGCCTTCTTTCGTCCGCGCACCTTTGATTCCGCCACAAGCTTTCCCTCGTTGTCCACATGCAGCAGCGGCTTAAGATTAATCATCGTCCCTATGGCAGCGGCAGTCTTTGATATCCGGCCGCCTCTCTGCAGATATTTCAAATCCTCCACCGTAAATTTATGGACTATATTCAGCTTGAGCGCCTCAAGCGCATGATAATTATCTGTCAGACTCATTCCCTTATCCCGGTTTTTGACCGCATGATACAGCAGCATCCCCTGTCCTCCGGATGCGCACAGAGAATCCATAACGCATATCTGCGACTCAGAATACTTTCCCTCAAGCTCCGACTTGCATGTAAACGCATTTCCGACAGTACTGCTTATCCCCGATGACAGGCACATAAACAGTATATCCTTTCCCTGCTTCAGCACATCCTCGAAATGGCTCACAATCTCCTCGATATTTGCTGCCGCCGTTTTCGTTGGCTGACCGGCTCTCATCCTGTCATAGAATTCATGCACAGATAGGTTTTTTTCCTTACCATAGGTTTCCCCGTTTATCTCATACAATAATGATACAGTATCCACATGATGTTCCCGTACAAAGTCCTCCGGCAAATCGTTTGTGGAATCCGCTATAATCACATACTCCCTGCCCATACCATGCTCACCCTTTCTCTTCTCAGATTCTAGCTGATTACCTTAACCGGACATTTTCCCTTACAGGTTCCGCATCCCGTACACTTCTCATAATCAACCTTTGCCAAATAATTCCCGATGGTAATTGCTCCCTCCGGACAATTCTTCTGACAAATACCGCAGCCGATACATCCGGTCTGACACACAGCCTTAACCTCCTTACCAAACTCGGCTGAATTACATGCGACAAAAGCGCCTGCGTCATATGGTGTCATCTCTATAATATGCCTTGGGCACTCCGGCACACATGCGCCGCAGGCCTTGCATTTATCCGGATCAATCACTGCAATTCCGTCCACAATCGATATAGCCCCGAATTGACACGCCTTCCTGCATGAGCCATAGCCGAGACAGCCGAAGCTGCAGCCCTTCGGCCCACCGCCCGGTGCATTTGCTGCAAGCTTACAGTCCTGCGGACCAACATACTCATATACATCCTTAGCCTTATTACAGTCTCCGGCACACTTTACACGCGCAGCCAGCCTTACCACGCTTGCATCGCCGCCGACGATTTCCGCAATTTTATTTGCTATCTCCTCACCGCCTACCGGACAGCCGCTTGGTTTTGCTTCTCCGTTTGCAATGGCAGCCGCCAGACCGTCACAGCCCGGATAGCCGCAGCCTCCGCAATTGTTACCCGGGAGCAATTCTCTGACCTTAATCTGTGTCTCGTTCACTTCAACCTTGAATTTTTCGCTTGCAACACCGAGGAGAATCCCGGCAAAAATGCCAACAACACCTACAACCGCCGCTGCGATTATTATTGATATTATATCCATATTCCCCTCCTATTTAATCAATCCATTTAATCCCATAAAAGCAATTGCCATCAGTCCGGCAGATATCAGCACAATCGGCGCACCCTTAAAGCTTTCAGGCACATCATTATGCTCTATCTTCTCCCTGATTCCTGCCATAATAATAATGGCAAGCGCGAACCCAGCTGCCGAAAACATACCGTTTACAATTGACTCTCCCACATTCAGTCCTGACTGCACATTTGTCAATGCGATTCCAAGCACTGCACAGTTTGTCGTAATAAGCGGAAGATATACGCCAAGCGCCTGATATAAGGACGGTACCGCCTTTTTCAGGAACATCTCCACAAACTGTACCAGAGCAGCAATCACCAGTATGAATACAATGGTATTCAAATAGGACAAGTCAAGCGGCACCAGAACATAGTAATATATCAGGCTTGTCACCGCAGAAGCAATTGTCATAACAAAGATAACCGCTCCGCCCATACCCGCGGCCGTACTTACTTTCTTTGAAACGCCGAGGAATGGACAGATACCCATAAACTGACTCAATATGACATTATTTACCAGCGCCGCCGATATTGCCAACAATATAACATTCATATTCTACTCCTCCTTACGCCTTTTCTTTTCCCTGACACATTGTATTCCGGCAGCTTGCACAGTCAGCCAGCTTGCACAGCTCCGGCGTTTCTCCGGTTTTCTGTGCCTTTTTTATGTTACGTCTGTTAATAAAGGCAATGATAAAAGCCAGAACCAGAAATGCTCCCGGTGCAGATATAAATATACCTATCGATTCAAACATACCCTGATCAGCCAATATCCTGCTTATCTTATCACCCGTATGATTATCTATGAAGCCGTTCCATTTATCCAGAAATGCATATCCAAACACACTTCCTGCTCCCAGAATTTCTCTTATGATTCCTATCACCGTAAGACCTGCCGTAAATCCGAGTCCCATGCCTATACCGTCAAATACAGATGGAATAACGGGATTCTTTGAAGCATAGGATTCCGCTCTTCCGAGAATAATACAATTTACGACAATAAGCGGAATAAACAACCCCAGACTGTCGTTCAGACTCGGTATGTATGCCTGTAATAAAAACTGCACGATTGTGACAAAGGATGCAATAATTACAATAAAAGCAGGGATTCTTACCTTGTCCGGAATCAGCCTTCGGAGCAATGAAATCATCAGATTACTCATTGTAAGAATCACCATCGTCGTCAATCCCATGCCCAAGCCGTTGATTGCGGATGTCGTAACTGCCAAGGTCGGGCACATGCCAAGCATCTGAACAAATGTAGGATTTTCTTTAATAATACCATTGTGTAACCGTTCCGTTATCTTACCCATATCATTTCAACCCTCCTATAAAACTACTCCTATAAAACTAAGAACGGCATTTACAGCATCAACAACTGCCGATGTTGTAATCGTTGCGCCCGATATTGCATCAATCTCACTGTCTGAGGCCGCGCCCGTTTTCGTATAGCTGAAATGAGAAACCATCTTGCCGAGGAACTGACTGAGAAATTCCTCATTCTGTGCTTCCATACCGAGACCGGCTGTTTCGTTAATTGAGAGGAATGATATCCCCCGGATTGTACCGTCCAAGGATACGCCCACTGCCAGCTGAATGTCACCGCCATAGCCCGCATGATTCGTTACAAGAATGATAAAGCCGCTGAACATCCCCTCATCATCTTCGACAATATTGATTTCGTCAATTGTGTTATCCTCATAACCCCTGTTCGCTATAACCGCATTGACATCATCCATACTGACATCCTCATCGGTGAGAGCAATAATCTCTGCCGCTTCCGGAAATACCTCTGCATAAGCCTCCTGCTTCGCCTTCTCCTCCGCAGCTGCAATCGGTTCCTTCGTAATATTGTAAACCGTTCCGAGTGCTGCGCCCATGATCAGCGTAATGGCAAAAATAGCAGCGATAGCCGCAATAATTCCCTTGACATTCATTTTGCCGCTTTTCTCTTTCGTGCTCTCAGCCCCGGCTTCCTGCGGTTCACTGTCCGCACCTTTTATCTCCTGCTTTTCTGTCTTTTTCTCATGCTTTTTTTCTCTCTCCGGCTCATCCGCTCCCTCGCCAAACGCCTTCGGCACAGTCACACGCTCAATCAAAGGGACGAACAGATTGGAAATAATAATCGCATAGGAAACACCCTCCGCACTTCCGCCGAAAATACGAAGCACAAATGTAAGCAGACCAAGCATAACCGCGTATATAATCTTTCCTGCGGATGTAATCGGCGATGTAACATAATCCGTTGCCATAAACCATGCACCCAGCATAAGACCGCCGCCGCACAGATGCGCTGCTGTAAATTCCGCGACATCATAATTTTTTGTCAATGCGTATACGGCAATACAGGCTGCGAATGTTCCGATATAAATAAGCGGTATTTTCGGGCTGATCACGCGCTTAATCAGCAGGTAAACAGCGCCGAGCAAAAGCGCTGCCGCCGAGGTTTCACCTATCGTTCCCGCCGTATAACCTAAAAACATATCCTTCAAATCTACATTTCCACCCGCTTTTAAAACAGCGAGCGGCGTGGCTGTCGACACTCCGTCATACACAAATGCCGTCATATAACGCGAAAACGCCAGCAGCAGAAAACATCTTGCACCAAGTGCCGGATTCATGAAATTTTGTCCCAATCCGCCAAATGACTGCTTGACAACTATAATTGCAAATGCACAGCCAAGAACGGCCATCCAAATCGGAAACTCAGGCGGCAAATTCATGGCAAGCAGAAGTCCGGTAACCACTGCGGAGAAATCTCCCACAGTTACCTTCTTATGCATACAATGCTGATATAATGCCTCAAAGCCCACGCATGCCCCGATACAAACAGCCACCAAAAGCGCCGCATACCATCCGTGCAGATATAACCCGAACGCTGTGGCAGGCACCAACGCAATCACCACATCAAACATAATATCCGAGGTGGTATCCTTACTTCTCACATGCGGTGATGACGAAATTTTTAGGTTCAGATTTTCCATGCTTTCCCACCTCCTACTTCTTTTTGTTTGCCAAAACAAGATTTCTTGTTCCCGCAATCGTTTGAGTCAGATGCCGCTTAGCCGGGCATACATAGGAACAGCACCCGCACTCACAGCACTCCATGCCGTTGTATTTCAAAAAGCCTTCGATATTGTTCTGATTTGCAAGCGTCGCCAGTTTATTCGGCATAACCCTGCCCGGGCATACACTCACACATCTTCCGCAGCGGATACATGCGCTTGGCTCATATTCCGCAGCCTCATCCTTCGTCATGCAAAGGATGGCAGACGATGACTTCGTCGCCGGAATATCGGTCGTGTAAATCGCCTTGCCCATCATAGGTCCGCCGGCTACAATTTTTTCCGGCTCAACCGAAAATCCGCCGGCCGCCTCAATCAGCTCCTGATAATTCGTTCCTATTCTGGTCAAAATGTTACACGGATTGCCGACTGCCTCACCGGTCACGGTTATAAGCCTGTCAATCAGCGGTTTTCCCTCACGCACCGCCTCGCAAATTGCATATACCGTATCTACATTATGTACGATACAGCCCGCGTCAGCCGGGAGCATTCTTGAATTGATATATCGTCCCGTATTCGCATAAATAAGCTGCCTCTCCGCTCCCTCCGGATATTTTGTCTTCATGGAATTGACAGTTATTTTATCATCGCCGTTTAACTTTTCCCGCAGCAGTCGGATAGCCTTCGGTTTATTATCCTCTATCGCAATAATGCCTTTTGCCCCGGGGAAAAGACAAAGCACGATTCTCAAGCCTTCAATTACCTTGTCAGCCTCGTCCATAATCCTTCTGTAATCTGACGTGAGATATGGCTCACATTCCGATGCATTGACAATAATATAATCGATTGCATCAGGATTTTTCGGTGACAGCTTCACATGTGTCGGGAATCCCGCTCCGCCCATACCTACAATACCCGCATTTTTAACCGCGTCCAGAATTTCCTCTTTCGTGAGCGCAGAAATCGGTTTATCATTTGGTACAAGCTCCATTGATTCATATTCATTATCGTTTTCGATTACTATGGAATTCACTTTCGAACCTGAAGACGTCAGCCTCGGCTCAATCACCTTGACCGTACCTGACACGGAAGCATGGATATTGGCTGAAACAAACCCGCCGGCCTCAGCAATCAGCTGCCCCGCCAAAACACGATCACCCTTCTTTACAATCGGTTCTGCCGGTGCCCCGATATGCTGACTCAGCGGATAAACCATATCCCCTTTTGGGAGATATTCAAGTACATCCTTATCCATCGAGAGCTCTTTTCCCTCATACGGATGGATGCCGCCTTTAAACGTAAATTTCATGACATCTACCCCACTATCAATAATAGTATTTGTGTACATTTGCACTCACTGCTATTGTAATACATCGGGTAGTTTTTTACAACAAAGCATGAACTTTTTTTACAAAACTTTTTAAAAATATCACACATTATACAGCTTATAAAAAGTGTACGCTGCTCCCGGGATTATTATTATGAGTCCCGCATACGCCTTCAATAAACAGATACCGATTATACCAACGACATAGATCGAGCCTGCCGTGAGCATATATTTCTTTTTTTTATCCATACATCCATCCTCCCATCATGTACCTACACGCGAAAGTGTATGTTCTTTATTATAACAGCCGTGAGCACGCCAATAATAATTCCCGCAGCGGTACCCGATACCGCAAGCACCGCCATGTAATACATAATCCGAACATTCTCCATGATACATGCTGCCACAAGCAGCTGTCCAAAATTATGTGCAACCGCACCGCATACACTCACTCCCATAATAGAAAATATTCTGAATTTCCTGACAAAGCATATAACAAGGATACTGAGCAATGCACCGGCCAGACTATACAAAATAACCGCCAGATTACCAAAAAGTATTCCCGAAAGTATAATCCGCCCAACGCTAATCATAACCGCAGGCTTCCAGCCCAGCCTCTGCAGTGCAATCATGGTGACTATATTTGCCAGTCCGAGTTTGATGCCCGGAACAGCAGCATGGATCGGAACCAGACTCTCCAGATAAGACAACACCATCGCAAGGGCAATCAGTACACCGCACAGTGCAGTCATACGATTATTGGTTTGATTTTTTTTCGGTTCTTCCACAATATAATCGTCCTTCGCCTTTCGATATCCCACGTTACTTTACTTCCACAACCAGCTGATGCGGCAGACAGATAATCGTCTCCCCTATGTTTGATATAGCTCTATGCGAAACACATATCCCATCCGGACAATCCGCGTCGCGCACATACACCCGGCCATGGTCTATCACCACCTGATTATACCCGTGCTCCGTTTCAACATTATACACCGTATCCTCATCCAGAGATAAAGCTGCCTGCACATTCCCCGACACGGAAATCTGCACCGTAAATCCGCTCTCTTTGTGTTTATTATGATACAGCAGCATGCCTGTTCCTGCAAGCAGCAGTACCAGAATCAGAACAACATCTGCACCGGATATTATTTTTTTATTGTCCTGCGCCGTATGCTGCATCATATTCCTCCTGCACGATCCGTGACTCCGCAGTGCGCCACTCGGAAACCAATGGTTTCCTCGTTCACGGGCGTTCGCCCTATCAAGACAGCCAGAAATAAATTCGTCTGCAAGCAGCCGATTTATTCCTGACTATCTTGGCACTGCTCATTGCCTGCGCGGATATTATACCATACTTTTATGGTTCCTCCAAGGATAAACCCGGTTACAGCTTCCAGCTTGCCGCAGCTTCCCTCGCATTTACAAATCTGCGGTAAATACCATCCTGTCTCATCAATTCCTCATGTTTGCCAAGCTGCTCTATTTTTCCCTCGTTTACTACGACAATCTGATCCGCACTCTGCACAGTCTTGAGTCTGTGTGCAATCATGATAATCGTCTTTTCCTTTGTCAGGCTTTCAATCGCCTCCACCAGCTCCTTTTCATTTTCAGGATCAACGTTTGCGGTGGCTTCATCCAATATAATAATCGGTGAATCCTTCATGATTGCTCTGGCAATGGAAATACGCTGCTTTTCACCGCCGGACAGAGTTGCCCCGCCCTCTCCGATAACAGTGTCATAGCCGTCAGGCAGAGCCATGATAAAGTCGTGACAGCAGGCTTTTTTTGCTGCCTCCATAACCTCATCCAAAGACGCATCCTCCCGCCCGAAACGGATATTGTTAGCTATCGTGTCCGAGAACAGATACACATTCTGGAATACAAAGCTGAAATTCTTCATCAGACTGTCCACACTATACTCCCTGATATTTCTGCCGTCCAGCGTCACAGCTCCGCCGTCCACGTCCCAGAACCGGGAAATCAGGTTGCATAGCGTCGTCTTTCCACCGCCAGAGGGACCTACAATCGCCGTGGTCGTTTTTTCGGGAATCCGAAGTGAAATTCCGTCTATGATTTTTCGTTTGTCATAGCTGAAAATCACGTTTTTCAATTCGATATCGTAATGAGCCGGTGCGATGTCCTCTCCGTCAATATCCATACCCGGAATATCCATAATCTCCTGCCCCTTATCCACACACATGTCAATCATACGCAGCAGGGAAGAAAATGCTCCCGCAAGCTCCAATGCCGAAAAGACCATAAACGCACAGATTGACATTCCGATACAGGTAATCAGATTCATCCTGTCATTCAGGAAAAGAAGAACGGAGCAAAGCATCATTGCCGCACCTGTCAGCTTGCAGATGATATTCTGCACGGTAATATGCGGCATATATGTGACCTCTGCCGCTGTGTTCGCCCTTGTAGAGCGGTCAATGGCGTCATTCAGTTTCCGGAATGTGTTTCCAAATAAATTATAAGATTTCACCTCGGAAATTCCCTGTAAATACTCCATAATCTGTGAAACCAGCAGCTGGTCACTCTCAATCTTCTCAGCGGAGGTCTCTGCCGACAGTTTCTGCATATAAGCATTCAAGGCAAGAAAAAACAGAGAGCCTGCAATCCCCACAAGACCAATTCGCCAGTCATAAACTGTCACCATCAAAAGAATCACACCGGTATTAATCAGCCCTGTCGTGCTCAGCATCACTGCCCTTGTACCGATATCGCCAAGATGCTCCATGGTGTTGGTAGTCACGGAGGTGATATGTCCGAGACTGTTTGCATTAAAAAATCCCATCGGCAGATAGCGCAGATGCTCGGCAATCTCAATCCGCTTAAAGGCAGCGCCGTCATAGCCGCCCTCTGTTTGCAGCATGGTTGCCTTGTATTTTACCACGTTTTCTACCAGCAGCCCGACAAGCATTATTCCAACCGATTGCCAGATTACCGTCCCAGTGAGATTATCTTCCAGCATCGCCTGCAATATCAGCATAATCGCAGGAATTTTCATTGCAGAGCTCAGCGACTGAATCACACTGAGAACAATAGAAAGCTGAAATTTTTTCTTATTCTTTTCTCCTACAAAGTGAAAGAATTTTTTAAATACCTTAAACATCCGACACACCTCCCATCAGAGCAGAATCCTTTACCGAAATATGACTTTCCCACATGGCTTTATAAATACCGTTTGCAGAAAGCAGAGCCTCGTGTTTTCCCTGCTCCGCCACAATGCCGTCCTTCACCACAAAGATATTGTCGGCATCCGCAATTGTAGAAAGCCGATGTGCAATGACAATCAGCGTTTTTCCCTGCACCAGCCTCGCCACGGAGGACTGGATAACCGCCTCGTTCTCAGGATCCGTATATGCCGTGGCTTCATCCAAAATAATGACAGGCGCATTCTTTAACATGGCGCGTGCAATGGAGATTCGCTGTCTCTCACCGCCTGACAGATGTCCGCCCGCACCTCCTGCCACCGTGTCGAAGCCATGCTCCAAATGCATGATAAAATCATGGCAGCCGCTGTCTTTCGCCGCCTGAATAACCTCCTCGTCCGTTGCCCCCTGTCTGCCCAAACGAATGTTCTCCATAACAGTATCGTCAAACAGGTAATTATCCTGGGAAACATAAGCAATATTCTTGCTGTAGTCAGAAAGCGACAATTCCCTGATATCCACGCCACCGATTTCAATTTTTCCGCTGTTCACATCCCACATGGAAGCAATCAGCTTCGCAATCGTGGATTTACCGCTTCCCGAAGGACCCACAATGGCATTCACGGTTCCCGCAGCCATTTCCATATTGATGCCGTGCAGGATTTCCTTTTCGTGATATCCGAAGGTAACATCCGTCAGTCTGACGGAATAGTTGTCCGGCATCCTTCTGCTCTTTTCGGGACGTTTCATTTCCTCATGTTCCAGTATCCCGATGACTTCCCCAAAAATGGTTCTCATTTTCCCGATGTCATCCACATAACCCATGAGACTGATCAGCGGGGCAATCACACCCAGTGCAAGAATAATGCACATTACAAAATCCGCCGGCATAAGGCTCCCATTTTTCACAAATAATGCACCAACCGGCAGAACCGTAAGCAACGTATAAGGCGTGAGCGTCATGGAAAGCCCCTGCCAGATATTGCAGCGCCGCATCCACTCAATAAAGCAGTCCGCCCCTTCCCTTGCGGCAACGACAAATTTATCATAGGATTTTTCTGCTTTTCCGAAGGCTTTGATGACCTCGATACCATTTATGTACTCCACTGCCGCGTCATTCAAGGTCTTCGTTTTTACGATGGTATTCTGAAAGCTCTCCTCATAACCAATCATCATACCGCACATAGCAAACAGACCAAGAAGCACGGGAATAAAACTAAACAGTGCGATTCTCCAGTCAATCGAAAAAAAGTACACCAGCATAATGATGGGAGCCAGAATACCTGATGTAAATTCCGGTACGATATGCGCCATCGTGGTTTCCATGCTGTCGATACGTTCCACAATAATATTTTTGAAGGTCCCCGAACCTGTATCCTTTACATACCCGAGCGGAACACGCGCCAGCTTATCACAGGCTGCCCTTCGGATATTTCCAAGGATTACAAAGGTCGCCTTGTGAGAAAGACTCGTGGAAAAGCACCGAAATATTTCCGATATGATAAAGGAAAGTCCGATGAGCAAAATTTCGGTCACATATGTTTTTGTTTCCCGCTCCCCGGAAATCAGCCTCCCGGTTACATCACCTATGACAAAATAGGGAATAAGTTTAAATATTACATTTATGACCGCAAATATAACACTGAAAATAAACTTGACCTTATCCGTGCCAAGCCATTCTATCAGATAGCCCATCACATTTTTTTCTGTTTTCTTTTCATTCAAAATACGCTACCATCCTTTTCTGATTATTAGTTAGTTGGAACTAACCCATTTTTCGTAATTGTCAATCGCCGCCTCATTTGACATCTGCCCCAATGCATTGTTGTACTCTTCAATCCTCTTTGCCATGCGCTTTCCGGTCATCACGCTCATGATGATAAACGCAATCACCACAGGCACAAGACTTAACAGCCCGAGCCGCCAGTCAAAGACAAGCAGCAGAATCAGCAGTCCGACAGGTGCAGCTAAAGCATTTGCTTTATAGGGAAGCTGATGTGCCAGATAGGTTTCTGTCGCCGCACCGGATTCGTACACTAGGATATTCGCCTGTACACGGAACGCCGCCAGATTGGAACACATCAGTGCAGCCACATAGATAAGAATTGCAGCCACCGAAAACAGAACTGCCATCCAGGCGTAATGTGTCAGATTCTGTGCCTCTTTGTAATTTCCCGCATATCCGAAAAGCCTTTTCAGATTTGATCCTTTTTTCAAAGATAAAACCTCCTAACGTTAATTTTATTATGATAAAGGAAATGTTGCATCCGTTTCCAATTATCCGTACAGTTCCTGAGTTAGTTCGAGCTAACTCATTAGGTAAAAATTATAGGACCGGAAGCCACAAGGCTCATTGTCCCATAATTTTATACCATCCCGCACAGTAAAAATCCCACATCTCCGACAGATATTTTTCCGCCCGTTCAATAGGTATTTCGTGAATAATCAGTTCAAAGTACGTGTTAAACATTCCGGTAATCAAAATATGCTCAAGCAGCGAATCAATCTGCGGTGAAGGCTGCCCGACAGCATCAAGCGTTTCCTGAAAATCGTGGGTAGCTTTTATCTCAATCTCCACCATCTCATCCAGCATCCCTGCAAACCGGGTGCCGTCCGAACAACAAAGCAGAAGCTTGAATTCCGCCAGGTTATCATAAGCATACAGGAGCATATCATGCATATATTCATACGAGAATGTCCCCAGATTTTCTATCTGCTTTTGCGGAGACAGCTTATTAAATTCCTGTATCGTCCGCTTATATCCGTCCATAAAGACATCATACTGTTCTCCGACCAGCATCTCGAACAGCGCTTCCTTGCTGTCATAATAACCGTAAAAGGCTCCCGTGGTCACGCCTGCGGTTTTTACGATATTGCGCAAGGATGCCGACTTAAATCCTTTTTCCATAAATTCGGATTTTGCCGCCGCATGTATCGCATCAAGCGTCGTCCGTTCATTCCCACCCATTACATTCCCTCCTGTGTAACAGCGTTATATAACACCGTTATAAGTATACAGACCAAAATATTATTTGTCAAGTACACCGGACAGATTTTATATGTTGTTTCCCTGATTGTAACCTTTTTTATTGCATTGCCGCCTTCATACTCTTCACATACTCTGACACATGCGGAACAGCATCCCCGCCGTATTTCGCGATAATTTTCACAATAGCGCTGCCGACAATGACTCCATCTGCAGCTACGGACATTTTCGCAGCCTGCTCCGGAGTTGAGATGCCGAAGCCTACCGCACAAGGGATATCCTTCGCCTGTTTAACAAGAGATACCATTTCACCTATGTCTGTCGTAATCTCCGTTCTGGTTCCGGTTACCCCAAGCGATGATACGCAATACACAAATCCGCTTGCATCCCTTGCAATCATATGGATTCTGTCATGCGAGGTCGGTGCAATCAGTGATATAAGGGAAAGTCCGTACTTTTTACAAATCGGATCAAACTCATCCTTTTCCTCATACGGGATATCAGGCAGAATCAAACCGTCAATTCCAATCTCCCTGCAGCTTGCGATAAAACGCTCGGAGCCATAGGAAAAAACCACATTGGCATATGTCATAAATACCATCGGCACCTTCACGCGCTGCCTTAATCTTTTTACCAAATCAAATATTTTATCAGTTGTTACTTTATCATCTCCGGATAATGCCCTGATATTTGCCGCCTGAATCACCGGTCCCTCTGCGGTCGGATCAGAAAACGGAATCCCGAGCTCAATCAAATCCGCTCCTGCATCCTCCATCGCATATACCAGCTTCTCCGTCGTCTCCAGATTCGGATCTCCGCAGGTGATAAACGGAATAAATGCCTTGCCATGATCAAATGCCTTCAAAATACGATTATCTGTCTCCTTACTCATGAATATCCTCCCCTCTGTAACGTGCAATCGCTGCGCAATCCTTATCGCCGCGTCCCGATATATTGATAACCATAATCCGGTTTTTATCCATGGTCGGTGCCAGCTTCATGGCATATGCCACGGCATGCGCACTCTCAATGGCAGGAATGATACCCTCGGTTCTCGAGAGATACTCAAATGCATCCACTGCTTCATCATCTGTAATCGCAACATATTCTGCCCTGCCGATATCATGTAGATATGCATGCTCCGGTCCAATGCCCGGATAATCGAGTCCGGCTGAAATAGAATAAACCGGTGCAATCTGTCCGTACTCATCCTGACAGAAATATGACTTCATACCATGGAAAATGCCAAGTCTGCCTGTATTCAGTGTGGCAGCAGTCTCAAATGTGTCAATTCCTCTCCCGGCAGCCTCGCAGCCAATCAGTCTTACACTCTTGTCATCTATGAAATGATAAAAGGCGCCGATAGCATTGGAGCCTCCGCCGACGCAGGCAAGCACTGCATCCGGAAGTCTGCCCTCCCTTTCCATGACCTGCTGCTTGATTTCCCTGCTTATGACTGCCTGAAAATCCCTGACAATCTCCGGAAACGGATACGGTCCCATAACAGAACCCAATACATAATGCGTGTCATCAATTCTTGATGTCCACTCTCTGAAGGTCTCAGATACCGCGTCCTTCAGTGTAGCCGTACCTGATTCCACAGGATGGACCTTTGCCCCCAGAAGCCGCATCCTGTATACGTTAAGCGCCTGTCTGACCGTGTCCTCCTTCCCCATATAGATTTCACATTCCATCCCCATCATGGCTGCCACAGTTGCAGTTGCCACGCCGTGCTGCCCTGCGCCGGTCTCCGCAATCACCCGGGTTTTTCCCATGCGCTTCGCCAACAGCATCTGCCCGATTACATTATTAATCTTGTGTGCCCCTGTATGATTCAGGTCCTCACGCTTCAGATATATCTTTGCGCCGCCCAGCTCCTTTGTCATCCGTTCCGCATAGTACAGTCTGCTCGGTCTGCCCGCATACTCATTCAACATTTCCTGAAATTCCGCATTGAAATCAGGATCATCCTTATACTTTAAATATGCCTCTTCAAGTTCATTCATGGCATTCATCAGTGTTTCCGGTATATACTGTCCACCGTGCACGCCAAATCTTCCCTTTGACATCTCTCATCCTCCTATAGTAAATAATACTATCAATTTTCCTTATATACAGCAACGGACTATCTGAACCGACTCAAGCATTTTATCTCTGTCCTTATATCCGTCTGTCTCGATTCCCGTACTGATATCCAAGCCATAAGCTCCGACAGCTGCGGCTTCCTTCAGATTATCCGGAGTAAGACCTCCGGCAAGGAAAAAGGGTTTGCCACAGATTGTCTGCTCTCTCTTATGTCCACGCACCGCATCTATGATATCCCAGTCAAACCGCTCTCCCGTTCCGCCGGGCACACCCTTTCGATAGGTATCAAGCAGCAGATAATCCGCATCAAGCTCGGCTGCCCGTCTGATATCCTCCGCACAGGTTACCTTTACCGCCTTTATAATCGGCATATCGCTTATTTCACGCAGCCTGCTGATGTATGCCGCGTCCTCATTTCCATGCAGCTGTGCAATATTGATTATGCCCTCCTTGAAAAGCCTGCCTACATATGTCACATCCGCATTCACAAAAACACCGACCGCCTGTATCTCACGAAACAGCATGGTTCTGAATTTTGCCGCCTGTTCCATTGTAACCCTGCGTCTCGTGTCCGCAAAGACAAACCCCACATAATCGGGCATAGCCGCATTGGCAAATTCAATATCACAGCTTCGCATCATTCCACAAAGCTTTATTTTTGGTTTCATATCCTGACTCCTACACAGGTCTTAATGCATCAAGCGCCGCTTTCTTATCCGGACTCCGCATCAGTGTCTCACCGATCAGCACCGCATCTGTTCCGTTCTCCAACAGCCGCTCAATATCATCTCGGGTTTTGATACCGCTCTCAGACACAAACGCAATCTCCTCCGGCACCAGACTGCGCAGCCTTGCCGAATTATTAATATCCACCGTAAACGTCCTCAAATCGCGGTTATTCACGCCTATAATTCTCGCATTAGCCGCCAGTGCCATCTCGATCTCACTTTCATCGTGTGCCTCTACGAGCGCGGACAAGCCAAGCTCCGTCGCAAGCGCCTGATACTCTGCAAGCCTTGATGCATCAAGCAGGGCGCAAATTAACAGCACAGCAGAAGCGCCCAATGTCTTTGCCTCGTATATCATATAGCTGTCCACGGTAAAATCCTTACGCAGCACAGGTATGTCTGCCGCACCGGCAATCTCACGCAGATACGAATCCTGTCCCTGAAAATAATACGGTTCCGTCAGGCAGGATATCGCTGAGGCTCCTGCTGCCTCATATTCCCTCGCGATGTCCAGATACGGGAAATCCTCCGCTATCACGCCTTTTGACGGGGAAGCCTTTTTCACCTCACAAATAAAAGAAATACCCGGCCTTTTTAACGCCTTATAAAAATCGAACGAGTCAGGATTTTTCCCGACATCACAAGCAGCAGCCTGCCTCTCCGCTATGGCACGAACCTCTGGCAAGGGCAGTTTCCTTTTTGCCTGTTTGACTCTGTATCTTGTTTTTTCTGCTATCTCATCCAATATCATACTAAGCTCTCCTCACAACACGCTGCTGTTTATTCATTTGTAGCTCGGATAAAGTCCTCAAGCTTCGCATATGCTGCACCGGAATCTATTGCCTCATTGGCAAGTCTGATTCCCTCCTCTATAGATACACCTTTCACAATATGGATTGCCGCGCCTGCATTAAAAACTACAGCATCACGCTTCGGACCGGTCAGGTTGCCATCTAAAATATCCTTCGCAATCTGTGCATTTTCCTCCGGTGTGCCGCCTGCCAGCTCCTCTTTCGCACATCTTTTAAACCCGTACTGCTCCGGCGTGATCACATAGGATGTAATCTCTCCGTCTTTCAGCTCATAAACCTTTGTCGGTGCGCTCATGGATATCTCATCCAGGCAGTCCTCGCCATATACAACCATGGCCGCTTTTAATCCAAGCTTCTTTAACGCAAGTACAACAGTCTCCAATAAATCTTCACTGTACACCCCAAGCAGCTGGTGTGTATTACCTGCCGGATTCGTAAGAGGTCCTAAGATATTGAATACAGTAGGAACCCCAATCGCTTTTCTGACAGGTCCCACATATTTCATTGCAGGATGGTATTTCTGTGCAAACATAAAGCACATATTGGTATTCTGAAGCACCCTTGCATTTTTTTCCGGTTCCAGCATAAGCTGTACGCCAAGCGCCTCCAGACAATCTGCTGTTCCGCATTTACTGGAGGCAGCCCTGTTTCCGTGTTTCGCAACAGCTACCCCTGCCGCGCTCGTTACAAATGCTGCCACAGTGGATATGTTAAAGGTATTCGCACAGTCCCCTCCTGTACCGACAATATCAATAACGTCTTTTCCTGCTCTGTCCACCTTGGCAGCAAATCTCCTCATACCATCTGCACATGCAGATACCTCCTCAGGCGTTTCACCCTTCATATGCAAGCCGACAAGGAAAGCCGCTACCTGCGCCGGTTCAGCCACGCCTCCCATAATCTCTTCCATAACCGCAAGCGCCTCATCCTCTGTAAGGTCATTTCCATTCACTACTTTACTAATTGCATCTTTAATCATTTTACACACTCCTCGTATAATAAGTTTATAGACCTCATTCAAAGAGGCTATAGACTTATTT
>CAYOOW010000034.1:0-26657 GCA_964405715.1 uncultured Bacteroides sp.
AAACGTGTGCTGTAGCGATTTTTTGCTACACAGACTGTCAAAGTCGAGATTATAGATTTATTATTTCCGTTTTGTCAACAATAACCTACCTGTTCCGTGATTTCGAAAATTTTTCCGCGCTCCCTGTCATATACGCTGCCGCTAAAAGAATTGTCATGGCAACCCAGCTGATCGGTTCCGTAAATGCAACCCCCTTATAGGCAAAAGCAGGCACAAGAAATTGTACCGACAATATTTTAACCGCCATTTCAAGCACACTTGAGCATACCGGAATTACCTTTCTTCCCATACCCTGCAGCGAACATCTTAACACGAACAGCGGTCCTAACACATAGAAAAAAACAATACTGATGCGTGAGTACATCACTGCCGGAGCGATAATTTCCATGTCGTCGCTGTTGGTAATCCAACGAAAGACCGGTTCCCCGAAGGCAAAACAGATGATAATCAGCGCCGTTGTAATCACGGTCACAATAACCACAGCCTGCCTCACTCCCTGTCTTACCCGCTCCGGCTTTCCTGCGCCCATATTCTGACTAACATATGTAGTCATGGCGATGCCTATGGAAAACAGCGCTACGGTCAAAATATCAAATACCCTTCTTGCCGCTGTATGTGCAGCTACGATGGCTGTGCCGAGTCCGTTAATTGCACTCTGCAGGATAACCGTACCCACATTTACGATACAGGACATAAGCCCCATGGACAACCCTGTTGTAACGAGCTCCTGATATTGATCGCTCTCCGGTTTCCATTCTCCCTTGCATGGAAGCAGCTCCCGAAAACGCACCCCGGTATAACACATACACATCACAGCTGCAACCGCCTGCGATATAACCGTCGCGTATGCAGCTCCCTCAATCTGCATGTCAAGAGCCCTGACGAAAAATAAATCCAGGGCGATGTTCAGGATGACCGCTGTCACCAGACAATACAGGGGCGTCCTGCTGTCTCCCACTGCCCGAAGTATATTTGCACACATATTATACAGGGCAGTCAGTATAATGCCCGCCAATATAATTCTGACATAGGAAAGTGCGTCATCCATGATATCTGCGGGCGTACGCAGCACCTGCAAAATCCGTTCTATCAACAAAAATGACAAAACCGTAAGTATTGCCGCCGCAGATACGGATAATATAATTGTTCCCGCGACATACCGACGCATCCGCGTGCGGTCTCCCGCACCGTAGCTGTTCGCCACGGGAATCGCAAATCCCTGTGTAATACCCGAAATAAATCCTATAATCGTATTTGATATAACGCTTGTCGCGCCCACTGCCGCAAATGCATTTGTACTTATATAGCTGCTGACTATCTTGCTGTCGGCAATATTGTACAGCTGCTGAAATATATTTCCGCATATAATCGGTATGGCAAACAATATAATAATTTTGGCCGGATAGCCCTTAGTCAGGTCTTTCATATAGGATGCTCCTTTTTACAGACCGTATACCCTTTTTCCCTCTTTGATATATCGGCTTATAACTGACAGCTTTTCCTCCGTCACAAGCTCTCCCGCCATAACAATCGGGATTCCGGGCGGATATACATAAATGTGCGTTTTTGCAGTCTGTCCCAGCAGGGCCGCGGCCTCATCCTGCACACATATATATGTCTGTATTTTTTCCTCAAAATGTGTATCTATCTCTGCAAGCGTTCTGTATAAATGTTCAAATTCCTCCGCGCTGTCCATCGCTGTCGAGATAAGCACCACATGATGAAGTCCGGACATCTCACATACAAGCTTTCCGGTTTCATCCAGCGCTTTCTCCAGATTGAGTCCCGACATCGGTTCCTCGGCGATCAGAACAAGTCTGGAAATATCGTAATCATATGCCCCCGCATTTTCCGCCTCCTCCTTTCCGAGCAGCCGTATATGCCGCAATTGCTTTATCTCGCTCCGAAATCGTTTTAAGCACGCAAGGTAATCGCCATAATCCCGCTCCTGGGACCACGCCACCGCATATTCCATACTGCAAAGCATCGGGAAGGAGGGAGAGGAGCTCATATAATATGACAGGTATCTGCACACAGCCTCCTGATATCTCTCATTCGTCACATGCAGCACGGCAGTCTGCGTCAATGACGGCAGCGTTTTATGCAGGCTCTGTATCACAATATCCGCCTTTGCCACGACCGCCGACGCCGGCATTTCCGGTATAAAACAAAAATGCGCCCCATGCGCCTCATCAACAATAAGCGGAACATCATACCGCTTTAAAACATTTTTTATTCCGGCGACATCTGACACAATTCCCTCATACGTCGGACTGGTAATAATAACCGCCCGGACACCCGGATTCTCCCGGCAAAGTGCATCCACATCCTCCGGGCATACTGCTCCGTAAATATCTTCAGTCAGTCTCCGCGGTTGTACAAACACAGGGGAAAGCCCCAGCAGCTCCACCGTATGATACACGGATTTATGACAATTCCCGGCAACAATAATATCGTGTCCCTGCGGACTGCGCGAACCATCTCCACACCTCCGGCAGCATGCCGTAATAGCTGTCATAATTCCGCAGGTTGAACCATTTATCAGATAATAGCTGCCACAGGTTCCGTATATATGTCTCAATTCCTCCAGAGAATCCCGTATCATTCCGTTCGGATGATGCAGATCATCCAGTCCGGGAACCTCCGTCACATCAAAGTGCATGGTCTGCTCCAGCATATCGGTTATATTTTTTCCGCTCCCGGGTACCCTTTTATGTCCGGGCATGTGCCATGGATGATGCTCCATATTCAAATACTTCTCCAGCCCTTCCGCTATGTACCTTCTCATTTTATCCTCCATGCACCGCATGTCTCACGGCTTATGTGCGTCTAAGTCAAATCTACCTGCTTCACATCGGCAAGATTAATCTGCATCAGCTCATCCTCCTTAAAGCTTGCCCCCCTGACCAGACGATTTGCCTGATTGTTAATCACATTATCCAGATAATTCCGCACGGACCTTGCATTCCCGAAGTTATCCGGCGGACACGCCAGCACCTCTTCAAATTTTTTTCTCACATACTCCAGCGCATCGTCACAAAAATGATAATCGAGCTTTTCTGCACGGTTTATCAATATTTCTATCAATTCCGAAGCACTGTAATTCGGAAACTCTATCGTCCTGTTAAATCTGGAACGGAGTCCCGGATTCGCATCCAGAAATTCCTGCATTTCATCATGATATCCCGCGGCAATCACAATGAAATCATCCCGGTAATCCTCCATCGCCTTGTTTAGTATGTCTATCGCTTCTTTGCCGAAGTCTCCGTCCTGTTTTCCGGCAGCCAGAGCATATGCCTCGTCGATAAAAAGGATACCGCCCTTTGCCTGCTCAACAACCTCCATAACCTTCTCGCCTGTCTGTCCCATATAGCCTGCTACCAGACCGGAACGGTCAACCTCCACCAGATGTCCTTTTGAAAGAATACCAAGACCATGATATATTTTGGACAAAATTCTTGCAACCGTTGTCTTTCCGGTCCCCGGATTTCCCAAAAATACAAGGTGATTTGTCGTAGGCGGAAGCTGGAGTCCTTTCTCCTGCCTGATCCGGCATATTCTGAGAAGATTTACCAGATTATTTACTTCTTTCTTTACGCTCTCCATCCCGGTCAGCTGGTTCAGCTCGTCCAGCAATGCCTCCGGATTAATCTCCTCCGCGTCCATAACCTTCTTCATATCCTTCTGTTCATCTGCAGTGCCCTCATATGCTGTTGTCCCTGTGCTATTCTTTGTTTCATGCCCATTCCTGTCTTCCGTCTCTTCCTCCGGTACATTACCCGCAGTATGCCCGATTACATTGCGGCGGAACATCCGGCTTCTCTTCTCCTCGGAAACCTTATCATCGCGATATACCCTGTCACCTTTTATCGTGTCATTTATGGAATTATTCGATATTCTTCTATCTGATACATATTCCGGCAGCGGCTCCTGCTTAATCCTGCTGCCTGATTTGAATGCTATGGTCGGCTTATACTCCTTTATTTTGCCGTTGATAGCGTCTATATGCTCCTTCAGTGCCATAATATACGAGGAAAGCGCCTCTATCTCCCCCTGCAGCACATCCTTATTGCAGGCGATAAAATCATTCCCTATATAATTAAACGTTGTCACATACAAAGACAGCAAATCATAGTACCCGTTGCTGATTTCTCCTGTCTCCGGCCCGATATTAGAGCGCACGAACGGTTCAAGAGATAACGGAGCACGCTCCTTGATAGACTCTCCCTTCAAGCCCCATTTGTCAGCATATTCGGACACCAGCCTATCATATAACTGCAATCCCATCAGCGAATTGATATAGCGAATTTCCTCCTTTGATATCCTGCCATCCGCATAAGCAAGGTAAATCAGAAAATTCAGCATATCCGTATGAAATGCTTCCTGCAGGGAAACCCTCCCATCTGTACGGATATATTCTGCGTGACCTATACTCTCTGCTCGTTTCATGCACAGATTGTACATCAGTCTGCTCTCCTCTTTTACTTTTACAACATTAAATCCCCACTCCATCTTACTTTCCTCTATAACCTCTGCAATTCATGATATAAACGTGCAACCGGAAGTCCGACCACATTGTTATAGTCTCCTTCGATTCCTTTTATAAAACGGGCAGCTCCGCTCTGTATTCCGTAAGCCCCGGCCTTATCCATCGGATCCTTCGTATCAATATAATCCCATATTTCAGAATCCCGCATCGGATAAAATATCACTTTTGTACACTCGTGAAAGGTTTTTATCTCAGGCGGGGCAGCGCCCGGCATAGCTGCGAACTTATCTGCTCTATGCTTAACAAGCGTCACGCCTGTGTATACCTCATGGGAACATCCCTGCAAGGTATGAAGCATTTCATATGCCTCCTCCCTGGAGCCCGGTTTCCCCAAGATTCTGCCGTCTGCCGCAACTACAGTATCTGCACCGATAATGATAACCGTATCCGGCTGATTTTTGTCAATTCCGCTATTGCTATTATTTCCATTTCCTTCCTTATATATCCTGTATACATCCATTGCTTTCTGCCGCGAGAGCTCCTCCACAACCTCGGCAGGCTCCGTTTTGGTAATGCTTTCATTTATTTCAGATACAATCACCTGAAATTCATATCCCATGAGCGCAAGCAGCTCCCGTCTTCTCGGTGAGCCGGACGCCAATACCAGCTTATTCATATCATACACCTTTATCTTCTGATTTTCCGCTACTCATATTATATACGCGGCCGCGATAGTCTGCAATTCATTTTTTCAGCTTATAGCAATATGGTTTCACAAATTACAAAACCGGCAATGCTATACCATACACATATGGCACATTGCCGGTTCCCACATATTATACAATACATACTTTTCCTACCCGAACAGACTGACCTTTCCAACACACCCTTCATTAATAACATAATATGCAGCGGAATCCTCCGTCTTAATATAAATCTGCATAGACCGAATCGGTGCAACCTCCTTGCGGAAATAATCCTCTTTTATCCTCTCCGCAATATCATCCATATTTGCCTCATATTCCCGATATTGCACAAAGATATCGGGCTTGACTTCCTCCGGTTCCTTTGCCTTTTTTGTGTCTGTACTCTCATTCCTCATATTTCATCACCCCAATTATAAAATGACACGACAGATACTTATACATTTACATCCTTATAACGGACGATTCTGATTATCCTGCTAAGTTATCCTCTCATACACGTACAAAACATTCGATTTTTCATGCAGGATAATCAGCCTCGTCCATCCCCCCATAACGTTAATCCTTTCATCACAAGGCTATCATGTATATATATGTATTACACAGCTGTTGATTATATAATAGAAAGTACCACCTTCCATTATAAAACAAAAGGCACGGTAGAGACTACCATGCCATAAAATCAAAAAGATATATTATGCAACTGGCTGACATTTTACAGTCCCTATAGCTTTGCGTCGCAGATTTTCATCTGTTTTGCCGAAAAGATTAATTTAAATGTATTATACCATATACAGCAAGAGTTGCAAAGGGGTAAATTATTTATAACCTGCCGGAAAATTTTTCGGATATGTCAAAAATGAATATGCCGCTTCGGACACGTTTTTTTCGCTCTTTTGATAGACAACCGCCAGTCCGTCACTCTCGCGCTGCTCCTCCAGTCTCTCTGCCTGCTCCTTTTTTCGTTCTTTCCGCTCCTCCGCTTTCTTTTTCATAATTTTCTCCAGACGCTCCTGATATTTTTCCATATTGAGCTTCGTCTGTGATTTCCTCTTCTTGCCATCCCCGGATTGTGTGACAGACCATCCGCCGCAGGAACCATCCTCATTGATGATCACACCTCTGGCAATCGTCGTAAATTCACCCTTCTGTAACGGTTCTTTTTTCATGGTCTGAACACAATCATAGATGAGTGCCTCATATTCTATCCGGGCTTCCGGATCCTCCTGCATTTTGCGGAGTATATTCGGGGCAATAGCAAGATTATTTGTCCCATCCGAAGAAAACGGCGCCGTGTTCGTCGAAAATTTCATATCCGGATATTGCTTCGCCAAATCAGCCAGCACACCGCTGTCCCGACTCGTATTTTTCTGCTCTGTGTTTAATTCCGCCTTTGCCCTTGCATAGGTATACGCCTCCTGGCTAACCCAGCTGTCCCCTACCTTAATTGCCATTTCATTGTCCTCCCATTAAAAACACTGTTTTCTACATTAATCCCGACATCAAAAATGCCTGTTCGTCCGCCGGATTTTCTTCCTCGGTTTTCCCCGACATCTCCGATAAACCAATGCTGCTTCCATATAATTTTCCAATCTCCATTGACATATTTTTTCCCTCCCTTTTGTTTACAAATGTAAATTAATATTCCGAAAATATTTCCTGTCCCATATGTTATTATATTTACATCAAATATTTCAGACAAAATATATAAAACTTATTTTCAAGGGTATCTGCACTAAGATAGACGATATCTTCACTGTCCCGCGTGAACACCATACCGATATTTCCGCCGCCCCCACAGCCGGGCACCTTCATAATCGTGCCATATGAGATATACACATAGTCACCCTCTATCCGGTAATAATCCAGAAGCCGCCGGAACGCCTCATCGTCTATCATAAGCTTTCCGTCCCTGACAGTGACCGCCTGTTCCATCTCTGCAAGGTTTGTCACCCGAAGATTCAGCTGCGCATCATACAGATAGATATCCTCAAGCTCTGTATATCTCGGATAGGAGCTTGCCTTGACACCCGCCAACAGCAGACAAAACAGTACTACAAATATTACTGTCTTTATTTTCATCATCTTACAGCAAAACTTCCGATTTGCAGTTTTATCCAAATACAGAATCCGTTTCCTCAACAACGCATAATCACATTTGCCCAGAAAAGCCGCCTGATGTCCCTCTGTCTTGGTCTGCATATGTTTTGCTACCATAAGCATCATCTGTCCGTAAGAATATGAATCCAGCCCCATAGACCGGACACATTTTTCATCACATACAAGCTCCATGTCCTCCAGCATCCGTTTTTCCATCAGATACATGAACGGATTTATCCACCAGTAAATTCGTAGCAGCCGAAACAACGCTATCCATACAATATGACCGGACGCAATATGCGTCAGCTCATGGCACACGACCGTATACAGTTCTTCTCTGCCGCATTGCTCCAGCATAAAACGCGGCACTACGATGTAGGGCTTGACAATACCGCCTGAAAACGGACTCATCCTCTCTTCTGTTACATATACTCTGACATGCCGCATATAACGTTTCAAGGCAAATCCGTATTTTCCCGGCACCATTTCATCTTCCCCAAGCAGGGGTAAGCCTCTCACCCAGACTGCAGCCCTATGATTGCGGAAGATAAATACGATAAGCAATATTGCCGCCACAAGAAAGTATACCTTACCGTAAATCGGTTTTATACCTCCGCATATGGCATTGGTGAAACGAAACAGCTTCCGGTGAAAGAAAATTTTATTCATCCCCATAAAGGCCATGGGGATAACCAAAAGCCCGGCATGGAAGTTTGCATCTGCATGTTTTTTATTACATTTTCGGAATAGCAGAACAGGTATCATAACCGCTGTTCCGGCAAGCATCGTTCTGATACATTTCAGCAGATTGTAGGTACATGCAAATCCTATGAAATTCCAAACGTTCCGCACAAGCTGATACATGCTTACCTCTTCCTCAACTCCTGTAGAAGCTGCTCCAATTCTTCCAGTTCTTCCGATGTAATATCCCCACTATACAGGAAATTTGCCACTGCAAGCTTTTTGTTCCCGTCAAAATAATGCTTCACAAACCGCTCGCTCTTCATTTCCAGACATTCCTCTTTTGTTCTTGCCGCGGTGTAGTGATAGACGCGTGCATCCCCGGCATCCACTGTAAAGGTGAGCACCCCTTTTGCCACAAGGCGGTTAATCATAACGCGTATCGTCTTCCGGCTGATATCTAATATACCCTCCATCTCACTGATAATCTCTGCCGATGTGACCGGCTCCTCATGCCGCCATACGGCCTCCATAATCATCCATTCATTTTCACTCGGTGTAATCTCGCCCATTTCTTCCCCCATCGTTTGTAGTGATACTCTTATCTGATATATCGGATTACAAATGTAAATAATTAACGTTTTAATCTATCTTTTCTGTTGGAAACGTACGCCGGTCTCTCAAGTGAGACAGCAGTTCTTTTTTTACGGGAGCTTCTGAACAATCATTCAAGCCAGCGCAAGGCGCAATATGTGTGCAGCGCCGTACCCCTGGTTAAGATATCCTCATTAAAAACGACCTTTTCATTGTGCATCGGTAATCCGTACAATGGGTTCTCCGCTGCTGTCCCGGCTCCCATAAGGATGTACGAGCAGGGAAGCTCATAGGTGTATGATGCAAAATCCTCAGACCCCATACCGCCGTCATCCATGCGGTATACAGACTGCTGCCCGAAAAGCTCCTCCGCATAGCCGGCCATTTGGCCGGCCAGTGAAACGTCGTTCTTCAGCGGCGGGGCAGAGGCAAGCTCCTGCACGGACGCCTGTCCCCGGAACGCTTCTGCAATCCCGGCGGATATTATTTCAATCCGGTTCAATATACCGGCGGCAAGATTACGGTCAAAGGTCCGAATGGTTCCCTCCAAAACTGCTTCCTGCGGAATAATATTCGGAGACTGCCCTCCGCTCATTTTCCCGATGGTGATGACAGCGGGCTGCTTTGAGGGAGTTTCTCTTGCGTTGATTTCCTGAAGGGCGATTAAAATGTGCGCCGCAATATTAAGCGGGTCAACGCCTGTTTCCGGCATTGCTCCATGACAGCCGACTCCCTTTACTATAATACGGAACAGCGTACAGCCGGCCATGGTAATGCCCCGCCCGCAGAGCAGCATGCCGGAAGGAGTTCCGGAATGGACATGAAGAGCCAGCGCAGCCTGCGGCGCCGGATCCTTAAGAACACCGGCGGCCAACATTGCTTTTGCTCCTGTAAAGCCCTCCTCATCCGGCTGAAATACCAGTTTAACAGTGCCGCCTATCTTCTCCTGAAACTCCCGGAGCAGCTTTGCTGCGCCCAACAGCATGGCCGTGTGCATATCATGGCCGCAGGCGTGCATGTTTCCGTTCATCGACCGAAACTCAAGGCAGGTCTTTTCTTCAACCTTCAGTCCATCCATATCTGCACGCAGAAGGATACATCTTCCTGATTTTTCCCCGGAAATTGTTGCAACGATTCCGCTTTCACATATTTCCGCAGGATGATAGCCCATGTCAAGCAGCCGCTGCATCACATATTCTTTGGTGCGGGGAAGCCTGTTTCCCGTTTCAGGCTCACTGTGAAGTTTGCGCCGATCCTTGATTATTTCCGGTTTTATTCGTTCTGCGGCATCCAATACAGCCATCGGGTTAATATTCATAATCGTTTCTCCTCCTTAAAATTAAGGAACCCTGAATCAATAGGCGTTCAAAGTCCCGATATCCGTGACTCTCACAGTTTTCCCGGATTACATGTGGAAAATACCTCCGCAGGATTATTTATATCTGTAAATGTTTTACGGTTGTATACCTCCGTTGTGCCGGCCTTCTATGTATTCAAGCATTGTCCTTCGGGCTTCGCTGGTATCCTGTGTCTAACCAGATGGCACGTCCGCGCTTATGGGTACATTATAGGTCCAATCATTCTCTGTTCCCGTAAATCTTTTTCAGGGTTTCCTCCAATTTGACCATATCAATCGGCTTGGCAATATGTGCATTCATACCTGAATTGAGAGCCTGCGCCACGTCATCAGCGAAAGCGTTGGCGGTCATGGCAATAATCGGAATTGTTTTCGCCAAGGGATGACCGCTCGCACGGATGGCACGGCAGGCTTCATAGCCATTCATGACCGGCATCTGGATATCCATCAGAATTGCATCGAACTCTCCCGGTTCGGAGGCCTCAAAACGCTCCAGTACCGCTTTTCCGTTCTCTGTGACCTCACAGTCCGCCTCCACCATAGAGAGGAGCTCCGTCAGAATCTCTGCATTCAGCTTGTTATCCTCCGCCGCAAGAAAATGCCTGCCCCTCAGCACCACAATATCTTCTCCTGCAGCTGCTTCCGGTTCCGCCTTGCTTTTCAAATCTCGGAGAACTTTTTTTAAATTTCCAAGGAAAAAGGGCTTTTGAAGGAAAGCGTCTATTCCTGCTGCACGCCCATCCTCCTCGATGTCGCTGTAATCATAGGAGGTCAGAATCATAATCGGCACATTCTGCGGGACAATCTCCCGTATGCGTCTGGCCGTTTCCAGCCCGTCCATTCCCGGCATCTTCCAATCCAGCAGGATGAGGCTGAACTCATGTTCCTCCCTGCAGGCATGGCTCACCATCTGCACAGCCGTCCCGCCGTCCAGAGCAAACTGCATCGCTACGCCGGTACTTGCCATAGCTGCCATCACGCTGGTACACACATCCTCCTCATTGTCCACAATCAGTGCATTATAAATGCCATTGTCCGTCCAGAAACCTGCATCCGACTGCTGCTCCTGTATCTGCAGCTCCAAGTCCACCGTAAAAACGCTGCCTTCTCCCTGTCTGCTTTTTACTGTGACAGAGCCTCCCATCATCTCCACCAGATTCTTCGTGATTGCCATGCCAAGCCCTGTTCCCTGGATACCGCTGGAAAAAGAATCCTCTGCACGGCTGAACGGGTCAAAAATGGATTCCAGATATGCATTATCCATGCCGATACCGTTATCCCTGACCTGAAACCGGAAATGGGCGAATCCCTTAACTCCATAAGGAATCTGGTGCACCGTCAGTTCTATGCATCCGCCCTCCGGCGTATACTTAACGGCGTTAGAAAGGATATTAAGCAGCACCTGATTGATTCGCAGTTTATCACCTAATACATGTTCATCCGTGAGATTGCAGACAGAAACCTTAAACTCCTGATTTTTGTTCTTTGCCTGCGGACGCATGATGGTGCCCATTTCCTCCACAATCTCCGCCAGGTTAATCTCCCCGATATTTAAAGAAGTCTTGCCGTTTTCTATCTTGCTCATATCCAGCACATCATTGATCAGCGCCAGCAGATGCTGGCTGGAAGCGGTAATTTTACGGGTATGCTCCCGCACCTTGTCCGGATTCTCCGCATCCCTTAACAGAAGTGTGGACAAACCCACAATGGCATTCATAGGCGTGCGGATGTCATGGCTCATATTGAACAGGAATGAGCTCTTGGACTGATTGGCTATCTGGGCGATATCAAGGGCTTCCATGAGAGCGTATTCTTTTTTCCTGTCCTCCGTTTTGTCCGAAAAAACAATGATAAACTTCTCTCTCCCATCAATGGAAAAATGATAAATCCTCTCTTCCATCCATCTCTCTTCTTCGGTGCCTGCGCATAACCTTTTCCCCTCATAGACAACAGACCCGCCTAACGGAATACTCCGCAGCTCCTCATCACCGACATCCTGCCGGCTGCTCCGCACTGCAGCATTCAGGACAGACAGCCCGTCTGACAGAACCGCCTCGCGGGAGATGCCCGTCAGCAGCTCAATATTGGGACTGACATACTCTGTGACAAACCCGCCGCTGGAAAGCATCATGAATGCCTCCTCTGAACTGTTTGTCAGGATTCCGAACAGTTCCTCCCTGTATTTTAATTCTGATTCCTTTCCCCGGATATTTTTCCGATACTGCCAGATAACAACGACAAACAAGAAAAAAACAAGCAGCGTAACCCCTATCATAAAAAGGAACATCTCTCCGGTTTTCAAAAGCTGTTCCGTCCTGTCCGTAATAGAAGCGCTTGGGATGATTGATATCATATACCATCCTTCCGTATCTGCAATCGGCGTGAAAGTGAACACACACTCCTCACTATTAAATATCAGCCGCATTGCTCCCCGTTTACCACTGCTTAATCCATCCCGAAAAGCATTTTCGTCAGCATCTGTATTCTTCTCCGCCGCTATCACATCAAACACGTTGGAAAACGTGCGGTTACTGTTCGGGTTATTGGAGCGCAGCATAATATCCCCTTCACTGCTGATCACATAGGAAAAACCGGTATCGTCAAAAAAGGACTGGGAGAATTCCTTCGCCACATCAGACAAAAGACAGCTCTTACGCACCATGCCCTCGGCGCCGTCTGCGAAAGTAAACCTCTCATAGTAGCCTAACATCTGCTGCCCGTTATATTCACCAAGAAAAGGCTCTAAAATCCCCTGATCCGACATCTCCAGATATGCCGCCGCTTCCTCTTCCGGCAGAGTCGTCTGACTGCTGCTGTTAAAATATAAAATTCCATGTGTCAAATCCATGACCGCAAAAGAGGGGTCTCCTTCTTCATACAAATCCAGCTTCTTCTCAATCGCTTCCTCATCCGTGGATTCATACTGGGCAAAATTATTGGCGCGCCCCTCCAGCATGGTAAAGCCCTGACGGAAATAAACCTCTAACGCATGCGCACCCTGCTCCGTAATTTCCAACACATCAGCGACTGTCTGCGTCCAGAGAGATTCCCTCATACTGCCTATATAATAATTGGCTCCCAAAAGCAGCCCGCAGAGAGTGGCAATGACAATTACCACTTTTGCTCCCTGAAAACGCTTTTCTTTTTTTCTTTTCCTTTCCAGAGTCGTCATTTTTAATTAGCATCCTTTTCATCCGTTTTTCCTAACCTGTTCCACAAAATAGCCTCTGCTTCATCCCTGTCTGCTCCGCTTAAGAGTGCGGTCGCACATTCCCTCAACGCTGTATCCATCGGAAGGTTCAATCGGTAATCTGAGCCGATTACGCTGCGCCCGTTGCTTAAATATTCCGTCAATGGTGCAACAGCGTTGTCAGCAGGGGTACGGTTATCTTTCAAGGGCGAATAGCTGCTCTGACTTTCACAGTAGTTCCAGATTACATCCGGCTGTATCATATAAGCTATGAAGTCCATTGCTTCCGTCTGGTGTGCGCTTCCGGCGCTGACCGCTACGCAGGTAGCGGCATCTACAACCAATACGCTCCCGTCCTCCAGAATGGGAAACGGATGCACCCCATATGTAAATCCGGGTTCCATATCCGCCACACGCGGGGATGCCCATGCGCCCGTTACCATAAAAGGCCTGTCCCCCTGAGCAAAAAGCGTCAAATCTCCATCGGTCTGCGTTGTGACAAGGCCTTCGGAGCAGTCAATCCATCCCCGCTTAATCATCTCGCAGACCATCTCAATCCCCGGTGCAAGCTGTCCGGCAAGATTTTTTTCTCCAGCGTTGAACGCTGAAATTTCAGCTGCCGTATCTTCGGACTGATAAACGTCGAACATTCCCTTTGCAGCCATAAGAACCTGGAGAGAAGAATAATTATTTACAATGATCGGCGCACATCCTTTATCGACATAGTAATCGCACACAGCGGCGAACTCCTCCCAATTTGTCGGTACCGTCTGTCCGTCAGCTTCCAAAAGATCATAATTAACATAGAGTCCGTAGGCGCAAATGCAGGTAGGGAGAAACCATACCGACCCGTCTTCATTCAGGAACTGACTGCCGGCAAGCTCCGCATAGTTGTCCAGCCCTGAAATCCCCGAAAGATCGGCAAGCAGTCCCTGGGACGAGAAATCCACCACCCTGTCGTGATCCACCATGATGATATCATCCAGCGTTCCCGAATCCGCCCGCTTTGTCAGGGCATCCCAATATGCGGAGCCTTTGATGCCCTCATAGGTGATATTGACTCCCGGATTCTGCTCCATGAAACTGTCCAGCGTATCTTCGATAGCCAGCAGGTTGAGTGAATCCGCCTTGTACCCAAACATACTGAGCGTGATATCAGACTGCTCCTCCACCGAATTATAAAGGAATATCTGATTGTCCTGCTGTTCCTTCCCGCAGCCGCCCGCCATGGCAAGCACTGTCATACAGGCGGTCAACATGGCAATTACACGTTTTTTTGTTTTCATTTGTTAGTCACCTCTAAATGCGCTATCTGCATTTTTACTTTGCGCAGACATACCTCTTTTACAATAATTACTCTGCGCAAAAAAATCTGTATTTTGCGCAGAGTTGCCTCTGTGGGAATAACTAAAATATTTAAGATTCAGCCTATGAAAACTCAAACATTCCGATGACTTCCACGATATTAAAAAAATCCTCCTTTGCAAGGCAGAAGCACTCAATAATATCCGGTGAAAAAACGCCGCACTCCCCGTCCAAAATCATTTGATATGCAACACTGTTCCTGTAAGCCTCCTTGTAGCATCTCTTGCTCACCAAAGCGTCATAGACATCTACAATGGAAACAATCTGCGCGCTGATCGGGATCTGTTCTCCCGCCAAATGATCCGGGTATCCATTGCCGTCCCACCTTTCATGATGATGCCGGCAAATCTCATAGCAATACTGGTAAAAATCAGCAGAACAGCCTTCCTTTATTTTTTCCAATACCTTGCAGCCAACTGTGGTATGCGTTTTCATAATCTCAAATTCCTCCGGGGTCAGGCGACCCGGCTTTAACAGAATATTGTCAGGAATACCGATTTTTCCGATATCATGAAGAGTGGAAGCCCTTGCAATAATGTCGCACTTCTTAGACGTAAGTCCATAATCAGGGAAATATTTCTGCATATATTTGAGCATAATCCTTGTCAGATATTTCACTCTTCTGATATGATCCCCCGTCTCGCCCGAACGAAACTCCACCATGGAGCTCATGGCGTTTATGATATGCTCGCTATTGTACAGGATAAGCTTCTCCTGCGTTTTGATTGTCTCCTTTTGTCCCTCTATGGTTCGTTCCATATGATGTCTGGAATCATAAAGCTCGATGATGTTTTTGGAACGCTTCTCCACAATGTCGGGGAAAAAGGGCTTATGAATCACATCCGCAATCTCAAAGGAATATGCCATATATTCACTGTTTTCAGGCAGTTCATTCGTTATCATGATCACCGGTATCTCTTTGATCAGGTCTCTTTTCTTCATGTACTCCAAAACGCCAACGCCATCCAGCACCGGCATAATAAGATCGAGAAGAATCAGACAGATATCGCTGTTCTGTGCAATGGCTTCAATGGCAAGAACGCCATTTTCTGCTTCTATGATATCATACTCAGTATGGAACACGTTCGCAAGAAGCTTTCTATTTACCTCCTCATCATCCACGATTAAAACCTTTCTTCGATCCACCATAACCAGCCTCCTTTTCCGGTATATGTAATATATCGTTAGGCTGCCGCGTATCATTGCCGGCGGCAGCCCCACATTAAAGCACCATTTCCCTTTATTATCAATACTTTCCGAATTCTCCATCTAACGAAATAATTTGTTCGTTATTGTTTCCGCTGTTATGGAAATCCTTTCTTTTCTTCCTTTCCACACTGTTTCCACTCTCACCGGACAATTTGTATTGTTCCATCTGCTCTCTCAAGCCTTCTGCCTGATTTGACAGCTCCGCGCTTGCAGCCGCACATTCCTCGCTGGTAGCGGAATTTGTCTGTACCACTGTTGATACCTGCTCGATTGCCTGATCAATCTGGACAATGGAGGTAGCCTGTTCGTTGGAGGATTCGGCAATGCTTCCAACCAAATCTGTAATATTGTGAATTGAGCTGACAATCTTTTCCAGAGATTCGGCGGTTACATTTGCCAGATTCTGTCCGTTATCAACCTTGCGGATGGAATCCTCTATCATATCAGCCGTTTCCTTTGCGGCGGAAGCACTCTTTGACGCCAGACTTCTCACTTCCTCCGCTACAACCCCAAAGCCTTTGCCGTGAACACCTGCCCTTGCAGCCTCCACTGCAGCGTTCAGAGCCAGAATGTTGGTCTGGAATGAAATATCGTCAATTGTCTTAATAATTTTGGAAATAGTCTGGGAGGAAGCGCTAATTTCATTCATGGCGTCTACCATAGACTGCATATGCGTCTTCCCGTCCACTGCCATCTCCTGTACTTCCTTCACAAGGTCATTTGCCGTGACCGCATTGGCCGCATTCTTCTTCGTATCCTCAGCTATCATGGAAATGGATGCTGTAACCTGCTGCAGGGCGCTTGCCTGCTCCGTGGAGCCCTGTGCCAGCATCTGGCTTGCGCTTGCCACCTGATCCGCACCTGTATTAACCTGTGCTGCAGATTCCTTCACCGTGCTTAACACCATATCCTGATTCTCCGCCAGCTTCTCGATTGCTCTGCCCAAAACATCCTTCTCGCTTCTCGGTGTGAACCGCACCGTCATATCGCCTTCCGCTATCTGCATTGCATGCCGTGCCTGCTCCTTAATGGTCTGAACCATGACATTAAAGTTATCCACCATAATGCCCAGATCATCATCCGCGTACTTTGTGCAGTCTACCTCAATATCGCCTTCCGCCATCTTTCTGGCAGCCTCCGACAGCACCTGAACCGGAATGGTAATTTCCTTGATGAGCTTCATTGCATATAGAAAGGCAACCAGAACCGCTGCAATTGTGGCAGCGATCTGTATGATGGTCATAACCATTAATTCCCGTTCCACAGAGGTATTATTTGCGTCGGATTCCTCCTCCAGCAGGGAAATCAAATCTGCCAGCTCCGCTTCCGTCTGATCCGCAATCGTCCTGCCGTTGTCCATCAAATCCTGCGCCGCCAGATCCTGCTTTCCCGACTCTGCCAGACTGATATCACTGTCTGTCGATTCATACCATTCATCTATGGATGCCACCACATTGCTGTACTGTGTCTGAATTTCCGGAGAAAGGTTGGTCATTCTTTCCTCAAACAAGCCCAAATTCTCACTGACTGCCTCTTTATAACTTTCTATTTTGGTCTTCTGATCCGCAAGATTCTCTGCATCGTCGTAATACATGAAAATGATATTTCTTACGCGCACCTTGATGTTACAGAAATTACTGAAGGCTTCGCTGAGGTAATACTCGCTCATCGCATAATTGTTGTATCTGTCTTTTCTCGCATTACTGATCTGGTTGGCCGCAAACAGCCCGCACGCTGCAATGATGACCATAAAAACTACCATGACAACGCTAAAAAGCGTAATCCTGCCTTTAACTGTTGTTTGCTTTTTTGAAACTTTTTCCATGATATTTTCCTCCTGTGCCTCTTTCTATGCTTCTTCCTCTATCGCTTCCTGATTATCTTCTATTGTTTCAAGATCCTCGTCTTTGATCAGCTTATCAGGATCAAGCAGCAGCTTCACCGTATCTCCCGTTCTCGCCAGACCATACACATATGAGTTTTTACTGCTGACCTTGCTTTCCAGCTTCGGCGGCGGTACGATCTCATCATCCGTAATCGTACATACCTCTGATATTTTTTCCACAATCAGACCAATTACCGTAGACCTTACATTAATGACAATAATGCAGGTTCTGTCCGTATATTCTATCGGTTCCATCTTAAATCTGATCCGGATATCAATAACGGGAATGATTTTCCCTCGCAGATTAATCAGTCCCCTGATGTAATCCGCCGCTTCGGGAATAGCGGTAATCGGCTGCATCGCTATAATCTCATTGACATAGCTGATACCGATGCCAAAATACTCTTTTCCCGTCTGGAAGGTCATGAATTTCCCCTTTTGGGCATCCTCCTCCCATATTTCTTCGTTCAGTTCCTCTGCCATAGACACTTCTCCTTTCTATTCTGTGCCTGCCTATACAAGTCCGGCAATATCCAAAATAAGTGCAATGCTTCCGTCCCCGAGCTGCGTACAGCCGGACAACCCTTTAATCTTTTTAATATATGAAGGTATCGGTTTTACCACAATTTCCTGTTCCTGAAGCAGTCTGTCGATCAAAACGCATATCTGTCTGTCGTCGTGCTCAAGCACCACAACAATTCCCTCCTCAATCTTATCCTTTGCGTCTGGCAGATGATACCTCTCATTCAGGCGGACAAACGGATAACACTGCCCGCGAATATTGACATATTCCTCACCGCTGGGATTTGTAACAATACTGTCCTCTCCCAACCGTATAAACTCCTTGACAGATGAGGTTTCAATGACAAAGGATGAGTTTCCCACCTGTACCACCATGCCATTGATAATCGCCAGCGTAAGCGGGATAATCAGCGTCATCTCCGAGCCTCTTCCCTCCGTGCTGCAGATATCGAGTCTGCCGCCTATTTCCTGAATATTCTTTACTACCACGTCCATACCCACTCCACGACCGGAATACTCCGTGACCTCTTCCTTTGTGGAAAAGCCCGGAAGGGTAATAAATCGGAAAATCTCCTCGTCCTTATACTCTTCAATCGGCTTATCTTCTATGAGTCCGTGATCAAGAGCCTTCCTGTAAAGCTTTTCTCTGTTCAGTCCCTTTCCGTCATCCCGTACACTGATATACACCTTGCCGCCTTCATTTTTTGCCTCCAGCGTAATCTTTCCTTTTTCCGGTTTCCCGGCAGCCAGCCTTGCCTGTGCGCTTTCCTCGATTCCGTGATCCACAGAATTTCTGACCAGATGCATCAGGGGATCGGAGATATGCTCGATTATATTCTTATCCACCTCCGTATTTTCACCGATTACGTCAAGCTCGATGTCCTTGCCCAGCTTCCTTGACACATCAAATACAATCCTTCGCATTTTCTGGAATACATTGGTAAGCGGCATCATTCTGATGGACATAATTGCTTCCTGAAGCTCTGTGGTAATCTTGCTAAGCTGTCCTGCCGATTTGCGGAAATTGTCAAGCTCCAGCCCCGGCACCTTCAAATCAGGGCTTTGCAGCACCACTGCCTCAGCGATGACCAGCTCTCCGATCAAATCCATCAAAGCGTCCATTTTATCGACATTGACGCTGAGCATCGTCTGCTTCTTCGACTGGTTTTTCGCCAGCGTCCTGCCCTTGCCCATATCCTTTGACTTTACAACAAAGTCACCCGGGGAAACGGTTTCCTGTTTTTCCTCAGTCTTCTCCTCATCGTCCAGAAGGATGACCGGCGGTGCATTTGTCTGTCCTATCTCCACCAATCCTCTCCCGAACTCCTCCGAGGTTATCTCGTCAATATCGATTTGTTCCAATTCCGCATTGTCAATCAACGCCAGAATTTCTTCCTCGCTGCTCTTTGTCTGAAGCAGCATATAAAAGCCCTCCGACAGGATGACATCCGCGCTCTCCTCATTGGAAATAATATCCTCCGGAGTATACAGCAGATCTTCAGCCACATTTTTTAACGCATATGTAGCCGAATAAGCGCGGATATTGCTCATCTGCGTATCGTTCCTATAGTGCAGCACGATCCGGTAAAATCTGCTGTCCTCACCGGCCACAGGCGCGATATAGAACTGCTTGGGGGCCTCACTCTTATTTTCCTTCGGAAGGCGGATACCCTGTTCCTTAATTTCTCCTTTAATCCGGCTTAAAAAGGCGTCCAAATCCTCAAGGAGCCGGCTTTCATCACCGTCTGCTGCCTCTCCGCCCTTAATCTTTTCAATTTCCCCTGTAACAAAATCCGATACGGAAAGCACCTTCTCCACCAGCTCAAGATGAGGGACATTATCCGGATGGGACTCTCTCAGATAGTAAAAAACATCCTCCATTTTATGCGTAATCTTCGTGATATTATCATACATCATAATAGCGGAAGAGCCCTTTACCGTATGCATGATTCGGAAGATTTCATTAATATCGGCGTCATCAAAGCATTCCGCATCCTGCTTTTCCAAAATGATGCTTTCCAGTTTTTCAAGCAGCTGACTGCTTTCATAGATAAACATGTCAAGCATGCCGCTTACGTCTAATTCTTCAGCCATATTTCCTCCATTCCTAATGTTTCTCTGACCGCATTATATTAACTCCAGTTTCTTCAGTACCTGTTCAAATTTCTGCACATCAATCGGTTTTCCTGCATACGCCTCGCATCCCAAATCAAAAGCCATCTTTACCTTATGTTCCTCATTCAGCGCCGAAGTCATGATTACCTTTACGCACTTGTCCTTTGGGATTTTTTGCTGTGCCTCAATGTCTCGGATTGCCTTCAATACCTGATAGCCGTCCAGCACAGGCATCATGATGTCAAGGCATACCAGATCATAAGGTTCCCCATCGCCCAGTGCCATCATAAACGCATCCAGTGCCTCCTCTCCGTCAACCGTCACATCACATTCTCCGTACTGCGAGAGATACTTGTCAATAAATTTGCGGCTTGCAAAATCGTCCTCTGCCAATAATGTTTTCATTGCCGTTTTCTCCTTTCTATTGTTATCGGCTCAACAGACCGTAAACCTTACCTGCAATAGCGGCCAGCGGCATCTGATGCTGTACGGCGCCCAAATCGTAAGCAACCTTCGGCATACCGTATACGACACAGCTGGCTTCGTCCTCCCCTATCGTCTGTGCCCCGGCGTTTCTCATTTCCAAAAGTCCCTTCGCGCCGTCTCCGCCCATTCCGGTCAGTATAATGCCGAGCGCCTGTCTGCCGGCAGCTTTTGCAACGGAGTTAAAAAGCACATCTACGGAAGGGCAGTGCCCGTTCACCTTCTCCGTCCCCTTGCACTCCACCTGATAATCGTTTCCGACCTTTACAAGCCTCATCTGCCTGTCACCCGGCGCTATCAGCACCTGTCCGGGCAGCACTCTGTCGCCCGTCCGGGCTTCCTTCACGGCAACCGCACAGTTATTGTTCAAACGTTCCGCATACATTTTAGTAAAACCGGGCGGCATGTGCTGCACAATCACAACACCGGGGATATCCCTCTTAAATCGCCTGACGACCTCAAATATTGCCTCCGTTCCTCCGGTAGACGCCCCAATGGCTATAATACGATTTCTGGCGGTTTCCCCAATTTTACCCGTTATCTGTCCTTCCTCCACCCGCTTCATGGCTCCGACCTTTGCGGTGGACGCAATCTTTACTTTTGTGACAAATTCCGTTTTTAAAAAATTCTCCAGCTGCTGACGATTCATCTGAGCGGGTTTATTGATAAAATCAACCGCCCCCGCCTCCATGGCGTCAAAAACCTTGCTGTCCAAAGCACTCATGACCACGACAGGCAGCGGATACTGAGGCATAAGCTTTCTCAAAAAATCAATTCCGTTCATCCTCGGCATTTCCACATCAAGCGTCATGACATCCGGTCTGTGCTTGATGATCATGTCTCTGGCCTCATAAGGGTTGCCGGCCTGCGCCACGACCTTGATATTCGGATCCGTCTCCAGACACTGTACCAGCAGACTGCGGAACATAATAGAATCATCTACAACCAAAACTTTAATTATTTTCATGCATTTCACCTCACATCTTTCTGTAAATTGAGGGCTGTACGAACTGAAAGCGGATTCTGTTTCTATCCAGTCCTTCCGTTGTCCCGATAAACAAATAGCCTCCCGGCTCCAGAGAATCATAAATCTTTGACAAAAGCTCATACTTTGTGGCGTCTTGAAAATATATCATTACATTTCTTAAAAAAATCACATGAAATTTCTTTTTAAACGGGAAAGGTGACATGAGATTAAACTGTCTGAAAATAACTTCCCTTTTCAATTCCTCCTTCGCCTGATACTCTTTATCACTTATCGCCTTAAAATAGCGTTTTTTCCATTTGTCAGGCAAAGGTGCAATCTGTTCATCAAGATAGACTCCCCTGAGCGCGTACTCCAATACTCTGGTGGAAATATCCGTAGCTAACACCTTGGTATCCCATGCGCTGTGGTCGATTCCAAAATAATCCATCAAAATCATGGCAATGGTGTAGGGCTCCTCTCCCGTGGATGACGCCGCAGACCAGATTCTTAAATCCTTGTGTGATTTTGCGGATACCTTCAGCTGTGGGAGCACGGTCTGTTTTAAGAAATCAAAATGCACCGTTTCCCTCATAAAATAGGTATGGTTTGTTGTCAGTATATTAATCAGGTTGGTTGCTTCCTCCCCGTTCGGATTGTTTTCCACACTCTCCATATAATCATGATAACCGGCATACCCGTTGCGCAAAATATAATTTTCCAGTCTGCCCGTCACCAGAACCCTCTTCTGGCTCAAATCAATGCCATATCTCTTTTTTACGTAATCAACAATACGCTTAAATTCAGTATCTGTTATCATTCTCAATACATCTCCCTAAAACCTTTATCAGTTCTTCCATATCCAGAGGTTTACTTATATGGTCATTCATTCCGGACTGCAGTGCTTTTTGCCTGTCCTCTTCAAAGGCATCCGCCGTCATGGCGACAATAGGAACCTCCGCTTTTTCCGGGTCAGCCAGTGCGCGAATCGCCCTTGTAGCGTCATAACCATTCATTACCGGCATCTGCACATCCATGAACACCAAGGCATATCGGCCCGCCTCCGCCGTCTCCACTGCCGTTACCGCCTCCCGGCCATTGTTTACAACATCCACTGTGAGGTTTAAGTTCTTAAGTATTTCCTGTGCGACCTCCTGATTCCAAAGATTGTCCTCCACCAAAAGAACACGGGCGCCGTGAAAATCGGGAAAATCGTTCTCCTCGGGCTTTGCCTCCTCCTGCCCGCAAAGCTTAGACAGCGTTCTCTGCAAATCCGAAAGGAACAATGGCTTGTTGACAAAATCAGTCACGCCTGCCTCTCTTGCCTCCTCTTCGATATCCACCCAGTCATAGGCTGTCAATATAATAATAGGCACTTTGTCGCCCGCTTCCATTCTTATCCGTCTTGCAACCTCAATGCCGTTCATATCCGGCATCAGCCAGTCTATGATATATACATAAAACGGATCATCCAGATTCAGAGCCTCCCTGGTGCGGATGACGGCTTCCTTTCCAAACCTTGTCCACTCCGAAATCATACCAACCTGCCGCAGCATGTGGCTGACGCTCTGGCAGGCATTGATATCATCATCTACAACCAATCCCCGCAGCCCCTGCAGCTTCTCAATGACCTCTACCTTTTTATGTTCCTTCTGCAGTCTGAATTTCAATGTAACTATAAATTCGCTGCCCTTTCCTTCTTCGCTCGAAACCTTTATCGTGCCTCCCATCGCATCTACTATATGCTTGGTGATTGCCATTCCCAGACCGGTTCCCTGAATGCCGCTTATCGTAGAATTCCGCTCCCGTGTGAACGGCTCAAAAATCTCATTTATGTATTTCTTGCTTATTCCAATGCCCGTATCCTTGATACAGAAATCATAGGTTGCATATCCGTCCTTCTGTGTGTCTTGTTGTATCACACTTATGGAAATACTGCCTCCCGAATGATTATACTTCACGGCATTGGAGATAATATTTAATAAAACCTGATTCAGTCTCAGCTTATCACAGTAAATGTCCTCGTCGGTTACCCCCATTATATCGATATAAAAATCCAGCTGTTTGGAATGAATATCCGCCTGCATAATATCCCTCAGCGTATGGAGAATATCGGGCAGGCTTTCCGGCTTTTCCTCTATCTCCAGCTTCCCCGATTCTATGCGTGACATATCAAGCACGTCATTAATGAGGGAAAGAAGATGAGCAGAGGACTGGTTGACCTTCTCAAGATAATCCCTCACCTTTTCCCCGTCGTCCATATGCGCTATTGCAAGAGAAGTATATCCCATAATCGCATTCATCGGTGTCCGGATGTCGTGAGACATATTGTTCAGGAATGTCGTTTTAGCCTGGTTGCCCTGATTTGCAAGTTCAAGCGCCTCGCTCATTTCCTTTCGGTGCTTCCTCTCCTTCAGTCTCATACGCCGTTCATCCATATATATCGTTATGGTCGCAAACAACACCACTGCAACGCTCAGAGTCCAAAAGAGAACATAGAGCTGTATGATATCCTGAACCTGTCCATGAATGATGGAATCCGGAATCGCCATAATAAAGTACCATTCTTCTTTTTCCATTGGCATAAAAATAAGCAGATAATCTTCCCCGTCCGGATTCGTGTACATCATTGAAAACTTTTCCAGCGCCGCCATATTATCCTTTATTTTCTCTATGGACCAGTCATCCTTTAACTCACTCTGCATCAGCTTATCAAAAAAATTATTCACGTTCTGTGCCGTGTAGCTGCGGCTGTTGCTCACAATATAATTGCCATCTGCGTCAATGATATTGCTGTAGCCTTCCCCGTCATAGCTTTCCACCTTCAGATTTTTCTGGAGTATGTCTATGTCCATCACCGCCGTAATGTACCAGTAGGTTTCCTCACCAATCGCAAACGGTTCTATCTCCGCTCCAAAATAGAGCAGTTCACTGACGCCGTCTGCATACGATTCATCGCTCTCTATCCAAAAAACATAATGTGCATCTGTTTCCCGGCACTGTCTAAGCAAATCTTCATCATAGCCGATCGTCTGATCACTGTCAAGCGTTTTTCCGTTCTCCGACACCAGCGTCAGCCTTTTACAGTTCATAATCATCTCGCATTGTGACAGTGCCTGCAGAAGTTCCTGCTCCGTACTGCATTCCATCTGCCGGATATACGAACCGATTCCGTCAAGAATCTCATATTCGTTGCTGATGTTGCTCTCAACCGCCACCTCGTCATGCAATGCCATCTCCTCCATGTTCTGTACGGCGATTTCCTTAATATGTCCCGTGACCATGTAATAAATACCTGTAAAGGTCATGACAATCACGATCATCACCAAAAACGCTGTCACAACCCGTGCCGTTTTTGTGTTTTCCTTTATCTTTCCTATCGTGCCCATGAATCGTTTTCCCATTTTGTCCTGTTCTCCTTAAAAAACCGTACCCCATAAAAATTCTCCGGCATATCAAAAAGCCGCCATGCGCTGCCACACTTTGTTAAAAACCTTTACAATATCAGGATCGTAAAGCCGCCCGCTCTGTTCGTTGATTCTTTCGACCTCTCTTGCCGGACTTTCTTTCTCCCTGATACCGGTCTGTATGCAAAAGTCCTCCGCCACTGCCGCGATTCTGGCTTCTAAAGGAATATTATCCCCCTTAAGTTTCGGGATTCCCGTCCCGTCCCAATGAGCGGAACGATATTTTTCGATGTTGGACGCCATCGTCAAAAGCTTTGATTTTTTCCCGTCTTCCGAAATCTCCTTAAGAAAACCTCCGCTCCCTGAATCCTGCCCCGTGCCTGCAGTCCCCTGTGCTCCCGCTTTCCCGACAAAGTCCTGCAGAAGGCTTTCTATACTGCAAAGCTCGGCTGCCGACCCGATGGTTTCCGTAAACCTGTCCGTAATCACATTTTCATAGTTTGGCAACAGCTGCAGGCTTTGCGACAAAATTCTGCAGCCTTCTCCCACATTTTTCAAACGTCTTCCCATGCTCCCATCGAGCCTTTCCAGCATTCTGACCACTACAGACAAAATTCTGGTCTGTTCCTCCTCAAGCTGCTTCTGCTGCTTTTCCACCAGCCGGTGCATCATATGATTATAATCCGCCATTTCCCGTTTCATGCGGCTGAAATTCAAATGGTTATCCACACGCATGATAACCTCTTCCGCATTAAAAGGCTTGCTAATAAAATCCGCGGCTCCGGCTTCAAAAGCTCTTTCCTTCTCCTCGACAGTGTCCAGTATGGAAATAAAAATGACCGGTATCTCCTTTGTTTTCGGATTGCTTTTTACCATCCTGCAGAACGAGAGACCGTCTACCTCAGGCATGGATATATCGGATAAAATAAGAGACGGCTGTTCTTTTTCAAAAATATTCACAGCTTCCCGCACGCTGAGCGCACACAAAGCTGTGTAGCCTCTGGATTCAATGATATTTTTTATCATTTCCACATTCATGCTGATATCGTCAACGATTAATATTTTGATTTCTTCTTTCAATCCAGCACCTTCTTTAGCATTTCGCTGAGTTTTTCATATTCCTTCATGCTTTTCTCATAGTTTTCCTTTCGGATTGCCATTTCCATCCGCAGTAACTGTTTCTTCAAATCTTCATCCGCCGGGTCTGTCAATATCTTAATCGTGTTGCAGATAAACTCAGCCTTATCCCATATGTTCATTTCTATAGATAACACCAGCTTATCCATGCGTTTGTGCAGTTCCTCCAGGTTCTCCTTTTCCCCGTAACGGAACATATTGCCGAATTCTTCCTCTGTCTTCTCCTCATCTGCGAGGCTGCCCCATCTGTTGAAGACCTCCTGCCATTTTTCTTTTTGTTCCGCGCTCTGTCCGTTTTTCAGCCGGACGCGGAAGGAAAACACGCTTCCCTTTCCTCTTTCGCTTTCCACATAGATTTTGCCATCCATCAGTTCCGCCAGCTGTTTTGAGATGGAAAGTCCCAGCCCTGTGCCTCCATAACGTCTGGTAATGGAAGCGTCCGCCTGACTGAAGCT
>CAYOOW010000035.1:0-24122 GCA_964405715.1 uncultured Bacteroides sp.
TTGGATGTAAAAAAGAACTGTTTTGACGGGAGGAAAGGTTACAGCGAAATTAATTTATTATCGGTAAAACTTGATATATTATATAAAATCTGATACAATGGAAAAGATAAATTCACACACCTATTTATTCACAATGCAGGAGGGATTGCAATGATAGAAGCAACAAGCTGTGGTGGTGTGGTAATCTTTAGAGGTAAGATATTATTACTTTACAAAAATTACAAGAACAAATATGAAGGTTGGGTTCTACCGAAAGGCACTGTAGAGAAGGATGAGCAGCATAACGAGACAGCTTTACGTGAGGTAAAGGAAGAAACCGGAGTTAATGCTCAAATTATTAAGTACGTAGGAAAGAGTAATTATACGTTCAATACTTCATATGATGTGGTGAATAAGGACGTTCACTGGTATCTGATGATGGCTGACAGCTATTATAGCAAGCCACAGAGGGAAGAGTATTTTTTGGACTCAGGTTACTACAAGTATCATGAGGCTTATCACCTTCTTAAATTTCCGAACGAAAAACAGATTCTCGAGCAGGCATATGCGGAATATACCGTATTGAAGCAGAGCAATCTGTGGGGAAGTAAGAAATACTTTTAACAGATAAAACCCGTTTTGCGGGTTTTATTTGTTGTTGGGATAGATATCGGATGAAAATAATAGTGAAACGGGAGATTTATATGCGTAAAAAGACAGAAAAGGCAACACAAAAGCCTGCTGGAGAAGGAAATAAGAAAACGGGCAGCCGAAAAAAGAGAAGATCCAAAATATTGTATACAGTCTGTATGATTGTCCTGCTGTGCATATTCTTGGGGTGTGGACTGTATCTTGCATTCTATTACTGGCAGAGCAAAAAAAGTGAGGATAGAGTGGATGAACTGAAGACTCTGATTATTGAGGACGACAGGGACGAACCGGATGCAGAATATGAGGGGACACCGACAGATGTGAAGTCGGAGCCGGAGTATGTGGAGATAGATGGTGTTCTGGTACAAAAAAAGTTTGAAAAGCTGTATACGGATAATCATGATTTTATCGGCTGGCTGACCATTGACGATATGGTGATAGATTATCCTGTGATGCAGTCTATGTATGATGAAGAATTTTATCTGCATAAGGACTATGATAAGAAGTATAGCAATGCGGGCACCCTGTTTATTGATACTTCTTCGGATGTGAAGGCACCGAGTGATAACCTGATTATATACGGGCACCATATGCAGACAGGCAAGATGTTTGGAGAGCTTGAGAGCTACGCGAAGCAGTCCTTTTATGAGGAACATAAATACATCAGCTTTGATACGATTTATGGAGATGGAACCTATGAGGTAATCGCAGCATTTTATACGAAGATATATGAGAAGGACTATACGGGCTTTAAGTATTATCAGTTTTTTGACGCAGGAAATGAGGCGGAGTTTGACAGTTTTGTGTCGAATTGCAAGAGCCTGACCGGTTATGAGATTCCTGCAACTGCGGTATATGGAGACAAATTGATTACGCTGTCTACCTGTGCATACCATACAGATAACGGAAGGTTTGTTGTGGTAGCGAAAAAGATAGCAGACGAGTGATGTTTTTTCTTGACACTCAAATGGAAATATGCTATATTTTCATTTGTTGAGCCGGTGTGTCGGAATTGGCAGACGAGGCAGACTCAAAATCTGTTGATGGCAACATCGTGCGGGTTCAAGTCCCGCCACCGGCATTGCATGGCGCGAAGCGGAACACAGAGTGTTCGGGCTTCGCGCCGTTTTTTATAGTATTATCCCAGACGCATCATCTCCTTTTTCAGACGCTTGATGATCTTTTTTTCGAGGCGTGAGATGTAGGATTGTGATATACCCAGCAAATCAGCCACTTCCTTTTGCGTCATTTCCTCATCATCGTGCCCGATGCCGAATCGAAGCTCAATGATTGTACGTTCTCGTTCGGTCAGAATATCCATCGCCTGTTCCAAAAGATTTTTGTCTATCTCGTCCTCAATATCCTTGTATATCATATCATCATCCGTGCCGAGTATATCGGACAACAGCAGCTCGTTTCCATCCCAGTCAACATTTAACGGTTCATCTATGGAAACCTCAACTCTTGTGCGGGAGCTGCGCCGCAGATGCATTAATATTTCATTTTCAATGCATCTGCTGGCGTAGGTAGCAAGCTTAATGTTTTTATCCGGTTTAAAGGTGTTGATAGCCTTGATTAGTCCGATGGTTCCGATAGATATCAGGTCTTCTACCCCGACGCCTGTATTATCGAATTTTTTTGCTATGTAGACTACGAGACGCAGATTGTGTTCTATGAGGGTTCTGCGCACCTGTGTGTCATCCTCCGACAAGCGTCCGAGCATGAGGCTTTCTTCCTCAGATGAAAGAGGGGCGGGCAGTATTTCCGCTCCTCCAATGTAATGTACCTCATTTTTTGGAAAAATAAGGTAATTGGCAAAGCTTTTGATGTTAAATCTGATTTTGTTATTACTAACAACACTAATCATTTGAATTCTCCTCTCTGTTTGGTTTTAAGCTTTCATTTAGTAAAACCTGATATTCATTGTTCATAATCTGATATCTGCTTATCCCTGCGGCCACATGCTCTATTTCTGTGCCGGATTGAAGGAATGTAAGCGCGGAGAGCCGAAAGGCGGGCATGATGGCGAACTCTGCGTTTATGGTTCGATAGGGCAACGGATACATATGGATAGGACATACCTCGGCAAACGCCGCATAATCGAAGTCCCCGGTGTCATGATACTGTTCGATCAGCCTGTAAGCAGGTGTATTTAATATTTTTTTCATAAGCCGATAGTCAATAATAATTACCGGCATATTCCCCGCATCGCGCAGAATATTACCGGAATCTGCATATCCGTTACATATGACTGCCCTCGTATCACATTCCAGCTTTATTTTATAGCCGTGCCGGGCAGTAAGATTTCTGTGTGAGATGTATACTGCAATGCATAAAAGCAGAAAAGTACCCAGTGATATTCCTATCACGTTATATTTCATGATATTGTTTTGCGGTACATGTATACATGCGAGCATGCCGTACAGAAGTACCATTGCCGCCAGCAGCGCAGTGATATGAAGCAGATTTTTTTTGTTCCGAGATGCTCCGAAATAGCCGAATGTCATAATTATGTATATGAAAGCATATAATATATGATGTATATGCCTGTTGTGATTCAGCATAATAAAATACTCTGCCTCGGTCACGATTCCGGTAAGGAAAGACCAGAAAAGTATACGCCTTATTCGGATAGGCATATGCAGAATAAAGGATGCTAAAATCAGTACAGATATATTTATCAGGATATTACAGCCCAGCATGACATCAGCATATACGGTATATGTCATGTTCACCTCCCCGGTTCTTTCACTAGATTATAGACGGTATATAATAAAAAAAACGTCGTTTGATGTAATACAATTTCTAATAATTTCGCAGGCAATCGACAGGCTTTCCTGACGGAAAATTCGACAAAAGCCTGTTGATATGTTGATTTATTGTTGATAATGAAAAATTTTCGGAGGACAATATGAATATAGACGAATCTAAGCTCAGTACCGAATTAAATCTTGCATTGCAGACTCCCTATGACGAGCGTGTCAACGCAATGGATTTAAATGTTGGATATAATGCGGAATTTGAGGAGTGGGAGCTGATTATCCGATATACGGGGGAGCTTGAGGATATAAGCAGGATCCTGGATTTCACTTATACTGAGCTGTTAAACGGATATGCAATCATTCGTATCCGCAGTGAAAACATAGCTGCACTCACGTCGTTTCCGCAGATTATTTTTGTCGAAAAACCGAAGCAGCTGTATGCGGAGCAGTACAATGCAGTGCATTTTCAAAGCAATTATTCGGCGGATGGCTATCGTGTGGGAAAAATTCAGGGCTTTGACCGGTCATGTATGGGATTGCTTCAGATTGAGCCGTGGAACCTGACAGGTACGGGCATGCTGGTGGCGGTCATTGATTCAGGGATTGATATAAGACATCCGGCATTTATCAGGGAGGACGGCAGCACCAGAATACGCAGCCTGTGGGATCAGAGCATACGGGGGAATCCTCCGAAGGGAACGACTGTAGGAGCCGTTTTCACCAGAGAAGATATAGAACGCGTATTAAAGGGCAACTCAGAGGATATTATGTCATATGACAACAGCGGACATGGAACAGGAGTAAGCGGTGTTATTACGGCTTGTGTGCCGGATGCAGAGCTTGTTGTTGTCAAACTGAACGCGGATGATGCGGGAGGATTTCCGCGGACAACATACCTCATGCTTGCAGTGGATTATGTGGTGCGTTACGCGATAGAGAGTCAGCTGCCGCTGGTTGTTAATCTGAGCTTTGGAAATAATTACGGAAGCCATGACGGTAACTCTGTATTGGAGGCATATCTTGATTCATTGGCGGGTATATCGCGGCTTACGATTGCGGTCGGGATGGGAAATGACGGCAATACAGGGAGACATATCAGTATGCAGCTTGAGCGTGGAATCGAGAGTATAATTGAAATACAGGTTAATCCGTATATGACCGCCTTTAATCTTCAGGCATGGTACAGTTATTCGGATGAGCTGTCCATATCCCTCGCAGCACCGACAGGTGAGGTGATTGGTCCCTTTTCAAAGTATCAGGAGGTTATGTCTTATGTGCTTCCTGATATTAATATTCAGGTGCTGCACGGATATCCCACTCCGATTAACAGGAATCAGGAGCTCTATATATCAATGATTCCAAAGCAGACCTATATACGCGAGGGAATATGGACCGTGAGAATTTTTCCTCGCAGCGTGAGGGACGGAAGGTTTGACATGTGGCTTCCGGTGGAGGCAAGCACGAGCGGAAATGTACGTTTTCTTGCCGCTGCTCCAAATACCTCCATGACAATACCCGCAAGTGCCTCCAGTGTCATCAGTGTCGGGGCATATAACTCGAAAACGCTCAGCTACGCATCATTTTCGGGCAGGGGATACACAGTCGGGGGCGTTGTCAAGCCGGATATCTCTGCGCCTGGTGTTGATATAGATGTGCCGATACCGGGAGGCGGTCTTGTTTATGTGTCGGGAACCTCCTTTGCGACGCCTTTTGCGGCTGCCGGCGCTGCCATGCTCATGCAATGGGGCATTGTAGAGAACAATGATCCGTATCTATATGGGGAGAAGGTGAGAGCTTACCTCATAAAGGGGGCGAGGACGCTTCCGGGATATACTGTATGGCCGAACGAACAGCTTGGCTGGGGAACACTCTGTGTTGCCGACAGCCTGCCGACAGGAGGGAATTTGTGAGGAAAAAATATAAAGAAGATATAAAAACAAATAATATTATCCGGAATTTCGCCCGGTTAAAGGCTCTGAACGATACTGCCCGAGATTTAATCAATCTTATGTAGCATACCCCGCATAAAGGCGATGGCAAGCTCGCGTTCCCGGGAATCTAAAAGACTGAACAGTTTGAAACATTCTTTCTGCTCGTCGGTCAGAGCTTCCATCTGGTCATTGCCGTAGAAAAATTGAATAAGAGAAATACCGAATCCCTCACACAGCTTACAAAGTGTAGGCAGTGTGGGGGAATTATTTTTTAATATCATTGTGTTTAATGTCGAGTAAGGTATATTGGAGCGTTTTGCAAGCTCGTAGTATGAAAATCCCCGTTCTGCGCATAAGGATTTAATTCGGCTTATAGAATCAAAATTCTGCATGTCTTGTCTTTAGAACCCTCTTTCTGTAGTAAATTATTCCTGTAAGTTGAAATTATATTGTTTCTATATATAATATTTTACTTTGTTCCTTGTAAATCCATAGATATTAAAATACGTTATATATATAATGTAAAAAAGTTATAATAACGAAAAAAAGTTGCAATTATAACTTCTATTTGATATGATATAACAAAGTTTCTTATAGGTTCAATCCATAAGAGAGGGGGAAAATTAGTGGGAAATACGTTTTTCTACCATCAGGTCAAGAATGATATTCATAAAATAACTTGGAAAGAAATCTTTTCCGAGTCTTTCAAGCCTCACACAAAACAAGACAGGGATTATGCTATGGCGGCGGGTATGTCAATAAGTACCGCTACAGAGGCGGATATGCTTCAGAAATGGAAGAAGCCGTTTTTGTGGTTTGATGCGCTTAAAGGCGGGGTGGTACTGGCAATAGTGTTGCTTTTGCTTTCATATTTTGTGAAATTTGATGCTACTCTACTGATGGTCGCTTTTATAATTCCAATGATCGTTCCTCTTGTTATGATGATTTTGGTATGGGAGCTTAATATTCCGAGAAATATATCATTTTTTGAAATGCTTTTATATCTTGTGGGAGGAGCCGTTATTTCTTTCATTATTGTATCCCTTTTAGGAAATTTTGTAACAAGTGATAAGGCGATATTTGCTCCGGTTACAGAAGAGCCGGCAAAGCTTATTGCCTCCTCTGTGTTCCTGTACATATATTCAAAAAAACGAAAGATATATGGTGTTACAGGGCTTGCAATCGGCGCTGCCGTAGGTGCGGGGTTTGCAGGCTTTGAGGCAATACAGTATGTATTTCATGGCGGTATATCAATCTCTATCATTTTACTTCGAGCATATTGTGCATTTGGCAGTCATGTATTTTATTGTGCTCCTTATATGGGCGCACTTGCATTAGGTATGAAGGACGGAAGATTTCAAGCATCGGCATTTGTAACGCCTGACTTTTTGCTTATGTTTGCAGCCGGTTGCGGAGTTCATGCATTCAATAACAGCGAAATAAGTATTTTGGATGATCCCAGAGCAAATGCGTATCTTGTCGTAACTATATGTATAGTAGCATTGTGGCTGATAGCTCTTTATATGACAAAAAAATGTTTGCAACAGGTTGTTTCACTCGGAAGATATCTGTCAGGGCAGGGAGTTAATTCGGGCAGATATATGGCTGAGGCTGCAGTTTCCATGCAGGATATGGAAGGCAGTGCAACTTTAATTGTGAGTTGTGTATCGGGAGTATTAAAGGGCGCTGTATGGAAGCTTAACGGGCAGCAAAGTCTGATCGTTGGGCGCAGCGAGGAATGTCAGCTTCGTTTTCCTTCAATGGTAAACGGCGTAAGCAGGCAGCACTGTAGCATTCAGAGAACCTCTCAGGGTTGGACTGTGCGTGATTTGAATTCAAGCAACGGAACATATACGGGAAACGGCAGGAGACTGGCTCCCGGCATAGATGTTGTGCTAAAGAACGGCGATTTTATATATATTGGCGGAAAGGAAAATGTATTACAGATTTGTATAAACGGATAAAAGCATGTGAATGTTCTTGGAAAGGAGGGATATGATGAGGTCAATAAGAAAGCGTAAGGCATGTTTGGCTATGTTTTTTGCGGCATTTATCTTCGTTTTCAATATAAGTATGGTTAGTGTTTGTGCAAAGAATGATAATTCGAATGCCATCAGTGCCCCGAGTGGGATAGAGGATAAGCTGTGTCCTGTATACGGGTTTGTCGGGGATGAGCCTTATTTATTATCTGCGGGTGTGGGCGTTGAAGGAAAAGAAAATTGTTATTTTTATTCAGGACTTACTCTGAGTGATTATGCAAGTCAAGTGGATGCCCTTGCATATGTAGCTAGTGACGGATACGCATATAGGCTGGGGACATATTCTAAGTTGGATAATGTTTCGATGTTGCAGTTTGAAGTGGCTGATGCAGATAAGAACTCTTCATTTGTGAAAACTGCGGAGGGACATAAGGGTGATAAGGTATGGGCTTGCTATGTGGATAGTCAGAGTAGCCTTTATACTGTAGAGGGGGAACTTACCGGAATTAAGGAGTCGGGTGAATATTATGTATTTGAGACCAAAGGAATTTCAATAAGTGACTTTGTTGGAGTTGTTCCTCTTTTTAATGAAGATGGAAACTGTGTAGGTATAATGGGAGAAAACGGGACTGTTTTGGCACTTGAGACAACAACTGACAGCTTCAAAGGCGGTATGAGTTCAAAGACAATCATCATAGTAGTTGCCGTAATCGCTGTTGTAGTTTTGGGTGCATTCATGATGAAAAAGAAGAACGGCAATGCACAGGCTGCGTCTCAGGATATGGAACAGCCCGGTGAGTTTAGACAGCCGGATTTCGGACAGCCGAATTTCAGTCAGCCGGATTTCGGACAGCCTGCTGTTCCGCAGCCTGTTAATTTTCAGCCTTCGCGCGTTCCGGGAAGGGTATCCATGCAGATTCACTGTAGGGGAGGAAAAATGGATGGCAGAATCTATACTGCGACTGCAAACGAGATTCTGATTGGAAGGGATTCCTCGTCGTTCATATGTTATCCGGCGGACACAAAGGGTATCAGCCGCATTCACTGTAAGCTCTATCTTAAAGATGGTAAGTGGATGATTATGGATATGGGTTCGTCTTACGGAACATTTGTTGAGGGGAGAGGGAGACTTATTCCGCAACAACCTGTCGAGATTAAAAATGGGGATTGCTTCTATCTTGGAGGAAAGGATAACGCTTTTAAGATACAACTGTGATTACCGGAATGTTTTTGTTTTACTTAGGAGGGGTGGGGTTGATGAGAATAAAAAAAGAAGACAACGGAAAAAAGAGGAAGGCTTTATGTCTGATTGAGAGTATACTGTTTACTCTCCCGTTGTTGGTGGTTTTATTTTGCTACAGGCTTCCGGTTCTTGCCGTAGAACCTTATGAAAAATTAGGACTTTTGGTTGGCGAGGATGCAGAGGGTAATCCTGTAAGCATGGCTACGGCTGTTGCATTGGATTTGGACAATGATATCATGGTACTGTCGGGTTGTAAGGCGGTTTCTGATTCGGCTGTAACCTATTCGTTTTTGACGTGTGGTTCTGAAATATACACTGTCGAGCTGTCAGGATATGACGAGTACATAGGAGTGGTTTCATGGAGCATGTCAGAATATGTGCAGAGCGAGTATTTTTGCGAACTGGCATACGCTTATGAGGGTGAAAGCGTAAAAGGCTGCTATCTTGATTCCAATTTTGATATGTGGGAATCCGATGGTACACTTACCGGTCTTGTTACCGGTGATGTTGATGAGTATCAATATGAAGGATTTTCTATAGACGAGAAGTTGGATATTATGGTTTTGATTGATTCCAATAATAAGTGTGTGGGTATTATAGGAGAGACGAATGTTGCGTGGTCTCTTGTAACGAATGAGGACACATTTTATTCGCAGTCGGAAGGAACGTCAACCGAGACGCCGACCGAAACGCAGACAGAGGAACCAACAGAGGAGTCAACGGAGAAACCGACTGAGACATCGACCGAAGCGCCTGCTGAGACAACCGAAAGAAAGGATACTGAGGATAGCGGAGGGGGAGTGAATCCCATTGCCGTTGTCGGAGTTATAGGAGGAGTAGCGGGAGCGGCGGCAGTTGCAGTACTGGTCGTTAATAAAAAGAAGGAGTCAGGGCAAAATGTAGGAGACGTTGTGTTCTATGACCAGCCGACCATGAATTTGAATCAGCCCGGTTTTGTACAACCCGCGCAGATAAGCATTCAAGTGACTGCTGTCGGCGGTTGTTTGGGCGGAAGGGTGTATCTCGTCGGTGAGAGCGGACTATGGTTTGGCAGAGATGATTCCGCCACGGTTCAATTTCCTCCGGATACACAAGGTGTGAGCCGCAGACATTGCAGACTCTATTGGCAAAACGGAATGTTGAAGCTGGAGGATATAGGTTCTTCGTATGGCACGTTTCTTAGCGGAAGCGGAAAGCTCGTTCCGAATCAGCCGGTTGCGGTTAGAACTGGTGATGTGTTTTATCTGGGTGAGCAAAGTAATAGTTTTAGAATTGATTGATAAAAATTATATCGTAACACAAATTATATGGTTACGGAGAATGGAGGAAAAGAAAAATGGAAGTAAAAAGATGTGACAGGGGACATTTTTATGATGCAGAGGCAAACAGCAGTTGCCCGCAATGTGCTGCGGAACAGGGAATGGGCGGCAATTTTGGCGCAACCCAGCCGGTATTCGGTCAGGGAATGGCAGAGGATTATGGTGCGACCGTGCCTGTAAACGGCGGAGCTATGGGCGGCATGGATATGGGAATGACAGAGCCTGTGGAACCGGGACACGGTTTTGAAAGCACGGGCTTTGGAAATGCTGACTTCGGCAATGATATGGGTGTTGAGGATTATGAGGACGCAACTCAGCCGGTTAATATCGGCGGCGTAGCGGGTTTTTCGCCTGTGGCTGGCTGGCTGGTCTGCATCGAGGGCGAAGCAAGAGGAAATGATTACAGGATTCGGGCAGGATACAACTACATAGGACGCAGTGAGCATATGGATATCTGTATTCAGGGCGACCAGAAGATAGGAAGGGAAAAGCATGCAATGGTTGCTTATGACCATGAGGAGCAGGTATTCTTCTTTGGCCCTGCAGACGGGAAGAGTATTGTTCGCGTCAATGGAAAGATGGTTATGACACCTACGGAGCTTAACGCTTATGATATAATTACCATAGGTTCGACAAAGCTTTGCTTTGTGCCATTCTGTGGGGAAAGGTTTAATTGGAATGACTAAATATCTGGATGTTTTTTTTGAAGAGGAGTTGCACTTTTTTGAGGAAAGTCAGGATAGGGAGACAGAAGATGTCTTGTCCGTACCTTTTGATGATGGCACAACAGAGTATGCCGGTGAGGGGAATGCAACTGCCTCCGACGGTATTTTTAGTACGGAGGAGAATGTCACGACGGAGACGCATGAGGAATCAAAGTCTGATTCCGGAATTTCGTTGAGGGATGTAGGAATAGGTATGTTGCTTGGAGCCGGTTTGGTTCTTGTTGTTGTAGCTATAGTTGCATATCTTCGCAGTTGCAAAAAGGAGTCGGCGCAGGCAGTGAAAGATTATACTGATAATACACCAAATATCGAGAAGATGACAACGAATCCGGTGGAAAGAAAGTTTGTTGATATTTCTTTCAGACCGGGAATGGGAAAATGTGAAATCGGAACTCTGCATAATATAGGTAAGAGAGGCGTTCAGCAAGACTGTCTCGGTACGACGGAAACTAAGGGAGGTACGTTTGCCATCGTTGCCGACGGTATGGGTGGTCTGGCAGATGGTGATAAGGTAAGTCAGAAAATTGTGTTTTCTATGCTTAAGGATGCCTCTGCCTTGCCGGTGGGCGGAAATGAGAGATGCCTTTATGAGATGGTGGCTCGTGCAAACCGTGAGGTGAATAAGATGCTGGGACCGTCGGGACTTTATAAGAGCGGTTCAACCCTCATTTCCGTGCTGGTGGAGGAGGGTGTTTTTCATTGGGTTTCAGTGGGTGACAGCCGCATATATATGTATCGTGCAGGACAGCTTATACAGATAAATCCAGAGCATACCTTTGAAGGTGAACTGCTACAGCAGGCAGTAAACGGCGAGATATCCTTTGCGGAGGCTAAAAAACATCCTAAACGAAAAGGGCTTACCAGCTTTATCGGCATGGGTGAGCTGAAGTATGTGGATGGAAGCAAGAGAGGTATACCGACTGAGAGCGGAGACAGTCTGTTGCTCATGAGCGACGGCGTGTTTAATACGCTTAAGGAATCGGAGATATGCGATATCATACGAGAAAATGAAGATGTGAAACAGGCGGCACTTATTCTGGAACAGGAGGTTTTGAATAAAGCAAATCCAAAGCAGGATAATTTTACCGCGGTAATTCTTAAGCTGTAACTTATAAAGAGAGAGGAATCGCAATGAATCTGGAGCAACTGTGCAGAAATTGCATGCAGGGGACAATTATAAACGGTGTATGCAACAGATGCGGAAAACCGGTCGGCGATGACGGGGACAGACCGGTATATGCACTTCCGGCGGGGCATTTGCTATGTCGACAGTATTATCTCGGAAGGGTGCTCGGACACGGTGGTTTTGGAATAACATATCTTGCGTGGGATACAAGAAATAACAGAAGAGTAGCCATTAAAGAACTGTTTTTAAATACTGATATGACTAGGGCTTCCAATGCCTATATTGCAAAGGTTAATGAGGGACAGGAGAGTTATCTGGCTCATATAAGACAGCGCTTTCTTGAGGAGGCACAGGCTCTCTATGAGTTTTCCAATGTGGCTGATATTATAAATGTCTACCATTTGTTTCAGGAAAATGGAACAGCTTATTATGCCATGGAATTTTTGGAGGGGCGCGACCTAAAGTCGGTTCTCAAGACCGGAGGAAGGATGTCGTGGGAGCAGTTGTCTGTTTATGTGCGCATGATCTTGAGAGCTTTAAACGCCCTGCACGCAAGGTCGCTTATTCATAGGGACATCAGTCCGGATAATATATTTCTTACTGTCGATGGCAGAGCCAAGCTGATTGATTTCGGTTCGCTGAGAAGCTATAACAGCGGCAGGGGTCTGACAACCATATTGAAGCAGCAGTTTGCGCCGTATGAGCAATACAGAACTAACGGAAAACAGGGACCATGGACGGACATATATTCTCTCAGTATAACGATGTACTATGCATTAAGCGGTTTGCTTGCTCCTAAGGCACCGGACAGGGTTTTGGAGGATCGTGCAGTGCCTATTGCTGAGCAGGTTCCAAATCTGCCTCCCCATGTTGCGGCAGCAATATGGAAGGGTATGGCGGTGGCTCCTGAGGACAGATATCAGAATGTATCTGATTTTTACATGGCGTTGTTTCCGGGGGAGAGTCTGCCGCCCGTAGTGCAGAGTTCTATGCCACCTGTACCACCTGCGCAGTCTTATGTACCGCCGCAGAACCGCGTCACAGGAAATACAAATATCCAGAATCAGGCTGCGGGAAACCTAAGACCACAGAGTCCTCCAACGGGAAACACAAGACCGCAGAGGAGCGTGTGCTGCATAGCAGGATACTATTCCGGCAATGCATGGAATATATCTCGGGGGATGATGATAACGGTTGGGCGGGATAGAAGGTGTATAATTACATACCCGCCGAATGCACAGGGAATAAGCAGACTCCAGTGTAGTTTTGCATATAATGAAAACAGAAGTGTTTATGTCAGGGACGAAAATTCCACATATGGAACTTTTGTAAACGGAACAAGACTAAAACCGGGGGTTTGGTATCCACTCAGAGCGGACAGCATAATTACTTTCGGTCAGGAAAAATATATGATTCGTTAAGAGGAGACAGGTATGAGAGGTAAATGGAATAGGAAAATTGGATATGTTACATTGGTATTTTTTATAATATTCATGCTTGGAATTAATGTCTGTGCTGCGGGTGAAAGAGCTTTTTTACTGGATTATGATGTCTCATCCGAGGGCTTGCAGTTGCTTTTGGCGGCGCCATCCGACGGTAAGTCTTATGAAAAAAATGGCTTTGACATATCACTGAGCGGTAATCCCGTATCTGTGACGGAAATGAAGACTATAGGCGAAAGTGGGATGCCTGTAACCATATACTGTCTTGTAGATGTCTCGGGTTCAATGTCGGAAAAACAGATGACTTGGATGAAGCAGACACTTACGGAAATATGCGGACAGATGAGGGATGGAGATAACCTCGTAATAGGAACGTTAGGAAATACAACGGAGATCAGTGGTTTTTTAGAAGATAAGGAGGCTATATTATCTGCCATTGACGAACTGGCGGTGACGGGCGAGGATACGAATTTATATGCGGGAATAGTGGAAAGTCTGGATACCTTAAAGACAGATGCCCGGGTACATCCGCAAAAATGTCTGCTCATACTGTCGGACGGACAGGATGACCAGAAAAGCGGTATTACGCAGGGAGAGGCTGAGAATGCGATTACCGAATTCGATATACCCGTTTATACGGTTGCCGTATTACCGAAAGAAGCCTCAGGGGAGGCTGTAGAATACGGAAAGCTCCTCGGAAGCTTTGCGCGTATGTCTACGGGGGGCGTGCATTATGCTCCCGATTTGACTGAAGATGCCGCTTCGGAAACCGCAAATGAAATAGTTTCGTCTATGGAGAACAGTACGGTTTTGTATTTAGATGTTTCAAATATAGATATTGATAAGGATATCATGTTGCTCAGAGTGACATATACTGCCGGAGACGGCAGCAGTTATGAGGACACGATAAATGTTTACGGTGAGGATCTGGCGGGCATGGTGGTATCCGATACGGAGGAGACGACCGGGAACGATACGGAAGAGGACGTGTCTACCGAAGAACCGGGAGTTCAAGACGAAGCTTCAGATTCGCAAAAAAGTCCGGTGATATATGTTATAGTCTTGATTGTGCTGGTGACAGCTGCAGTGGTAATTGTGGTGGTTATTCGCAAAAAGAAGAATTCTTCCGAGCAACCGGAGGAGGTATTGGTTGAAGAGACTGAAGAGACTGTTTTTCAGGCGGTTGAGAAAAAGACGGTACCTGTCAGACAAACGGTTACAGAGGATAAGGTGAATGTTAAAACCCGTACTGTCAGATTGCTTGCCATAGGTTACGAGAATATACAGAAGACTCTGGAGCTGCCGGAGGGAAAAGAGATTACCATAGGCAGAACGAACCAGGCGGATTTTGTGCTGCGGGCTGAGGACAACAGATTGTCCAATATTCATTGCAAGATTAAATGGGAAGGCAACAAGCTTTATATATGCGACGCGGGTTCCACAAACGGAACGTTTGTAAACGGAGTGCCGATAAAGCAGATGGGGCGCGTCGTTGTGCATGAGAGTGATACCATACGAGTCGGCAGTTACGAATATAGAATCGGATGAGAAAGGTAGGAAATGTTATGGAAGTAAAAAGATGTATGAGCTGTATGCAGGAGATAAGCGGGAGTGTCTGTGAATATTGCGGCTATGACATTAATACGGCTGCAAAAAATACAATGGCATTGAAACCGGAAAGTCTTTTGCATGGAAGATATCTCGTGGGCAAGATATTGGGACAGGGTGGTTTCGGAATTACCTATGTCGGCTTTGACCTCGTCTTAAACATTAAGGTCGCCATAAAGGAATACTTCCCTGCTGGAAATGCATCCAGAGACCATAATATAACGAACAATCTTCAGTGGACATCCGTGCAGATGGAAAATGATAATTGGAGAGAGGGCTGCGAACATTTTCTCAAGGAAGCGAGAAGGATGGCAAAGATTGACTCTATTCCGTCTATTGTCAGAGTAAGAGATACGTTCTTTGAGAATGAAACGGCTTATATTATTATGGATTTCGTGGAGGGTATAACGCTTAAGAGCTATCTTCTCCAAAATGGACCTATGACATTTTCGCAGTGTATAGGTGTTATGAATCCTTTGCTTCAAGGATTACATTCTATTCATAGACACAATCTCATACATCGTGACATAAGTCCCGACAATATAATTCTGCAGCCGGATGGAACAGTGAAGTTGCTTGACTTCGGTGCGGCAAAGGATATGGAATCCATGCGCGAAGGTGTGTCGCAGATGGTTACAAAAAAGGGGTTCAGCCCGCCTGAACAATATATGGAGCATGGACAGATAGGAAGCTGGACGGATGTGTATTCGCTGACGGCGACGATATATTACTGTATAACAGGTAAGGTAACGCCGGACGCTATGGACAGGGTTATGAATGACCCATTGACATTTGATGTGCCTATGAGGGAGGCTATTACTCCGCAGGTTGTAGACGTTCTTGCGCGGGGGCTTGCCGTTAAGGTAGAAAATCGTATTCAGACGGCAGAAGATTTGATGAACCAGCTCAATGCCACGTTCTATGATTCAGATGCGACATATATGCAGCAGACATATATGAACATGCAAAATAATTTTGATACAGACATAAGCGAACAGGGTGATGGCAAAACAAGGACTAAGAAGAGAAAGAAGAACGGGCAGGGCAAAAAGGGGAAGATTAAATGGATAATTGCGGTGTCTGTACTTGCGGTTGTTCTTATGGCGGGCGGAATTACACTGGCTGTCTTAAAGCCGTGGAGGGTTTATGTCGAGGTTTTGGGAACCAGCAATTCCAATGTCCTAAATGACGGCGGATTTGTGATGCTGCCCGGAGAATATGAATATTTTATGGATCATAATAATGTTTTATATAAGTGCACTTATGATGCGCAGGATGGAACATTTTATGTAGACGAGGCCGAGGCTGTTGCGACAAATGTATGCTATTTGACGGCAGATTCCGACACAATTTATTATATAAATACGCAAGATGAAAATAAGTATAGTATATGCGGCATGGACTTTGCAGGAGATGAGGAAGAGGTTCTCTATGATGGAACTAATGCCATTGCATTTTTGCAGTATGCCAAGCTGTCAAATAAGGATGAGTATCTTTACTTCCTTGAGTACGGAAATGAGTCGGACGGCTATGTGGAGTATTATATATACCGTTACAATCTGGAGAAGAAGTCGGCAGAGGCTGTGATTAAAGAGGATGTAATCTGGTATAATGTGTACGGTGAGTATATATACTACACATGTATACATGATGGTGAGGTTCAGTTAAGGAGAGCCAAACTGAACGGTAAAAAGCCGGAGGTGTTATGTGAGGGAGAGACATTTGCTTACGGCTTCGTTGAAGATGACCAGATATATCTTTATTCTATAGACGACAAGGCAATAATTGTAATGGACTTGGATGGAAAAGAGACAGGAGGCATATATGACATCAATATGGATGTGTCATATTTTACTTTCGCATACGGTGACGACTGGATATATTATATGAATGCCGAGGACGGGGCTATACATAGGATACGTAGCAATAACAGCGGAGATGAGGTTGTGCTTAATGACCACTATGCGATTTCCATATGCTTTAGCAACGACTGTATATGGTTTTCGGAAGCTATGTATGTAGATGATGAAATGACAATGACGCGTGCCTATGTAATGAACAAGGACGGCACTGGTCTTATCGCACTTACGGATGCAGATATGAGAACGACGAGCAGCGGCTTGCAGTATAAGCTTAGCGGAAACGAAGCCATCATATGCGGTTATGTTGGTGATTCGGATGATGTAGGCATTCCTCTTGTAATGGATGGTTATGTGGTGACGGATATAGAGGAGAATGCTCTGCCGAGTGGACACCATTATTTCATTATTGAGGATGAATCGGTTTTTGAATACCATGTGAATGAAGACGGAACCGGTGTTGTCATAGACGGATATACAGGCGATACGACGTGGTTAATGATTCCCGAAACTATAGGTGGTCTGCCTGTTGTAGCTATCGGGGAGGAAGCGTTTGTCGATACGGAGATTGAACAAATTGCTTTTCCTTCCGGACTTTTGACGGTGGAAAAAAACGCTTTTAAGGAAGTTGAAACGCTTGCATATGTAGGATTAAATGAGGGCCTTGTGAGCGTGGAAAGTTTCGCGTTTGACGGTTGCCATATACTTACGGATGTAACTCTTCCGGAGAGCATAGAGACTATCGAAGCCTGTGCATTTGACAGAACCTCCGTAACAGAGGTGTATATACCTGCCAATGTGAGTTTTATAGGACAGTGGGCATTTGACAGTTGTGAAAAATTATCCATAAGTCCGGATAATCCGTATTACTACGCGGATATCTATAATACAATTTTTACAAAAGACGGCAAGACACTTGTGGCTCTTGTGGGTGCATGGGATGGTCCTTATCTGGTGCCGAATGGCGTGGAGGTTATAGGTGAATATGCGTTTTCTTTTACCGAAGGCATTACACAGGTTACTCTGTCACCTTCTGTTACAACCATAGAAGATAATGCTTTTTACAATTGTAGTAGTCTTTCATATGTTGACATTCCAAGAAGTGTTATGAGCATCGGTGAGAGCGCTTTTGAGTCCTGTCCTTTACTGACAAGAATTACGGTTTCACCGGAATGTGTGGTTAATACCATCGGAAATGAGGAAATCGAGATTTATGATTTTCAGTCTGAAGGGGATGGCAGTGTACCAAGAGAGTAGGGGGATTTAATATGATAGAGACTGCTGAACTTACTAATCGCGGAGGAAAAACCGAAAACGAAGATACATTTCGTGTCATAAAGAAGAGAAAGGATTTGTGCGTTGTTGTGGCTGACGGTTTGGGAGGTCATGGCGGCGGACAGATAGCCTCGTCCGTAGCAGCGGACAGTATACTCAAATGTTATCACAAGAAGAATTTGGAAACCCGCGAAGGGATACTGGAGTCTGTTAAAGCAGCCGACCTCATGGTTAAGCAGCATCAAACTCCCGAATGTGAAATGAAAACCACATTGGTTGCCCTTGTAATTGACAGAGAGAAAAAGGCGTCATGGTTTCATGTGGGCGATTCCAGATTGTATCATTTTGTCGATTCTAAAATAGTTCAACAGACCATGGACCACAGCGTTTCACAGATGGCTGTGCTCATGGGTGAAATTACTCCGGAGCAGATTCGTTTCAATGAGGACAGATGCAAGGTGTTGAGAGCACTCGGAAGTGATAATGCGGAACCGGATATAGTCGAGGATGTTTCGGTCGAGGAACAGTTTCATGCGTTTTTGTTGGCTACGGACGGCTTCTGGGAATATATTGATGAGCAGGAGATGGAAGCGTTGCTTGCACAGTCCTCAACGCCCGGTGCATGGTTGAGTCAGATGTCAGAGATGCTTTCGGAACGTGTGGGAGAGGACAATGATAACTTTACGGCTGTAGCCGTGTTTGTGTGCAGATAGTTGTTTTTTTGTGCTTATTTTGGAAATATTATCCCCTTTTCATAGCGAAGACGCCGGATATGAAAAATCAGCATATGTAAAAAAGCGGAGCAGTTTCTGTTCTGCTTTTTTCGTTATGTGGCTCTTTACAATTACGAATTTTTGTATAGGATAAAAATAGATTAAAAGCGAGTGCTGCGTTGTATTTTTAAATGTTTTATGGTAAATTTAAAAAATAGATGCCAGAGAAATAGTGAAATTACAGAGATGGTTTACTTATGAAAAATATTGTAGTCGGCGTGCTGGCTCATGTGGATGCCGGGAAAACAACGCTGTCAGAGGCAATTTTATATAGTACAGGGAAGATACGAAATCCGGGACGTGTGGATAATCGTGATACTTTGTTTGACAGTGATATGCAGGAACGCGAGCGCGGAATTACGGTATTTTCCAAGCAGGCTGTGTTTGAGACGGGGCAGCTTCATGTAACCTGGCTTGACACGCCGGGGCATGTGGATTTTTCTGCGGAGATGGAACGCACGCTGCAGGTTCTTGACTATGCCGTGTTGGTTATCAGTGCTCCGGACGGAATACAGGGGCATACCCGTACATTGTGGAGATTATTGAAGCAATATGATATACCTGTTTTTATATTTGTCAACAAGATGGATCAGCCGGGAACAAACCGCGAGAAGCTTATGGAGCATCTCCAAAACGAACTGTCAGAGGGTTGTGTGGATTTTACGGATTTGATGGATGGGATACTTGAGGAGCTTGCTGTTTTGTCCGCAGATGAGTGTATATTGGAACGATATCTGGAGGACGGAACGCTTTCGGATGAATGGATATCCCATATGATAGTTGACAGAAAGGTATTTCCATGCCTGTTTGGTTCCGCACTCAGATTGGACGGCGTTGACAGGCTGCTCAGTGTCATGGATTGTTTTATGCTGCCGCCGGATTATCCGAGCGCATTTGGTGCAAGAATCTACAAGATTACAAGAGATGAGGCCGGAAATCGACTGACACATATGAAAATAACCGGAGGCAGCCTGCATGTAAAAGATGCCGTTATGGACGAAAAGGTGAATCAGATACGCATTTACATGGGAAAACGATTTGACAGCTGTGTTGAAGCGGAGGCCGGGACAATATGCACAGTGACGGGACTTACGCATACGGCTGCCGGGCAGGGCGTTGGATATGACACAGATAAAACCATGTTTCTTTTAGAGCCTGTGCTCACATATAAAATGTCGGTGCCGGACACCGTAAACGAGAGACAGATATACCCTGCGATAAAGCTTTTGGAGGAAGAAATACCGGAGCTTTGCGTGGCATGGAACGAGCAGAGGGAAGAAATCAGTGTAAAGCTGATGGGGCAGGTACAGTTGGAGATATTGGCAGGCATTATAACCGAAAGACTTGGATTCACCCCAATGTTTGACACGGGAACAATTACCTACATGGAGACAATCGGGAGTGCGGTTATCGGTGTGGGACATTTTGAACCACTGAGACATTATGCTGAGGTACATCTTTTACTGGAGCCGGGTGAACGCGGAAGCGGAATTGAAATTGATGCGGACTGCAGTGAGGATATTTTGGATAAAAACCGGCAGAGACTTGTTATGACACATCTGAGGGAACGCAGCTTTGCGGGCGTTTTGACAGGTTCATGCCTGACGGATGTAAAAATTACTCTGATAAACGGGAAAGCACACCAGAAACATACGGAGGGCGGTGATTTCCGGCAGGCAACATACAGAGCCGTGCGGCAGGGACTTATGCAGGCGGAAAGTATCCTGCTGGAGCCGTATTACAGCTTCAGACTTGAGATTCCATCGGATATGGTCGGACGTGCCATGACAGATATGGAGAGCATGCATGCGGTTATAGATTCCCCTGACATAAAGGGGGAGTGCGCTGTCATTACCGGACGAGGTCCGGTGGCAACCATGCGGGATTATCAGATTAATCTGAATTCCTATACGCATGGAACGGGAAGTATATCTGTTAATTTCAGCGGATATGAGCAGTGCCATAATACGCAGGATGTAATGGAAGCCTGCGGATATGAGCCTGAACAGGATATGGATAATCCGGCATCCTCGGTGTTCTGCGCTCATGGAGCGGGATTTATTGTGCCGTGGTATGATGTTCCCGAATATATGCATGTATCTGATGATTTACAGGATACTCGAAATATAACGGAATTCCCGCGTATCCGTCCACAAAATCAGTTTGATTACACGATAGATCTTGAAGAGATAGATGAAATATTTGCCAGAACCTTCAATGCAAACCGCAGGGAGGAAAAACATGCCGGGTACAGGAAGAAAAAAATAACGCTGCCGGAGTATCGAAATGTCAGGGCATATCGTGACGACCGTGCGAAGCTGCTCGTGGTAGATGGCTATAACGTAGTATTCGCGTGGGATGAGCTTAAAAAGCTGGCGGATGATAATATTGATTCCGCGAAGGACAGGCTGATACATGTGCTTTCCAATTACCGGGGTATGCTTGATTATGATGTGATGCTGGTCTTTGACGGCTATAAGGTAAAAGACAGTCATGGAAGCGTCGCCACGGTCGATAATATCAGGGTGGTGCATACAAAGGAAAATGAGACCGCAGACCAGTATATCGAGAGGTTTGTCCATGAAAATAAAGAAAAATATGCGATAACGGTGGCAACCTCCGATGGCATGATACAGCAGATTGTCCGTGGCTCGGGCGGACGGGTTATATCATCCGGAGAACTCAGGAAAGTGATAGAGGAAGCAGTGCGCACGCTTAGAGTTGAGTATAATCTGGAGTAATGTCCGGTATGAAAAACATACTTTATATGGATATATACTTGAAAAATGTATAAAATAAGCTATATATACAGGCAGATGATATTATTTAAAATCAAAAAAGATAAATATAGGAGGATACGAAGATGGCAGTAGAGCATATTACGGCAGGTAATTTTGAACAGATGGTTTTAAGGGCAGACAGAACTGTTATGGTTGATTTCTGGGCGGACTGGTGCGGTCCGTGCAGGATGCTGTCGCCGGTTATCGGGCAGATAGCGGAGGAGAGGAAAGATGTTCTGGTATGCAAGGTAAATGTGGATGATAATCCGGAGCTGGCAACAGAATATAAGGTAATGAACATCCCGCTGGTAATTGTATTTAAAAACGGACAGATATATAAAAAGTCCGTTGGAGCGGTTCCGAAGAGTGAGCTTCTTGCAATGCTTGATTAATATCAAAACCGGAGGGTGATGAGATGGTAGATGTATGTGTTATCGGTGCAGGTACGGCGGGACTTTCGGCGGCTATCTACGGCATGCGTGCCGGAAAATCAGTTCTGGTTATGGAGGCCTTAAATTACGGGGGACAGATAATCAATACTTCTGATATAGAAAATTATCCGGGATTTCAGCATATTTCGGGATATGATTTTGCAACAGCCTTGTATGAGCAGGCAAAAAAGCTTGGAATGCAGATGGTGTATGACAAGGCGACCGGCATAGTGCAGGAAAAGGATAAATTTATTGTGCACGGTAACATGGCTGAATATCAGGCGCACACTGTCATTATTGCTACCGGTATGAAACGGCGGAAGCTTGATATACCGGGTGAGGATGAATTCAGAGGTCTGGGTGTATCATATTGTGCGACCTGTGACGGTGCATTCTACCGTAACCGTAAGGTGGCTGTTGCCGGCGGGGGAAACTCTGCTTTCATTGAAGCACTTTATCTGTCTGATTTCTGTGAGAAGGTATATCTGATTCACAGGAGAGATACCTTCAGAGGGGAACAGAGCGCTCTGGAGCGGCTTAGACAGAAGAAAAATATAAGCATCATCGCAAATGCAACAATGCTTTCCATAAATGGAACAGATGTGGTTGCTTCTGTAAGTTATCGGGAAAATGCGACGGGACATATTCGTGAACTGCCTGTAGATGGTCTGTTTGTCGCGGTTGGAAGTATACCGGATACGGATTATTTAGATGGCTTTGTCGATTTGGATGAAACCGGCTTCGTGACAGCGGACGAGACCTGCCGTACCAGTGTTTCAGGCATTTTTGTGGCAGGGGACTGCCGTACCAAGGCGGTTCGCCAGCTTACAACAGCGGCGGCGGACGGAACGGTTGCTGCATTAGCTGCCTGTGAATATGTGAAATAACTATATATTCTGCTTTAAGGATTGATTCTTTTCGAGGTAAGAATATCCGTTGTTGAACCCTTGGAATAACAAACAACCTTGTTACGCCCGGTCTGCTTTGCGACATACAATGCCTTATCAGCCTGATGAATGGCGTTTTCATAATTTATGTTGTCATATTCGGACACACCTATAGATACGGTTATCGGGCAGACTGTATTGTCATGTATCATAATACGGTTGCGGATACGCTCTGCTACCATAGAGGCCTCCTGAATTATGCAATTCGGCATGATTACAATAAATTCTTCTCCTCCCCATCGAATAGTATAATCACCGCCCCGGGTACAGCTTTGTATGACGGTTGTGACTGCTTTCAGTACAATGTCCCCGTTATCGTGTCCGTAGGTATCATTTACCTTCTTAAACCAGTCTATATCAACCATAAGGACACTGATTGCCGATGAACGTATAAAAACAAACCGTTTTTCTTTTGTAATGTTCGTCATAATATTTCTGTTGTAGACGCCTGTAAGAGGATCAATAACCAATGAGGTTTCAAGCTTCCTTCTGATTATATAGTTGTCATAATATGAACTGCACATAACAAAATTACACGCCGTTATTGCCAGTACGCACGGAATACCCAGAGAAAGCATAATGTCAAGATTCTTATAGTGATTAAAAAGATTGGATATAAGAATATCAAAAATGAGAAGAAAATGGGACACAGTACAGTATCCAAATGGTGCGGAAAAAGCCAGAGCGATGAAAATCAAATGCATAATAATAAAGCCCTCGCTTGCATGTGTCTTGATAGGAAGGTAGTAAATTGCCCAGATTGTACACCACATAATCATATGGGCAATTATTTGGGATGCGATGGTTATGATGCGATAATCACGGCTTCTTGTGTTAATCAGTATAAAAATAACCATTGGAATTAATATCGAAAAGCGGGGTATCAGTGTCTCCCGGGCAAATCGTTCAAAGAGCTGACAGTCGGAGATAAAGTAGGTAACTGAAGCCAGACATGCCAGTATAACCGTATATATATTTATTTTTCTATAATAGTCAAATTTGGACTGAAGAAAGCTTCTGCGTTCTTCACCATGCAGCTTTAAAAATGCATTCATAAGGCTCCCCTCCGTTTCCTTTTCTGATTTTCTGAGAATTATTATATTACACAAAGCGGTTTTAGTAAATAAAAAGGTATAAAATACGACAATAAATTATTGCATATCTTAATCGGAAAAGCCTTAATAAATCCATAATAAATCCATAATAAATTTATAATAAAAAGATAATATGACTTTACATAGTGTATGCTCATTAACTCAATCAACTGAAATTTCTGGATTTCAGCGGCCTTT
>CAYOOW010000036.1:0-24044 GCA_964405715.1 uncultured Bacteroides sp.
ATGCATGGGACAAGTTGAGCATTATTAGTATTGTCACAGATAATAGTTTGGAAAACCTGAATTTCATTCATAAACACCAACTATGAATTTATTTTAATTTTGGAAGTAGAAGTGTGAAAGCTTCTACTTCTTTTATTATATTTTAAGGAAATTCAAGCATGGAGCATTTATCTGAGTGTAGAGTACCAATTTGGGAAAAGTCAAATTTGACTGTTAGGGAGGCTGCCGAATATTTCAATATCGGGATAAACAAAATAGATGAATTGTTGACAACACCTAATTGTAGTTTTGTACTATATGTCGGAAAGAAGAAACTTGTAAAACGTAAAGAGTTCGAGAAGTTTTTGAGCACCACAGTGGAATTATAAACATTTGTGTTTATACAAGTGTAACTCGGGCACTTCAATCGTTTACTTTAGAGCCTTTATATGCTATACTAAACCGTGGTATTAAGGCTCTTAGAAGGGAGTTTTGATATGGGTAAGGATTTACGAGGAAAGGAGCTTGGTGTAGGAATAAGCCAAAGAACAGATGGTTTTTATGTAGGTAGATTTACCACGAAATATGGAAAACGCAAGCAAAAATTATTCCATAAATTACAAGATTGTAGACAGTGGTTAGCTGATTCACAATATACAGACGAGCATAGCAATATTAATTTTCCGGAAGAAATGACAGTTAAAGCTTGGTTTGATTATTGGATTTCTATGAAGAAGCGAACTGTACGTTATAATACAGTCAGAAATTATACAGAAAGATATAATCGTAATATTGATCCTGTAATTGGTAAAATGATTCTTTCAGAGGTACGACCTATTCAGTGTCAGGCAATTATGAATCGTATGGCTGATGAGGGATACAGAACAACTACTATATATCAGGCAAGAATTGCACTGTATAATATGTTGGATTATGCTTATCAAAACGAGGTGATTTTGAAAAATCCTTGTAATCGTACAGTGAAATCTAACATCGGTAAATCATCTAGTAAGAAAGAGGCATTAACCTTAGAACAACATAAAAAATTTGTACAGGGTATTGAAGGAAATGCCTATGAATATCAGTTTAAATTTTTGCTGCAGACTGGTTTAAGAACTGGTGAAATGGTTGGTTTAAAATGGTCGGATATTGATTTTAATAACCGAGTAATGAAAATTAACCGTTCCATGGAGTATCGTCATTCAACAGGAGAGTGGCGGCTGGGTGACCCTAAAAGCAAAGCAGGATTTAGAGCTGTTCCATTAACCGATGAGGCAATCGAAATTCTAAAAAAACAGAAACAAAAGAATGCTAGTTTGGCAGTTATTCCATTTGAATGGGCTGAATTTGTATTTCTCTGTCATAAGGGAACGCCTGTGAAAAACAATACATATGATGCAATGCTTTTTAAATTATGTGACAAGATAGGTATACCTAGGTTTTCTATGCATGTTTTACGACACACATTCGCTACAAGATGTATTGAAGGTGGTATGAAGCCAAAGACGTTACAAACAATTCTAGGGCATTCCAATATTAGTATAACAATGAATCTGTATGTTCACACGACAGAGGATGAAAAACAAAGAGAAATTACGAAAATAGCAGAAACACTTAAAGTTATTTGAGTGCAGAAAAATTGGTACGTAAATTGGTACGTAAAATTTTGAGACATTAAAGAAAGTCAGTAAAATCAAGGGTTTTTAAGGGGGAATATAGAAAAATGAAACTAGGCATCGTCGGTCTGCCGAATGTAGGCAAAAGTACATTATTTAATTCTTTGACAAAAGCGGGGGCTGAATCAGCAAATTATCCATTCTGTACGATTGATCCGAATATCGGAATTGTTCCGGTACCGGATGTGCGGCTGGATAAGCTGACGAATATGTATCACTCGGCGAAAACCACACCGGCTGTGATTGAATTTGTGGATATTGCAGGTCTTGTAAAGGGAGCATCAAAGGGTGAGGGGCTCGGTAACCAGTTTTTGTCCAACATCAGAGAGACTGATGCGATTGTGCATGTGGTCCGTTGCTTTGAGGATTCCAATGTGATTCATGTAGACGGCTCGGTGGATCCGATTCGCGATATAGAGACGATTAATTTTGAGTTGATTTTTGCGGATATAGAAGTGCTTGACAGAAGGATAGCGAAGAACAGCAGAGGTGCGCTTAACAATAAAACTCTTGCAAAGGAGCTTGAGCTTGAAAAAAGGTTAAAGGCACATCTGGAGGAGGGCAAGCTTGCTATCACGTTCCATACAGATGATGAGGATGAACAAAAGTGGATAAAGGAGTATAATCTTCTGACGGGAAAGCCTGTTATCTTTGCTGCAAATGTATCGGAGGATGATTTGGCGGATGACGGTGCTTCCAACGAACACGTACAGAAGGTCAGGGCGTATGCAAAGGAATTCGGCGCAGAGGTCTTTGCGGTATGTGCCCAGATAGAGCAGGAGATATCAGAGCTTCTTGATGATGAGAAACAGATGTTTTTGGAGGAGCTCGGCGTCAGTGAGTCAGGACTGGATAAGCTGATTAAGGCAAGCTATTCCCTGCTCGGACTGATCAGTTTTCTGACATCCGGAGAGGATGAGACAAGGGCATGGACGATTACGAAGGGAACAAAGGCACCGCAGGCAGCAGGAAAGATCCATACTGATTTTGAACGTGGATTTATCAAAGCGGAGGTTGTAGCTTATGGCGATCTGATGGAGAGCGGAAGCATGCTCGCGGCGAAGGAAAAAGGATTGGTCAGACAAGAGGGAAAGGAATATGTGGTACAGGATGGAGATGTGATTCTGTTCAAGTTTAACGTATAAGAGGGAATAATATGTATGATATCAGATTTCCAAACCTCGGTTTGGTGTTGCATAATATTAAAGATAGCATAACAATCTTTGGTGTTGAGATTAAATTTTACGGTATTATCATTGTGCTGGGGTATCTTGCCGCCTATATTGTTATTTCAAAAGAGGCGAAAAGGACAGGGCAGGATGATGAAATATATCTTGACCTGATGCTGTGGCTGATTATACCTGCAATTTTGGGAGCGCGTCTGTACTATATTATATTCAGCTGGTCGGATTATTTTCAAAAAGGAAAAGGCTTTGCACAGACATTTAAGGATATCATCAACATAAGAAATGGCGGACTTGCAATTTACGGTGGTGTGATTGTGGGGATTATTGTGATGATTATCTTTGCAAAAAAGAGAAAGCTCAGCTTTTCACTGTTGGCAGATACGGCTGTCATGGGTGTCCTGATTGGTCAGATTATGGGACGCTGGGGGAATTTCTTTAACCGTGAGGCGTTTGGCGAGTATACGGATTCTCTGTTTGCAATGAGCATTCCGCTGGATTATTACGGCGGAAGTATCAATGGATTGGTAAGGTCAGGCGTAATTACATCGAAGATGGCGGAGCATGTGGCAGTGTATGACGGTATGCAGTGGATTAGCGTGCACCCTACATTTTTATACGAGTCATTGTGGAATCTGGCATTGCTGGTGTTTATCATCATATACAGAAAACATAAGAAATTCGATGGTGAGCTTTTCCTTATGTACCTGTGGGGATATGGACTTGGCAGGGTATGGATTGAGGGATTGCGGACGGATTCACTGATGCTTCCGTTTGGGGACATGCGTGCATCACAGCTGCTTGCGGCACTCTGCGTACTGTGTGCATCCGTCTTTATTGTAAAAAAACGCATGGACTGTGCCAAGGCTGAAGATACAGAAAAATGACGGCTTTGCGGCAGTAAACGGATGAATTTTCCTGTTTTATACAAAAAAAACCTCGAAATATGGGTAAAAATATGAAAGAAATGCAATTTAGCTATTGCATTTCTTTTTTTGTTGATATAAAATAGTAGCACAGTGGATGTAAAGTGGAGTAAAAGTGTAGTTTAGTGGAGCACATTTCCACTGATGCATCAGAAGGGGTGCAGTGATTGATGAAGGGCATGAAGGGACAATCAAATCATAATCTTGATGCCAAGGGCAGACTGATTATTCCGGCGAGACTGCGGGATGGACTGGGCTCTAAGTTTGTGCTGTGCCAGGGTATGGATAGGAATATTTATGCTTATCCGGAGGAGGAATGGGAAAGGTTTTCCGAGAAATTAAATGCGCTTCCCGTCTCTGATAAAAATGCGCGCAGGTTTAAGAATTTTTTTCAGGGCTCTGCGAATGAATGTGAGGCAGATGGGCAGTTTCGAATCGTTATTCCGCAGAATCTGCGGGCATGGGCAGGAATTGATAAGGAAGTTGTTTTGGTTGGAAACGGTTCCACTGCCGAGATATGGGATAAGGGTGCATGGGATAGATATAACAGTGCCGAAGAGATGGATATTGATGAGATATCCATGGATATGAGCGCAAAGTATGGAATATAGGAGCGGGAGATATGGAATTTCAACATATTTCGGTTCTTTTAAATGAGACTGTAGACAGTTTGAATGTAAAGCCTGACGGAGTGTATGTGGACGGCACTTTGGGAGGCGGCGGACACGCTCTTGAAATCTGTAAGAGATTGGGCCCGCATGGAAGATTGATTGGTATTGATCAGGATATGGATGCAGTTCGGGCAGCCGGAGAACGGCTGAAGGACTATGCGGATAAGGTAACTATCGTTCACAGCAACTATCAGGATATAGACTCCGTATTAAGAGAACTTTCCGTCAGCGGTGTTGATGGTATTGTTCTCGACCTCGGAGTTTCATCATATCAGCTTGATAACGCGGAAAGGGGCTTCACATATCGGGAGGACACACTGCTTGATATGCGCATGGACCGGTCTCAGACTATGACGGCGCGGGATATCGTGAACGGATATTCAGAGCAGGAGCTTTTTCGCGTTATCAGGGATTACGGGGAAGACAGCTTCGCGAAAAATATAGCAAAACATATTGTTCGTGCAAGACAGGACAAGCCGATTGAGACGACGGGAGAGCTGAACGACATAATCAGGGCGGCAATACCTGCAAAGGTGAGACAAAACGGCGGACATCCGTCAAAGAAGACATTTCAGGCAATCAGAATAGAACTGAACCGGGAACTCTTTGTGCTGGAGCAGTCGCTGAATAATATGATAGAGCTTCTTAATCCGGGGGGCAGGCTGGCGGTCATCACATTTCATTCTCTGGAGGACAGGATCGTAAAAAATATCTTCAGGAAAAATATGAATCCCTGTATTTGTCCGCCGGAATTTCCGATTTGCACATGCGGGAGGGTTCCGGCCGGCCGGGTGATTACCCGAAAACCGATTTTACCGGATGAAAATGAGATACAGAGCAATAAAAGAGCCAAGAGCTCCAAGCTGCGCGTATTTGAAAAAAACACACAGGATTGAGTCAGCAAAGCAGGATACAAAAGGTATGATATAAAAGGGAGATGTAGCTATGGGTGAGAGAACAGGCAGAAATATGTATTACGTTGAGGGTAGTACAGTAAGAAAAATTGATTCGGAACCGAGCAGGGAATATGTGCCTGAGAGAAGACGGGAAGCAGCTCCGGCACGAAGAAAAAACACGGCAAAACGTGTCAATGCCAAAGTGGACAAGGCTCTGGCGTTTGATTTGAAGTATACGGTATTTGTTGCTGCGTCGGTGTTGATTATGGTTGCGGCATGTGTATTTATGCTGTATATGGAGTCAAAAATAGACGAGCAGCAGCGCAACATAAACAATATGGAAGCACAGCTTGAGGCGATAGAAAATGATAATGCGGCATACGAAGCATCTTTGAAAAACATGTATACTATGGATGAGATTTATGATGTCGCTGCAAACGAGCTGGGGATGGTCTATGCGAAGAAAGGCCAGATTATTTATTATGACAGCGCGGATGAAGACTATGTAAAACAGTACCAGGATGTGCCTGATGCAAATTAGGCTGGATACGTTAATTACCGTATGAGGTGAGTACAGAATGGCAAAAAGAAAAAAAAGGCGCCGCTTTCTCGCTAAAATGAAAAAAAGACTGCTGATTGTTCTCGGAGCATTTTTGGCAGTTTTTGTTGTGCTCGTAGGCAGATTGATTTATATCAACATTAAGAGCGGGGCGGAATATGAGCAGAAGGTACTTGCCCAGCAGGGATATACAAGCACGGTTATCCCATATAAGCGCGGCGATATATTGGATGCAAACGGGACGGTGCTTGCAACCTCCGAAAAAGTGTATAACATGATATTGGAGCCGAAAAATATTCTGGAGAAGGATGAATATAAAAGGGCGACGACTGAAGCATTGAAGAAGTATTTTGATGTTACGGATGCTGAAATGACGGATTTTCTTGCGGATGCGGATTCCTACTATGTGGTTGCAAGAAAAAAACTGGATTATGATACCGTAAAGGGCTTTCAGGATTTCTGTGATACCGAGGAGGGCGGAGATGTCAGGGGCGTTTACTTTGAAGAGGAGTATCAGAGGGTATATCCGAACGGTGACTTTGCCAGCCATCTGCTTGGCTTTACCGTGAGCGGAAACGTGGGTATGTATGGCGTTGAGGAGCAATATAACGACGAGCTGAACGGTTCAAACGGAAGGGAATATTCCTACCTGAATGAGAACGATGATCTGACTGAGACGATTGAGCCGGCGGTGAACGGATATAATCTTATTACAAATATAGATGCAAATGTCCAGCAGACCGTGCAGGAAAAGGTGGATGCATTCATGGAGGAAACAGGAGCCCAAAATGTATCCGTGCTTGTAATGAATCCGAAAGATTGCAGTGTGATGGCGCTCTATAACTCTCATTCCTACGATCCGAATGACGCTTATGATCTTAGCAGCACGCGGTATCAGTTCCAGACGGATGAGGAGTTTGAAAATTTCAAGCTGACGGCTACGGATGAGGAAAAGGTCAACGCACTTTACAAGGTATGGCGTAATTTTGCAATCAGCGATGTGTACGAACCGGGTTCTACATATAAGACTTTTACGGTTGCAGGCGCCTTACAGGAGGGAATCGTAAATCAGAATAATACGTTTGTATGTGATGGAGGAGAACAAAAGGATATATATTATATAGGCTGCAGTCACGTGCATGGAACGCTCACCTTATCAAAAGCGCTGGAGAATTCCTGCAACGATGCAATGATGCAGATCAGTCAGATGGAGGGCCCGGATATATTTGATAAGTATCAGGTATTGTTCGGATTCGGACAGCAGACAAACATTGACATACCGGGCGAGCCGGATGAAGAGTCGCTCAGCATGCTGGTTTATCATGCGGATTCATTGAATGAGGTTGAGCTTGCGACATCCTCGTTCGGACAGGGTGTGACGGTGTCGATGATTGAGCTCGGAACAGCGTTTTGCTCCGCCATCAACGGCGGGTATTACTATGAACCGCGCGTTGTAAAGCGGATTGAGGATGAAAACGGCAATGTGATTGAAAATCTGGAAAGCGTTTTAGTGAGAAGAACAATATCAGAGGATGTATCCGCACAGCTGCGGGACAGCCTGCAGGGTGTTGTTGAGGAAGGTACCGGAGGAGGCGCGTCGGTAGACGGTTATTCCATCGGCGGGAAGACGGGTACAGCAGAGAAATGGCCGAGAAACAAAGGAAATTATTTGCTTTCATTCATCGGTTTTTCTCCGGTTGATGATCCTCAGGTCGTGATTTATGTGGTTGTTGATGAGCCGAATGTTGAGGTTCAGCGTATCAGCGGAGCTGCCAAGCTTATTTTTGCAAATATTGCCGAGGAAGTATTTCCTTATCTGAATATATATAAGACCGGAGAAGAATATGAGTATGATCCGGAGACCGCAATGGAAGAGGAGATGACGCCGATCTATGATGGCGCAGCACCGGAAAATGATATTGCGGGCGGCGCAGATAATCCTTATGTATCGGGAACAGATACCGGGGAGGAACAGCCTGCCGGTAATACAGCAACGGAGGAACAGACGACAGAGGAAGGACAGTCTGCCGTGGACGGTACGGGAACAGAGCCTGTTCAGCAGTAAAACGCAGAATGAGATAAATAGAAGTTATACAATCCAAATCCCGGAATAAATATAATAGTAAGACAATCTGCGGTGTGGTGCTGGCGTGAAGAGAGATTCAGAGAAAAATCCAAGGCCTATTACTTATTTCACCATACACAACAGAAAAAGGCTTGATATATTTACCTTGATTGTTCTGGGCATGACATTGGTTCTAAGCGTAAGACTGACGGGCATCATGGTGTTTCAGGCTGATGAATACAGCGATAAGGCAACTCAGATTCAGGAGAGGGAGAGGAGTATAAAGGCGCCAAGGGGTATTATATATGATAGAAATGGTGTTGAGATAGCGGGAAATAAACCGGTTTGCTCCATCTCCGTCATCCACAATCAGATTACGGATCCGGAGACAGTCATACGCGTACTGTCCGAAAAGCTTGAGCTTTCGGAGAGTGAGGTACGAGAAAAGGTTGAGAAGTATTCATCCAGGGAAAAGATAAAAAGTAATGTTGATAAAACCGTTGCGGATGAAATCCGCGGGATGAATCTGGACGGTGTCATGGTGGATGAGGATTATAAAAGATTTTATCCGTATTCGAGTCTGGCATCTAAGGTAATAGGATTTACAGGCGCAGATAATCAGGGAATCGTCGGATTGGAGGTTATGTACGACGATGTTCTGATGGGACAAGACGGAAGTATTAATACCCTTACGACAGCAAACGGAATAGAAATTGCGAATGCGGCTGAGACGAGAGTAGAACCGGTCCCGGGGCATAATCTGGTGATATCGATAGATGTCAATATACAGCAATATATTGAACAGGCCGCCATGCAGGTTTTAGAGAAAAAACAGGCGAACAGGGTATGCATTATTGTGATGAATCCGCAAAATGGAGAGATATACGCTCTGGCGGATGTGCCGGAGTACGACTTGAATAATCCGTTTACATTAAACTATGAACCGGCAGAGGGAGAGACGGTGACGCAGGATATGCTGAATCAGATGTGGCGCTGCTTTTGCATCAATGACACCTACGAGCCCGGTTCAACATTTAAGATTATAACAGCAACCTCCGCGTTTGAGGAGGGGGTGGTGTCGGTGGATGACAGCTTCTACTGTCCGGGATACCGCATTGTTGAGGATAGAAGAATCCGATGCCATAAGGTAGTAGGACATGGACAGGAGACCTTTAAAGAGGGTATCATGAATTCCTGTAATCCTGTTTTCATGGATATAGGCGCCAGAGTCGGGGCTGCAAATTTTTATAAGAACCTCGAGAAGCTGGGTTTGTTTGAGAAGACCGGTGTTGATTTGCCGGGTGAGGCAAACTCCATTTTCCATAAGGAGGAAAATGTAGGTGCAGTGGAGCTTGCAACCATGTCATTTGGCCAGTCGTTTCAGATTACGCCGCTGCAGCTCATGCGTGCGGTATCGGCGGTCATTAACGGAGGAACATTGGTGACACCGCATTTTGGTGTTTATGTGACAGATGAAAATAATCATATTATAGATAAATTGGAATACGACACAGAGGAGAATGTCATCAGTGAAACAACCTCAGAGACCATGAAGGAACTGCTGGAGGCGGTGGTGGCAGAGGGAACCGGTCATAAGGCTTATGTTGAGGGCTTCAGGATTGGCGGCAAAACAGCCACAAGTGAGAAGCTTCCGAGAAGCAGCAACAAATACATATCATCCTTTATCGGCTTTGCGCCTGCTGACAATCCGCAGGTGCTGACATTAATCTTGATTGATGAGCCGGAGGGGGTGTATTATGGTGGAACGATAGCGGCACCGGTTGTCGGTGAAATATATAATAACATCCTCCCCTATCTTGGAATTGAAAAGTCAGAGGAATCAACGGAGGACAGTGTGGAGACAATATATTTTGAGGATACGGTGTTTTAGATTATAAATAATATGATACAGAGGATACCGGAGGAGAGTGCATCATGAATAGAAATGATATTATTTTGCCAGTGTTAATTGCGTTTGGAATCAGTGTGGTATTGAGTCCGATTGTGATTCCGTTTTTAAAAAAATTAAAGTTTGGACAGTTTGTGCGGGATGATGGTCCGGAGTCACATTTGAAAAAATCGGGAACGCCGACTATGGGCGGACTGATTATCATGTTCAGTATTGTAATTACATCGCTGTTTTATGTGAAGGACTATCCGCAGATTATACCTGTTTTATTTGCCACATTGGGTTTTGGACTGATTGGATTTCTGGATGATTATATCAAGGTAGTGATGAAACGTTCCCTCGGGCTTCGCGCATGGCAGAAGATGTTGGGACAGATCCTTGTAACGGCAGTTTTTGCATATTATATTTATGCGCATACGCATTTGGGTACAGAGATATTGATTCCGTTCGCGGGCAGGATGGTAAATATCGGATGGCTGTATTATCCGCTCATGTTTTTTGTTATGCTTGGAACCGTAAACGGAGCAAATTTTACGGATGGACTTGATGGACTCGCATCATCTGTTACGGTATTGATTGCGACTTTCTTTACCGTGGTTGCTGTCGGCCGCAATCCCGGGGTGGCGCCGATTACCTGCGCAACCGTGGGAAGTCTGCTGGGATTTTTGGTGTATAACGTATATCCGGCAAGAGTGTTTATGGGTGATACCGGTTCGCTGGCGTTGGGCGGCTTTGTCGCTTCTACAGCGTATGTGCTCCGTATGCCGCTCATTATTTTGCTGGTTGCTTTTATCTATTTTGCAGAGGTTTTATCTGTGATTATTCAGGTATTATATTTTAAAAAGACCGGGAAAAGGGTATTTAAGATGGCGCCGATTCATCATCATTTTGAATTATCCGGCTGGCCGGAAACGAAGGTTGTGTCTATTTTCTCAATTGTGACGGCAATCCTCTGTCTGGTCGGTATGCTGGCGATATAAAGTTTTATTGGTTTAGGAGGAAACAGGTATGTTTGAAAAAAAAATCCTGGTGGCCGGGGGCGGTAAAAGCGGTTTGTGTGCTGCTGCACTGCTTGCCCGTAACGGAGAGCGTGTTATCTTATTTGATGAAAATACAGAGCTTGCCGCAAGGGAGCTTCTGGAGAAGGTTGACTGTGAGGATAAGAGCGGGATTGAGGTTCATATCGGCGCGCTGACCGACGAGATTATAGAGCAGTGCTGTCTGATGGTCATAAGTCCGGGGATTCCGACAGACGTTCCGTTTGCGGAGAAGATAAAGGCTGCAGGGCTGCCTGTCTGGAGTGAGATAGAGCTTGCCTGCCGGTATGAGAAGGGGACGGTTGCGGCTATTACCGGAACGAATGGAAAGACGACAACTACCACGCTGGTCGGTGAAATTATGAAGGCTTACAACGGGGAAACCTTTGTTGTGGGCAATATAGGAATTCCGTATACGAGTCTGTCTGACCGGACGACAGAGCAGTCGGTCACGGTCGCGGAAATCAGCAGCTTTCAGCTTGAGACTATTGAGAAATTCAAACCGCATGTCAGTGCAATCCTTAACATTACACCGGATCATTTGAATCGTCACTATACCTTTGAAAATTATGCAAATTGTAAGCTTGCAATCACAAAAAATCAAGGAGCGGAGGATTTCGCTGTTCTGAATTACGATGATCCGGAGACGGTGAAGCTGGCCGGACGGATTGCGGCAAAGGTTATATATTTCAGCCGCTTAACAGACCTTGATGAGGGCGTTTGTGTGGAGGGTGATGATATCGTTATAAAAGAGAAGGGCAGTGTGACAAAGATATTGCCGTTAAAGGATATCAAGCTTCTCGGTACACATAATATTGAAAATGTATTGGCAGCAGTTGCAATCTCATATTATATGGGTGTTCCGACCGATGTAATTGCATCTGTATGCTCCTCGTTTCAGGGTGTGGAGCATAGGATAGAGTATGTCAGAACCGTGGGAGGAGTGACATACTATAATGATTCCAAGGGAACAAATCCGGATGCGGCAATCAAGGGGATTCAGGCGATGACAACAACAACATTTCTGATTGGCGGCGGATACGATAAGCATTCCGTATATGATGAATGGATTGATGCCTTTGATGCGAAGGTGAAATATCTGGTGCTTATCGGTGAGACAGCGGAAAAGATAGCACTCTGTGCAAAACAGCATGGATTTAATAATACAGTGTATGCAGATAGTCTTGAGGAGGCAGTGGGCTTCTGCCATGCACATGCAAAACCGGGTGATGCGGTCTTACTGTCTCCGGCATGTGCAAGCTGGGATATGTTTGACAGCTATGAACAGCGTGGAAAATTATTTAAGGAATATGTAAATAAGCTTGAGGAGTGATGGGTGCATGGATCATGCGGTGCAGGACCGGTCGGCGAGGCAGAAACATCGGACGCTCGATAACAGCTTTTGGGTTAAGGGCGGCTACTTTGATTATCAGGTTGTGTTTATTCTGAGTGTGATAGTGTTATTTGGCCTGCTTATGGTATTTAGTTCAAGTTCATACAGAGCCGTGATGAATGGTGAGGCGAGTACATATTACGTGCAGAGGCAGGCGATATTCGCTGTGATTGGTTTTATGGCGATGATAGTCGTTTCCCATATTAATTACAGATATTATCAGTATTTCTCTGTATTGTTGATTTATCTGGGTATATTTTTGTCGGTGCTGGTTTTGATTATCGGTACTGCGACACACGGTGCAACAAGATGGTTGCCGCTTGGACCAATCCAGTTCCAGCCATCGGAGGTTGTTAAGCCTGCAATTATCATCTATATGGCGCATGCATGCGCATCCAGAGGGAAGCTGCTTAATACGATACCGGGTATTATCCGAATGGCAATTTTGCCGGTTATTTCGATTGTTTTAATCGCAACGGAAAATCTGAGTACGGCGATTGTCTGCTTCGCGGTAATGGTTATTATTATGTTTGTGGCAAGCCCGAAGTTTATGAACCTGCTGCTTCTGGGGCTAATCGGTGTTGCCGGCGCAGCGGTAGCCGTATTTGCCAAGGGATACCGAGGTGACCGATTTGATGCATGGCTTCATCCTGAGACCAGTGAAAAAGGTTTTCAGACGATTCAGTCGCTCTATGCAATCGGCTCAGGCGGACTGTTCGGAAGAGGACTGGGACAGAGTATTCAGAAAATGGGCTTTTTGCCTGAATCGCACAATGATATGATATTCTCTGTCATATGTGAGGAGCTGGGATTGTTCGGGGCAATCGGTGTGATTCTGCTTTTTGTAATGCTGCTGCTTCGCTTTCGCTATATTGCAAATAATGCTCCGGATTGCTTCGGAGGGCTGCTTGTCACGGGAGTAATTACCCATGTGGCGGTTCAGTTAATCGTTAATATCGGCGTAGTGACAAATACGATTCCAAATACGGGTGTCACGCTTCCATTTATCAGCTATGGAGGTACGTCGCTTGTCTTTATGATGATAGAGGTTGGAATTGTGCTTGGCGTATCAAGGCAGATGCGCCCCACCGGGCAGTTGTGAGGGAGATTGTGTATGCCGAAGAAGAAATTAAAAATACTATGTGCCATATTGCTTGTATTGGCTGGCGGCTTCATGTATTTGTCCACATTTCATCTCAAGACGATACGGGTGTCCGGATGTGAAAATGTGGATGAGGAGATTGTACGTCAGGCAGTAGAGGCACAGCGGTTTTCCGATAATACGCTGCTTGTGTATCTGATAAGCAAAATAAAACCGATTGAGGATGTTCCGTTTGTGGCAAAAATGGATATTGAGTTTGTATCAAAAAATGAAATAGAGGTTATGGTGTACGAGAAGTCCATGGCAGGATGTGTAGAATACATGGACGGATATGTATATTTTGATAAAGATGGTGTTATATTGGATGCGTCACCGGAAATGATATCCGGAGTTCCATGCATTAAGGGGCTTCATTTCAGTCAGTGGGAGGTGGGAGAAAAGCTTCCGATAGATGACGAGAGCCGGTTTCAATCCATTTTATCAATTACTCAGCTTGTGGATAAGTATGAGCTTGAGATTGATGGCATAGAGTTTACCGCCGGGAATGAGATAGTTTTATTTCACGATGGTATAACAATTGAATTAGGAGAGGGGGAATATCTTGCAATTCAGATGATGAATCTGGGGAGTATCTTAGAAGGACTGGAAGGAATGGAAGGAACGCTCTATATGAAGGATTTCAATTCTGATAACGCAACGGCAAGCTTCAGCAAGAAATAATTAGAAATAGTAAATTATCTATTGATTATTTCTTAGAAAAATTATAGAATATAAACAATAATGCAACACTATGGGATTTAATAGGTAAATACAATTAAGGAGGAGAAGACCTTGCTTGAAATAAAATCAAACGACGAAAAAACCCCTGCAAGAATCCTTGTGATTGGTGTAGGTGGTGCTGGAAACAATGCAGTAAACAGAATGATTGACGAGAATGTTGAGGGTGTTGAGCTGATTGCAATCAACACGGACAAGCAGATTCTATCACAGAGCAGAGCAACAACGAAGATTCAGATAGGTGAAAAGCTTACGAAGGGACTTGGCGCGGGAGCAAAGCCTGAGATTGGAGCAAGTGCCGTTGAGGAGAACAGGGAAGAGATTACCGATATCATGAAGGATGCCAACATGGTATTCGTTACATGCGGTATGGGCGGCGGTACCGGTACAGGCGCTGCACCGGTTGTGGCTGAGATTGCAAGAAATCTCGGAATCCTTACAGTCGGCGTTGTCACAAAGCCATTCTCCTTTGAGGGTAAGCCCAGAATGAACAATGCCGTAAATGGTATTGCCAAGCTGAAGGAGAATGTGGATACACTGATTGTCATTCCAAATGATAAGCTCCTCCAGATATGCGATAAGCGTACAAGTATTCCGGAGGCCCTGAAGAAGGCTGATGAAGTACTGCAGCAGGGTGTTCAGGGTGTTACCGATTTGATTAATAAGCCGGGCCTTATCAATCTTGACTTCGCGGATATCCAGACAGTTATGAGAGACAAGGGTGTCGCTCATATCGGTATCGGACGTGCAAGCGGAGACAACAAGGCAGTGGATGCAATCAAGTCTGCCATGGATAGTCCGCTGCTTGAGACAACCGTTGCAGGTGCAACGGATATTATCGTGAACTTCTCAGGTAATATTGGTATTGTTGAGGCATATGATGCGATTACATACCTCACTGAGGTTGCCGGTGACGGTGCAAATATTATCTTCGGTACAGTAGATAATGATGTGATGGGTGAGGATGTATGCATTACGATTATTGCAACCGGTATTGAGGGAAATACGGCTGCGTCTGTTGCGGCAGTGAATATTCCGACATCAAATACAAAACCGGCTTCATCAGTAACGCCGCTCAAGACACCAACCTATTCGGGACAGCCGATAACCGGAGTTTCCGGTGCGGCAAAGCCGTCCTTCATGAATACAACGCCGAAGAAACCGGTGGCATCGGGCATAGATTTGACAAGCCCGGTAAAACCGGCAGCTGTGAAACCGCAGACAAATGCGGCAAGCGGAATTAAGATACCGGATTTCCTGAAGAGAGGCTAGAATATAGAAGCAAAAAAGGGACTGCTATGCATGATAGCGTGGCAGCCCTTTCCTTATATGTGATGTAAGATGAACATATTCGTATTGAAGGTCTGAGATGCACGATACGTGCAAAATAAGAATATGGTTCAGGGAGTGGAGGAGAAGATGCAAAACAATATGGGAGAAAGCACCGTTTATTTTGATCCGTCCATGCTGGAGCAATTACAGAATAGCGGTAAGAAAAAGAGTACTCTGGTTATAGTGGATAACAACGGTATTCAGGAACTGGATTTATCTGCATATTCGGAGGCGGTATATACCTTCGGGCGTGCCAATGATAACAGTATTGTGATTAATTCCGAGATTGTATCCGGCCATCACGGTGAAATCTGTATCAATCAGGGAATGTTTTATATTAAGGATAATAACAGTTCAAATGGTACATATGTGGCATATGGACAGCAGTTTTCCGGAATTCAGCCGGGACAGTATTACGGTGGGGACGGAAATGACATGATTATCCGTCTGGGAACGACCAAATCAATGGAGGGCTGTGAGACGGTGCTTATGCTGTATGACAGCCATTCTACAAACGGAAAATGGAGGTCGTTTCAGCTGCACGAGGGAGATAACAGCATTGGCCGTGCCGCAAATTGTGATATCAAATTAAAAAATGTAGCCGTATCCCGTCTGCATGCAGGAGTCAGGTGCATGAATGGGGAGACCTATGTGTTTGATAATAAATCGGCGAACGGCGTTTTTGTAAACGGTATTCGTATTGACAGACCATATAAGCTGTCCAACAAGGATATATTTACGATATTAAATACGATATTCATTTATAACGATGACCAGCTGTTTTATAAGGTTAATTCGGAAGGTATTGCTTTAGATATCAGGAAACTGAATAAAGAGGTTGATGCCAAAAACGGGAAAAAGACCATTCTGGATAAGGTTGACTGCAGTATCGGAGCGAATGAGTTTGTTGCAATCATAGGCGGTTCCGGTGCGGGGAAAACGACCTTGATGACGGCAATGAGCGGCTTTGATACGGATGTGACGGGCGATGTATATTGCAATGGTATCAATCTGCGGGAGAATTTCCAGACGCTGAAAAATATTATAGGCTTTGTTCCTCAGCAGGATATTATATATGAAAATATCACGTTAAAGAAGATGCTTTATTACACGGCAAAGCTCAAAATGCCTGAGGACACCACAAAAGAGGAGATTGACGCGCGTATTCATGACGTGCTCGAGATGGTGGAGCTTCTGGAGCATCAGGACACATATATCCGAAGATTGTCCGGCGGACAGAAAAAGCGTGCAAGTATAGCAGTTGAGCTGTTGGCCAACCCGGGGCTATTTTTCCTGGATGAGCCGACATCAGGCCTTGATCCGGGAACGGAGCAGCATTTAATGCATACGCTGAGCCGGCTGTCAAAGGAGCAGGAAAAAACCATTATTATGGTTACCCATACGACGAACAACCTGCATCTGTGTGACAAGGTCATTATAATGGGATACGGCGGAAAGCTATGCTACTGCGGTAAACCGGATGGAATAAAGGATTTCTTCCAGACTGACGATATCGTACAGGTTTATGATATGATTACGGCGGATACAAAATCATGGGAAGCGCGGTTTAAGTCATCCGGTATCAATAAGCAGAACGGAGAAGGCGGGACAAATACCGGAAAAGAGATTAAGCCAAAGCATGTCAGCAATATAAATCAGTTATCCGTTCTGATCAGGAGATATCTGACGCTGATAAAGAATGACATGGAACGGCTGGCTATGATTTTTATTCAGCCTGTTTTGATTGGACTCCTTCTGGCTTTGGTTGCCGAAAAGGGTATCTATGACAAGATGTTTGAGACGCGGTCTATCCTGTTTGCCCTGATGAGCGCCGGAATCTGGATGGGATTATTCAATACGATTCAGGAAATATATAAAGAGAGGGTAATACTGAAACGGGAATATATGGCGAATCTGAAGCTGCCGCTTTATATGTTGTCAAAATATATTGTTCAGGCTATGGTTGCAATCGTACAGTCGGTTATCATGGTTGCGGTTTTTGTGGTAGTGAAGGGGGCGCCGAAATGCGATGGCGTAATATTCGGCAACGCTGTTTTTGAAATGATGGTAACGATATTCGTGACCATCTATGTATCGGCAGGCTTTGGTCTCCTGATATCCGCGTGTTCGAAAAATGGTGACAGAGCGATGTCGATTGCTCCGTTTGTGCTTATCATACAGCTCCTTTTCTCAGGTATCCTGTTCAGCCTGAACGGCGCGACAGAGAAGATATCTTATTTCACGTTCAGCCGCTGGTCAATGGAGGCGCTTGGCAGCACCAACAGCCTGAATGAGCTTGAGCCTGTGGGTGAGGAGGATGCAAAAAAGGCGGAGGAAGAGGCACAGGAAAAGCAGGATGAGCTTGTGGCTGACTGCAATGAAATGATTGCATCTATGCAGGACGCATATGACGAGACAATCAACGAGCTGCAGGATACTGTAGAATATTATTCAGTGTATGCAAATGATCCGCAGAGCTTTGAGGAGTATGTGTCAGAACCGGTTGAGATTGAAGTCGAGGAGGAAGAGGAGACTGATGACGAGGAGGAAGAGGATGCTATGTTTGCCCGTGAGAAAGGACATGTGGCAAAGTGCTGGGGACTTCTGTTTGGAGTAACCTTCCTTTTTGCAGGTGTAAGTATTGCCGTCCTGACAAAACTCAAGGATGAACAAAGGTAATTTGATTTTGCCGGACCGGAAGGAAAAATCAAAATAAAATAGAAAAAGAGCCTGTCACGAGAAAAGTGGCAGGCTCTTTTACATCCATTAAAATATTTAAATCGTCCAAATGGAGCTTACAGTCGGACAAAAGAAACTGCTGTCGGACGAAAGACACCTGCGATACACATTTATATATTATTGCCCGAATGAGATGAGAAAAATAGCGGATCACGTGAAAATTCAACTTTTTATGCTACACTAAAATAGGGCGGTTTATTCAACATCGGTATCCATGTGTTTCATTGCCGGACAATGTAAACATCCTCGGATTTTTATGACAGATTTTACGACAAACCAAATCAGAATGCGCTGGTTTATGAAAATAAACTCTTAAAATAAATCAGTTGACTAATGGACGAAAAAGTGATATATTGAATTTGCGGGGTAATTAATACGCAAAAAATATATGCGCTCTGGTTAGACCAGAGTAGAAAGGGGTACTTATGAAAACAATCAAAAAAATTCTAACTACTTAAACATTGGCGGTAGCCTTGATTTTGGGAATATCTCTTCCGACCAATGCGTCATCATCAGGAAGCTGGAATATAAATTATATTCCTACGGCACCTTCATCTGTCAGCAATCAGTCCTCAACGGTTGTTGTAGACTATTACAGCGGCGGATATTATGCAAATTGCGCAAGCATTTCAGGAACAAACGGCAGAGCTTTGACAATTACTTCGTCCTCGGCAGGCGGTATGAATCCTGTTTCTGTAACGACAACAGGAAGAACAAGTTCCTGGAAGATGAAAGGCAGTACGTCCGGGTCAGTTACTTTCAAGGTTACAGCTACAGTCGGTTATTCATGTACGTCAACCGGAACAATTTACATAAATCAATAAGTATTATCTGACATAAATTTCATAGCAGTGGGTAAAAATATTTTGTCCTCTGCTTATTTTTATACGGAGGACATTATGAAAGCATTAAAATCCAGTGTCGTTTTAGTTATATTGCTGGCTTGCATCACAGGGTGCGGTACTAACATTGAGGAGGATATAGCCGGAAGTGACAGCAGCGCGACTGAAGCCGCGACAGTAACAGAGGATGAGGCACTGCAGTATAATGATAATTTTTCGGAAAACAGAATTAATATTGCGGAATATCAAAAGGTATATACAGAGGAAACAGACACAGTCCGGGACGGCGCATATGACAATCTGCGTTTTTCAGATGCTGAATTTGCGTCAATCGACGGTGTTGAGACGGTGGGGATATATAGATTATATTCCGGAAAGCTGGGAGCCGAGGAGAGCGCCGAAATTGTGAAGAACTGGCTGGAGAGTATTGGGTGTGACGATATTGATTTGGAGAGAGAGCTGCGTGATGCAAGCGGGCAATATGAAAGCGGCAGCGAGGAGTATCCGTATGATTATCCGGCCGTATTTGACTATTATCCGGAATTTGAATCGGGACACGGATTTTTTATCAATACCAACCAATGTTATATTCAGATGGGGAACGACGGAATATACTCCATGAGCGACGGTTCCATAACGGGACTTTTGAATTATGACGGTCTGGCTGCAATGGATGCACTGGGAATAAATGAAGAAAACATAGTGGACAGGGGCTTGGTCGCGCGGAAGGGTGATGATGAGTGGGAGCTGCCCGGGGGAAGTATGTCCGTCAATGAGGCGTCGGAGGTTGTAAAGGACTATTTTGAAATGGGAACCCCGTTTCAGAATCCTGACGGCATATCCGTTGATACGCCGGAGGTAGAGGTGTTTACGTTAAATGATAAATACGGTTATGCGTTCAAGGTTCGCAGAATATATAAGGGCGTACCGTTTGCATATGCAGATGGGGGCATGCGGACATATTACAGCTCCGACTATGAGATTGTAGAGGATATTAAGACCGCATATATCATTTATGATGATACGGTGGCTGCATATACGGGATATTCGGATGCGGAGCTAATAGAAGGACTTATCGAGGAACAGACAGAGATGCTTGGTTTAAGTGACGCTGTTATATTGCTGGATGATTTTCTGGCGGACCAGGTGGTTGTCGAGGTGAGCGGGGTAAATTTGGTTTACTGTACCTGTGTTGACGGAGCGGGAAATAAGATTGCATATCCATGCTGGCAGTTTGAGGGAGTAAATCAAACGAACAATCAGATAATGCGATTTTATGTCAACACGCTTTCCGGGGAAATCTATTACTACTCCTATGTGGAGGACTAAAATGAAAAATATTACGTGCGAAATAAAAAAGAGTCTTTTCATTCCTTTTTTTTGTCTGTCCTGTGTGGGCGTCATTTTGGTCTGCCTGCTGAGTGTGGGATATACTACACCTAGGGGACAGAACTATATGATTCTTGAGCTGCTCCTTTTCCTGAAAAGGGAAACAATGCTGACCGACGTTAATCTGAACCGGTATGAAATTTGGAACAGAGGAATTGGAACATGGACGCAGCTGCTGCTTCCTTTTTTGCTGAGTATCGGATATCTGAGCGCGATTTCAAATGAAAAACAGACAGGAATCGACAGACTGATGCTGCTCAGGGAGGGTAATTTAAAATACAGTGTTTCAAAAGCGGTCAGCGCCATGCTCAGCGGTGGAATTATTATGCTTACCGGTTATTTTGTTTTTGGGTTGATTGTATATGTGAGGTTTCCGTCCATACATGCGTATTCTGTAGAAAGCATGGATGCGTACTTGGAATTATATCCGGCGTTCAATGAAATGCTGTTATGCATGAAAAACTGTGTCGGTACATTCATGTATGGAATGAGCGTCAATGCCTTTGCATTTTTGGTGTCGATCTTATTTATGGACAAATACATTTTGCTCTGTCTGCCGGTTATGCTGAAATACATTTGGGGACAGGCAATCATGAAAATTGAAATTAATGCAATAAATAAGGCGCAGGATACGGTATTAAATATATGCGCCGGCTTAAGACCGGAAAGTATTTTGCGTATAAACAAAGATACATATTGGGTTGTGTCGCTGGTTATCACGCTTGTTATCTACATACTTGGCATATGTATCAACATGTGTATATTAAAGAAAAAAGGGGATGGTTTTGGATTTGAATAATATTAAAATATTATGGAAGCTGTCTAAGATTGAATTCTCGCATCTGGTAAGAAGCACAAAAATAATTATACTGGCAATCTTTGTTATATTTATGAATGTTCAGATTATAACGCCCCTCAGAGAATTAAGCAGTCTCATGGATTCCGAAATTTCCGTGTTTGAGCCGTTTATAGCCTTGGGGAATTCCGGAATAATCGTATTGATACTGCCGCTTTTTTTTATGACTATGATGGCAGATTATCCGAGAGACGGAAAATATCAGTACTTTTATCAGATACGATGCAGTAAAAGAATGTGGGTTACAGGTCAGATTATATATGCCGTAGAAAGCGCAATTGCATTAACGGTATTCGTGTTTGCCGCGTCTGTTGTATTGTCGTTAGGGTTCGCAGAGTACAAAACAGATTACAGTTTTGCCGTAACAAGATATGTATCTGTTTTTCCCGAACGGGCAGGGGAATATGTTGTCCGGCTGATTCCCGAAAATTTATATAATCAGATTACGCTTGTCACCGCGATGGTGCATACCGCGGTACTGCTTGCATTGTATTTTGTTATGCTTGCATTGATAATTTTAATTTTTTCACTGATAAATAAGAAAATCATAGGGCTATTGCTGGATGGCTTTCTTATAATCATGGGGGCGATAACCTGTGCTGCCAGAGCTTCATATATGTGGATTTTTCCGATGTCGCATACCATAACATGGCTGCATTATGCGGAATACCAGAGTAAGCAAATATTTTTACTTTCTAATTCGTATATTTATTTTATTGTAATAAACCTGGTGTTGATAATTTTATCGCTTGTCATGAGCAGACGATATAATCTTATATAAGGGAGATGTTTGTTGTGATAGAAATAAATAAGTTGTATTTGAATATAAAGCGCCATCAGATTTTGTCCTGCATTAATATGCGTATGACGGAAGGACGCATCTATGGTCTGGTTGGAAATAATGGCAGTGGAAAAACGATGCTTATGAAATGCATTTGCGGGTTTATAAAGCCGACGTCAGGGGAGATAATTGTAAACGGCAAGGTTATCGGTCGTGATATGGATTATATAAAAAATGCAGGTGTGATTATCGAAACGCCGGGTTTTATTATGTATTATTCAGGGATTAAAAATCTTAAAATGTTATCGGAAATCAGCGGAAAGGCTGATATAAATAAAATAAGGAAATCCATGGAAATATGCGGTCTCAATCCTGATTTGAAATTGCCTGTCAAAAAATATAGTCTGGGAATGAGACAGAGACTTGGTATTGCACAGGCGATTATGGAGGATCAGGAAATTCTTATTTTGGATGAACCGATGAATGGCTTGGATAAGGACGGAGTTGAGATTATTAGGAAATTGCTGCTCAGGATGAAGACTGAGGGAAAACTGATAATCCTGGCTAGCCACAACAGAGAGGATATTAACGTGCTGTGTGACGAGGTGTATGAAATGGAAAAAGGACAGGCTTCCAAACTGGTTGTGTAGAAAAAAATCACGTAAAAATTAACTTAATGACATTGGTGAACAACCGGGCGAGAGCGCGTTTTCCTGCCTCTACATATCTCCGTCCGCGCCATATAATTTTAATGCGGCAAGTCTATTTGCATTTTTTTATAAATCGATATTGTTGCGGTTGTATGTGATACTGCTTGCAAGTATACTGCGAATTTCGCTGGTATCTGCCTGCTCGGTGCTGCTTAGCATGTTAATGATGTCGGATATATTTCCGGTGCCTGCTGTATATTCGGCAGAGGTAATGCTGTTCGCAGCACTTTGTGTGCCGAGCTTAAACAGGTCGGCGAGGGAATCGTCATTGGAGCTGTCGCTGCTGTCTGTTTCTCCGATATTGGCTATGATGTTCATCATGGTATCAAAGTATGTCATAAGCAGCTGGTATTCCTGATATGACAGCACAGTATTTCTGTCTATAGAACTGTATGTTATATTTGAACTGTTCGTCTGCCCGATATGACTTGTGCTTGGTGTATTTACCCCTGTTGTGATTACGTTTTCCGATATATCAACTCCTGATTGCAGGGTGGCTAAAACCTTTGCAACATAATTCTGCGTTTCTTTAAATGGCGGTATGCCGCCGTATTTTGCCACGTTGCCGGAACCTGCGTTGTAAGCTGCAATCATAAGTGTCTGGTTGCCGTCATACATATCCGACAGTGTCGAGAGCAGCTTTGCACCGCCCATGATATTCTGATATGGATCATAGGCATCCTGAACACCCATTGCCGCTGCTGTAGAAGGCATGAGCTGCATGATGCCCATAGCCCCTGTGGAAGAGGTCGCATCTGCCTGAAACCGTGATTCATTGTAGGCGATTGCCTTGAGCAAATCATAGGATACGTTATATTTTTCCGCGGCTTCTTTAAATATATCGTCCAGATTGTATGTTGCGGTCTGCCGGTTCAGCTTGTCGGTCTCCGCAGTCAGTAGATTATCAAAACTTACGTTTGCAGCAGACTGCGTCTGTCCGGTATTGTTCACAGTGTAGCTGCTGTCATCTATATATCCGATTCCTTCTATAAATCGCATATTGTATCTCCTTTGTGTGCTTGACGTTTGTTGTATAATATACACTATATCATGTCGCCTGGCGGCTCCATGTTTTTTTTCGCATTATACAGGCTTTTGCAAGCGCAAGCCTGTGTAAGGCTTATTATATCATATATTTCGGCAAAAACCAACTTATTATTAAGACCCAATTAATTTCGATGTAAACCTTTCATCTCATCAAAACAGCTCTTTTTATATCCA
>CAYOOW010000037.1:0-21185 GCA_964405715.1 uncultured Bacteroides sp.
CATTTTTTGCTCTAAATTTGAATAATCTAATTTTATTGGCATGATCTTTCCTCCTGTGCATTCATCTGAACACTTACATCCGCATCAAGAGTCTCAAACTGCATAATAGCTTTTCCGATACATATGCTGTTGCAGCATCTCCTTGCATTAATCCCCCTTTTCTTTTGTCTAAAAGACCTGTACTTTAAACAATTATATTCTAACACAGGCGAATTGTCAATACTTTTTCAGGACAGTTTTCCTAACTTGCTGATTCACTTCACCCCATACAGTCTGCACACGCTCTCAGCAATCGCTTCAGCCAGCTTTTCCTGATACCCCTCATCCACAAGTCTTGCCGTCTCTTCCGGACAGCTTAAAAAGCCACACTCAACAATTACCCCGGGGCAGGTACTTTTACGCAGGATGAAATAATCATTCCCTTCCTTTGCCACTCTGTTATTGTCCGGATCCACCTCAGAAATCAGCGCACTCTGCAACGTTTCTGCAAGCTTCCTGCTCTCCTCCGAGGTTCCGTGATAAAATACCTGCGCCCCTTTCACGGAGGCGTCTGTATAGCTGTTTTGATGAATACTGATTAAGATATCTGCCTGTGATTCGTTGATGATTTCCACGCGGTTATTCATATCGGAGGTCTTCTTGTTTGTTGCTCCCGGTGTAGCAAGACAGGTATCGTTTTCCCGCGTCAGGACAACCTTAACCCCTCTTTCCTCCAGACTGTCCCGAAGCTTGAGTGCAATCGCAAGATTTACATCCTTCTCCTTTACATTGGATGTTCCCACCTTACCGGGATCATTTCCCCCATGTCCCGGGTCAATCACCACCACAAAATCATCATCCGGTTTTATCGCTTCGCTGAAATATAGAACACAATTTACGGCAAGAAGAATCAAAAGAAAAACAGAACCGGCTATAAGCTTTATATTTTTATTACCCATGACATCACAATCCACACTACTCACTTTATCATATGCTGCATACTCGCCAACATATGATAAACGAAACTGTAAATTATGAGGCTGTCGCATTACGCTAATATGGCATGTATATATACATGCCATATTAGCGTAATGCGACAGCCTCATAACTTACAGTTCTCCGGCGTCCTTCATCTCCTGACGGCGTTTTTTCATTGCTCCAAGGATAATTTCTCTGGCTTCCACAGCCTGCTCCTTTGTCGCGGGCTCTACGTCCTTCAGCACATAATCAATTCCCATCTGCTCATACTTGGTCTTACCCATATCATGGTACGGCAGTACATCCAAAGCCTTGATATGTGTAAACTGTCCTATGAAATATCCAAGTCTCTCCAGATATTCCGGAATCAGAGTGATACCCGGTACAAGGACGTGTCTGATCCAAATCTCCTTGCCCTGCTCATCCAGAAATTTCAGAAAATCAAATATATTATCACACGGCTGGGAGGTAAGCTTCTTATGCTCCTCAGGATCGATATGCTTGATATCAAGCATAATCAAATCCGTTGCTTTCATAAGTCTCTCATACTTTGCCAGCGTTTCCGGGATATTACGCCGGAACATGATTCCCGAGGTATCAAGGCATGTATGAATCCCTTTCTTCTTTGCCCCCTCAAACAGCTCAATCAAAAAATCAATCTGTACCAGCGGCTCTCCCCCGGTAACCGTAAGACCTCCGTCCTTCAAAAATGGCTTATATCTGTCGTAATCCTCCAGAATCTCCTCAGGTGTCATCTTAGTTCCGCCGGCCATCTCCCATGTATCGGGATTATGACAGTACATACAGCGCATCGGACATCCCTTTACAAAAACAACATATCTGACGCCCGGCCCGTCAACCGTACCAAATGTCTCTATCGAATGTATCATTCCCTCCATACTCACATGTCACTCCTAACTCTGTTCTTATATCAGATATTGTAAAACATCCTATCATCCTTCATCATGCACAATTCTTAACCGAATACTCCGCAATCATCCGTTTACGCATAATACATAATAAAAGAGGTACTCCATATCAGAGTACCTCTTCATGTTAATCTAATTTACGAATAAAATCAATCGCAAATAATTGGAATCAATACCAGAGGTATATAATAAATTACATAGTCTCGTGGAATGTACGTGAAATAACATCAGCCTGCTGCTCTGGAGTAAGCTTGATGAAGTTTACTGCATATCCGGATACACGGATTGTAAGCTGTGGATAGTTCTCAGGATGCTTCTGAGCATCGAGAAGTGTGTCTCTGTTGTATACATTGACATTCAGGTGATATCCACCTTTTTCTGCATATCCGTCTAACATACTAACTAAGTTATCAATCTGCTGTGTACTAGCCATTTTAATAATCCTCCTATTTCATTATAATATAATATATTGAAGCTAATCTTCTTCAAATGCGTCGTCTATGCCGTCATGTAAGGTCGGAACCGAACAGGCAAGATCGCCCTTCGCACAGTCAAGACAACCGAGCGTTTCAACCGCCTTGCCCTCCTGATCCGGATCATAGGACACATTAATGTGTCCATGACCGTTCTCAACCATACCATCCAGCATAGCAACAATATCGTCAACATTGTTTAAACCATTATCCATCTAATCATCCCTTATTTCCCATAGTCATCAGCTAACCACAGGCACTCCATGAATTAGTCAAGCTTCAGGTCTACATCAAGATCTCCTGCAAATACCTGATCTTCCTTGCCAAGTGCGCCAGGAATGATTGAGAAGGTATTGGAGATACCATCCTGTGAATCCATAAACGGAAGCTTAGCAACCGATGAAAGTGATGCAAGAGCGCCATGTGTATCTCTCTTGTGCATTGGGTTAGCACCAGGTGCAAATGGCTGACCATGCTTTCTGCCACAAGGTGTATCACCTGTATTCTTACCGTATGTTACGTTAGATGTAATTGTAAGAATTGACATGGTTGGGAAACCATTTCTGTATACATGATGCTTTCTGAGCTTGTGCATAAATGTTGATACAAGGCTTGCAGCAATCTTATCAACTCTGTCATCGTTGTTACCATACTTAGGAAATTCACCCTCTGTCTCGTACGATGTTACGATACCCTGCTCATTTCTGATGCACTTAACCTTTGCATACTTGATTGCAGAAAGTGAATCAGCAACAACCGAAAGTCCGGCAAGACCTGTTGCAAAGTATCTCTTGACATCTCTGTCATGAAGAGCCATCTGGATTCTCTCATAAGCATACTTGTCGTGCATATAGTGAATGATGTTCAAAGCGCTTACATATACCTTGGCAAGCCACTCCATCATATCATCGAACTTCTCCATAACCTCATCATAATCAAGGTACTCAGAAGTGATTGGTCTGTACTTAGGACCTACCTGTACGCCTGTACACTCATCAACACCACCGTTGATAGCGTAAAGGAGACATTTAGCAAGGTTTGCTCTTGCTCCGAAGAACTGCATTTCCTTACCGATTACCATGGAGGATACGCAGCATGCAATACCGTAATCATCACCATGAAGCGGTCTCATCAAATCGTCGTTCTCGTACTGAATTGAAGAAGACTTGATTGACATCTTAGCACAGTACTGCTTCCAGTTGATTGGAAGTCTTGTTGACCAGAGAACTGTAAGGTTTGGCTCCGGTGCTGTACCTAAGTTATCAAGTGTATGAAGATAACGGAAGCTCATCTTTGTAACAAGCGGACGTCCGTCAACACCCATACCACCAAGTGACTCTGTAACCCATACAGGATCACCTGCGAAAATTGAGTTGTACTCAGGTGTTCTTGCAAACTTCACACATCTTAACTTCATGATGAAGTGATCAATAAACTCCTGAATCTGCTCCTCTGTGAATGTACCATTCTTAAGATCTCTCTCAGCGTAGATATCAAGGAAAGTAGATGTACGTCCAAGTGACATTGCCGCACCATTCTGCTCCTTTACTGCGCCTAAGTATCCGAAGTATACTGCCTGAATAGCTTCCTGAACATTCTTTGCCGGCTTGGAGATATCAATGCCATAAGCTGCTGCCATCTGCTTTAACTCTCCAAGTGCTCTGATCTGCTCTGAAATCTCTTCCTTGCCTCTGATAACATCATCTGTGTAAACATCACCGAAGGACTCCTTCTGAATCTTCTTGTCTTCAATCAGGAAATCAATACCGTAAAGAGCAACTCTTCTATAGTCACCGATGATACGTCCACGACCGTATGCATCCGGAAGACCTGTGATGATGTGGTTTGTACGGCATCTTCTAATCTCAGGATCATATACATCAAATACGCCTGCATTATGAGTCTTTCTGTGAGTAGTGAAGAACTCAACGATTTCAGGATCAACCTTATATCCGTTATCCTCGCATGCCTTCATAGCCATACGAATACCACCGTATACGTTCATTCCTCTCTTGAAAGGCTTATCTGTCTGGAAGCCGACGATCTTCTCCTTGCTCTTGTCAAGGTAACCCGGGCCATGTGATGTAAGGGTAGAAACAACCTTTGTATCCATATCAAGAACACCGCCTGCTTCTCTCTCCTTCTTGGAAAGGTCGAGAACCATCTGCCACAAATCCTTAGTATCCTGAGTAGGATCAGCTAAGAATGAATCATCGCCCTCATATGGAGTGTAGTTTTTCTGAATAAAGTCTCTAACCTCAACTTCCTTCTGCCATTTGCCAGGCACGAAGCCGTCCCAGCCTTCTGCTTCCAATGCGTCCAACTTTAACAACATTGTCTTATATTCCTCCTTTTTTCTCCCGCAGTCACTATGCGGATTATAATTATAATAATTATTTGCTTCTGTCAGAAACTGACGTCACCCCCGCCGAATCTCTGATGGTATTTATATTATAATTTTAAATTGTATACACGTCAACGAAAAAAAGTCAAAAAAATGTACTTTTTTCAATACATAGATTGTATACAGTATACAATATTAATAACGTTGTGTGAAAGCATATATTTTTCTTTCAATTTTGAATTTTTTCGGAATTTTATTAAAACAATAACATTATTACGGAAATTGATACGATAGCAGCTTCTTTCGATAATGGTTATATTGAAATCAAGAAAGCACCTAAATCAACAGGAAACGATATAAGAGGGCAAAAGGAAGTAATGGCTGAACTAAAAAACGCGCTTATTGATATGCAATGGCTGTTAGCTGAATATTGCGGTATGGAATATGATTCCCCTGAAGAATAACCGGAAAAGTGTGTGCCTGTTTTGAATAAAAAGCATTTTTAAGCGATGCCGAAGCCATCGATTATCATTGGAGATATATAATTCGTTTTGATGATTGGGAGGGAATGGAGGTACTGCTTATCGGTTTTAAAAATGCCGAAACTAAAGCAGACTTTGATTTTTCCCATATTTTCAAGCAGCTGATTTTGACCTAAAATAAAAATTCAAAATGAGCTGCATCCCTGCAATGCTGTGTGAATTTCCAACAAAAGAACTGACGCTTGTGGCAGTATACGATTTCGGGGACATTTGCGTTTTAGACAAACTCAAAAATAGACATCTGGACATCCCTTCATGTAATGTGATATACTTTGTGCGTCTATGATAATTTTTATTTGAATAATAATATGATTGAAGGAGGTTTGGATTATGGCTAAACAAGTTAATAAATCTATGCTAATCCACGAAATTCTTGAGATTGATCCAAGTATTGCAGCAATTCTTATGGCTGCCGGAATGCACTGTGTAGGCTGTCCGTCAGCTGCGATGGAGTCCCTGGAGCAGGCATGCATGGTACATTGCATGAACGTGGATGAAGTCATTGTTTCCATCAACGACTATCTTGCGCAAAAAGAAGCGCAGGCATAATAAAGGAGGAACTGATAGTTATGGGGTATTATGACAATCAAAATTACAATAACCAGCAATATAATCAACAATACAATCAGCCATATGGACAGCAATACAACCAGCAGTACAGCCGGCAATACAATCAGCAGTACAGCGAGCCGTATGGTCAGCAGTACAATCAGCCATATGACCAGCCATACAGCAATTATCAGGAAATCTCTCCGACGGCGTATAATCTGGTCATCGGCGGAACACTGTTTTATGGTTTCCTTATAAACTGTTTTATGGTTCATTTCTGTTTTGACAGCATCGCCCAGCTTTTTATCGGCAGTCCTATCATGTTTTATGTGGCTTATTTTGCCATGGTAATAATAGGCAGCATGATGGTAAATAAGTCTGACAGCCCTGTAGTCAGCTTCATCGGTTACAACCTGATTGTTGTTCCGCTGGGTCTTATTATCGCACTGGTTGTCAACGCCTATGCATTGAGCGGCTACGCGTCAACCGTCACAGCCGCATTTGGTATCACGGCAGTTGTAACACTGATTATGATGTTTATATCATCTGTCTATCCGAGCTTTTTCCTGAGCATCGGAAGAACCCTGGGGGTTACACTGCTTATAACCATCGTCGTCGAATTAGTTATGATGCTGATTGGCTTTGACCTCGGCATTATTGATTATGTTGTTGTGCTTATTTTCTGCGGCTATATCGGATATGACTGGGCGAAAGCGAACGTTATACCGAAAACCGTTGATAACGCAATAGATTCTGCTGCCGAATTGTATGTGGACATCGTCAACCTTTTCCTCAGAATCTTAAGAATACTGGCTCGTGCACAAAGAAACTAAGGAGAACAAAAATGAGCAATAACATCGATATAAAATCTGTCAACAGTATCAGAGTTTTAGCTGCTGACGCAATTCAGAAAGCAAATTCCGGACATCCGGGACTTCCTCTCGGCTCTGCCCCAATGGCATATGAGTTGTGGGCAAAGCATATGAACCACAATCCTTTCAATCCAAAATGGGAGAACAGAGATCGTTTTATCCTGTCCGGCGGACACGGATCGGCGTTACTCTATTCACTGCTCCATTTCTTTGGATACGGCATAACCATTGATGATATGAAGAATTTCCGTCAGCTCGGTTCCAAAACACCCGGGCATCCGGAATACGGTCACACGGTCGGCGTCGAAGCAACGACAGGTCCGCTTGGCGCCGGTATGGCTATGGCTGTCGGAATGGCTATGGCAGAAAAACATCTGTCTGCTGTGTTTAATAAGGAAAATTATCCGGTCGTTGACCATTACACCTATGTACTCGGCGGCGACGGCTGTATGATGGAGGGAATCTCCTATGAAGCCTTCTCCTTAGCCGGAACGCTTGGTCTGGAAAAGCTGATCGTACTCTACGATTCCAATAATATCTCCATTGAGGGCGATACCAATATCGCTTTCCGGGAAAACGTAAGACAGCGTTTTGAGGCATTTGGCTTCCATACACAGCTTGTGGAGGACGGAAATGACCTCGATGCAATCGGAAAGGCTATTGAAGCTGCAAAGGCCGAGAAAACCAGACCGTCCATGATTGAGATTAAGACCAAAATCGGCGCCGGCTGTCCTGCAAAGGAGGGCAAGGCAAGTGCGCACGGCGAACCGCTTGGTGTTGAAAATATTGCAGCAATGCATGAGAATCTCGGTATCGCCGACAATGGTCCATTTGTGATTGACCAGGATGTATATGACAACTTCGCAGAGATTGCAAAGAGCAAGGCAGAGGTCGAGGACGCATGGCATGAGCTTTTTGACAGCTACTGCAAGGCTTATCCTGAGATGAAGGCGCTGTGGGATAAGTACTATGATTCCGATAATGCGAAATGCTTATATGATATGGATGAATTCTGGAATTCTTTCGATAAACCGGAAGCAACCAGAAATGTATCGGGTAAGCTGTTAAATATTTTAAAGGATGTTGTTCCGAACATGTTCGGCGGTGCGGCCGATTTGGCTCCATCTACCAAGACTAACATGAAGGATGCGGGTGACTTTTCCAAGGAGAACCCGTCCGGCAAAAATCTCCACTTTGGTATCCGCGAAATTGCCATGGCAGCTATCGGCAACGGAATTGCACTGCACGGAGGATTAAGACCTTATGTTTCCACATTCTTTGTGTTCAGTGACTATGTGAAACCGATGGCAAGATTATCATCTCTGATGAAGCTTCCGCTTACCTACGTCCTGACACATGACAGTATCGGAGTAGGCGAGGACGGACCTACACATGAGCCGATTGAGCAGCTTGCCATGCTGCGTGCAATGCCAAACTTCCATGTATACCGTCCGGCGGACGCAACTGAATGTGCAGCAGCATGGTATCATGCCCTGAACAACAAAACGACACCGACCGCACTGGTATTATCCAGACAGAGTCTGCCTCAGCTTGACGGCAGCAGCCCTGAGGCTTTAAAGGGTGGTTATATCCTCGCGAATTCCGAAAAGGATGTTCCGGATGCAATCATTATTGCAACCGGCTCGGAGGTATCACTTGCCGCTGAAGCAAAAAAAGAGCTTATCGCGGATGGTATTGACGTAAGGGTTGTAAGTATGCCGTGTATGGATATATTCAACGAACAGTCTGAGGAGTACAAAGAACAGATTTTACCGAAAAACGTAAGAGCCAGAGTCGGCGTAGAGGCTTTATCCGAATTCGGATGGGGCAAATACCTTGGCTTAGACGGTGAATTCATAGGAATGAACTCCTTTGGCGCATCTGCACCGGGCGGACAGCTCTTTGAACATTTCGGCATCACAAGGGACGCTGTTATCGCAGCTGTAAAAAAGACATTGATCTAAATTAAAATGGATTGACACCCAATATGGAATCGGGGCTGTCGCAATAAGGTAATACGGAACATATATATGATGCCGTATTATCTTATTGCTTCAGCCCCGATTCTAAATATTATAGATGTCAATCCACTTTACAGCTTTGCAAGTGTCTGAAGTGCATTTGTCTCAATAATCAGCTTGTAATGCTCCTCCATATGATTTGGCGTAGCATACGTTGCACGGATCTTATTGCCGTACTCGCTGATAAGATTACAGGTGCGGACAAATTCCCCATCGGTATTCTTGTCTTTCGTCAAATACAGATAGAACCTGCTGTCCTGCGGATTCTTATACAGCGAATTTTCGCTGCGGTATATACCGTCTACAAGCCTCGCAGACAAGATAACCTGATCCAGTGATTTAAATGCATAGATGCGGAATATATCCTGATTGTCCACAGCCCGTTTTACGTTTGCCCTTGACTTCTTTGACGTGCGCCCGCTGCCCAATGCGGAAAGTCCCTCTGCCAGATTTCCCAGTGCTTCAATCAACCCGTCAGCTGCCTGATTCGTCTGCATAACAATATCGTTGCCGTCGTCAGTTTCATCCTCATACTGATTTTCCTCTTCCACAGGTTTCGTAAAACGCGAAAACCGGGTATCCAGCTCTTCAGGATCCTCCACCTTCGTGATGATAAGCACCAGACATTCCGGAGATACAGGTATCGCCTCTATCATAAGTGGAATATTATCCACCTCAAAGCCTAATTCGTTTGATGCCTGCTGCATCAGTTCGCGAAACAGTTCCTTCGCTTTATCCGTACCATACGCTAACTCTGTTAAAAGAAGTTCCTTGTCTGCCAGGTCTGCCTTATAAAGTGTACATCTGATTTGATTTTCACTTAATCTTTCAATTTTCATACCGGTCACTCCTTTCTGAAAGCTACTACTAGTTTATCACAAAAATAAAACATGTAAAGAGCATTCTTCGTTTTTTCACAATCTTTTTACTGGAAAATTAAAAATCAGATTGCAAAAATATTGTTTTTATAGTATATTCTAATGTATAAATGTCAAAGAAATTCTTCGCATCTTATATTTCAACTACACCTGTGGATTTCCCACATTTACCCATATATTTTGCGAATTATACGACAATTATTTTTTCTCTTTTTCTTTGATATTTATCACACAGGGCAGTCATATTCAGGAATATCCCGTCCCTGCACAAGCGGGAAAATATATATCACAGAAAACAAGTAAGCCTTTTTATGTCTTTGAATATGATATGCACTATGATATCCGGAGGTGATGTGCAGTACAATATAATTTGTTCCATATTGCATAAAACACAAAAGAGGAGCAGTTCACGGACCGCTCCTCTTTATTACGTACGCAAATTATGCCTCTGAAATAACGCCTGTCGGGCAAGTACCTGCACATGCTCCACAAGAAATACAGGTGTCCGCATCAATTTCAAACTTACCATCGCCTTCGCTGATTGCGCTTACAGGGCAAGCGCCTGCACATGCTCCACACATCACGCAGCCATCATTAATCACAAATGCCATAACATCGTCCTCCTTAAACTGAATCTGATATGTTTTATCATTTCCCCTTATTTTAATGCATTTTCCTACATATCGCAAGGACTTTTTTTGAATTGCCAAAACTTTGCAGACGCATTACCTTTGCACTTATAACCCGGGAAATGTGACGGTAATCGTTGTTCCTTTTCCCGGCTCGCTTTCTACCATAATGTCTGCACCATGGATTTTTGCACCGTGCTTTACAATAGACAGGTCAAGACCGGTTCCTCAGCTGTGGGTTTCTTATCGGATACAATATTGGACACCGTAATCCGGACATTTCCCTCAGGTTTATTATATTTTACGGCATTGTCACACAGATTAAAGATAATTTCATCAATCTGTGTTAAATCACATTTTTAAACGGCTCTGACGGCAACTCATGTGTCCAAAGCGGCATCTTGCGTCCATGGTAATTGATATATAAGAATTTGTAAGTATAATAGAGCTATGAAGGGCGGTGAAATTTTGAAAATAGATATTTCTGTTGATAAAGCAATAACGGATTTGACAATCTCCACTACCTGCAAACGATTGACACCGGACGATTATATCCGTGAAATGACATCTGACAGCCCATCGAGCCAATCTCCCTCAAATTCTTCGATATTCCCTGCATCTACCTTCTCGCGCAGCCTGGCATCTACCGGAATCCGGGCGGTATGCAAAATATCATAGCTTTTAGCAATCTCTTCGATATGACTCTCACCATATATAAAATGTTTTTTATTGCATTGGTCGCATACAAAGTAAGACATATTTTCCACAATTCCAAGAACCGGAATGTGCATCATCTCCGCCATCTTCACAGCCTTGCCGACTATCATGGACACCAGCTCCTGCGGCGTTGTCACAACAATGATACCATCTACAGGCAACGACTGAAACACCGTCAGAGGAACATCTCCTGTTCCCGGCGGGCAATCCACAAACATGCAATCTATATCCTGCCACATGACATCCGACCAAAATTGTTTTACCGTACCTGCTATAATCGGGCCCCTCCAGACAACCGGATTGCTTTCATCCGGCAACAGCAGATTCATGGACATGACCTCTATCCCGCTTTTCGTGACTACAGGAAACAAAACCTCATCATCCGACAGTGCTTTCTCTGTCAGCTGAAACGCTCTCGGAATCGACGGGCCGGTAATGTCCGCATCCAGAATGGCAGTATTATCTCCTCTTCGTGCGGACAATACCGCAAGCATTGATGTGACCAGCGACTTTCCTACGCCTCCCTTACCGCTCACAACAGCAATCACTTTTTTTATATTGGAGTACGCATTTGGAGCCGCCTCAAACCCCGTATTTTTTCTGTCACTGCAATCCGCACCGCAGCTGTCACAATTATGTGTACATCCCTCTGTTTCCATCTGCTGTTTACTCCCGTCCAATTCCATTATATTTCTCCTCCGTAAAGCTTTTTAGCCGTATAATTTCCGTCTTCTCTACAAATCAAACCGGCTAATATGCTCCGCAAGCTCCTGTGCCGTACAGCGGAGCTTCTCCGCTGAAGAAGTAACACTTTTGAAGCTCTCCGCGACCTCAGTAATCACCGCATTGGTTTCCTGTGTACTTGCCACATTATCCTCTGCGATATCGGATAATTTATTCATGATCTCAACAATACCTGCACGTGCCGTTTCAAGCTCCTTGGCTTTCACCTCAATACTCTTTATACTTCCTACAGAGGATTGTATCTCATCCATCACTCTTCCCACTGTGACTTCCGTGTCTTCAATATGCTGATTCTGACGATTAATCACTGACTGTATCTCAGCCATTGTGTATACCACGTTCTCGGAATTTTGCATCAGTGTTTCAACAATCTTATTTATCTTTTCCGCCGTGTTGGTAGACTCGACTGCAAGACCCTGTATCTCGGTCGCTACAACCGCAAAGCCCTTTCCTGATTCTCCCGCTCTTGCCGCCTCTATATTAGCATTGAGTGAGAGAAGCGTTGTCTGATCTGCAATTTCCGATATAAAGTCAGATGCCCCGCGAATCTGTTTTGCAGACTCATTTGTCATTCTTGTCTGCTCGGCAATCACATCAATCGCGTGCATGACCTCCTCACTTATATTCTTCAGGGTAGTGATGGAATCCGTCGCCTGGTCGCTGGAAGCCTTCATCACGTCGGCGCTGCTGTTCAAATCGCCTGCCTCCCTGTCTGTCTCAGCCACCAGTTCTCCCATATGCTCCACATTGACAGAAGCTTCCCTGACATCCTCAGCCTGCGATGTAGCTCCATCCGTGATGGTATCCACAGCCAGCTTCACATTATTCATATTCTCAAAGGTTTCACCTGATGTCCGTTCAAGTACATCCGACGCTTCCATCAGCATATTGGCGCTGTTGCTGATGCTGCCTAAAATATCCTTTAATTCATCCCGAAGTCCGGCGATTGCCTGTGTCAGCGCACCCAATTCATCACGGCGCGCCATCAGTCTGCTGTCAATTTTTGTTTTAAGCTTGCCCGTTGCGACCTGCGTCACACTGAATACACACTTCTTCATGGCTCCCGAGATGTTGTTTGCAAGGATTGTAGCTACAACGATACATGCAAGCATGACAAAAAGCACAATCCATATAATGTAATTCAGTATCTTTATAATCCTGCTCATAGTGGAATCCTTATCCACGCCGGCAAAAACCATGCCCACAGGCTCGTCCATACCATCCTGATACACAGGAATATAATATCCGTAATACATTTCCCCATCTATCGAAACATTTTCACTGAAATACTGTTTTCCTCCGGAAAGAACCTCCTCCGTAATTTTTTCACCTGCAGGAGAGCCCAGAATTCTGTCCCCTGACGCATCCTTCGCGGAGGTCATGACACGTTCCGTACCGTAAAAAAACGTTACGTCCATGCCTGACTCTTCCTTTATCGTATCAACCAGCGTCTCCGACTGCGAGATATTATAGCTTCCCTTCCATATATCGCCGTTGGATGACTCAAAATATTCACCCGGATTCTGATCATACGCCGCCATGGTTGCAATTGCCGTGCCCTTGAGAGAATTGCGTACCTGATCAATTATGGCATTTTTAATATATGTATTGGTCATAACAATCACGATAATGCCAAGCAAAAGAACCGGTGTCAATGCACACAGCATTATCTTCCTTTTTACCGTCAGTTTCATATTGACACCCCCTATTCCAGAACTACAACATTTTTATAATACCAGTTTAATGCTCCCGTTATAGTGGCATCATCCAGCGTTCCTCCCTCTGTGCCAACCATTTCTCCGGTATTTGTTTCCATAACACCGTCAAAGACATTAAATTCTCCACTGACTATCCTCTTTTGCTCTTCCATTACCTTCTCGCCGGTTCCCTCTGCTGCAAAATCAGCGATATCCGTCAGCTGAACCAGCCCCTCTTCCATTCCGCCGTAATAATTGCTTCCATCCCATGTCCCGTTTATGATGCTGTTCACCGCCGACGTATAATAAGCGCTCCAATTCCATATTACACTCGTCAGACAAGCATCCGGCGTATCCCTGCTCATATCTGAATTGTATCCTATCCCGTAGACGCCATACTCCTCTGCAAGCGTCATCGGATATGGTGTGTCACAGTGCTGTGCCATCACGTCGCACCCCATATCGAGCAGCTGTCTCGAGGCAGCCTCCTCCCTCCCAGGATCATACCAGCTGTCTGTCACTACAACATAAATCGTTGCATCCGGATTGACTGCGGCAACCCCTATAGCAAACGCATCTATTCCGCCCGTAACCTCGGAATTGCTGATATCCTGTGCCGCAACATACCCTATCTTATTACTTTTGGTATTCATGCCCGCAACAATTCCGCTCAGATATCTTGCCTGATATATCCTGCCGAAGTAATTATTAAAATTTTTTCCGTTGGACAGATAACCTGTTCCATGCGAAAAATAAATGTCGGGATACTCCTCCGCCATCTCAGCTGTCGTCTCCATATAACCCCAGCTCGTGGTAAATATCACGTTACAGCCCTCTTCTATGCACTCTTCTATACCGGCTCTGGTTGCAGCCGCATCACTGTCATCCACAATCTTTCTGACAATCTGGTCAGACGAAAGTCCAAGGTTTTCCTGCATCCCCACAATTCCCAAATCATGCGTATAAGAATATCCGCTTCCCTCTGACGGATCACTGATATAGAGAACCCCTACCTTTATATCCTCCTTCGAAATCCCCTGTGCATCATCTGCATCGGCCGCTGTCCCTGCATTATTCTGCGCCGTACTCTCATAACCGTCATTAGTCGCGTAATCGTCCGGCACATCCGTCTTATTTCCGCAGCCGGTCAACATACCCATCACCAGAACCACAGCGGCAATCATTCCCACTATTCTTTTCTTCATGATAAAATAACCCCCTTCCATATTCTGCATTCCGATTTACAGCATTTCTGTTATTTTACCATAAACAGGGATAAAGAACAAGAACCTGAATATGGGAAGCATGATAAATATACTATTTTTCTTCCTCAACATGCTCTCTTCCCTGTGCAATTATTGTTCTGACGTGCCCGTCCGCCAAGGAATAAAATATTGATTTACCTTCCCGTCTGCTCTTCACCAGCTTATTCTGCTTCAATATTCTGAGCTGATGAGAAATCGCCGACTGCGTCATATGAAGCGCCTGTGCCAAATCGCACACGCATACCTCCGCTTCAAATAAGACAAACAAAATACGAATGCGGGTAGAATCACCGAAAACCTTAAACAGCTCTGCCAAATCGTAAAGCTCCTCCTCCGCAGGCATGGTAGCCTGTACAATTTTGAGCAGCTCCTCATGTACCTCTTCCGTTTCACAGCATTCAATTTCCTTTTCTTCCATAATCAACTCCACCTCATTTTTTTCATTATAATATGCGCCTCAGCAGAGTCTCCGGAATATAAGACTCCCCAATTGGCTACAGTCTTCTTACAAATAACGCACGGATTGCATTCAGCACGGCAATCACCATCACTCCTACATCCGCAAAAATTGCAAGCCACATGCCTGCGATACCCAAGGCACCCAGAATCAGGCAGACAGCCTTGACGCCCAGCGCGAATATGATATTCTGATACACAATGCGCAGACATTTTCGGGATATTTTAATTGCTTTGGATATTTTGAGCGGATCATCGTCCATAAGCACTACATCAGCAGCCTCAATTGCCGCATCCGAGCCGAGAGAACCCATGGCGATGCCAATATCAGCTCTGGAAAGGACCGGTGCGTCATTGATTCCGTCACCCACAAATGCCAGCGCGTCATGTTTTCCTTTTTCATCAAGCAATTCCTCCACGCGTGCCACCTTGTCTGCAGGCAGCAATTCACTGTAAACCCTGTCTATGCCCAGTTCCCCTGCGACCTGATCAGCCACCCTCTTTGCATCTCCCGTCAGCATGATTGTCTCTGTTACTCCGGCGCTATGCAATGCATCAATTGCAGCCCTTGCAGTCGGCTTGACAATATCGGATATCAGAATATGTCCGGCATAATTTCCATCAACCGCAACATGTACCACGGTTCCAACACTATGGCAGGTCTTGTACTCCACACCGATACGCTGCATAAGCTTATCATTTCCCACAGCGACCGATATCCCGTCAACCTGAGCGGTCACACCGTTTCCGCCAATCTCCTCCACACCGGTCACGCGGTTTTTATCAATATCTTTCCCATACGCCCTCTGAATGCTCCTGCTTATCGGGTGATTTGAAAAGCATTCCGCCAGCGCTGCATATTCCAGCAGCCGCTCATTTTCCATCTCACTGTGATGTATACCGTTTACCTCAAACACACCCTTTGTCATCGTTCCTGTCTTATCAAACACAACATATTTCGCCTTTGCAAGCGTCTCAAGATAATTTGAGCCTTTGACCAGCACGCCCTCCCTGCCGGCGCCCCCTATTCCGGCAAAGAAGCTGAGCGGAATACTGATTACCAGCGCACACGGACAGCTTATAACCAGAAATGTCAAAGCCCTGTATATCCAGTCTCCCCACGCGGGTTCAAGTCCCATAAAAGAAAGCCTTACAAGCGGAGGCAGGACAGCCAGCGCCAATGCACCAAAGCAGACCGCCGGCGTATAATATTTTGCGAATTTTGATATAAAATTCTCCGAACGGGACTTCTTTGAGCTGGAATTTTCCACCAAATCGAGGATTTTCGACACCGTTGATTCGCCAAACTCCTTTGTCGTTCTGATGCGAAGCACCCCTGTCATATTGATACAGCCGCTGACAACCTCATCCCCTGCCGTCACCTCGCGCGGCAGGCTTTCCCCTGTCAGGGCGCCGGTGTTCAAGGCTGCATTTCCCTCTTCTATGATACCGTCTATCGGTATTTTTTCACCCGGCCGGACAATAATAATACTTCCGATTTGCACCTCATCCGGCTCAACCCGCCTGAGTTGTCCGTCCATCTCAATATTCGCATAATCAGGCCGTATATCCATCAACTCACTGATATTCTTCCGGCTCCTGCCAACTGCATAGCTCTGAAACAGCTCCCCAACCTGATAAAAAAGCATAACGGCTATCGCCTCTGTATAGTCACCGTTTCCGGAAAGCGCAACCGCTATCGCACCTATCGTCGCAACCGCCATCAGAAAATTCTCATCAAAAACCTGTCTGTTGAGAATACCCTTTCCAGCCTTTCTCAAAATATCATAGCCTACCACCAGATACGGAACCATATACAATACAAACCTGAGTATTCCATCCACCGGAGCAAACCTCAGACCCATCATCAGCAGCGCCGCAATTATGATTCGGATTAACATTTTTTTCTGTTTTTTACTCATATCGTTCTCCTCCACCGAATATTATGTCGGGCACCTCATTTCATCATGCGGTGCCCGACACAAACAGACAATTATATGTAAATCTCACAGTCATCCTCAACTTTTTTACAATTCTTCAGGACATTCTTCATTACGGCCTTTACATCAACACCCTCTTCGAACTCTACAACCATCTTCAATGCCATAAAGTTCACCGTTGCATCCTTGACGCCGGCAGTCTTTTTTGCGGCCTCCTCCATCTTATTTGCGCAGTTTGCACAGTCAACCTCAATCTTATATGTCTTCCTCATACTATCCACCTCTCTTTTTTTGATTTGAATATAGATAACTGTCTCACACTGCATATTAACGCGGCAGTTATCCAACGAGTTTTTATTAAACATATGAACAATTATTCATATATTTTGATATTATTATAGCACGATATTGTCTCATGTCAAGAGAAATATATATTTTTGCAACAAAAAATCGCTGCCAGCTCTATCATTTGCCGTAATTTTAATGCAGGGCGCTGCTACGTGATTTTACCATCTTCGATAGTAATAATCCTGTCCGCATACGCGGCAACGGTTTTATCATGTGTAACCATAATAATTGTCTTGCCCTGCTCATGAAGCATCTGAAACAAATGCATCAGCTCCCCTGAATTTACGCTGTCGAGTGCGCCCGTCGGCTCATCCGCAAGAATATACGGCTTGTCTGCCACCAAAGCCCTGACTATAGCTGTCCTTTGCTGTTGCCCGCCCGAGAGCTGATATGGATATTTTTTTAATAAATCATGAATTCCCAGCATTTCCGCCTTTTCATAGATCAATTTTTTACGAATTGCTTTTTTCACATTTCCGGCAAGCAACGGAATTTCTATATTTTCATACACCGTATAATTGCGCATCAGTTCAAAATGCTGAAAAACAAAGCTTATTTTTTCCTTGCGCAAAATACTTTGTTTTACCTGAGACTGTCCATGTACGGCAGTCCCATCCAGATAATATTCCCCCTCCTCGAAGCTGTCAATCATGCCGATACAGTTTAACAATGTGGATTTTCCGGAACCTGATGCTCCCATAATCGACACAAAATCTCCGTCTTCAATTTTCAGATTAATACGGTTAATTGCAATAAGCTCATATGCCGTCCCTTTATATCGCTTTGTCAAATTTTTAAGCTCTATCATCACCGTTCTCCTCTTATCAACACAACAGGCTTCTGCCGTTTAATCTCATGGCATATGATACCCGAGGCTGTTCCGATTGCCATAACAAATAACAGCACAACCTCAAAAAACCTAATCCGGATATAATTCATCGAAAAGCTTCCGTCTATCCGGTTCGTAAGCAAAAAAGCATAGGCTGCCAAAACCGGAAACAAAAGACAAATTAATTCTTCCATAATTACGATTTTATAAATATCTGTTTCCAAAAATCCGTTTGTCCTTAATACTCCTATATCGTGATAATCCCTAAGCCAGGCTATCAGCGCAATAACCGTTACGGATACCAACGCTGCACATGCAAGCACAATCACCAATACCAGACTGAACAGATACAAATCCTTGTTATTATCCTTATATGTCCGCTCATATTCCGAAAAAGCTTCCAGCTTTAAAACAACATCATATTTATCGGCTGTAGCCTGTATTTCCTGTTCAACAACGCTCATTTCCTCCCCGTCTGCAATAAGAAAAAGCGTATTGGCATACACCCCTGCATTTCCAAGCATATAGCTCTCCATATCCGGTGGCATAACCAGCCACTGTCCCATATCCCGAAGCTCTCCGTTATTGTATATGGCACCGTACATCCACCGCTGATTATCTGCCAGCACATAGGCAACCACATATTCCTGTCCTGTAAAACGGTCGGAGAAAACAGAGCCAATAGGCATAATAGGTTCATAGAAGGAACCAACAGCTACCTCCAGTTTTCCGTCGCGTTCTCCCAATACAAGCGGATTTCCGTCACTGTCCTTTATATCCGTCAGCTGCAAAAGTCCGTTATCCACCCTGAGTACAGAGGGCAGACCGGAGGCCAAAATATTTTCATCCGTGGCATGCGTAATGAGATATTCCGCAAATGTATCATTATATAGTCCAAGCGGATAAATATTGGTATTATCATAAAGCACCACCTCGTACCTCTGCCGAAGCTCCATTACACATGCGTTATATCTGTCATAATAAGCGGAATCCGTCGTCATAAATTCCGATTCCAGCTTATAAAGCCGGTTTGTTGTGTTTTTTAAAAATCCGTGAACCTGTTGGATATCGTAACTACAAAGCAGATAAACACTCATTACCTGAAAAACCATAATCAGTGAGATTGCGATAATAGCTGACGACATTAAAAACAGCTTCCGTTTGCTATACAGATGGCTTATACAAAAAGTGAAACAATTTCTCAGCTTCATATTCATTACTCCCTATCGCTCAAAACCCCTGCAATACTGCTATTCAGCGCTCTATTCAGGGGAACTGCACATACACATAAAAAAGCCAAAAGAAAAACTCCTGCATAAGGAAGAATAACTGCTGCGGAAAATCCCAATCTATAAGTATCTGCCAGTCTGCCCAAAAAAACATTTAATCCGCATACCACTATTACGAATACAAAAAAGGCGAGCGCACACAGTCGCAAAAAAGAAAGCAGGATGCGCCCCAAAAGCTTTTTATTTGTATAACCGCATGCCCTGCACACCTGCATTTCCTGTGTTCGCTGCTCCAGCCAATACCGGAAGGCAACGGAAATGCAAATAAAGCAAAATACAAAAATAATTATACAATAGAGCTTCTCATTATAAATCGGATTTGAGGTAGAATCGCTATAGTCCGTCTCCCCCTGGGATATGGAGGTGACATAATCTCCCATATAAGTATCATATATAACAAGAGTATCTGTCTCATTACTTTCAAGCTTCATAAAATAGCCAAATTCACTGTCTGAATTTATATATGCACGCAGCTTATCTCCCATATTCCTTTCATATACCAAAACCTTGCCATCAAACAACATACTGTTTTCTGCACCAATCACACCGACAACCCGATACTCCTCACCAAACAACTGGAAATATCGGCTGCCGCTGTGCTCATATGCATACTCCGCCCGTTCTTTTCCAAGCACAATAACCGGTTCCCGTGTCTGCTCATCAATATTGGGATAATGCCCCCATAAAAGCGGATAATTTTCCTCATAGGAATGTAATACCACATCAATCACAACCGTTGCAGAGAGCGCATCTGCATAAGCTGAGCAATTTATCAGCTTTAAATTTGCGGGGCAGCTCTCCGGCAGCGCAGGAAAAACACCCACGGCTTCCGATTGATATATAAAGCTTGTCTCTGAACCGTATTTATAATTGTTTTTATCCTGATATTCATAATAAATATTTTTGTATATGGTAATTCCATAATATGCTGCCAGCATGGATAGCGTCAAACAGATTATCATCGCTGTTCCTGATATCCTATATCGGAAGCATTCCCGAAAAAATTTTTTCATCGCCAAAGCCTTTCCCAGTTTGTACGGCTCACCTGCATATCCAAAGTCTCATAAACATCACTGTATTCATCTAAGGCTCCTCCATGGTCATAATATACTCCCGCACCGAAGTCCGATATATATATATATCCGTCACAGGATTCCGTTACCTCCATTCGATATACGACATTTCCATCAGCATCACTGAGTTCAAAATACGCCCCGCCCGATATAACGGTATATTGATAGTAAATACGCATATTTTCCGTATACTCTACCTCTCCCGTACCGCCAATCAAATATGTATCCCTGCTGTAATGCCCCTCTGAGCCAAGAAAGGTATACCAACTCGCTTTCCTAAAATAACCCGTCAGAAAAGCAGCTGTGCCTGATAGTAATAATATAATCAATATACCGAGCGGTAAATATTTTTTTCTGTGTGCTCCCTCTTCCCTCTGTTCCGTTTTCATGCTGTACCTTTCCCTCTCGCAAAAAGAGGTCCGTATTACAACGATCCCCTCTTTTATCAACTAATGCGTTGATTTTTAATTAACTCGACTTTTATGCATCATGTGGTATACTATAGATATAATTATTATCGGAGGTATACCGTGGGCAGAAAAATTGCAACAATAACACTAACTAATGAAGAACGCACTTACTTAGAGACACAAACACGAGCCAGAACAATACAGGCACAAACCGTAACCCGAG
>CAYOOW010000038.1:0-19264 GCA_964405715.1 uncultured Bacteroides sp.
ATTCGAACCTGCGACCTCTGCGTCCCGAACGCAGCGCTCTACCAAGCTGAGCCACGCATCGTTTTAATAGCCCGCTGTGTAATGCACTTACACAAAGCAACAATTATTATACCATACTTTTTCAAAAATGGAAGAGGTAAATTATTTTTCGTGTATTATTTTTGTATGCTGCTGCGCCTCTTTTTCGTTCTAAGAATAAAAATACCGAAAATCACGATAATCTCAAAAATTATATATTATTGAACCGATTTCATATTTCGAACAGGCAAATTATATAAAAGCGGAGGGAGGTTACAATTGGATGAGGGGCAACGATGAATACATCGTTTTTGCGGCCGATCTAAGGAATCAGCATATCGGAAAAAGCGATAAAATATATTTGCCTGTGTCATGCGAAAAAAGCGTGTATAATATGAGCAGGGAAATACAATATTATCACGGGGCGCAAAAAATATTAAAGCAGATTCAAGAGAAATATTAATATTCAGGACAACTGATATGACAGCCGGGTTTTATCCCCTGCTGTCATATCTGCTGTTTCGCGCAGAATAATTGACGCCATTCGCGCTATACTGATTGCTCAAGCTGTCAAGCCCCGCCCCAGCGTTATCCGATACATGCCCGGCAAGCATAACAGTCTTTTCCATAAATGTACTGTCTGTTCCAAGCACTTTTTTAACCGCATCCAAATCAGCCGATTTAAATTTTGCAGCATCGAGGCTCATTTTCCCGCCCTCCAGAGTAATACCGACAGCTGCAAGTTCGTCAGCGTTATCCTCCGCAGCCTCCTTCAAAAGCTTTGCGTAATAATTGTTGAGCGTACCCTGCGCAGTCAAAAGCGATTTTCCCGTGTCATTGTAGCTGTCTACCAGCTTTTCCACCGTATCACACAGCGCATTTCTGTTTTCTTCGGTGTCCTCTGCCGCAAGCTTTCCAAACAGGGAATCCTCCTGTTCCGACATGAGTGCTGCCGCCTGTTCTGCCAGACTGTCCGCAGCATCGTCTAGCTTCTCATAATTTTTCTTTTGCGTCGCATTTTTTGTGCTTGTTTTATTCGCACTAAGAACCTGCTGCAGTGTATTACCGCTTTTTCCTGCTTTGATATAATCAAGCAAGGTGTGATTAATCTGTTCTCCTGCTTTCTGCGCCGACGCATTAAGCATCTGTGATGTGATTCTCATTGTAATTCCTCCAAACTATAATAAGTCAATATAAATGTGAATTGGTTTGATATGTGACGAAGGCTTTCTTCACATTCCGATAACGTGATTTCGGCACTGACAATTCCTCACCTGTCGTAAGATACATGACATAACTGCTGATTTTTTCAACATATCTCATATTGACCAGATAGCTCTGATGCACTCGGACGAAATTATAATCTGTCAGCTCCCGTTCAATCTCATCCAGCTTTCTGTATATTCCATAATCCCGCTCCATGGTATGAAATATATTTTTATGTCTGTCCGTCACCACGTATATTATATCGTCCGTCCATAAGGAAACATCTCCGCCCACAAACGAGAATCGCACCTGTACACCCCTGGGATTATTTTTTTCAGAGCCACCGTTCATGTATTCTCCCACTCCCCTTATCCAATCATTAACAGCGGAAAATATGATATAAATTGTATCTATACCGCATACATCTTGCTGTTAATGATATCGGATAATTATACCAAATACATAAATGCTATTGCACAAAAAGACCACTGAAGGCGCAAAATGACTATGCTGTAATAGCGCCGCCTGCGCTACATATTCCGATGCAGCAGCTTATGCTCATTTCCGGCAATTACATTCCGGTATGTCTCAGCCACAATCGGATTTTCTTCCGTAAACCGTATCTGGGATTCCCGGTCCACGCGATAAATTCCCTCTGCACGCCTTGCTCTGGTTCTCGGTCCCATCGGCAGAGGCTGTCCGCCGCCCGCTATACAACCACGTCTGCACGCCATAACCTCCACAAAATCATAATATACCCCGCCTGCCTTAATACGGTCAAGCAGCTTTGCAGCGTTGGCAAGCCCATTTACAACCGCGATTCTCACATCACGCTCACCAATCTTCACAGTCGCTTCCTTAATTCCCTCGTCACCTCTGATACCGGAAAAACTAAGCTGTGAAATCGTCTGATAGCCTTTATTCTCAGCCAGATGTCTAAGAACTGCCTCCGTCACGCCTCCCGTCACGCCAAATATGGACGCGGCGCCCGAAGCGATCCCAAACGGCATATCCGGTGCCTCACTCTCTATCTCATCAAATTTAATACCCGCCTGCCGAATCATGCGGATGATCTCTATCGTCGTGATAACACTGTCCGTATCCTGACGGCCATCCGTGAAGTTATCAGGTCTGGATATTTCCCCTTTCTTTGCTGTACAGGGCATAACAGACACCACAAATGTCTTCCTGCCCTCCTCTTTATCCTGCTTTGCAAAATATTCCTTCACAACTGCGGAAAACATACCCTGCGGGGAGCGGCAGGTAGAGATATTTCCGGCAAATTCCGGGTATTTTGTCTCACAAAATTTCACCCAGCCCGGGCAGCACGAGGTAAACAGCGGAAGGCTCTCTCCTTTTTCAAGCCGCTCTGCAAGCTCCTTTGACTCCTCTGTAATGGTTAAATCCGCACCGAAATTCGTGTCATATATCTTATCAAAGCCCATGGTTCTCATAGCTGCAACAAGCTTGCCCATGGTATTCGTTCCCTTTTGCATGCCGAACTTGTCACCCACAGCCAACCTGACCGACGGCGCAATCTGTGCCACCACGCGTATATTCGGATCTGCAATCGCATTCCACACATCCGTCACATTGGTATGCACCGATATAGCTCCTGTCGGGCAGACCACGCGGCACTGCCCACAGCCCACACAGTCCGTCTCCCCCAGCGGCTTGCCAAACGCAGGCGTCACCTTCGCCTTTGCCCCGCGGAATGCAAAATCAATCGCTCCGACAGCCTGTATCTCATCACAGGTTCTGACACAGTCACCGCAAAGAATACATTTATTCGGATCCCTCACGATGGAAGGAGAGCTTAAATCAATCGGTATCTGCTCCTTATTGTTGTCAAACCTGACATTATGAATTCCAACCTTGAACGCAATGCTTTGCAGCTCGCAGCTGCCGTTTCTGGTACAAACCGTACAGTCACGACAGTGTGACGCAAGCAAAAGCTCTATAATCAGTTTTCTGTATTTTCTGAGCCGCTTCGTGTTTGTTCGTATCACCATGCCGGGTCTCGGCTGCTCCGAGCAGGATGCAAAAATCTTCCCCCGCTCGTCCTCCACCATACACATACGGCACGCACCATACACCGAAAGCTCCGAATGATAGCAGAATGTCGGCAAATCGATTCCCGCCTTGCGAATCAGTGCAAGGATATTTTTTTCACCCTCTATCGGCACACATCTGCCGTCTATTGTCATGCAATCCATACCCTACACCTCCTCCTTTTTCCTTTTTGCTGCACAAATCGAAATCGCTCCAAACGGGCACTGACTTATACATGCGCCGCATTTGATACATTTGCTGCTGTCTATCACATAAGGGCTCTTAATCACACCATGAATTGCTCCGACCGGACAATTTCTGGCACACTTTGAACAGCCCTTACATTTTTCAGAATCTATCACATAGGATTTGAGTGCCTGACAGTTTCCCGTCCGACAATATTTGTCCTCCACATGCTCTATATATTCATCACGGAAATTCCGCAAGGTACTGAGAACCGGCAGCGCCGCACTCTTACCCAGACCGCAAAGCGAGGTATCCGTAATAGCGGTGCCCAACTCCTCCAGTATGTCGAGATGCTCCATGGTCCCGCGTCCCGCCACAATATCCTCCAAAAGCTCCAGCATCCGCTTAGTGCCCTCACGGCACGGAATACATTTTCCGCAGGACTCATTCTGCGTAAAATTCATAAAGAACCTTGCAACCTCAACCATACAGGTATCTTCATCCATGATAACCAGACCGCCGGAGCCTATCATTGCCCCTCGTTTCTTTAAAGAATCAAAGTCCAGCTTCAAATCCAAATCCGTCCCTATCAGACATCCGCCGGATGGTCCGCCTATCTGTACCGCCTTAAACTTCTTACCATTTTTAATGCCTCCGCCGATATCATAGACAATTTCACGGAGTGTTGTACCCATAGGCACCTCAATAAGTCCCGTATTATTGATGCTTCCTGTCACCGCAAACGCTTTCGTTCCCGGACTTGACTCCGTTCCGATACTCTTGTACCATGCCGCTCCATTATTGATAATCATCGGAACATTGGCATAGGTTTCCACATTATTTAAAACCGTTGGCTTTCCAAACAGGCCCTGCTCGACGGTTCTTGGCGGCTTTGTTCTCGGCATACCCCGCTCACCCTCAATGGATGCGGTAAGCGCCGAGCCTTCACCGCACACAAATGCCCCCGCACCACGGTTGATATGGAGTCTGAAGCTATAGCCTGAGCCGAGAATATTATCTCCGAGCAGCCCCGCCTCCTCAGCCTGGGCAATTGCAAGCTTCAACCTGCTTATTGCAAGCGGATACTCTGCACGTACATAAATATATCCCTCCTGTGCGCTGACCGCATATCCTGCGATAATCATGCCCTCAATCATCTTGTGCGGATCGCCCTCCATCACACTTCTGTCCATAAATGCGCCCGGATCACCCTCATCACCGTTGCACACAACATATCTTGTCCTCTCAGTCTGTCTCGCAACCTGTCTCCATTTATAACCGGTTCGGAAACCGCCGCCGCCGCGGCCACGCAGATTTGAATCATATATCTCATTTACAACCTCCTCCGGTTTCATCTTGAAGAGAACCTTTTCAAGCGCCGAATAGCCGCCGACAGCAAGATACTCGTCTATATGCTCTGCATCAATATGACCGCAGTTCTTGAGAACCAGTCTGGTCTGCTTCGCATAAAACGGAATCTCCTCCTGCGCCTGATATTTCACCCCATTCATCTCATAAAGCAGCCTCTCCACCGGCTCTCCGTGCAGAATTGTCCGCTCAAAAATCTCCTCACAGTCCTCCTCCTTTACCTTGATATACAACACATTCATCGGCTCAATACGAACCAACGGCCCCATCTCACAAAACCCGTGGCATCCGCTCCTTTTGACTCCTCCGACCGGACAGCTTCCGTCGGCATTATGTGCCGCATCAGCGCCAAATGCAATCTCGATATCCGCACTGTGCTCCCTTGCGAGCCGACACATCCTGTCATATATCTTCGCCGAACCGCCTGCCAGACATCCTGTACCCGCACATATCAAAATTCTGTATTTTTCACTCTGCATCTTCGCATCAGCCGCTTCCCGTGCGTCTGTTAAATCCTGTCTGCTGTTAAGTCTCATCCTTCTCACCTCTCAGTTCTCTGATTAATTCAGTCACCTTATCCGGTGTCATAGATGGGTGGACTTCATCATTGACAGTAAGCACCGGAGCCAGTCCACATGCCCCAAGACAAGAGACTGTCTCCACCGTAAACATCATATCATCTGTGGTATGTTCATCGGCTGATAAGCCCAGCTCCTGATTCAAGCGCTCCAGGATTCCGGTAGATTTGCGCACATGGCACGCCGTGCCATCGCATACCTTAATCACATACCTTCCCTTCTTTTCAAACGAAAAGTTCTCATAAAATGTTGCAACACTATAGGCCTTTGCCTCCGTAATGTGCAGTTTTCCCGCTATGTAAGTCAGCAATTCAGGCGGCAGGTAGCGGTATGTATTCTGCACATCCTGTATAATCGGAATCAGCCACCGGCTCTCCGTGCCATATCCTGCAATGATCTCATCTGCCTTATCATAATAAGCTTGATCCAGCATAACACTCCTCCTTATCTCACAATTAATGTCATTATAACATTTTAGGGATTATATTCCAAGACAGCGGATGGTTTTTATCCCAAACAAATTCGGAGATAATAAAACTTTTTTGCAATATCCGATCCGGGAACGCAAAAGGCTGACCGTTTCCGCTCAGCTCATAATTTTGCATATTCAATGTAATACTAATTAATCCGTAATTACCGACTCCACACAGACACATTCTCGCTCGAATAAACACATGGCGGATACGAAACTCACTACGTTCATTGCGTACCGACGTATTTATACGGCCTGCTTTAAAAATCGGAAATTACGGATTAAATATATCATAGGAACCTTAAACCAGCCTTAGAGAACCCGCAGCTTAAACTGCATTACAGTTCATCATAATAACCTCTTTGATATCCTCCCAATCCTGACCGGTTGCAATCGCCAGCTCAGCATATAATTCTTCTTCCGCCTGTTTCAAATACCGCTCATCTGTAGCAGTAATTTTCTTGCCATTCGCCTCTCTCTCCTTCTTCCGAAGCAGCAGAGTTTTAATTACCTGCACGCACTGTCTCAAATCGCAGCTCTTCACCGCACTCTTATAGCTGTCATCTCTCATGCGCTCGTTACTGATTGTGAGCGGCTTAATGGTTTTTGACTCCTCAATAATTTCATGTGCCTCCTGGGCACTGATTATCTTCCGCAACACTATTTTATCATTATCCGCCGGACAAAACAATTTACTATCTCGTGTTTTTTCAGGAATCAGAACATAATACAACCGATTATTGTCAGAGCCTGCAATATCAGGATGGGTAATATCAACTACCTGACATATTCCATTATGACCGTATACTATATAATCTCCTATACTAAACATTGCATCCTCCTAAAATAAAAAGAACCATTATCACAAAATACAACCGTTCAAATGATTCCAAACAACATATACCTCTTAACTGCGAGAATCCTCTACAGTCATTTTATCAGAATTTCCTTCTTTTCGTAAGTAAATTTTTTAAGTACATAAAAAATTTGGCATTTTGTCACATGTTATTTCCCATGTTTTTTGTACATTTTGCCAAGTATCATATTTTGGAAGCGACAAATTGACATTATTCCTGCTGTACAGCACTCTGCTCTTTTTTTCTTCCCAAAACACGATAGGTGTATATGATTGCTATGACAGATACTGCAAATGTGAGGATATCTGATACCGGCATCGAATAAAGGACGCCATCCAATCCGAAAAACCGGGGAAGCAGCAGTGCAAATCCGACACCAAACACAATCTCACGCACCATAGATAATACCGTGGACAATAATGCCTTGCCAAGAGATTGAAGGTATATAAATGTCGCCTTATTGACACATGCCATAATAATCATACACAGATATATCCGAAATGCCTTTATAGCAAAATCTGTATAATAGACACTCTCATTCGCAGCACCGAAAATCTGAATCAGCTGCCGTGGAAGCATCTCGACAATAAAAAATGCAACCACACCGACAATCGCCTCACATGCAAGCAGATAAGTGAAAAGCTGACGCGCCCTGTCCTCCCTGCCGGCGCCGATATTATAACCGACAATCGGTATACAGCCTGCTGCCATTCCGACAACAACAGAAATGACAATCTGGAAAAACTTCATGACAATCCCGACAACAGCCATAGGAATCTGCGCATACTGACTCTGTCCGAATATTTCATCCATCGCACCATACTTTCGAATCATATTGTTAATCGCCGCCATAGCAGCAACCAGCGATATCTGCGAAAGGAAGCTGCATATTCCGAGCGGAATAAATCTTTTAATAACCTCTCCATGCAATCTGAAGCTGTCTTTTTCAAGCTTTACAGCCTTCAGATGGCAGAGATACCATATCGAGAGCACTGCCGTAGCCACTTGGCCGAGCACAGTTGCCACAGCAGCCCCCATCATACCCCATTTGAATACAAATATAAAAATCGGATCCAATATAATGTTAATTATTGCCCCGAAAAGCGTTGATATCATCGCAAACCTCGGACTTCCGTCTGAACGGATAATCGGGTTCATTGCCTGACCAAACATATAAAATGGTATACCGATTGTTATATATGTGAAATATTCCTTTGACTGCACAAAGGTTTCTTCATTGACATTTCCACCAAAGGCTGTCAAAATCTGATTCTGCAAAATAAAATATATTGCAGTGATGACGACACTGCCCGCAATGCAGAGAATCACCGAATTTCCTATACTTCTGTGCGCATTTTTCTTATTTCCCGCCCCCAGAGAAATACTCACAAAGGCACAGCAGCCGTCTCCAATCATAACCGCAACGGCAAGCGCAATGACCGTAAGCGGAAATACAACCGTGTTAGCGGCATTTCCATACGAGCCAAGATAATCGGCATTTGCGATAAATATCTGATCCACTATATTATAAAGTGCCGCCACCAAAAGTGAAATAATACACGGAACCGAAAATTTACGCATCAACACCCCAAGCTTTTCCTTTACTAAAAATTCATTTGAATTTGTGTTTTCCATCTCTAAAACCTCCATTTATTAAAAAAAGCGTAAGTCCGAAAAAATCCGGACTTACGCTTTCGCCACTCGACAGCAGATATTTTAACATTTTGTTTTCAAAAAAGTCAAGTAATATTTCCAAAATACACAGCACCATGCACAGCACAGGCATCTCTTATGAATCGACTTTAAACCCACGGAAGTTTTTTTCTACCGTTTTCCTCGGAACCATAACCGAATGACCGCATGCCATACATTTAAGTCTGAAATCCATGCCAACGCGCTGAATTTCCCATCTGTTTCCCCCACACGGATGAGGCTTTTTTAATTTTATTATCTGTCCGACAGCAAAATCCATTTATACCGCACACTCCTTCATATACATGTCGCATAGAGCCTGCACGTCAGCCACCGTCCTGTCTTACGACAAAATATAATCTGCCAATTCCGCAGCCGTGTCCACGAGCTTCATCGCACCGCAGACCAGAAGCTCCTTTTTATCCCGTGAACCATCCATCAGGCTTCCCGAGCGCATATATAATTGCATTTGTAATACCGGTCACCGGCTCCGTAATCGTTCCATCCAGGTCAAAGAAAATATGCTTATATTTCATACTAATTATTTAAGTACATGATGACGCTCTTTCGAGTGATAATTCCGATAAAGCACTGTCTGTCATCCACGATGGACAGAAAGTTTCTGTCAAGGATTTTCTCCATGATTTCATCCGTCTCCACAGTATTGAGAACAACACCACCCATATCCCGGTTGACAATATCCGAAACCTTATAGTTCCGCAAATCATCCCTGCCGTACTCCATAACCGCTCTTAAAAAATCACCCTCACTTACAATTCCAACATATTGTCCTGCATTATCAATAACAGGAACCGCTGTATAACTGCTGCCCATCAAAAAATGTACCGCCTGATCCAGCGTATCATTGTCATTCAAATATGTAAGCATCTGCTTCGGCACCAATATGCCAAATATATTCATGTCTATCCCCCTTGTATTTTACAGCTGTTCAGCCATCTCCAAAAGAAGTCTCTCCGATTTCTCCCAGCCAAGGCATGGATCCGTAATGGATTTTCCATAGCAGCCTCCGCCAATCGGCTGATTTCCATCCTCGATATAGCTCTCAATCATAACACCCTTAACCAGCCTCCTCACCTCATCGGAATGTCTTCTGCTGTGAAGAATCTCATTTACAATTCTAGGCTGTTCATCCCATTTCTTGCCGGAATTATTATGATTCGCATCCACAATACATGCATGATTGACAAGCTTAAATTTCTCATACATGTCACAGAGCAGCTTCAGGTCCTCATAATGATAATTTGCAATAGAACGTCCGCTCTTACTGAGCGAGCCCCTCAAAATGCAGTGTGCCAGCGGATTGCCGTCAGTCTTGGTCTCATATCCCGAAAACAGGAATGTATGAGCAGTCTGTGCAGCCACGCAGGAATTCAGCATGACATTGTAATCTCCGCTGGTCGGATTCTTCATACCGACAGGAACATCTATACCGCTCGCGGTAAGCCTGTGATCCTGATTTTCTACACTTCTCGCACCGATTGCAACATAGGACAATATATCCTCCAGATACGGCCAATTATCTGTATAGAGCATCTCGTCCGCTGCGGTAAGTCCGGTCTCATTAATCGCCTTGATATGCATCTTTCTGATTGCTTTTACTCCCTCGATAAAATCAGGCTTATCCTCAGGATTCGGCTGATGCAGCATTCCCTTATAGCCTGAACCATTGGTTCTCGGCTTATTGGTATAGATTCTCGGAATCACAATAATCTTATCCATTATCTTCTCCTGTACCTTAGACAATCTGCACAGATAGTCAAGCACGGATTTTTCATAATCCGCGGAGCAAGGGCCTATGATTGCCAGAAACTTATCAGATTCTCCCGTGAAAACCCTTCTGATTTCTGCATCTCTTTCTTTCTTAATTTTAGCCAGCTCCTCTCCCATCGGATGCGCTGTTCTTATTTCTTCCGGAGTCGGAACCTTTTTAATCATGTGTAATGCCATTTTTTATATCCTCCATCACATATATCTTTCTATAATAAACTTTCTATAATAAATTGTCTGTCTCTCACTTGCTTATCCCAAACAACGGCAGACATTATCCTCACAAACGCGTTTATCATACCATATCCACAGGTATCAGGCAAGATTATTCAATTGATTTCAGCGATTCTGCCATATCAATGGCCTCTATCCTCGGCCGCATGACCAAATCCACCACGATAAAGAACAGTAGCACAATCAGAACGGTATAAACAAAGCTGATTGGCATGATTTCAACAGCAAATGCAACCATATCAACCTGTATCCGGGACATGACAAACCTGTGCAGCCAAACGCCGAGCGGCAAACCTGCCACAATTCCGATTAATGTCAGCACCATATTCTCCCTGAACACATAGGCACCCGTTTCTCCTGCATAAAAGCCCAGAACCTTAATTGTTGCAATCTCCCGCACACGCTCTGTAATATTGATATTGCTCAGATTAAACAGCACAATAAACGCGAGTGCGCCCGCACAGCAGATTATCAGCGCAACAACTGCATTCATCATTTTCATCATATTTGATACTCTGTCTTTTACCTCCGAGACAACGGTAACATTCATGACTGAATCCAGTTTTTTAAGTCTTGCACTCATCTCATAGGCAGTCTGCTCATCCGCCACATTGACATATACGGTATTCGGCTCAAAAGCTTTTCCGAAATAATCCTCATATGTTTCAGGTGTCACATATGCATAGTGCCACACATAATTGCGAAAGACACCGGATATAACCAGACTGACCTCTCCGTCATCCGCATCCGTCAACGTAATCTCATCTCCCACGGAAAGACCTGACAGCTCCGCAATCTTTTCACTTATCATAACCTCTCCATAGCCGGGATAACTGTCTGCACCGGACTCCATATTAAAATTAACAAAGTCCTTCAGTGTGCCACCATCAGCTGCAATCAGGTACACAGTCTTGACAGAATCGTCCAAATGAAATTCCACGGACGTTTTATACAATTCCGCACTGCCTGTAAGCGCATCACCCGCTGTTTCGATAAGCTGCCCACGGACTTCCTCCGATATAGAATTCTTCGTCGTGACCTCGACATCATGAATATCAATGTCATCATATTGGAACTCCGCCAGATTTGTTATTGAATCCCGCACGCCGAGTCCGGTCAGAACCAGTGCTGTACATCCCGCAATTCCGAGTATCATCATAAACATTCTCTTCTTAAACCGAAAAACATTCCGCGCTGTCACCTTATGTAAAAACTTCATTTTTCTCCATATAAAGGATATCCTCTCCAGAAAAATTCTTTTACCTGCTGCCGGTGCTTTCGGCCGAATCAATTCAGCAGGCATACACCGAAGCTCATTTTTACAAGCCAGATATGTCATCCCCACGGAACACAAAAGGGACACCGCTATACAGATAATGAGCAATACCGGAGAAAAGTAAAACGAAATACCGTCTCCGAAATCATATAGCATGCGATATGCCCCGGCTATCACATACGGGAACAGATAACATCCGCCAAAGAAACCGCCTACACAGCCTATCAGCGCAGAACTGCCCGAATATATCATATATTTTGCTATAATGGCGGTATTGCTGTATCCAAGCGCTCTGTATGTACCAATCTGTCCCCTCTCATCATCCACCATACGCGTCATGGTCGTTGAGCATACCAAGGCTGCAATCAGAAAGAAAAAGATCGGGAATACCCTTGCTACTCCGTTTACAATGCCTGTATCACTGTCATAACACATATATCCCGTGTTAGCAGAACGATCCAGCAGATATGTCTCCGGCTCGTCAAGCGTCGGTTTCTCTATATCGGCAAGCGCCTCCTCCATAGCCGAATCCGTCATCTCCTCTGTCAGCTCCTCTATGGTATCCTGCGGCAATACAAGTGTTCCCTCTGCAAGCATCTCATTTACCGTTTCCGTTGACAGTCCCTGCACAGCACACTGTGCATAAAATTCCTGTGTGACCTGCTCTGTCACCTCAACCCTGACCTGCTCCTCCACTTCCTTCCGTGCATCCGCAACCGCCTCATCATAGCTTCGGTCTATTTCATCCAGAAGTCTCTGATAATGATTCTGTGCGGTCTCATCCAGAGACGCTTCAATATCCGGAGTAATTTCATCAATATATGTATCATATTCATCCGTATATATGTCATAGCTGTTCTGACATTTGAGATATACCTCTTTATAATACTCAAATTCAAAACCATCCTCAGGAATATAAATAAATCCGTTTACCCGTCCGTTGCCGATAGAAGCGGTTCCTCTCTCAATATTAATATACATCGGTGAATTTACCATACCGACAACCGTATAAGAAGAATAACGGAAGCTGTCCTTTATTTCCTCATCATTGCTCTCATCCACGATAATTTGTTTCCCGAGTAAGTCTGAATCTCCGAGCTGCTTTGCATCCACAACGCACTCATTTGATGCCTCCGGCATACGCCCTGCGCAAAGCTCCAGCTCATTCACTCCATCTGTAATGGAATACGCCTTAAGTATATACTCTCCCTCCGACTCATTTACATATATGAAATCCTCATAGTACGAACCGGCTGCCGTCATGACATGGTCTGCAGCTGCCAGTGCCTCCACATCCGTATCATCAAAACCATACGTCGACAGCAGCCTGAAATCATACAGGCTGTATTTCCGCATATATTCATTTCCGGTCTGCACCATTCCCGGCTTTGTCACCTTCAATCCGGAAAAAAAGCCTACGCCCAGCGCAATAATCGCCATAATAGCCAGATATCTGCCCTTGCTCTGCCAAATTGTCCTTACTATATTTTTCCAATATGCTTTATTCATGTACAATCACCCGATATTATGCCAAATGCACCATAATATGTTCCGACTACCATTCAATATTCTCGACCGGCACCACGTTCTCATTCATCTTAACGGAGGCAATCTGCCCGTTCTTAACCTTAATAATTCTGTCCGCCATCGCAGTCAGCGCCGAATTGTGTGTTATAATGACAACTGTCATGCCGTTTCTCCGGCTGCAATCCTGCAGCAGCTTCAGAATAGACTTACCTGTCTCATAATCCAATGCTCCCGTCGGCTCGTCGCACAAAAGCAGCTTCGGATTTTTTGCCAATGCGCGGGCTATGGATACTCTCTGCTGTTCTCCGCCGGACAGCTGTGCCGGAAAATTATCCCGCCTGTCCTTCAATCCCACCCGCTCCAGAATCTCCTCCGGATTCATCGGATTCTTCGACAGCTGCGATGCAATCTCAATATTTTCTATTGCTGTCAGATTGGGAATCAGATTATAAAACTGAAATACAAAACCGATATCCTGTCTCCGGTATGTAGCCAGCTGCTTTTTATTGTATTTGGAGATATTCTGTCCGTCCAGATAAACCTCCCCCGATGTAAGCTTATCCATCCCTCCAAGGATATTAAGCAGAGTTGTTTTTCCTGCACCTGACTGTCCGACAATAACACAAATTTCTCCCTTGCCGATGCCGAAGCTTGTCTGCTTTAATGCCTCAACCCTTACATCCCCTGTTTGGTATATCTTACTTACATCCTTGAATTCTACATATTCACTCATGGATTTCCTCCTTATATGACCTCGTACATCACCGAATTATATAATTGTTTCCACTATCTCGGGCAAATCACGAATATCCCCCATACGCGGCGTGCCCTCCGGCACCGTGCCAAACCCATAAGCAGCATGGATAAACGGCAATCCGGCCTTCATGGTTGAATTATAATCACTCATGATATCTCCGACATATACCGCCCTATCCAAATGATTTCGCTTCACAACAAGACGGATATTCACATCCTTATCCTGTAAAGTTCTTCCGTAATTCTCTGTATCGTCAAAATAACCACCAAGCTTATGATACTGAAAAAATGCCTCTATATATCCCATCTGACAATTGCTGACAATTGCAAGGAAATATCCCATCCCCTTCAATTTTTTCAATGTGTCCTCAAGTCCGGCGAATAAAATCCCGCCGTGCTCCGCGATATAGTCATTTTCATGCCGTGTACAAATATCGAGAAGCTCAAATGCACGCTCTTCCGTCTCATTTGCAAAAAAATTTACAGCGATATACTCCATCGTATGCCCCATATAGCCATGCATCTGCTGCTGCGTTATACGATACGGCTCCGATGTAAATTTTTCCAATGCCTCATTCCACGAATCAACGACCGCCTGCGAGGAATCCCACAGTGTACCGTCCAAATCGAAGATGATTCCCTTCTTCATACCATTGCCTCCCACTCCGCCTCACGAAATCCTGTCAATACCTTTCCGTCAACAAGGAGAAGCGGACGCTTCACAAGCATCCCATCCGATGCCAAGAGCTTTATCTGTTCTTCCTCCGACATATCTGCCAGCTTATCCTTTAAATTCATTTCCCTGTAAAGCATGCCGCTGGTATTAAAAAAACGCTTTAACGGCAGACCGCTGGCATGGTACCATTTTGTAAGCTCCTCCGCTGTCGGATTCTCATTTTTTATATCTCTGTCCGCATAGGATATACCCTTCGCATCCAGCCATTTTTTTGCCTTGATACAAGTACTGCATTTCGGGTACTCAATAAATGTAATCTGCATTTTGTTAATTCCTTTCTATCCTGAAAAAATATATTATGCCAGTCCTGCTATACGCTCCAGCACGTCTCTGTTTAGGACATACGGGCACGCTGCAAGCTTAGCCGGATTATCCAGAACCGATTGAACAGAACGTGCAAGCAGTGTTGCCGGAAGGTTTTCTACCCGACAGGTTTTATTTATAAATGCCTCAAATTCCTCCATATTTGCAAAGTCTGCGGCTTGAAGGACATGCCTTCTGTCATGCTCGGATGCCTCCCGAAGATATCCCGGAAGGAAATGTCCCACTGCGGTACCATGGGCAATCCCCATCTCATATGTTATGTTATAGCTGAGGCTATGCGGAATCGTAGTCCCGTCATGTGCGATAGCCATCCCCGCCAATGTTGACGCATTCATCAGATTCCGGTAATCTTCCGTCCCCGCTACCCTGGTGCCTGTCAGTATATCCTTACTGCGGCTCCATATGGAAAGTCCCGTGTCCGCAAACATCCTCACATACTCCGATATTCCCGTATTGACATAGCTCTCTACCAGATGTGCAAGAGCATCCACAGCAGTAGCCGTAATCACGGATGCAGGTGCCGATGTGAGATACCCTGCATCTACCAGCGCGATTGACGGGAATACCCTGTGTGGCAGGGATGCCTTGGTTCTTTTTTCATGTACGGTCAGGACCGACACCGCAGTAGCCTCTGAGCCGGTTCCACACGTTGTCGGTATCGCAACAACCGGCATATGCGACACATCCCGTCGTTTCTCATAAAGAAATGCACCTGTTTTATCCGGATAGCACAGCATAATGGCAATCGCCTTTGCCGCGTCAATCGGAGAACCGCCGCCCAAACCGATTACAAAATCCGCCTTCTGCTCCAACCCGAGCTGCCTTGCCCGCATCACAGTCTCCACAGACGGATTTTCCTCGACCTCATCAAATACAGCATAGCGAAGCTGCATATCCTCTAAAGCCCGTTTCACATCATGGAGCGAGCCATTCTTCTTTGATGAATTTCTCCCCGTCACGATAAGCGCCCGTTTTCCCAAGCTGGCAATATCGGTTCTATGATTATATACGCAGTTATCTTCCTCATATATTATAACCGGTAATTTAAATATCATGTCATCCCTCATTCTGACGTTACTCAATCTTTATTATTTATCTCTCCAATATGATATCATATTATCATGTTTTTTTTGTGTTTACAATTTTACTTTTTCATATATTTATAGTATAATATTTCTGACCTTATTGAAATTATTAAAACGCAAAAATCAAACAGGTTCAGTTTGTTATCGGAGGGATAAAATTATGCTGACATATTCATTTACAAATATCGGAACAGACAGTCTGTACGAGCATCTATACAAGCTTATCAAAAATGATATCACGGCCGGCATACTGCCTGCCGGGTATAAGCTTCCCTCAAAGCGCAGCTTTGCAAAAAACCTGAATATCAGTACCATCACCGTAGAAAATGCCTATGCACAGCTTGTTGCCGAAGGGTATATTTATTCCATTCCAAAAAAGGGATATTTTGTCAGCCGGCTTAAGGATTCATTCATACGCCCGCTTTATACTCATGCTTCCGACACGCAGGCAGCATCTTCCTGCAGCCCGGGCGAACCTCTTCATGCAGCGTCAAAAGTCTGCGCAGCCATAAATGAAACCTCAAAAAGCGACCCCCTGTCAGCAGAACCGTCAGTACCGCTCATCGCTGATTTTATCAACAATAACATAAATCAGGAAAGCTTTCCGTTTACAATCTGGGCAAAGCTTATGCGTGAGACGCTGGCAGACAAACGGGAAAAGCTCATGACTGCCACACCCGGCATCGGTTCACCGGAGCTTCGTGCTGCCATTGCAAAGCATTTGCAGGATTTTCGCGGTATGAATGTAAACCCTGAGCATATCATTGTCGGCGCGGGGACAGAATACCTTTACAGTATTATCATTCAGCTGCTTGGGCGGGAACTCACCTATGCCGTGGAAGAACCCGGCTATAGAAAAATCAGCCATGTATATTCCAGCAACGATGTTAAGCTGTGCTACATCCCGCTCGATAAAACCGGTATTGATGTGGCAGCGCTTGAGGGAAGCGGTGCAGATGTACTGCATCTGTCCCCGTCGCATCATTTCCCGACCGGTATTGTAACACCTGTGAGCAAACGATATGAACTTCTGGGCTGGGCTGCCAGAGCCGCGCACAATCAGCGCTATATTATCGAAGACGATTATGACAGTGAATTCCGCCTGATGGGGCGCCCGATTCCATCACTGCAGAGCATTGATGTCATGGAGCGGGTTATCTACATGAACAGCTTCAGCAAAAGTCTGACCTCGACCATCCGAATCAGCTATATGATACTGCCATCGCACCTGATGGTCCGCTATAGACAGCTGCTCTCATTTTATGCATGTACTGTCTCTACCTTTGAGCAGTATACCCTGACCAGATTTATATCTGAAGGATATTTTGAGAAGCATATCAACCGCATGCGTAACTATTACAGAAATCTGCGCGACATCCTTGTGTCCTCCATCAAAAACAGCTCTATCGCTCCAATATGCACTATTATGGAGGAGGACGCCGGCTTACATTTTCTGCTTAAAATCGACACGCTGCTAACCGATGCCGAAATAAAAACCCGGGCAAAAAAGAAAGGCATTCTTGTATCATGCCTTTCTGACTATTACCACACACCGGAGGATGCGCAGCAGCACATTCTGATCATCAATTATTCCGGTCTGGATGAGACAGCTGTCACCTCTGCAGTCGAAGCGCTGGAAACCTGCTTTTAGCCAGTTCTCTTCCTCGCCCGCGTTTTATTTTCCCGATGGTATCCGAATCTGCTGTCCCACATAAATCTTATTCATATCAGGTATATTGTTATACTCTGCCAGTATTTTACAAGTTGTACTATACCTCTCTGCTATACCCGACAGGGTATCACCGCTCTTTACAATATAGACCTTATCCCGGGCGGGTTTGTCCGGTTCCACCGGTTCAATTTGACCTGCAATCTTAGCCGGATAATCCACATAGCAGTAATTCATGTCCACATTACCATGGATACCATCAACAACCCCGGTACTCGAATACTGCCACATCGTATATTCTCCATTATATGTACACTTACTGTTGTACTGCGCAACCCATTTGTCCCAATTGGCAAATCTACTGTCGGTAAGCACGGAATTAAACCAATTTAAATTCGCATATATTGCCGGATAATAATTTGCATCATGAATCGTGTTACAAAATTTTTCTGCCATATCTCCGATCGTTTTTGCGCTGCACCTCTTCGTTATATCTGTATCTTCCAAATCATAAAATACCGGATAGCTGAGCTTATAACCCTTTATCAGCCTGAGAACGTGTTCAGCCTCGCTTGCCGCCTTCTCTATCGTATCTGCATAGCTGTAGAGATATACACCGAACGGGATGCCAAGCCTTGTACACGCATCCGCATTGCGTTTAAATTTTGAATCATCCTGCTTTGCAATATCACTCCCATATCCGCAGCGAATAATTGCAAACTGTATGCCTGCTGCATTTACTCTCTCCCAGTCGATATCGCCTTGATAAACACTTACATCAACACCCGATTTTCCGCTCATATAAAATTTTTCCATAATATTTTATTCTCCTCTCTTATCCTTCTTTTTTGTTCTAATTTTTGCCGCTTTTTTATAAACCTCAAAAACAAAAATCGCCGAAAAGCAAGCATATCATTTAAACCGCTTTTCAGTGATTTTTCTATGTAATAAAAGATGCCCAGAACCGGAATTGAACCAGTGACACGAGGATTTTCAGTCCTCTGCTCTACCAACTGAGCTATCTGGGCATATACGTTATCTTATGTAATTAGTAGCGGGGACAGGATTTGAACCTGTGACCTTCGGGTTATGAGCCCGGCGAGCTTCCAGACTGCTCCACCCCGCGTTATTAAATTAAATGGGTGGAGGTGGATTCGAACCACCGAAGCATTCCGCAGCAGATTTACAGTCTGTCCCCTTTGGCCACTCGGGAATCCACCCATATTGATTGTGACGTTTCCTGATGGGAAACGATTGACTAAAATAACACAATTTACCACTGACTCATTATGCTTATTTCTCGTCGAAGCCGATGATCGGACTCGAACCGATAACCTGCTGATTACAAATCAGCTGCTCTGCCAATTGAGCCACATCGGCAAATTTGAATGGGACCTACAGGGCTCGAACCTGTGACCCTCTGCTTGTAAGGCAGATGCT
>CAYOOW010000039.1:0-19053 GCA_964405715.1 uncultured Bacteroides sp.
CGCACAGCCTAACTACGGACAGCCGGGCATGCAGACCGGATTCGGACAGCCTCAGCCCGCACAGCCTAACTACGGACAGCCGGGCATGCAGACCGGATTCGGGCAGCCTCAGCCTGCACAGCCTAACTACGGACAGCCGGGCATGTACAATCAGGCACCAAGGCCGCCAAAGCCGCCACGTAAGCCGCTTTCCGGCAAAGCAAAGGCAGGTATTATCGGAGGTGCAATCGGTGCAGTTGTTTTGATTGTATTTTTCGCAGTTATTTTGCCTATCCTGTTGCGTGCTAGGCTTGCCGGTGAATATTGCTACACGGACTCATGGGATGACACCTACACAGCAGTATTTGACGACGGAACATACGTAATTTACGACTATGACGATGAAATATGGGAAGCAGGTACATACATCATAAAGGACGACAAGGTTACCATGACTGATCTCGAGGGCTACGAGTCAACCGGAAAGTTTGATTCAAAGGACAATAAGGTTAGGATTGACGGTGACAGCTACAAATCTACAGACAAGAAAGAGAAGCTTGATTTTAAGCTGACAAAGGATTATCTTGATAATCTGGAATCCCGTGTTGATCCTATTATTAATAAAATACTTGCAGACGAGGATATTTATGATGATGTCTACTGGAGCTCAGCTGAAATTTACGATGATGATTTACAGAATCCAAGCACTGACTTTGAACGTAAATTGGCTGATGAGCTTGGATATGAAGATGACATTACACTCCAGACACTTATGGAAGGCGGTTATCTTGAAATCGACGTCTACATCACCTATGATGGTGAAATTGAAATCACCTACTATGTGTGGTAAATAAACCATGAAAATAAGAGACTGTTACATGCCGTATTATCAACAGAATGCAACAGTCTCTTATTTTTTATGGTTTAATTTTCTTTCTTATCAATGTACCTGTTCAATGTTTCCACAACAGTATTCAGATTGTAAGGCTTTGCGATATAGTCGTCCAGCTTGTTCTCAAGGATTCTCTCCTTATCACCAAACATCGCTCTTGCAGTTACAGCTATAATCGGAAGTCTCCTCCTATGTTCCCTCTGCTCTATCTCACGAATCTCCTGTGTCGCCGCAATACCATCCATAACAGGCATCTGCACATCAAACAGAGCCGCATCGTAGGTCTTCTGCTTGAAGAGTTCAATCGCCTTCTCACCATTCTCAGCTATGTCATAGGAGAACCCTGCCATACCGAGCAGCTTGCCGATAACCTGCTGATTTACAGGTTCATCCTCCGCAACCAGAATCCTTGCTTTGCTGTGTGCATTGATTGAAAACAACGCCGCATCATTCTGTTTCTTCTCTCCGTCCTTCTGCAGCTCTACCTCCGCTGCCTTCACAATCTTTAACGGTATCTCAGCAATAAAGGTGGAACCGATGCCCTCTTTACTCTGTACCGTAATTGTTCCGCCCATAAGCTCTGCAATCTGTTTGGAAATAACCAGTCCCAAACCGGAACCGCCGTATTTTCTGGTGTCAGAGGCATCTACCTGTGAAAAGCGGATAAACAGCTTATCCATATCCTTCTCGGAGATACCAATACCTGAATCAGCCACAGCAATTCTCAGGTTAATCGTCTCCTTATCAGCGTCGATTGCCGCTATCTTGACGCGCACACTGCCCTCTGAAGTAAACTTCAGCGCATTGGAAAGCAGGCAATTTAATATCTGTAAGATTCTCTGTCCGTCACCCTTGACGAGCTTCGGAATATTATTTCCAAATGTGCAGTCAAGTGCAAGTCCTTTATTTGTAGCGAGCGGAACCTGAGCCGCTACCGTCTCCTCAATACCGCTTCTGACATCAAAGATTTCTTCCTTTAAATTGTATTTTCCTGCCTCAAGCTTGCTGATATCAAGAATATCATTAATCAATCTGAGGAGTGTGTCCGCGCAGTTCTTGGCTGTATAAAGATTATCCCTGTAATCCGCCTGCAAATCTTCAGCCATAAGCGTAAGCTGGAGCATACCTAGGATGCCGTTGATTGGTGTTCTGATTTCATGGCTCATGTTGGCAAGGAACTCAGCCTGCGTCTTATATGCCGCATTTGCATCCTCAATCGCCTTTGAGAGCTTGTTCTCCGTCTCTTTCTGGTCCGTGATATCAATGACAACCATATTTATGTAATCCGCCTCGGATTTGTACATAACAGTGTTAAATACCTTCCCGAGCTTCTCCATGGTGATTTCCACATCCATGAAATCGCCTTCCTTGGTTCCGGATGTATTGTATGCCATAAACCACGCATTGATATCCTGCAATACCTCTATCTTGCTCTCACCGAGAATCTTATTTTCATAATCAGACGCGTCCAAATTGAAATAGCTTCCGAACTTATCATTTGCCTCCTCTATGCAGTATCCGCTGCTGTTCCCCATAGAGTCCGTAATGATTTTTGCCTGTGCAAAGCCTATCGGCAGATTCATAAAGAGTTTTTTATATTTATCGCTCTTGGAATGTCCCGTCAGCTCATTTCCACATAACACCATAACAAAAAATCCTGTTACCACAGCGGACAGTACACCGGTCAATATACCGGCAGGAACCGCCTTAAAGACAATTCCAAATATGGCACCTAACGCCACCTCCAGAACTGCAGCCACCATAATCAGCTTCTGCCAGCCTAGCTCTCTCAATTTTTCCATTGTTTGCAACACCCCTATCCTATCTTATTCGTTACTCTGCTTATCGTCACGGAAATCTTGTGCCGAAAAGGACCCATCATTAAGATATTTTACTATATATTTATGGTTCGGTCAATCGCATTACTGTTATTTTTTACTAGTTTTTTTACATGCTTTTTATTACTATTGTGCATTACTCCTAACACAAAAAGCACGAATGTGCATATCGTAATTATAAGCCCTGCTTTTAATCCCTGTGGCAGATATTGCAGCGTGATTGTATGTGTGCCCGGTTCAAGGTCAATTCCTATAAATGCTCCACAGACCTTATAATATTCAGCAGGTTTATCATCAACCTTGAGTGACCAGCCCTCGTCATAAGGAATAGAAGTAAAAAGTGTCTGTCCTTCATTCACCTGCACACGGCCGGATACATAACCATCGTCATATGTGTCAACCTGCAGCATATTTTCACGGAGCTTCTCATATACACTCCGGTAAGCAGCTTCATCAAAGGTTGCCATGTACAGCGATGCTGTTCTCTGTTCCGCACTGAGATTATGATAACAATATTCTATCGAAACATAGTCCCCCTCGGCAAGCCTGCCCAGATGGAAAATCTGTATCTGGTATCTGTCATATGCCAGCTCCTCTCCATTTACATAAATATGTATTTTATTAATGCTGTTGCCCCGACAGTTAATATAGTAGTCACCCGGGCGTTCCGCCACAAAAGAAACCATAAACGCGGCATCACCCGCCTGATTCGGTGTGTAGGTAATCGTCTGATTATCTGCAGCCACTGCACAGGTATCACTGACCACCGTGAGCGCGGGCGTAACCTGAGAAAAGAACGTTACGTCACCCGTCATCGCATAAGCCAGAGAATTCTGACTATTTAATGGCAGGTTATCATCCCTGTTCCATGTCTTCACCTGCTCCGACACACAGAATCCGATAGAAAGCGGATACGGATTTTCATATATCCCTACACCCTCCACATCTTTCACATGGTCAAATGCAAAGTTATTCAAATCTCCATCCCGTTCAAGCAGGTACCGGACATTCAATATTGAATTCGTAAACGGCGTGGAACCCATATACAAAAACTCATTTGCTCCTGTATAAAAGCCCAGTCTTCCCATCGTTGTCACGACATCACCCGACACGGTGGAGCAGAATGTCCCTACACTCGGCATGCTGTACCATGTCGACTCATCCAGCACCCTTGCATCCATAAGCTCTGCACGGTAAAATCCAATATTTTCTTCCTCCGCCATATCCTGCACGGCATCGTATGCCGCCGTTACATATTTTGATGTGCCATAGTGTCCCTCGTAATCCGCATAACCGTTTCGCCCGAATCCGTATGCAGCAGCCACAACCAGCTCAACAACACACGCACATGTAAAAAGCATCCGAAATGAGTTATTTTTCATGACATGTCCGGAATACAGACCGCATAATACAGCATAAACAGACAACGCGACGAGTGAACCAATTAAAACCCGGTCAGCAATTCCGTTTTCTGCCTGCAGCCTGCACAGTATGACAAAAACAGCTGTCAGCGCAGCGCCCGCAATCACATACACAACCCGCAGACTCCGCATATGCCGCAGAACATCGTAGGCAATCAGAAGCACCACAAAAATATACAGGAACGAAAATCTATTCGGAATACCATACTGGTCGTGCATCCCATGCCATATAAAATTCAGCGTGGTGGAGTTAAAACTCACCATCAAAGCTGCCAGCAGAAAAAGCCTGCCCAGCTTCTCATGCAGCCGGATCCTTCCGTTAAAAATATATAAAAACAGTGCAAATACGGCAAACATACCGCAGTACAGATTCACGTTTCCGTCAAAGGTCTGATTCGTAACAGGTTCCGTCAAAAATAACTGTTGCCGGAGCATATTAAAAATATTTCCATACCACTCCCATTTCGGCAGTCCGGTCTTCGCAGATGCGGTTGACATAATACCATAATATGCCGGAATCAGCAAAAAAGCCGCCATACCGCCTGCCGCAAGCGAATAAAGCGCAAAACGTATACCATGCACAAAAAATGTTCGGATATGGCGGTGATTATAGACTAAGAACCACAATATCAGAAAAACGCATATGATATATCCGATATAATAATTGCAGTACAGACAATAAAAAAGCGAGAGCGTATAAAGCTTCGGATCATGCTCCTCCATCAGACGCTTAAACCCGAGTATAATCAGCGGAAACACCATAATGCAATCCATCCACATTATGTTCCAGTTATACCCAATCACATAATTTGAAAATGCATATGCCACTGCAATGCAGATAATCACAGGATTTCTTCTTTTTTTTGCATCCATATGGGACAAAAGATACGCCATGCTGCCTGCGCTTAACGCAAGCTTCAAAATAAGAATAATCGTAACAGCAGTCACAATGTGTTCCCTGTCAAAAAGCAAAAACAGATAATTAAACGGGCTGGACAGATAATACGCTGACAGAGAAATAAAGTTCGAGCCGAGCGCTATATTCCATGTATAAAACAGACTTCCCTCGTGCAGAAGCTTGTCCCGATACTCCGCAAAAAAGGGAAGATACTGGTGCAGACTGTCAACAAGCGTAAGTGAATTCGGTCCGAAGGGCATGATTTTCTCGGCGATACAAACTGACGCCATGACAGCTGTCACAATGCAAATCGGAATATAAATACAGTAATTGTCCTTTATATTCTCTTTCAAACTCCTTCTCTCCTGTTTAAATACAAACAGCCTGCTGAAAAGATAGTTGAGAACAAATACAGCAAACTGCACAAGTATCTTTGCCAAAGGCTCACTCATACGGAAGCTGTCACAGAGAATTGCAAAGCCCAGAATCTCCACTGCCATAGAAACAAGCCTTGCTCCCACAAAGCTGAACGCCTCACCGATTACCTGCGTAATGCCCCCTGTCTTTGTCCGAAATACAAAAAATTTATTTGCAAAATAAGCAAATGCTATAGCCATACATATGGCTATAACATTGCATACATTTCTATCTATGGCTGTAAAGACTCTCAACAGAAAAAATGTAATCAGATTGACAAGGGTAGTGCACCCTCCCGCTATCAGATAACGGATTTTGTCATTTTTCAAACACCTTTCAATGAGTTCTAACATGTCTTTCTCCTGTCTACTTTAATCCGGTCAAAAGATAAATCAACGGAGAATTCCAGTAAATTGTCACCTCATTACAGGAAAAGCTCTGTGAGTTATCCACATAGGCTAGTGCTGCCGGCATACCATACAATACAGCATTGGCATACGGGTCCTCCAAATTACTGTCCGGACCGCCTACAAGCATGCCGGGCATTGTCTGCTCAAGCACCTGTGATGGTCTGTGATGTGTGCTGACCGGAGATAACGCTCCATAGCCCGTCACATAGCAGTAACCCGTTCCGTTCACGCCAAAAATATAATCTCTCTGTCTCTGTGCATATTCAAGATACTTATCGTTACTCTCTAAATTATTTGCCATGAGGAAAAGCATACCATCATCCGCAATTACCATATTACTTCCCCACGGGAAGTTCTTTATACTTACAAAAATATTGGATTTCTCACACTTTGCAAGCAGTGTGTCAGCCTGATACAAAATCTCCTCCTTTGCCTGACTTTGAACATCGGCATCAATTTTCTCCGCCCTTGCAAGGTCGTACAGCGGATATATGCCGACGTCGGCCCATCCGAGTCCCTCTGCATAGCTTGCTTCAAGCGCATCCTTTGTCGCATTCAAATACTCATCTGCTCCGGTTGCAATATACAGCTCTGCGGACGCCCACAGATACTCATCGGCTTTACCGCTGTCGGGATATTCACCCGTCACAATATCCTCCGGATTTTTATAGCCTGACATATCAGCGTTCGCAAGCATATAATCATAAGCCTTTTCTGCCGCCGCAAGACATGTATCTGCAAAATCAGCATCTATATCTCTGTAGAGCTTGGATGCCCTTGCCATAATCGCAGCGAAATCACCTGTTGCATTATAGGAGATTGGTGCCAGTACCATCTGGTCTGTCTCATCGACCGCAAGCACAGTCTCCGGGAATACAAGTGCCGTTACCTTGTGATACACGCCGCCGCTTGTCTGATCCTGCATCTTTAGCATCCAGTCAAGCTCATATTTTGCCTCGTCCAGCAAATCCGGTATTCCGTTTCCGCTCTCCGGAATACCGATATCATCCGCATCATATCCGTAATCCTCATAGGCGAGGAATAAATCCTGAACAGTCTTTGCACCGGATACAACATATCGTCCGTAGTCCCCCGCATCATGCCATCCGCCTGATACATCCACTGTAGCGCCTGAGGCGGGGTCATCGTAAACAATTGCTTCATCCATATGGCAGGCATCGTGTGCATAATCACCGGATATGCTCTCATCAAGCGCTGTTCCGCATCTCTGGTTATACAGCATCAGAACAACATCCTTGTAAATATCATCATAAAGATTATCCCCGATGGCAAAGTCGTATGATGCACCGGACGGACTGGATATAATCCGGTATGTCCCCGGCGTCTTAAAGTCGGAAAAATCCCCCTGCTTCACATTTGAGCCAAGTGCCGCATCAAACGCCAGCATGCCATACTCCCCGATATATACCGTCTCCTCTGTATCTGCCTTCACAATCTTAAACCTTGTATCATCTCCCGAGGTAACGATAACCGTCTTTACGTCATCCGGTCCGTAACCGATCTGGTTTACCTTTACCTGGATCGGTGTCGGTGCACCCTCGATCTTCTCCGCGTTAGAGCTGTCCGTCACGAACAGGGAAATATTATCAAAATATATCTTGTGCGGCTCAAGTCCCGATATATCATCAACCGCACCCATATTTACAACAAAGCGCGGTGCCGGATCAGAATCCTCCTCCATGGTAAACTCCATGGTGACCGTCTGTGACTCCGGCCCGATTGTAATCTGATCCTTTGCATATGCGTGATAATCACCGCCATTAATCTGCACTCTCCACTCCACTACCCTCTCAATCGTGGAGCGCACATCAAAGCTTACCGTATATACACAGCCCTTTGCCATGGTAAATCCGTCATAATATAACTGGCAGGCATGCTCAACCGTTCCATTGCTCTCAATATCCGCAACCATCTCTCCGTTTTCGGCGTAAAGTGAAAACTTTCCGCCATTCTCATAGCTTACGAAGCCGTCCAATTCATTGTCATCAAAATTAATACCTATTGCGTCCGCGCCCTCTACCGTGGTAAATCTGTCATCGTCGACCACCTCAGCCTCTGTCGTCGGCCAGTCTCCGTCATCCTCAATCACCACCGCATCCGAGCCCGAGGCGGTTGCTGCATCCGAGGCGGATGCCGTCCCATTCGTGTCGGCATCCTTATCCGATTTGCCGCAGCCCGCCATAGATAATGCCATAGCAGCCGCCAGTACAAGTGCCGCCGGTTTCTTAAATTTCTTCATGTTTTAACCTCCCTTATTTATTCAAATGATTCATCACGTTTCTATATTAACTGCAATATGAAAGTACCTGTTCATAGGGCATACTTCCTCCGAATATATCCAATGCACTGCCAATCGTAACATCAATATGATTTCTTCCCAGTATCCTCAGCTGCTCCAAATCCCGAAATGAGCCGACACCGCCGGCATAGGTCATCGGAAGCCTGTCCCAGCCTCCAAGCATCTCTACGAGCGCTGCTTCTATTCCTCCCGCCTTTCCCTCCACATCAACTGCATGAATCAGATACTCAGCGCAAAATTCCGACAAAAGTGCAAGCGTATCATGTGTCACCGGAACATCCGTATATTTCTGCCATCTGTCCGTCACAATGTAATATGTATCCGCCTTTCTCCGACAGCTCAAATCAAGTACAAGTCTCTCCCTGCCGACAATGTGCACCAGCTCTCTCAACCGCTCAAAATCCACATGTCCATCCCGAAAGGCATAAGATGTCACGATTACATGTGAAGCGCCCATATCAAGAAACCGCTCCGCGTTGGCGGCATTTACACCTCCGCCAAGCTGCAGTCCGCCGGGATATGCGGAAAGTGCCAGCTCTGCCTGTTCCAAATCAGCTTCATAATAATCACTGTCCGGCGGATTCAGGATGATAACATGTCCCCCTGAGATTTTGCTCTCCCGATACAGTCTCGCATAAAAATCACTTTTCATCTCCGAGACAAAATTATCCGTGGCACTGTCCGCCTCATCTCGAAGACTGCCGCCTACAATCTGCTTCACCGCTCCGTTATGTATATCTATACACGGACGAAACCGCATGTATATTTCCTCTCTTTCCGCGCCATCCGACTCGTTGTTCAGCCGCTTGGCTTATTGTACCATAGAAAAAATTGTTATTCAACTGATTTCCCACTTTACGGTTCCGCTTTGCCAATGCTATACTAAATAAATACGAAATACAAATAACAGCGGGAATTATATTTATTTTTTTATATCAGGAAAGGATTTTTATCATGAATACAAGCCTCAAACAGGAACTTAACGATTGTTATATGTACGGTGAAATTATTTCCCAACAGGGTTTTGGTCCGGAAACGGACATTACCATGAAGGAAATGATTCAGTTTGATTTACTCCAGTTTCTTGCCTATCTTCTGGACACCGGGCATGGCTCCATGTATCCGGAAATATCCTTTATCCATGAATACCTCGATAAATACTTTGCGCTGGATAATCTGCTCAAATTCAAAAATGACCGAACGGAAAGCGCCGCATTTATCCAGACGGTTCCACGCTCCGTCACATATTTTGCAAAGGCAGACTTATCCGGGAAATCCGCTTACACGACAAAAGGTTTTTCAAAATCGAGAAATCTGCTCAACCTGTATAATCTGCTGGGACAGGAATTTATCGCATGCAATAACCATATATCGGATGAGGAGCTTGAACGCCTGACGACCTACTCCACACTCATAGAAAACTATCTTCGCAAGCTCAAGCTGTATGAGCCGGGTAAGGGACCTATCATCGGTGCTGCCGCTTCCAAAGCAAAAGCTGCCCCATCATCCGCGCAGGGCAATACGCAGGCATCACTGGACGCCATGAAAGGAAAGCTGAATCGCGAAGAAGTATCGGATGAGGATGTAAGGCTGGAGGATCTCCTCAATGAATTAAATGAATTGACAGGATTAGATAATGTAAAAAAGGATATCAAAAATCTGATTAATCTTCTCAAGGTGAAAAAAATGCGGAAGGAACGCGGCATGAAACAGCCTACGGTATCTCTTCACATGGTGTTTTCCGGAAATCCCGGTACGGGAAAAACCACGGTCGCAAGGCTGCTTGCCAAAATATACAAATGTCTCGGTGTTCTTCCGGGCGGACAGCTGGTTGAGGTAGACCGTTCCAATCTGGTCGAGGGTTATGTAGGTCAGACAGCGGTCAAGACAAAGGAGGTCGTAGAAACCGCATTGGGCGGTGTTCTATTTATCGACGAGGCATACACACTGACTGCCGGAAAGGACGAGAAGGACTTCGGTCAGGAGGCAGTGGATACCCTGCTGAAAATGATGGAGGACAACCGTGATAACCTGATTGTAATTGTCGCAGGCTACACGGCGCTTATGGAGGAATTTGTAAATTCCAACCCGGGACTCCGCTCCCGCTTCAACAAGTATATTTTCTTTGAGGACTACACAGGAGAACAGCTCTATGACATTTTCATGTCCATGTGTCAGAAGCAGGATTATATTCCGAACGAATCCGGGCGAAAATACGTCAAAGAATATCTGGCGGAACGCGCATCCGACCACGACGAGAATTTTGCCAATGCCCGTGAGGTCCGAAATTACATCGAACGTTCCATCGCACGGCAGGCCTCACGTATTGTGGATATGAAGGACATCTCGGACAAACAGCTTAAAACGCTCACAAAATCTGACCTGACAGACGAATAGATATACGCCGTTTACAGGGAAAAAGGTTCTCCCTCTCTGGAAAAATTGGAATTATAAAACGGATCTCCCTCACGCAAAAGCCTGTCCCAGTATATTCCAAATAAATCCCTTTCGGCTGCCGGTATCTCCTCACTGTGTTTGATGCCGGTTCTGTGATAAAGCCAGCCGGCATCGGCAGCCAAAACGACATAACGCCCATGCTCCGACATTCTAAGGCAGAAATCAATGTCTGACAGCCCCGATTTGAATTTATCGGAAAAGCCGCCCAGCTTACGAAACAAATCTTTTTTTACAAGCATACAGGAGGCCGATACGGCGCTGTAATCACAATTAAACCGATTGTGCATCATATATCCGTAATCTCCTCTCCTGAGACCACGGTAAGCATCGGCGACAGTACCATTCAGTCCGACGATAATTCCACTGCTCCACACCGTCTGATTATCCGCATAGAGCATACCGCCCACTATACCAACCTCATTGCGAATGCAGATTCCCAGCATCTCTCCGATTGCCGTACTGTCTATAATTTCCGTATTGCAATCCATAAACAACAGATAGTCTGCTTTAGCGAACTCTGCCCCGCGATTTCGTATTTCCGGCAAGCTGACCAGACCCGGTTCCGTCACAACCCTGATATTTTTTCTCAGTGCCTCCATTCTACGGTAAAATCCCATTACCTCTCCGTCGTCACAACGTGTATCTACAATAATAATCTCAAAATTACTGTACCTGTTTTTCTCATAAAGAGGCATCAGACACCGTTCCATCATATCAGGATCTGCATCTCCATGGATAACAATAGAAAGGAACGGATTTCCCGGCGTATCATATAATACCTTATACATACCCGTCTCTCCGACATGGGTGACCGTAGCGTAGCACCCCATTTTATTCAGGTGTGCTTCCAAAGCCTTCTTCCCAGCTTCCTTAGTGCGCTGCTTCTTGCGTTCACGTTCCCCCGCGCTTCCATGAATCCTCCAATGATATAAGATTCTCGGAATGTGTTTAATGCCTGTTATATCAGGCAAAAGGCTCTCCGTGCGCATTCCGCCTTCGCAGCAGCGCAGAACAAAATCATACTGTGTTGCGGCATCATATTCCCGTCTGAAACCGCCTACCGATAAGGCGAGCTCCCTCTTCACCACACACAGGTGCGCCATATAGTTATAAGCGCGCAGTAAATCAATATTGAAATCAGGCTTAAACGCAGGATTGGAATATCTTCTTCCGTCCTCGGACATTTTATCCGAATCCGAGTACAGCACATTATACCTTCCCTCCTGTAAAGCAGAAGCAACACAGTACAGGGCATCCTCTGTCAGAATATCATCATGGTCCAAGAGAGCAATATAGTCTCCCACAGCCATCTCAAGCGCACAATTAAAGCTGTATGCCACACCCTGATCCCGTTCCAGCAGGATATATCTGATACGGCTGTCCTGCTCCATATACTGTCGTATTGTTCTTTCCGTCTCAAGGCTGTAAAGCTTCTCATAAACTGCGACTTCCTCCGGATTTTGCCCTTTATCCGCCTGACTTCCGTCGACAATAACAAGCTCCCATTGTCCGTAGGTCTGTTTCTGCACGGACTCTATCATCGCACGCAGAAAAAGCTCCGGTGTTCTGCAGACAGATACCAATATACTAATTACCGGTGCATACGGAAAAACCGTCTCCCGCTGCCTCGATAGCTCCTCCTCGTCAGCCTCATGCTGACTCTTATACCAGCCATTGTAGGACAGCCCCGGGCCGCTCATCTTATACCGAATATTCGACATCACTCCGTCAAGTCCGTTATTCCGTATGTAATTGAAACCCTTTTTTATATTTCGGGCAGAAAATGAGGACTTATCAAACTTCATTTTTTACCTCCACGCAAGGAATATTCGTGAGATGTTACAGTATATTTTTAAATACCGCAGTTACGACAAATAAATGCAGTATTACCGTCCATAGCATGACATATGTGTCGGCGTTCTCCGATACCGTGGTTTTCCTTGTGCGTAGAGCCAGCACGCCGAGAACCAGTGCAGGCAGAAAATATCTTCCCTGTACCCCCTCCACGGTGTATATGGTATTCGGCGTCCAATATAGGAGCATGGCTGCAACTGCCAGAGCGCACACGCCGGCAAATACCAGTATCATCCATATCCTGTCCCCGACAGAGACAGGCTGTGATTCACGCTCTCTGCGCATGGCAGCGTAAACCAACAGGAACAGAAATCCTATCACAAGCATCCATGGTATCTCTATATCAAGCCATCCTAGAGAACCGCCCAGCATCTGACTCAAATACATATCACCCTTAAACCATGCCGTATTAATCAATATTTCCAATAATCTGACCGGGTTTCTGATAAAAAATCCCACCGTATATCCGTTTTGATTCGCCCATGCTATATAATTATTGTTTATGTTTCCCGGCGCCGTGAGGCTGCGCATCAGCCGTATGCCCGCAAAGCCCGCGATGGCGAGTATCAGTACAAGACATACGGCAGCTGCAGCCTTCATCCACGGACGTATTTTATTTTTCCACGAAGAGACGGTATCCCGATGCGTCTTCACATATTTCGGAATAAGCATAAGCGGCAATACCACAAGCGGGAGCAGAGCATGTCCTTTGCACGGAAACAGCAAAACGCAGCTTGTCAGAAGAACAATTGCAGTGATTCTGTCTTTTTTCCTGTTATGCTCTGCACGATATGCCAGATTCAATGTTGACGCAATAATGAGAATACTCAATGTGTTTACAGGTGCATCATAGGAAAATGAACCCGTCTGCTGCAATGTAATCGGCAGCAATGCCCACACGAATACAACGCCCTTTGCAAACGGCATCCTCTTTATGGAATAATAAACCGCCGCAACAAAGGCAAGCATATTAAACAAGCGTCCCAGAAGATAAGTCAGTGTGGTGCTGAGCCCTAATAATCTTCCAAGCGTAATCCCCATAGCCGGTAAAATATAAATATAACGCGGGCTGCCCGTCGCAGTAATATTTGTCTGAATCAGCTCCGCATTTCCCACGCCCGCAAATATTCCGTCATACTCGCTGACGTAGTCTCCTCTGTCCGGCTCCTTCGCATTATAGTACCGATATGCATCGTCCGTCCGCATCGTCACCGTATCGCCATGTGTTCCCAATAATATATCGGACACATCATACGCAGTATAAAGATGTACAGCCTCATCCGGAACCGCCAGCATCGGAATAAGCAATATAAAGATAACACCCAGACCAAGCCCCGCAATCAGATAAATATTCTCCATACGATTCCTGACGCCCAGCAGCAAAATTGCAAATACGCACACAATCACCGCAATCAAAATGAGATAAATCACATTCTGCACGGTAAGGAACACATCCCTGCCCGATGCAATTACACCAAGCGCCGGAGCAAACGCCGTATCGCTCTGTGCGGCATCCGAACACAAAATGGAGACAGCGCCCTCCGCCGCAAATCCGCTGCATGTGATTTGCAGTGTAAGCTCCTCGCCCACAGCACAGGTGACCGGACTCTCAAACACAAATCTTCCATCTGTCTCGATAACACTCGTCTTCTGCGCCCGGGCAAGCACATCGCCCTCTCCATTCAGCAAATTGACGCAAATAACACCGTCTACCATATTCCCGCCTGTATTCATGTAAAGCTCTATGCCGTATATAGTGTTGGTGTTGATATCACTTGTCGTAAACGCCGTCTCTATCACTGTTCCGTCCGAAACCGAAACCATATGTGACGCATCCTCGCTCCGTTCATATACTGAAATCGCATCACCATTGTGATATGAAACATACGCCATATACGCATATACAAAAACTGCAAAGAGTGACACCATACACAGCAGCACTATTCTCCCGGTTTTCTTATCCGTTTTTTTTTCTTCGCCCATCATTTCCTCCATATAGCTGCCACACAGACTTCTCCATTACGCCCGGAAAGAAAAATCCGCCTTCTCCAATGTCAGATTCGGATTGTAATACGGATCTCCGTTTTCCAATATATCCGGCCACCGCTCATGGAACAACCGTATTTCCCGATTAAAGCGTTCCAGCTTCTCCGGCGTATCCTCCAAGCCACGGGATTTTGATTCATAGTGATACATTTTTGCATTGGCATTATAAACAATAAGCTTTCCAAGCTTCCTGATTTTCATACAGAAATCTATATCGTTAAAAGCCACCTTAAAAGCCTTCTCTAAGCCACCTGCCTGCTCGAAAACAGACTTCTTCGTCATCAGACATGCAGCAGTCACCGCACTATAATCGCAGGCGACCTTCGTTCTGGAATGGTAAAGGCCCGCCTCCTCATGTAAGCCTACAAACGCATGTCCGGCAATACCGCCGAATCCAACGACCACTCCGGCGTGCTGGATGGTACCATCCTCATAATACAGCCTTGCCCCGACCGCCCCGACATCCTCACGCTGGCAATATCCCAGCATCTGGCTCAGACAATCCGCATTGATAATCTCCGTATCATTGTTGAGCAGCAATATATATTCTCCATTTGCATGGTCCACGCCGAAGTTATTGATTTCCGAATAGTTAAACTCATCCTTCCAATATAACACCTGCACATTCTTCCGCTTTGCAATTTCCTCGTAGAATCGGAAGGTCTCCTCACATTCACTGTTATTCTCCACAATCACATATTCATAATTACGGTAATCGGATTTCTCATCTATCGCATCCATGCATTTCTTCAGGTCTGCAATATGATCCTTATTCGGAATTACAATCGAGAGCAGCGGATTTCCATGAATGGCATAGGTTGTCTTGTAGAAGCCCCAGTCATCCCCATGCTCCACCGTTGCATCAAGTCCCATGCGCTTATAATGTGCCTCTATCGCCCGCTTTCCCGCTTCAAATGCATAGAGCTTCGCCTCCGGCGCCTCCGCAGTGGAGCCTGCATGTGAACGCCATCTGTACAAAACCTTTGGAATGTGATGCACGGCATTTGCCCGCTCCACGCACCGGAATATAAAATCATAATCCTGTGCTCCGTCATACGCCTTGTCAAATCCACCCACGATATCAACCAGCCGCTTTGACGCCACGAACATGTGACATATATAATTGTTGCTTCTCAACAGATCAATATTAAAATCCGGCTTAAAATTCGGTTCAAAGCAGGTGGTTCCTTTCGCGTCAATCTTATCCTCATCCGTGTATATGACATCCGTTTTTTTTTCATTTAAGGCTTTCACACACTCATACAGCGCATCGGGGGTTAACACGTCATCATGGTCTCCCAGCACAATATAGTCTCCCTCCGCAGCGAAAAGCGCCTGATTTGTGTTATCGGAAATGCCGAGCGGTCCCTCCGCATCAGCGATGTATCTGATCCTGCTGTCCCTCTCCGCCATCTCTCCCACGATGCTGCGCAGCCGGCTTTTATCCCTGCTTCCGTCAGACAAACAAAGCTCCCAATTTGAATATGTCTGTGCCTGAACCGAACGCACCAGCTCCTTCAAATATATTTCCTCGGTCTCGTACATCGGAACAAGTATACTGAACAGCGGTCTGTGGGCAAACGATTCGCGTCTCTGCTCTGCCAGCTCGCGTGCGGACGGCATTTTCTTATGAATCCATTTTGAATAACTTTTCACCTCTTTCCGCGTCACGCGCTGTATCAGATGCTTTGCGCGGTCCAAAGTCGTCTTCAGGCCATAGTCCCTCAGGCTGTCAACCGTTTTCGTGCCATAGCTTTTTATTTTTCCCAAAACAGATGTGCTGCCAAGACCGGTCATTCCACCGATTCTATAAGTGCATGTCCGCGTTCCTGCCCGGAGGCGCAGCAGCATTTTGTCTGGTTGCATCTCCATCCTGACAACAAAGCCTGCCATCACAGGTTCATCACATTCTGCAAGCTCTGCCGTTACATCCGACCGCATATACCTATCTGCCGTAAGCGCCGACTGAATATCATCTCCTGAAGTCCCTGTCAGCTCAAACATAATCTCTTTCCTGTCTACAGCCCAGCCCTTTATAATCCAGTGCGTTCCGTCCGATGCCACGCTTTCTATACAGGCATTCACTTCCCCCAGTGCTTTTTTTATATTGGAACCCCTGCATTTATAAAGTAACTGTCCTTCCGCACCCTTCTCATCCTCTTTTCCCACAATGCTGAGCTGAAACACGGCACTATCGGATATCACACCCGGTATATCAACCGCAAATGTAATATTGGAATTAATATCCTGATTTTTGATATATGTGTTTTGCGTAATCAGCTTTTTCGACATGAACCACGCGGCAGCTAATCGACAATTTTCTTTTCCGTCCCGCAAAACAGCCTCCACCTGCATTCCGTCCATCATATCCTCGGTACAAAAGCCCTGCACCATGATCTGGTTTTCCTTTGCTGTGCTCACGCGGATTTTGCTGAAATAAAATATATCACTCATATAATCGTTCTCTTTCCAATCCATATCTAATTACGCCATCGCGCATCCAAACCATTGCAATATGCCGCAGCGTTTTCCTGATGACATATTATCATACTTTCAGGGCTGACACAAGAAAGCCTTTTTCACACGCCCTTTCCACTCCGGGCAGCTTGAATTTTGGCGTTTTTTGACGACGAAAAAGGATTGAAATGTATACTGTATTAGTATATAATAACCACATCATATGAATCGCAACCATAGTAATTAATACATCATTCTTATATCAATCTTCCAGTTTTTAATTGGATTTAACCATAGGATTCATATGATAAAAGAGGAGCCACCCATCGGCTCCTCTTTTTTATTCTTCCTCCTCCGGCGGTATAACGGTAACATACACCTCCGCACGCGCAATGCCGCTTTCTGTACGAAGCCAGCTTTGAATAGAGTTCACCTCGTACTCCTCCAGCGGTTCCTCCGCAGTGGCAAGCAGCACAATCACCTCATCCTGCCCGTCAAACACAATTCCCACATGACAATCCTTCACATGCGGATATACCTGCTCTGCACGCGTTGCGAGCAGCCTTATATCCTGATATTGCTCCTCCGACTCCTGATATCCGTCTATCTCTTCCTGCATATTCTCTATCGTATCGGCCTGCTCCTCCACCTGATTTTTCAAATCCGCTATCGTGTTTTCCTGCGCTACGATTGTAACCTTGTCACTGCTCTCCCCCTCCTGCAGGGCATTTTGCGTCACGCGCAGGGAATAGCCGTCCAAATTATAAACCAACAGCTGCTTTTCCAGCATATCAATCACATCATCTGACAACGTCGTTCCAATCAGGGATACAGATACCACCTTCCTGTCATTATCCACGTCAGTTTTCACCACCTGGGTATCAGGGAAGGTAAATTCCTTTTCCAGATAATTACTTACATTCGTCTCAATTAAGGAATCATGTACTGTCTTGGCGCCGATATAACAGCTCGGTATGACGGTGATTACAACAATCGCTATGATAATGCCATTGACACGCCTCTGCTGCTTTTGGCTGATGCTCCTGTGATACGGCACGCGCAGAACCAATGTAATAATACCGGTTGAAATCGCGATAAATAACGTATTAATGATAAACAGATAAAATGCTCCAAGGAAAAAGTCAAGCTGTCCTGTTGCAATACCGTAGCCTGCCGTACAAAGCGGCGGCATCAGTGCAGTCGCAATCGCTACACCCGGTATAACATTGGAATGTTTTGTTCTGGTATGTCCGATCATACCGGCAAGACCGCCGAACAGCGCGATAAGAACGTCCCACAACGTAGGCGATGTTCTTGCAATCATCTCCTCTGTCGGTACCGTCATCGGGGACAACATAAAATATATCGTCGCCGTAATCAGGCTGATTGCCACCTGCGTCGCAAACCGCACCAATGCATGCTTCAGCAGCTCCAAATCTCTCACGGCAACGGAATACCCCATGGCAAGAATCCCGCTCATCAAAGGTGAAATCAGCATAGCACCGATAATAACCGCTGTAGAATTAACATTCAAGCCGATAGATGCGATTAATATTGCCAGCATCAAAATCCACATATTGGCACCGTGGATGACCGTCTGTTCCCGCATCATCGCATCAATATCCTCGTAGGACATCATATTGTCACGTATACTGAACACGCTGGCAAAATATGCCCTCGCCCGATGCTTCTTTTTCTCCGCACGCTCGATTACTTCCTGCTTTTTCTCCTCAAATTCGTGTTTTTTTTCTTCAAGTTCCTGTTTCTTCTCCTCAAGTTCCTGTCGTTTTTCTTCAAGCCTTTGCTCCAGCTTTTCTTCCATATTTTCATGTCGTTTTTCCATGAAGCTTCCTCCTGCCGATTTACTGTCTGAACCTATTATAACTCGATTTCCGGATTCTGCCTATTATTAATTTATCCGGAGACTTCATGAAAAAGGGCTGTCACTCTAAGATAATATGGCATGTATCTATTTCAGGGATACTGCCAGCTTCGCTGTTTCCTCATCGAAGCCTTTCTCAACCAGTTCCTCAACTGATGTACATTCGCCCGAACGACATAATA
>CAYOOW010000040.1:0-16890 GCA_964405715.1 uncultured Bacteroides sp.
ACGTGTGCTGTAGCGATTTTTTGCTACACAGACTGTCAAAGTCGAGATATTAACATACAGATTGGAGAGTGTCAACAAAAAAATTTCTTTTTTTGAAAACAAAAAAATTTCTTTTTTTGAAAACAAAAAAATTTCTTTTTTTGAAAAATCTGTTAATAATATTCTTCCAATAATTTCGGGGATACTTTAATTGACTTTTTCTTCTGTCGTGCTTATAATCATACACAGTGGACGGATATGTTAAATGAGTATACTAATGTGAGGAAACGGATGAAGATTTTAGTTATTATCCCGGCGTATAATGAGGAGGAAAATATAGTGAGTACGGTCAGCACACTGACGCAGAGCTGCCCGTATATTGACTATATTATTATCAATGACTGCTCAAGGGACAGGACGGAACAGATATGCAGAGAGCAGGGCTTTCAATATATATCATTGCCGGTTAATCTGGGAATCGGCGGAGGCATGCAGACCGGCTACCGATACGCAAAGGAACAGGGATATGATATTGCAATTCAGTTTGATGGAGATGGACAGCACAATGCGGAGTATATTCGCGATTTGATTGAGCCGATTGAAAAGGGAGAGGCCGATCTTGTAATCGGCTCCAGATTTATTGATAAAGAAGGCTTTCAGACCTCATTTATGAGAAGAGTGGGCATTAATATGCTCGGGGGTGTTCTGAAGCTCTGCGGTGGTGTCAGAATTACGGATGCCACAAGCGGATTCCGTGCCGTGTCGAAGAATGTTATAGATTTCTTTTCGGAAAATTATGCGCAGGATTATCCTGAACCTGAATCCATTATAGCAGCGAGGGTGAGTGGATTTACGGTGAAGGAGGTTCCTGTTGTGATGAATGAGCGGACTGCGGGTGTGTCGTCTATCAGCAGCCTCAAATCGGTGTATTATATGATAAAGGTTACGCTGGCAATCCTGATATATCGTATTGTCGGCAAAAAATGGAGGTAGTGTGATATGACAGATTTATTTCGTATAATACTTTTGACCGGCGTACTGCTTTATCTGCTGTTGATTATCTGGCTTATGCGCAAGAGCAGACTGAGTCTGAAATATTCTCTGATATGGTTTCTGACCGGGTTGGTATTGCTTATTTGTGTTATATTTCCGCAATTGGTGCGGAACATTACACAGTTGATTGGAATCTATTCTGAAGTCAATGCGGTTTTTTTTATTGGTGTATGCTTCCTTTTATTGATTATTTTATTTTTGACCTCTGTTGCGTCGGGTTTGAGCGACCGTGTTCGCAGGCTTACGCAGACACAGGCGATGCTTGAGAAGAGAGTCAGGGATTTGGAAATGTATATACAGGTTGAAAAACATTCAAAGGAAGAATAAGAGTGAGGAAATAAAACATGTATTACGCAGGAGAAGATCATACCTTTGTGGTATGTGCATATAAAGAAAGTCCATATTTGAAAAAATGTATTCAGTCTCTGTGCAGGCAGCAGGTAAAAAGCAGAATCATTCTTGCGACCTCTACACCGAACGCTTACATTGAGGGTATAGCGGAGGAATTTCATATTCCCGTTTTTGTCAATAATGCCAAATCTGATATTGCCTCGGACTGGAATTTTGCATATTCCAAGGCCGACACTGCGCTTGTCACAATAGCACATCAGGATGATATTTACGACAAAAATTATCTGGCGTGTATAATCGAGGCACTTAATCGTGTCAAAAATCCGATATTGGCACATACTGCATATTATGAAATAAGAAACGGAAAGCAGGTTTACAGTAATCGTCTGCTCAGGGTAAAGAAATTAATGCTCCTGCCGCTTATTCCGCGGTTTACATGGAATAGTGTTTTTTTGCGCAGATTGTCCCTGGCGTTTGGCTGTGCAATCTGTTGTCCGTCTGTAACCTATGTGCGTGACAGACTGCCGGATGCGCCGTTTGAGGTGGGATGCAAGGCTGATTTGGACTGGCAGGCGTGGGAGAAATACTCTCGGCTGAAGGGGGCGTTTTGTTATGTGTCAAAGCCTGTGATGGGACACAGAGTGCATGAGGCATCGGAGACATCCAATGTAATTGGGGATGGCAGTGGCAGAACGCCGGAGGATTATGCAATGTACAGAAAGTTCTGGCCAAAGTTCATAGCTGACCGGTTAATCAGCATGTATGCAAAGGGACAGAAAAGCAACAGGCTCTAAAATCATGCGCAGTATGGAGGTAACAATGAAAGAGCTTTTAAATAAATGCAAAAATAAATTCAAACAGGCTTTTCAATATTCTATTCGTACATGGATATTTAAATGTCTGGTGATTTCCGCTGTTTTGGAAATCGTTCTGGAGATGCTGGGAAGACGCTCGATTATTGCGGGCATCATGTTTGCAGTGAATTCACCGTTTGTGTATTTATATAATGTTTCCATTATATTTTTTACTATGCTGTTTGCCCTCTTCTTACGCAAACGGTTGTTTGGTATTATTGTTATAACGACAATATGGCTTGCATGCGGTATTGTTAATTTTGTGGTTCTCGGTTATCGTGTCACACCGTTTGCGGCAATTGATTTCCTGATGCTTGAGGATGTTTTCAGTATGCTGGATGTATATTTTACGAAATGGCAGCAGGTGCTGTTAGTAATTGTCGGTCTGGCTGTGATAGCAGGACTTGTTTTCCTGTTTAAAAAGACACCTAAATTTGAGGGAGAAAGAAAAGTAAAACGTACCATGCTGGTTTGTGTGCTCGTATGGTGCGGCGTCAGTCTGCTGACAAGCTTTAATGTTAAGCATAATATCATATCGGATGACTTTGCGAATCTTGGAACTGCTTATCAGGATTATGGGTTTGCGTATTGCTTTACAAACAGTATTATTGATAACGGAATCAGCAAGCCGGATGATTACGCAGAGGCGACTATGGAGGATATTAAAGGAGAACTGGAACAGGTAAAGGAATCGGGTAAAATGAAAACACCGAATGTTATCGTGATACAGCTGGAATCATTTTTTGATCCGAATCAGGTCGAGGGATTGACCTTGAGTGATAATCCGGTGCCGAATTTTACGAGATTGAAAGAGGAGTATCCGTCCGGTTATCTGACAGTTCCTGCTCTGGGCGCAGGTACGGCTAATACGGAATTTGAGGTTTTAACCGGCCTGAAATCATCGTTTTTCGGCGCCGGAGAGTATCCGTATAAAACTACGGTAAATGACACGCCGGTAGAAAGCCTGTGCAGCTTGTTGAAAAAACAGGGATATGGCACATATGCGATTCATAACAACAAGGGCTCCTTTTATGACAGGGAGAATGTATACGATGAAATGGGATTTGACGCATTTATCTCGCTGGAATATATGTATAACGTGGAATACACCTCTACAGGATGGGCAAAGGATAAGACGCTTGTAGATGATATTATGAAATGTCTGAGAGATACCGATGGACAGGATCTGGTATATACAATCAGTGTTCAGGGGCATGGCCGTTACCCTGAGGAGGAGGATACCTGTGAGGATCATATTCAGGTTTCGTACATGAATGCAGAGATGGAGCAGCCGATTCATTATTATGTAAATCAGATATATGAGATGGACGAGATGATTGCCGACCTGATTGAGGAGCTGGACGCTTACGGTGAAGATTATGTGCTTGTTCTTTACGGAGATCATCTGCCGACGTTGGATTTACAGGAGGAGCAGCTGCCGGAGAGCAATCTGTTTCAGACAGAATATGTCATTGTGAATAATATCAATCTCAGGACGAAGGATGAGGATATTGCTTCGTGGCAGTTATCAACAAAACTTCTGGACGCATTAAATATACCGGAAGGATATGCCCAAAAAGCACAGCATGCATATGAGGGAGAAGAGCAGGACAGTAAACTGTGTCTGATTGCCTATGATATGCTTTTTGGTGACAGATATCTGTATGGTGGAGAAAGTCCGGTGCCTGAGGGTGAGATGAAGAGGGGGGTGGATGATATCACAGTAAAATCCGCCGAAAATGAGGGCGACCATATTGTGGTAACCGGGGAGAACTTCAATGAATTTTCAGTGGTGTATGTGGGTGATGATGCCATGGATACAATATATGTTGACAGGGGAAAGCTTATGGTTGAAGAAATGGCACTGGAACCGGGCGATGCCGTCACGGTAAAACAGGTGGATGAATCAAAACATGTTTTAAGCACAACGGATTATTTTGTCTATTAATATAAAACAAAGAAAATACCTGATTAACGAAAAATTAATCAAAAATTCGATGCAAAATTTAATAAAAAAGTTTGCAAGAAGTATTTGAATACCTGACAAAAAAATTGTATAATGGTGAGGTTATAAATAATTAGCTTGAATAAGCGTGAGGAGATTACGGATGATTCCAATGATAGATGTTAGACATATTAACCCTTTTTTGCAGTCCTGCATTTCAATTGTTGAGAGTGTAACACAGGTAAAAATGGTAGTGGGGAAGCCGGAAAGAACGGATTTTTATTTGCGGGAAATGACCTATGCAATACAGGTTGGTGTAATTGGAGAACTGAAGGGGCAGGTAATCCTTGCCATGGGAGAAAGCAATGCGAAGGATGTTGCATCAAGAATGATGTACGGTATGCCTGTCAATGAGCTGGATGAGATGTCCTCATCTGCATTGAATGAATTAAGCAATATGATTATGGGCAATACAGCAACTATATTCTCAACGCTTGGTATTATAATTGACATTACGCCTCCGCTCGCGGTTTACGGTAAGGATTTACAGCTGAAAACTGACATAGAGGGGATTCGTGTTCCGATGCTGAAGGACGGCAGGGAATATATCAGCCTGTACATATGTGTATATAAAGATAATTAGATGGTTGATATAACAACATATTACAATTACACAACAAAAGTAAAATGGTGAAAGGAAAGGAAAAAATGGGAAAGATTATTGGCGAAGGAATTACATTTGATGACGTGCTGCTTGTACCTCAGTTTTCGAGTGTTATTCCAAATGACGTTATTTTGACAACACAGCTTACCAGGAAGATTAAGCTTAATATTCCGCTCATGAGTGCCGGAATGGATACGGTAACAGAGCACAGGATGGCAATTGCCATGGCCAGACAGGGCGGCATCGGAGTTATTCATAAGAATATGTCCATCCAGCAGCAGGCAGAAGAAGTTGATAAGGTAAAGCGTTCAGAAAACGGAGTTATATCTGATCCATTTTCACTTTCACCGGAGCATACACTTGATGATGCGGATGATTTGATGGCAAAGTACCGCATATCCGGGGTGCCGATTACAGAGAACGGAAAGCTGGTTGGTATTATTACCAATCGTGATTTGAAGTTTGAGACAGACTATGGTAAGAAGATTAAGGAGTCCATGACTTCAGAAAATCTCATTACTGCGAGGGAAGGAATCACACTTGAGGAGGCAAAGAAGATTCTTGGCAAGGCCCGCAAGGAGAAGCTTCCTATCGTTGATGAGAATATGATGCTGAAAGGTCTTATAACAATCAAGGATATTGAGAAACAGATAAAATATCCGAATGCGGCAAAGGATTCGCAGGGAAGACTGCTCTGTGCAGCGGCTGTCGGTGTTACGCCGGATATCTGTGACCGAGTGGACGAGCTGGTTGCTGCCAAGGTTGATGCAATCGTTATTGACACGGCGCATGGTCATTCGGAGAATGTATTGAAGACGTTTAAGATGATTAAGGAAAAGTATCCGGATTTGGATGTTATTGCAGGTAACGTGGCTACAAAGAAGGGCACACAGGCAATGATTGATATGGGTGTGGATGCCGTTAAAATCGGTATCGGACCGGGCTCCATCTGTACAACCAGAGTGGTTGCCGGTATCGGCGTTCCGCAGATTACAGCAATTATGCAGGCATATGAGGCTGCCAGAGAGGCCGGTATACCGGTTATTGCAGATGGTGGTATCAAGTATTCGGGAGATATTACAAAGGCACTGGCAGCAGGTGCAAATGTATGTATGATGGGAAGCCTGTTTGCAGGCACCGATGAGGCTCCCGGTGAATTTGAGCTGTATCAGGGAAGAAAATATAAGGTATATCGTGGTATGGGATCTATTGCGGCTATGGAGTGCGGCAGCAAGGACAGATATTTCCAGCTGAATGCGAAGAAGCTTGTTCCGGAAGGCGTTGAGGGACGTGTGGCATACAAGGGAACCGTCGAGGATACGGTATTCCAGTTAATCGGAGGTCTTCGTTCGGGTATGGGCTACTGCGGTGCAAGGACGATAGAGGAGCTTCATGAAAATGCTGAGTTTGTTAAGATTTCGGCAGCGTCCCTGAAGGAAAGTCATCCGCATGATATCCAGATAACCAAGGAAGCACCGAATTACAGTGTAGAATAATGATATAATATAAAGGATGATAAAGCTGTCACATTAAAATAATATGGGCTGTCGTTCTAAGCATTTTAAATGCTTAAAACGACAGCCATATTATTTTAATGTGACAATTTTATATTAGACTCCTGTTTTTATTTACAAAATATTATTTTTATGATATATTTCCTCGTGGATGGTATTCAGAAGAAACCATACCGGAAATGACTGGGTATTGCGATGCAATCAGATTCCTTTATGTATGTGTTCATAATTTGTCAGAATTGTTAGAACAAATCGGCAGGCTATGTCGATTAGAAACTATTATGTGGCATGTGGACAGCAGAAGAAGGAAGGTGATAGTATGAAGATTGGATTAATTGGTGCCGGGAAAATGGGTTTTACGCTGGGAAAGCACTTTACGGCGTGTCCCGAGCTGCAGCTGATGGGGTATTATAGCCAAAACCCCGAAAGCGCAAAGCAGGCGGCGGAATTTACTGATACGAAATACTATGATGACATACGGAATCTGGTGGAGGAATCGGATGCTTTATTTTTAACAGTACCGGACGGACAGATAGCTGTTATGGCGGAGAGGCTGGACAGACTTGGCGGTGTCACGGATGGTAAGATGCTATGTCATACAAGTGGGGCAATGACTTCACGGATTTTTTCTGGTATGAAGAACCATGTATATGGTTATTCGATACATCCTATATATGCGGTCAATTCAAAGACCGAGTCATATAAACATTTCAGTGATTGTTTTATTACCATAGAGGGCAGTGAGAAATATCTGGATTTTTGGAGCCGGGTATTATCGGAGCTTGGACATGGGACAAAGGTAATCGGAGCAGATGACAAGCCCAAATATCATGCGGCGGCAGTTTATGTAAGCAATCTCGTCATCGGATTGTATCAGATGGGGATGAAGCTGTTGACGGACTGCGGATTTCGGGCGGATGAGGCTGAGGGGGCGTTAAAGCCGCTGTTTTGGAATAATGCTGAGAATCTTGTACAAACAGGCTGTGCGGGAGCTTTGACAGGTCCGGTAGCGCGGTGCGACGAGACAACAGTGCGCCGTCATTTGCAGGCGCTTGATGGAGATACACGGCGGGTATATGCCATGTTGTCAGAGGAGCTGTCATATCTTGCGGAAAAAAATGCACTTGAGCAGCTTCATGCTTCGTATGTGACAGAAAATATGACAATGTCTGAAAACAGTCAGGCAAAGCAGCTTCATATAAGCTATGAGAAGCTGCGGAAATTGCTGAAGGAGCTATAAATATATAGGAGGAAATTTGAGATGAAAAAAACAGTTTTGACTTTTGCGGAGGCAAAGAAAAAGGGAGAAAAGCTTACTATGCTCACGGCATACGATTATTCAACGGCGAAGCTGATTGATCAGGCAGGCGTGGATTCCATTCTGGTGGGTGATTCCCTTGGAAATGTTGTTTTGGGATATGACGATACATTGTCAGTGACAATGGAGGATATGATTCATCATGGTGCTGCAGTGGCAAGAGGTGCAAAGGATGCGCTTGTGATTATAGATATGCCGTTTATGTCCTATCAGACATCCGTGTATGATGCGGTCGTAAATGCGGGGAGACTGATGAAGGAGGGCCGCGCTCAGGCTGTAAAGCTTGAGGGAGGTCGGGAGGTCTGTCCGCAGGTTAAAGCCATTACAGATGCAGGAATCCCTGTTGTGGCGCATATCGGTCTTACACCGCAGCATATAAATGCTTTCGGCGGCTTTAAGGTCCAGGGAAAGAGCGAGGCAGCTGCAAAGAAGTTTTTGGATGATGCGCTTGCAGTGCAGGAGGCCGGTGCATTTGCGGTTGTATTTGAGTGTGTTCCGGAGAAGCTGGCAACTATGGTGACAAAGAAGCTTGATATACCGACCATAGGAATCGGTGCAGGAGCCGGATGTGACGGGCAGGTTTTGGTTTATGCAGATATGCTTGGCCTGTTCAGCGATTTTACACCGAAGTTTGTAAAGCGCTTTGCTGAGACCGGTAAGGTCATGACGGATGCGTTTCGTGCTTATAATGATGCAGTGAAGGCGGGAGCTTATCCTGCGGCAGAGCACACCTATGCGATAAAGGATGATATTATAGAAAAGCTCTATTAACAGAGACATGGAAAGGACGGAGGATATCATGGATATAGCAGTGACTGTTCAGGAGGTAAGAGACAAGGTAAAGGCATGGAAAGCGGAGGGAAAAACCGTAGGCTTAGTTCCGACTATGGGTTATCTGCATGAGGGACATGAAAGCTTGATAAAAAGAGCCGTAGCAGAAAATGATGCAGTTGTAGTAAGCATATTTGTCAATCCGATGCAGTTTGGTCCGACGGAGGATTTGGCAAGCTATCCGAGAGATTTGGAGGCTGATGCAAAGCGCTGTGAGGCTGCCGGTGCAAGGCTTATTTTCCACCCGGAGCCGGATGAAATGTATACGGACGGCTTTTGCTCATATGTAGATATGAATGGTCTTACCAATGCACTCTGCGGATTGTCACGTCCGGTGCATTTCAGAGGTGTATGTACGGTTGTCAATAAGCTGTTTAATATTGTCAAGCCTGATAAGGCATATTTCGGAGAGAAGGATGCACAGCAGCTTGCAGTCGTCAAACGTATGGTGAAGGACCTTAATATGGATATTGAAATCGTGGGTTGCCCGATTATCCGTGAGGCGGACGGACTGGCAAAAAGCTCGCGAAATACGTATCTTTCACCGGAATCAAGAAAACAGGCGGTTGTACTCAGCAAATCTATCTTTATGGCAAAGAGGATGGTGGAGGACGGAGAGAGAGACGCAAAAAAGATAAAGAAAGCCATGCGCGAGCTGATAGAGAGCGAGCCGCTTACGGATATTGATTATGTGGAGATTGTGGATGTGAATACCATGAAGAGTCTTGATGTAATCAAGGGCGAGATTCTCTGTGCGATTGCCGTCAATGTAGGAGGAGAGGCGAGACTGATTGACAATTTCATGATGACAGTATAGTGGATGATGGTATTATTTGCACTTGTTTCTCGCAAAAGGAAGGAGAGCACGAATGTATATAAATGTATTAAAAAGTAAAATACACAGGGCAACCGTAGTGCAGGCCGAGCTGAATTATGTGGGCAGTATTACCGTTGATGAGGCGTTGATGGATGCGGCAGGCATTTTGGAATACGAGAAGGTTCAGATTGTGGATATCGACAACGGAAACAGATTTGAGACATACGTGATTGCAGGAGAGAGGGACAGCGGTATGATATGTCTGAACGGTGCGGCGGCAAGGATGGTGCAGACCGGAGATAAGGTTATTATCATGTGTTATGCTCAGATGACACCGGAGGAGCATAGGGAGAACAGGCCGAAGGTTGTATTTGTAGATGAGAAGAATAGGATTTCGCGCATAACAAATTATGAGAGACATGGGTTGTTGGAGGACATGCAGTAGGCATGGATAAGGAGTAAGATATGTTAGCAGGAAAGAATATTGTGTTAGGTGTGAGCGGTGGAATTGCTGCTTATAAGATGGCTGATGTGGCAAGCGCTTTATATAAGCTGCATGCAAATGTTCATGTAATTATGACAGAGAATGCGACTAAGATTATTCCGCCGCAGACCTTTGAGATTTTGACTAAAAATAAATGCTACACCGACACCTTTGACCGGGATGCGGATGACGGTGTTCATGTTCCTCATATAAGTCTGGGAACCGGTGCGGATTTATTCTTAATTGCTCCTGCTTCGGCTGATATAATCGGCAAGCTGGCAAATGGAATAGCAGATGATATGCTGACGACTACAGTACTTCCTGCCAGATGTCCCATGCTTATTTGCCCGTCTATGAATGTTTACATGCTTGAAAATCCGATTGTGCAGGATAATATTGAAAAGCTTAAACGTTATGGCTATAAAATAATTGATTCAGCTACGGGATATCTTGCATGCGGTTATGAGGGCAAGGGTAAATTGCCGGACAGGGATGTCATGATAAATGCAATTCTGCATGAAATTGCATGTGAACATGATATGGAAGGCAGGAAGGTTCTTGTTACAGCAGGTCCCACGCGGGAATCGATTGATCCGGTACGATTTATCAGCAATCATTCTTCCGGAAGGATGGGGTATGCCATGGCAAGGCGCGCAGCCCTTCGCGGCGCAGATGTAACCATTGTGTCGGGACCGACAGACTTAGAAAAACCATATGGTGTAAAGGCTGTTGATGTCGTGACGGCAGCTGATATGTATGAAGCGGTGACCTCTGTCTCGGAGGATATGGATGTCATAATTAAAGCAGCGGCGGTTGCTGATTATACCCCGATTACGGTTGCCGACAATAAGATAAAAAAACAGGATAGTGATATTTCAGTTCCGCTTATGAGAACAAAGGACATCCTTGCATACCTTGGCGAGCATAAAAGGCCGGGGCAGGTTATTTGCGGTTTTTCTATGGAAACAGAGAATATGCTTGAAAATTCCAAGGCGAAGCTTATGAAAAAGAACGTTGATATGATATGTGCCAATAACCTGAAGCAGGCGGGTGCAGGCTTTCAAACGGATACCAATATTATTACAGTGATAACAAAGGATACTGTAACAGAGCTGCCTATGATGAGTAAGGATGAGGCGGCGGATAAGATATTGGATGAGGTAAAGAAATTAATATAAAAAGATAAAAAGGACTTGATTCCACAGTATAAATATGTTAAGCTTTCTGTAAGCAAAAGGTTTCTATTATCATACAGAGATGAAGGTCTGTTCTTAATGTTCTATATTTAGATAACTCTTGCTTAAATTCATTTTAAATTACATTAGGCAGGAGTGAGATAGTGTGTAGATTGTATTGCCCTCCTGTCAGACAGGAGGAATATGAAATCAAAAGTAAAACGGGATTACAAGAGCAGTATTTTTTCAATGCTGCTTGCAGACAAAAAATATGCACTTCAGGTGTATAATGCACTCAATCACACAGCTTATCGGGAAACTGAGGCATTAACGATAGTGAGGCTTGATAATGCGGTATATGTGAGCTATCGTAACGATGCGTCATTTGTACTTGCCGGACAGCTGAATCTGTATGAGCATCAGTCTACAATTAATCCGAATATGCCATTGCGGGATTTGATTTACGTCTCCAATATGCTTGCGGATATTGTAAAAAATGAAAATTTGTATGGTACGAAGCCGGTAAGAATTCCGAGACCTCGTTTTGTCGTGTTTTATAATGGAGAGGCGGACAGGCCTGACATGGAGAAACTTAAATTATCAGATGCATATATAGAACCGGAGTGTGAATCAGAATCGGAGTGTGAATCGGAATCGGAGCTTGAGCTGATATGTACAGTGATTAATATTAATGTCGGGCGAAATAAGGAATTATTGGACAGATGCCCCGTGCTGCGGGAGTATTCGACATATGTGGATAAGGTAAGACAATATAGGAGGGGGATGGATGTGGAGAGAGCGGTAGACATGGCAATAGATGAATGTATAGAGGAAGGCGTGTTAAAGGATTTTCTTATGATGCAGAGAGCGGAGGCGAAGAATATGTCGGTGTTGGAGTTTAATCTTGAGAGACAGCTTAAATTTGAGAGGCTGGAAGGAAGAGAAGAGGGAAGAGAAGAGGGACGGGAAGAAGGACGAGAAGAAGTAATAAAGGCACTGCAATTGATAAAGTCGGAGGTTTGCACATCCGTTGATGATTTGATCGCAAGGGGAATAGATGAAGATGTTGCAAAGCTGGCTGTAGCTTTCTTCATGTGATGGAAAATATAATGTTAATTACAAAATTATTTCAGATAAATAACACTTGATTCCACAGTATAAATATGTTAAGCTTTCTGTAAGCAAAAGGTTTCTATTATCATACAGAGATGAAGGTCTGTTCTTAATGTTCTATATTTAGATAACTCTTGCTTAAATTCATTTTAAATTACATTAGGCAGGAGTGAGATAGTGTGTAGATTGTATTGCCCTCCTGTCAGACAGGAGGAATATGAAATCAAAAGTAAAACGGGATTACAAGAGCAGTATTTTTTCAATGCTGCTTGCAGACAAAAAATATGCACTTCAGGTGTATAATGCACTCAATCACACAGCTTATCGGGAAACTGAGGCATTAACGATAGTGAGGCTTGATAATGCGGTATATGTGAGCTATCGTAACGATGCGTCATTTGTACTTGCCGGACAGCTGAATCTGTATGAGCATCAGTCTACAATTAATCCGAATATGCCATTGCGGGATTTGATTTACGTCTCCAATATGCTTGCGGATATTGTAAAAAATGAAAATTTGTATGGTACGAAGCCGGTAAGAATTCCGAGACCTCGTTTTGTCGTGTTTTATAATGGAGAGGCGGACAGGCCTGACATGGAGAAACTTAAATTATCAGATGCATATATAGAACCGGAGCGTGAATCAGAACCGGAGCGTGAATCGGAACCGGAGCGTGAATCGGAACCGGAGCTTGAGCTGATATGTACAGTGATTAATATTAATGTCGGGCGAAATAAGGAATTATTGGACAGATGCCCCGTGCTGCGGGAGTATTCGACATATGTGGATAAGGTAAGACAATATAGGAGGGGGATGGATGTGGAGAGAGCGGTAGACATGGCAATAGATGAATGTATAGAGGAAGGCGTGTTAAAGGATTTTCTTATGATGCAGAGAGCGGAGGCGAAGAATATGTCGGTGTTGGAGTTTAATCTTGAGAGACAGCTTAAATTTGAGAGGCTGGAAGGAAGAGAAGAGGGAAGAGAAGAGGGACGGGAAGAAGTAATAAAGGCACTGCAATTGATAAAGTCGGAGGCTTGCACATCCGTTGATGATTTGATCGCAAGGGGAATAGATGAAGATGTTGCAAAGCTGGCTGTAGCTTTCTTCATGTGATGGAAAACAGCATAATGTCAAAGGAAACACCTGATAATAGGGGCAGGATTTTTACAGCTTTTATTATCAGGTGTTTTTGTTGTGCAGATTATTGAAGAATGCATTGAAGTCACATTGAAAAAGCGCGGCAAGCTCAATAAGCTCAGATACACGGATATTGTAAGTGCCGCATTCAATTTGGGAGTAGCTGCTTCGGGAAATTTCGATTCCTTTCAATTGCAGTTTGGCGACGACCTGTTCCTGTGTCAGGTGGGATTGCCTGCGAAGCTTTCGAATATTGCCGCCAATAGAAATATCCTGCCTGATTTTTTGATTCATATAGAGCACTCCAATCGCTTTGCAATGAATAAATTGCAATTTTCTATTGATTTTAGTCCGTTTCAAAGCTATAATTGCAATGAATAGATTGCAAAATTTATTTTGTAATATAATATACGGAGGACAATATGGAATACTTTAGTTTAACCACACCACAGCAGAATATTTGGAATTTACAAAAATATTACGGAGATACAGCTATAGCAAATCTTTGCGGGGCGATTTTCTATAACGAGAAAAGAAACGCCGCTTTCATGCAGGAGGCAGTTTGTCAATTCATTGGGAATCAATCGGGTATTCGTCTGCGGCTCAGTGAGGGAGAGAAACCAAAGCAATATGTATCAGATGTAATAGATAAAGATATTCCGGTCATGGAATTTACCTCTATGGAGGAATTCGATAATTATGCAGAAAGGTTCGCAAAAGTACCACTTGGACTTATAGATTGTTCCTTGTATAAATTTGTGATTTTTCAAATCGGAGATAAAAGCGGTGTATTGGCTGTATTGAGCCACTTAATATCAGATGCATGGACCTTCGGATTGATGGCGGATCAGGTGGATGATATATATCACAATCTGACAGAAGCAAAAAGGATTATGCCAGAGCAGGCAGATTACACGGATTTTATACGAGCGGAGCATAAATATATGCTTTCCGGCCGTTATGAGAAGGATAAATGCTACTGGGAAGAAAAATATATGATTTGTCCGGGGAAAACCCCGATAAAAATATGTCAGGTTCCACCGGCTTCCATTGCGACAAAAAGGATTACCAGGGTATTGCCAATATCATTAGAGCAGAAAATAGAAGGGTATTGTAAGATATATCCGGTAACGCAGGCGGTCTTATTTGAAACGGCTCTTATCATTTATTTATCAAGGATAAATCCGGAGAACCAATCCATAACAATCGGAGTTCCGGTATTGAACCGCAGCCACGCAGATGAGAAGCACACTGCGGGAATGTTCGTCACTACCATGCCGCTTACGGTAACGCTGCCGGATACCATGACCGTATCAGAGCTGGAAGATAAGATTACCAAGGAGCATATGGATATATTCCGTCATCAGAAATACCCTTATGCCAATATCCTAAAAGCTCTTCGTGAAAAGCAGAATTTTCAGGGGAATCTCTATGATGTGATGCTCAGTTATCAAAATGTAAAAACAGATACCGGAGCAGATACCGTATGGTATTCAAACGGATACAGCGAGGTTCCTTTGGCTGTCCATATTGACAACAGGGACGGACATGAGAGCCATACGATTAATGTGGATTATCAGACGGAGGTGTTTCGGCAGGAAGCAGAGGCAGAGTATATCATTGACCGTTTACAATATATTCTGGAGCAGGTTGCAGAAGATGGCAGCAGATGTATAAAAGATATCAGCATTGTACCTAAAAAGGAATGGAATCAATTAATCTATGAATTCAACGACACCTATGTGGAATATCCAAGGGAGAAGTGCGTCCATGAGCTTTTTTCCGAGCAGGCGGCAAGGACTCCGGACAGAATAGCACTGGTATTTGAAGATAGGAAGTTTACCTACCGGGAGCTGGATGAGATGAGTAACTCTCTGGCACATTTCTTAAGGGGAAAAGGAGTAAAGCCAAACGATGTGGTGCCGATTATCGCAAGGAGGAGCTGGCATGTAATCGTGGCTATGCTTGGAGTGCTTAAGGCAGGCGGGGCATATATGCCGGTGGATACCGGCTATCCTATGGATAGGATTGAATATATGCTGAAAGAAACAAAAGCTGAACTTATTTTGACATATGGATGGAAAAAGGCTGTTGCCTTTTTTTCTGTGATTGAATTAGATAATATGAACTATTCATGCAACACAGAAAAAATTGCAAATATAAACAAGCCCGCTGATTTGGCATATGTTTTGTTTACGTCCGGTTCTACAGGGAGACCGAAGGCAACACTTATTACTCATGCTAATCTTGGAAACTTCGTTAATAATAATAATAATAAGTATCAGTGCGCCATGGTCGATACCTGCAAAAATGTATTGGCAGACACGGTATTCACATTTGATATTTCAGTGTTTGAAATATATCTGTCTTTGTTAAACGGGCTTACTGTTATTTTGGCAAAAGAAATGGCAGATACAAGTTATATAGCCGGATTAATTGAAAAATATGAAGTTGATGTAATTCATACCACACCAACAAAAATTTTGATGCTGTTGCAAAATAATGATTTTCAAAGAGCAATTGCAGGAGTAAAAATGCTAATGATTGGTGCAGAAACATTTTCAGAGGAATTGTATCAGACGATAGCAAAGTATACGGATGCAGTTGTATATAACGGATATGGTCCGACAGAAACAACAATTGGGTGCAGTTTTAAGAAAATAAATCATAAGGAGAAGTGCGTCCATGAGCTTTTTTCCGAGCAGGCGGCAAGGACTCCGGACAGAATAGCACTGGTATTTGAAGATAGGAAGTTTACCTACCGGGAGCTGGATGAGATGAGTAACTCTCTGGCACATTTCTTAAGGGGAAAAGGAGTAAAGCCAAACGATGTGGTGCCGATTATCGCAAGGAGGAGCTGGCATGTAATCGTGGCTATGCTTGGAGTGCTTAAGGCAGGCGGGGCATATATGCTTATAGATTATCAGTACCCAATTGAACGAATAAAATATCTAATAAATGAAAGTAATGCAATTTGTGTTTTTACATATGGCTTTGCATATCCTCTTAGCTTTAGGTTAGAAGAGCTGCGTAATTCGGGTAATACTTATCCGGTAGATAATCGGAGTAAAACAAAAGATATTTTTTGTGTTATCCATACATCCGGTTCTACAGGCAAGCCAAAGGTTACTTCACTTACACATAAAAATATTGTGCATTATATAGACTATTCTGAAAAATTATTTGTGGAAATCAATCAGGTGATTTCTACTACAATAATTACTTTTGACGCATTTATACAGGAAACAATGGTGCCATTGTGTAAAGGAATTCCTATTATTTTGCTCAGTGAAAGCGAAATGACAAAACAGGAAGAATTTGAAAAAATGATTATGAAATATCACAATTCATTTTTGTTTCAGACACCGACTAAATTGCTTAGTTATATCAGAAATAGCAAGAATGAAAATTTTCTTACATGTATAAAGAGTATTGTGTTGGGTGGGGAAGTGTTTCCACAAGAATTATATGAAAAAATAAATAATAAGAATCCGAACTGTAGAATTTATAACATTTACGGACCAACTGAGACAACGATATGTTGCAATGTGAAAAAGTTAGAATCAGCCGCCGACATCACCATTGGTTCCCCAATCGCCAACACCCAGATATACATTTTAGACAAAGACAACAACCCGCTTCCAATCGGCG
>CAYOOW010000041.1:0-13973 GCA_964405715.1 uncultured Bacteroides sp.
GCAAGCAATTTTCATTAAATTTTCATTTGACGGGAGGTGAGCCGCGTGGCTGCAATCAGGATCAAGGGAATCACAGTCGAGATCGGCGGCGCAGGGAGCGAAGCGGAAGTGCCGCTTGACGGCAATACCACCATACAACAGAAAATGCAAAAAGCGCATTTTCTGTTGTCATGAGTTACAGACTGCCTTAAAGGGCGTCAATTCGTCCATCAAGGATACAGTAATCATAAAAATTTTGCGATAGGGGATATTTTTGCAGCCTGATTATTTTAAGTTGACATTCCCTGTCAAAAATGAAATAATATTAAAACGTGAAATCGGATAGCTATTCTGCTTATCTTATCCGAGGATAGAAAGGGTACTGCACAGTACAGCTTAGAGTATGAATACATATATAAAACCGGAATTTAAAATTAATCAGTTTGAGGGACCACTCGACTTGCTGCTCCATTTAATTGAGAAGAATAAATTTAATATATTTGATATTCCTATCGTCGAGATTACGGAGCAATATCTGGATTATCTTAATCGTATGCAGGAAGAAAATCTGGATGTGATGAGTGAATTTCTTGTCATGGCTGCCACTTTAATTCGTATTAAAGCGAAAATGCTGCTGCCGAAGGAGGAGGAAGAGGAGGAAGAGGAAGAGGATCCGAGAGCTGAGCTTGTCAGACGCCTTCTGGAGTACAAAATGTACAAGTATGCCTCCTACGAATTAAAGGATATGGAGCTTGATGCCGGAAAAGCCTATTATAAGAGTGCAACGATTCCGAAGGAAGTGCTGGAATATAAAGAAGAAATTGATCCTGCCGAGGTTGTTGGAGATACCACGCTGGCTAAGCTCAGTGAAATATTTAATCAGGTCATGAAGCGTACTGTGGACAGGGTAGATCCGATTCGCAGTAAGTTTGGGACGATTGAGAAGGAAGAAGTGCGGATTGAGGACAAAATGGATGAGATTCGTGAGCATATAAGAGGCTTGAAGGGCATTAATTTCAGAACACTGCTTGAGACTCAGGCGTCAAAGGTTAATGTGATTGTGACCTTTTTGGCAATACTGGAGCTGATGAAGATTGGGGATATCACTATCAGACAGGAAACACTGTTCGGGGATATTATCATTGATTCCTTGGAAGCATAGGAGGGCAACATGGAGGATAGCGTAATAAAAACAGAGGCGGCAATCGAGGCAGTTCTCTTTTCTGTGGGAGAGGCTGTTGAAATAAAGGAACTTGCCAAGGTATTGGAGCTGGATGAGGAAACCGTCGATAAAATCATAACGGATATGACAGACAGGTATGAGGCGGTGGACAGGGGTATCCATATTGTCAAATTGGAGCAGGCTGTCCAGCTTTGTACGAAAAATGAATATTATGATGTATTGACAAAAGTGGTAAACATGCCTAAAAAACACAGCCTTACAGATTCCCTTATGGAAACCCTGTCTATTGTCGCATACAAGCAGCCGGTCACCAGACAGGAGATTGAAGCAATCAGGGGTGTGTCCTGCGTTCATGCAATCAACAAGCTGGTGGAGTATAATCTGATTACAGAGGTGGGAAGGCTGGATGCGGTGGGAAGACCGATTCTGTTTGGCACCACGGAGGATTTTCTGCGATGCTTCGGCGTTGCCTCCATGGATGAGCTTCCGGTAATTACACCGGATAAGATAGAGGATTTCCGGCAGGAGGCAATGGAAGAGGTAAATATTAAGGTGGATGTATAAATGTACATCCACCTTTAATTCAAGCCAAGTGGCAAAAATATTATACTTCTACAAATAAAACGTTATTATTTATCAGCCTGTTGATGAGGCTTTTGGTGATAATTGTATCTTTCGGCACAATAAAAGTCTATAATTCGGATAAGAGAAATATAATGATATAAAGGATTTAATTGGTATTTTCATGAAAAAAATTTTTAGTTTTATAATGATATTACATATGTGTGTGTTGCTCGCGGCGCCTGCTTCTGTCTGTGCGGCGGACAGACCGGCTAAGACGGAGCTGTATTCGCTTTCAGCGGCCATGATTGATGGAGATACCGGGCGTATTCTGTATGAAAAAAATGGTGATGAAGTGCGGGCGATGGCGAGTACAACCAAGATTATGACGCTTATACTGGCACTGGAATACGGAAATACGGATGATGTTGTCACAGTCAGCTCCTATGCATCCAAAATGCCGGATGTTCAGCTTGGCATATGCGAAGGAGAACAATATTATCTGCAGGACCTGCTGTATTCCATGATGCTTGAGAGCCATAATGACTCGGCGGTGGCGATTGCAGAGCATGTCGGTGGCGATGTGGAGCATTTCTCCGGTATGATGAATGCGAAGGCAGCTGAGCTTGGATTGTCGGACACTTATTTTATTACGCCAAATGGACTTGATGCCGAGGATAAGAATGGCAAGCACAGTACAACTGCGGTAGAACTGGCTAAGATTATGAAATATTGTGTTATGGATTCCCCGGCAAAGGAAACTTTTCAGTCTATATGTCAGACCAGAAGCTACAGCTTCTCGGATTATAGCGGAAAGAGACAGTTTACCGTAAATAATAAGAATCGTTTTCTGGATATGATGACAGGTGTTCTGGCGGGGAAGACCGGTTTTACGGCGGATGCCGGGTATTGCTATGTGGCGGCCTTGGAGCAGGACGGAAAGACATATATCATTGCCTTGCTCGGCTGCGGCTGGCCGGGCAATAAGAGCTATAAATGGCAGGATTCTAAGGCTTTGTTTGAATATGGACTGTCCGCTTATGAGATACAGACCGTGCTGCCGAACGACTACGAGACCGGAGAGGTTGCTGTCAGCGAGGGGATTGGAAAGAGCAGCATAGGTACATATATTGATGCAGCAGAGGCACTTCTTTTATCGGAGGATGATGCGGTGGAGCTTGTCACGCATTTGCCCGAACGGCTTGCGGCTCCGGTTGTGAAGGATGAGATAGTAGGGACGGTCGACATCATTATAAACGGCGAGTTATATTCAACTGTAAACGTGTATTCTGCGGAATCCGTAAAACGGGTAAATTATTTGTATTATCTGAGACAGATATGGAAGACGTTTCTGCTTTAGAATTTAAACATTTTTGCGTATATGCATATAATAAAGTATCGTAAGGAGGATTATTATTTTGAATATTAGCAATATATGTGTGTTTGGTACGGACAACAGAATGGATTATGTAGCGCAGACCTTTTATGATTATGGCTACGACGTATATCGGGACATTACATCTGTACATGACCATGCTGCTGTTATATTACCGCCGCCTGTGGGAGATAACGTGATGACACAGGTGCTGCCTTATCTGAGACCCGGATATTTTGTATACGGTGGTATGATATCAAATCGTTTTATGCATGAGTGTAATTTGATTGCCGTTTCTGCCTGTGATTATCTGACATGGGACCATGTTACGGAAGAAAATGCGATATTAACGGGAAAGGGAATTATAAAGGAAGCAGTATCATACGGCGCTGTGTTAGAGGAGAGTAATTGTCTGGTGACCGGTTATGGCTTCTGCGGAAAGGCTCTTGCGAATCTGTTAGGTAAAAGCGGAGCACATGTAGATGTGATGGTCCGAAAAAAAAGTCTCGCGGCAGAATTGTGTGGATGCGGCTACGGGTATGTGGATATGCAGGCATCAGAGCATAATAAAATGGACAAATACAGCTATGTATTCAATACGGTTCCTGCGCTTGTTTTAGATTCGGATGTGCTGAAATGTATGAGCAGTAATGTAATGATATTTGACATTGCATCAATTCCCGGTGGCACGGACTTCGATTTTTGTAAAGAGCATGATATTTTTGCCGTGAACAGTCTTGGGATTCCGGGGAAAGAATTTCCGAAAGAGGCCGGAGAAATCATTGCACATGCCGTCATTGCTGATATCAGTCAGCGATAATCCCCTTCGAAATATAATTGGAAGGTAAAAGAAAATGAAATTATCAGGGTGCAATATTGGATTTGCCATCACAGGCTCATTTTGTACTTTTGATAAAATTATACCGCAAATAAATGTTCTCAAGGATGAAGGGGCGAATATTATACCTGTTTTTTCATTTCATGCATATAATATGGATACACGCTTTGCGAAAGCGGAGGAGTTTGTTGAGGAGGTGACGGACGCAGCGGGAGCTGCGGCGATACGGACAATTCAGCAGGCGGAACCGGTAGGGCCAACCAAAATGTTCGATATTATGGTAATTGCACCATGTACGGGTAATACGGCGGCAAAGCTTGTGCACGGAATTACGGATACACCTGTCCTCATGGCAGCGAAAGCACATATGCGCAACAACAGGCCGCTTGTCATTGCTATCTCAACGAATGATGCGCTCGGAATCAATTTCCAGAATATCGGAAAGCTTATGGTTATGAAAAATATATACTTTGTTCCGTTTGGACAGGATAATTATGCTTCAAAGCCGAACTCCATGATAGCGGATCTGACAAAGCTGAAGAATACGCTTGAAGCTGCACTTGACGGAAAACAGATGCAGCCGGTATTACTTTAGAATTATGTAACAAATGAAGCTGCCGCAATAAGATAATATGGCATGTATCTGTGTATGGGGAAGGAAAACCGTTTGCGAACGCCGGTACTTAGCGAGGTACTTTCGAGCTTAGTACCGCTGCGTAAGCAACCGAGCGAAAGCGGGTTTTCCTTCCTCATACATAGATACATGCCATATTATCTTATTGTGACAGCTCCATTTTGTGAAACATCAGACTGAAAGGGAATATTTCCGCATCCAGTAATCAATCTGCAGAAGATAGGCAATCATCTGCGGCCCTGCCATCAACTGTCCGTACCATGGCTTTCCGTATTCCTTCGGCTGTGAGAGGAATTGTTCCACCAATGGGAGATTCAGATAGCTGCGCAGCGGAGACGCGGAATCTGATAACACCTCGCGCAGTCTGTTGACAAGAATTTCCTCATATTTCGGATGATAGGTTTTCGGATATGGATTTTTCGGTCTGTTTAAAATACTGTCGGGAAGAAGTCCTTTTGCGGCGTTGCGCAGCAGGCTCTTTGGCACATTGTCCACGGATTTCATTTCCCACGGCACATTGAATACATAGTCTACAATCCGGTAATCGGCAAACGGAACACGCGCCTCCAGACCGCTATGCATGGAGGTTCTGTCCATACGGTCGAGAAGTGTCTGCATGAACCAGCGGATATTCAGGTATGATATGCGCCTTCTGCTTGTTTCAAGCTCGTTTTCCTCAGGAAGAATGTCAACCTCTGCCACGGAGTTTTCGTATGCGTTTGCAATATATTGTTCCATATGCAAGGCTGCAGCAAATTCAGGATTCAGGATGGATTTTCTGAAGCTGATGTCACGCATCCAAGGGAAGGTTCCGGCATGAATCATCTCTTTTTTATGAAACCACGGATAGCCGCCGAATATTTCATCTGCACATTCTCCGGTCAGGGCAACCTTATGATTTTTGGCAACCTCACTGCAGAAGTAGAGCAGGGAAGAGTCAACGTCAGCCATGGTAGGGAGACAGCGTGAATCTACTGAATCGTCCAGCAAATCCGCCAGCATGTCATACCGGCAGGTCAGATATGTGTGGTTTGTATGCAGATAATCCTTCATGATATCTACATATGGCCGGTCCTGACTTGGCTGAAAGCTGTTTGCCTGAAAATGGACAGCGTTGTCCTCATAGTCAAACGAGTAGGTGTCAAGAGTCATGCCATCCGGCATATTCTTACAGCAGATGGCTGTGACGAGCGAGGAATCGATACCGCCCGATAAAAAGGTACAGATTGGCACATCCGATATCATCTGCATACGTACGCTGTCCATGAGAAGCCAGCGGGTTTTTTCAATTGTATCCTCGTAGCTGTCAGTATGCGGATAGCTTTTTATTCTGTAATAAAGTCTGCGCGTAACCTTTTCGGGCGCGCACACGATATATTCTCCCGGATGGACCTCCTTTATGCCGGAAAAAACACCGGAGCCATAGGTTTTTGCTGGGCCGATAGTAAATATTTCGTTAAATCCGTTTATGTCCAGACGGGGACGTACGCGCGGATATTCGAACAGTGTGTCTATTCTGGAGGCAAATACAATTGTTTTTTCAACCTCTGTGTAGTAAAGCGGTTTTATGCCGAAGTGGTCCCTGAACAGATAGAGTGTATTTCGGTTCTCGTCATATATTGCTATGGCAAATATGCCGTTCATGTGTGTCACAAAATCCGGCCCCCAATGGATAAAGGCGTTTGCGATAACCTCAGTATCGGATTTGGTTGAAAAGGAGAAGCCGAGTCCGGTCAACTCAGTTCTGATTTCACGGTGATTGTATATTTCACCATTGTAGACAATGTGATAATGATTTCCATGGCAAGTTATTTTCATGGGCTGTCTGCCCGTATCAAGGTCAATGATGGAAAGCCTGGTATGAGCAAGACAGCAGGAACCGATGATAGAGTACCCCTGATCGTCGGGACCGCGCATCTTCATGGTTCGTATCATATTACCAAGTATCTTGAAATTACTCTTTGGATTGTCGGAATATTGAAGATTCGGATTGTAATAGCCGGCTATACCGCACATGATAACCCTCGAAAATGCATTTAATATATTGTATTCATTCGTGAATATTCTGACACATCAAAATAATTTTTATACATAAATCCGTATACATAAAATATAATGTAGTAATAAAGTATGCGAGTTTTATATGAAAAAAACTATTTCTATCTTATTATGTGCGGCTTTACTTTTATTATATTGCATACCTGTATGTGCGGCGGAGTATTCCGAAGAGGCCGGCATCACGGGTGAGGAAGCGACAACTGCAGAGGCGGCTTTTTCTGATGCAACAGCTTCCGATGCCGTGACTACTGCTGTACCGGATGCCGGTGCTTTACTGGAGCTGCAGTCACAGTCGGCGATTTTGATGGAAGTGAGGAGCGGGCAGATTATATGTGAAAAAAATCCGGATGAACAGCTGAGACCGGCATCAGTTACAAAGGTTATGACATTACTGCTCATTTTTGAGGAGCTGGATGCGGGAAATATGAGTCTGGATGACATTGTTACCGTTACGGAACATGCTGCGTCTATGGGCGGTTCGCAGTGTTTTTTTGAGGCGGGAGAGCAGCAGACGGTGCGTGACATGATTAAATGCATTGAGGTTGCATCGGGAAATGATGCGGCAGTGGCTATGGCAGAGCATATTGCAGGAAGTGAGCAGGCATTTGTGGATATGATGAACAGCAGGGCGCAGGAGCTTGGCATGGTGAACACGCATTTTGAAAACGCCTGCGGATTGGAGGCCGAGGGACATCTGACGACGGCGCGCGATATCGCTATTATGTCCAGAGAGCTTCTTTTGAATCATCCGGAAATTAAGGAATATTCAACAATATGGATGGACTCTATCATTCACAAAACAGCGAGAGGTGAATCACAGTTTGATCTTGCGAATACAAATAAATTTCTGAATCAGTACACGGGGGCGACGGGGCTGAAAACAGGCTATACATCTCAGGCAAAGTATTGTATGTCGGCATCTGCCAGCCGCAACGGTGTGGAGCTTGTTGCCGTGATTATGGGTGCCGAGACGAAGGAAATCCGGAACAGTGAGGCATGCAAGCTGCTTGATTACGGCTATTCACGCTGTAAAACCTACACGGACACAGATGTTCTTCCTGATGATTTTAATGTTAAAGTTCTCCGCGGAACCGAAAAATATATCCCTTATTCGGATTGCGAATCCCATGAGATCGTGCTTGTCGATAAAAACCCGGAGGAAATTGAAAAAAAGGTTATCGCATATACGAATCTCGAGGCGCCGATTCATGAGGGTGATATTATAGGCGCCGTTCAATACAGTTATCAGGGTAATCTGATAGATGAGGTACATATATATGCCTCCCGTGACATAGAAGAATTGTCTTTTCTTTACAGCCTGAAACAAATATCCGGCAAATTATTTATGGTAAAATAAAGCAATATATTATATAATCATATTCGTATCAGAGTATTGTAACAGGAGAAAGCTATGGTGTGGACAGTTCTCAGTATTATTTGTATTGTCATGCTTATTTGCATTGCGGCTGTTCTGCTTGAGAGCCATCGGGAATGTAAGCGGCTGAGATTAACAAAATATATGATTGAATCAGAACAGCTGCCTGCGGATTTTGACGGGTACAGAATTGTCATCCTCGCAGATTTGCATAATACGGCTTATTCCGGCGGCGGTCAGGGTATTATAGAATTTGTTCAGGAACAGAAGCCTGATATCGTACTTCTCGCAGGTGATATGATTGTCTGCCGCTCCGATATGAGGGATGCGAATATGAAAACCGGTGTATTTATCCGGGAACTGGCGGCTCGTGTGGAATGTTATTATGGCTTTGGCAACCATGAGACGGGAATTTCAGCCGGAGTGCGCGGAGTCGGCAGTATGTGGAGGGAATATCTGGATATCCTGAATCAGGGACGGGAAAAAGCCGTGCGTCTGCTGGATAACGAGACCGTGGAGCTTGTCAGAGGAAATTCCGCAATCCGTATTACAGGTTTGAATCTTGATATGAGCTATTATAAGCGTATTATGGCGAAGAAGCTTGGAAAGGATGCACTTGAAAGCATGCTTGGAGCAGCATCCTGTTCTGCCTACAATATTTTGATCGCACATAATCCTGAATATTTTGACACATATGCCGCATGGGGGGCGGATTTGGTTGTATCGGGACACAACCATGGGGGACTTGTCAGAATTCCGGGCCTTGGAGGTGTTATTTCCCCGCGTCTTCGGATATTTCCGAAGTATGATTACGGTGTATATCACAAGGGAAATTCCACGATGATTTTGTCTGGCGGGATGGGGGCGCATTCCCTCAAAATCAGGGTGAATAACCGGCCGGAGCTTATTCTTGCTGAATTGCACAAAAAGTACGGATAATCTTGCATATATTATGGTTGAAAAAATACTATTTTTAATATATGATAGGCATGATTATAAAAAAGGAGAATGGGGTACGATACCATATGAAACACGACAAGACTGAAGAAATAAAAAAATCCGAGGAGGACACGTCTGAAGATAAGACATCCGAGGAAAACACGTCTGAGGAAAATATGTCTGAAGATAAAACGTCCGGGGAAGAACCGCTTTCTCTTTATATAGAACAGGATCCTTATGTAGATGCGTCTGTCCAAAGATATCGGAGGAAAAAGAGGAACAGGCGGATTGTTTTGCTTTCCGTGCTCTGTATTCTGCTTATCTGTTATTTGGGCGGGGTGTGTTATTTTTATACGCATTTTTCCGGCAACACAACTCTGAACGGATATGATGTTTCATACAGTAAGCTTTCAAAGGTCGAAAGTGTTTTGCAGGCGGAAATGGATGCGTATACATTGAAGATACATTTTAAAAACGGAGATGAAACAGTAGCTGTCGGAGATGGGACACTGGAGCTCCGGCTTGCAGAATCAGTGAGAAGTATTAAAGACAGACAAAATCCGCTTCTGTGGTTTGTGGATATCTTTTGTGAGGACAGCTATCACGTAGATTATAAGACCACATATGATGTGGAAGCCATGCGGACTTATCTGAGCAATATATCATATATGAAAACCTACAATATGGAACCGTCTGTGGATGCAAGGGTAAGGATGGAAAACGGCACGGCTGTCGTAATACCCGATGCCACAGGGACGGAGCTTAAAGCAGAAAACGTATACAGTGCGGTGTTTTCGGCATTGGATGCGTGTGAGGTAAGCGTCGATTTGTCTGCATCAGACTGTTATATTCCTGCAAAGATAACCATGGATTCCGAAGTAATTGCCAAAGGCCTTGCAAATGCGGAGGCATTTCTCAGCATAAAGGCGGAGTATGATTTTAAAGGCTACAAGGTTGAGATTCCGAAGGAGGATTTATCAACACTTGCTTATATTAATGAGCAGGGTAATGTGGTCGTCAGCAGAACGAATGTGGAGTATTATGCGAAAAAGCTTGCCGAGGATTACAGTACCAGCTACACAGACAGAAGCTTCAGAACACACGACGGAAAAAGTATTACGGTATATGGCGGGTATTACGGATGGCAGCTTGATCCTGAGACCGAAGCACAGGAGTTATATGACCTGTTGTGTGCAGGTGAAAGCTTTACAAAAGAGCCTGCCTGCTTCCGTAAGGGATATGCGTATTGTGAAGAAAATGATATCGGAGATACATATGTTGAGGTGGATTTATCAGACCAGCATGTCTACGTTTATATAGACGGTGAGATGGAATTTGACACGCCGTGCGTTTCCGGCAATTCCAGCGCGGGCAGAGGGACGCCGGGGGGCTTGTTTGGCATTACATATAAAGCGATGAATGTGACACTGAAGGGTGAAGATTATGAGTCACCGGTTACATACTGGATGCCTTTTAATGGTGGTATAGGCCTGCATGACGCAACATGGAGGAGCAGCTTTGGCGGAAGTATATATTATTATAATGGTTCACACGGCTGCATCAATTTACCGTACAGCGCTGCCGGACAGATATACAGTATGGTGGAGCCCGGTATGCCGGTAATTTGCTATTGGGATTAAGGAGGAAACAGAATGAGCAAGGATATGCTGCAGGATGCATACGATAGTATAAAGGACAGAGTTCATGTAAAACCGGATATCGCATTGGTGCTTGGCTCGGGACTTGGCGGTTTTGCCGATTGTATCACAGATAAGCAATATATTCCGTATCATGAGATTGCGGGTTTTCCGCTTTCAACAGTAAGCGGACATGCAGGAACCTATGTGCTGGGAAAAATCGGTGATAAAAAGGTTATAGCCATGCAGGGGCGGGTACATTATTACGAGGGTTACACGATGGAGCAGGTGGTTCTACCGGTCAGAATTATGCGTCTGCTCGGTGCGGAAGCTCTGCTTTTGACTAATGCTGCGGGTGGTATCAACCGCACCTTTCAGCCCGGGGATCTTATGCTGATAACAGATCAGATTACCTCCTTTGTTCTGTCTCCTTTAATCGGACCAAATAAAGAAAAGCTCGGAACCAGATTTCCGGATATGTCACAGGTGTATGATAAAACGCTGCAGGACAAGATATCATTTGCCGCAGAGAAGTGCGGTATTTTGCTCAAACAGGGTGTATATCTTCAGACAACGGGTCCGAACTATGAAACGCCCGCTGAGATACGCATGTTTGAAAGACTCGGAGCGGATGCTGTGGGGATGAGTACGACATGTGAAGCGATGGCTGCCGTTCATATGGGTATGCGTGTAGCCGGAATCTCATGTATAACCAATATGGCTGCCGGAATCCGGAACGCGCCGCTGAATCATAAAGAGGTAAACGATACGGCAAACAGGATTGCAGAACAATTTGAGGCTTTGGTGCGGGAATTTATTATTTCGATATAGCAGGACATAACACAGATGCAATGTGGATGAGCCGGAGGATAAAATGGACAGAAGATTATTTAAACAACTTATGAACAGTAAGATTATCATGCTTGATGGTGCGACAGGAAGCAATCTCATGCGTGCGGGCATGCCCGTGGGCGTCTGCCCTGAGCAGTGGATATTGGATAATCCTGCGCATATCATAAAGCTGCAGCGCGATTACATTAAAGCGGGAACAAATATATTGCTTGCCCCGACGTTTACGGCAAACCGGATAAAGCTGGCAGAGTATCATTTGGATGACAAAATAGAGTTAATCAATAAGCGTCTGGTTGCATTATCGAAACAGGCTGTTGCAGCGGAGGGATACAGAGGCTACGTGGCCGGAGATATGACAATGACCGGCAGACAATTATATCCGGTTGGAAATTTACAATTGGAAGAGCTGATTGACGTATATAAGGAGCAGGCTGCAATTCTTGCAGAAGCCGGAGTTGATTTATTCATTGTTGAAACAATGATGAGCCTTGCAGAGGCCCGCGCTGCATTGATTGCAATCAGGGAGGTATGCGACCTGCCCGTTATGGTGAGCATGACATTTAATGATGATGGAAAAACGCTGTTTGGCTCCACACCGGAAGCTGCGGTTGTCGTACTTCAGTCGCTCGGCGCGGATGCAGTCGGAATTAACTGCTCTACAGGACCGAATGAGATGATACCGCTTGTAGAACGCATGCATGCTTATGCCAAGGTGCCTGTTTTTGCAAAGCCGAACAACGGCATGCCGGAACTGATAGATGGAGAAACACAATATACGATGACACCGGAGGAATTTGCCGGGTACGGAAGAAAGCTGGTGGATGCCGGGGCAAGCGCAATCGGCGGCTGCTGCGGTACAACGCCGAAGCATATTGCAGCACTGCGGAAATATGTCAGAAATGTGGATGTACCGGAAATCTGCACGTTAAAAAAACATGTACTTGCCAGTGAGAGCGCCGTACAGGATATTGAGCTTGACGGAAGGTTTCTTGTTGTCGGTGAGCGGATTAATCCGACAGGAAAGAAAAAGCTGCAGGCCGAGCTTCGGGAGGGCAGGCTGGACATGGTAATTCAGATGGCGGAAGAGCAGACTGCGTGTGGCGCCGATATTCTGGATGTGAATATGGGTATGAACGGAATTGATGAGCTTTCCATGATGAAGCGTGCAATTTATGAGATTATCGGTGTCACGGACAGACCTCTCTGCATTGATTCGAGCCATGTGGATATTATAGAGGCAGCACTCAGAGTTTATCCGGGCCGTGCCCTGATAAATTCTATTTCTCTGGAGGAGAAGAAGTGCAGACCACTTATGCGCATTGCAGCCAAGTATGGCGCTATGTGTATTTTGCTGCCTCTGTCAGATAAGGGACTGCCTGAGAATCCGGAGGAGAAAAAAGAAAATATACGGGAATTGCTCAAAATTGCGGAGGAGGAGGGCGTATCCGGAGATAACCTTATTGTGGACGGTCTTGTCGCAACGGTGGGTGCCAACAGACATGCTGCGCTGGAAACACTTGAAACGATTGCATATTGCAGGGATGAGCTTGGTTTGCCGACGATTTGCGGTTTATCCAATATTTCTTTCGGACTTCCCGAGAGAATAAACGTCAATACGGCATTTTTGACCATGGCGATTGCCTCCGGACTTACCATGGCAATCTGTAATCCCGGACAGGCAATGCTCATGAACGCCGCTATATCCGCGGATTTGCTGTTGGCGAAGCGCGAAGCGGACAACACATATGTGGAGTGTGTAATCCCGCTTACTTCTGATGCCGTGCAGCATAAATCAGGCATGGAAACGAATCCGGCGGTGGGGGATATCACGGGAAGCAAGGTATATGTGGATGTTGTGAAAGGAAACAAGGGAGCGATCCTTGACGATGTAAAGGAAATGCTTGCATCGGGTGCAGATCCGCAGGAAATCATTGATAATGAACTGATACCGGCAGTCAATACGGTAGGCGAGCTTTTTGAGCAGAAAAAATATTTTCTTCCGCAGCTGATTGCCGGCGCAACCGTCATGGATATGGCGATTGCACATATCACGCCGCTGTTAAACATTGATGATAATTCCGAAGGCAAGGGAACTGTAGTTATGGCAACGGTGGAAGGCGATATTCACGATATCGGTAAAAACCTGGTGGTTTTAATGCTCAAAAACTACGGCTATAAGGTCATAGACCTCGGAAAGGATGTACCGAAGGAGACAATCATCGAGGCGGCGGAAAAATATAAGGCTGATATTATCGGGTTATCTGCGCTGATGACGACAACCATGATGCGCATGAAGGATGTTGTGGAATTGGTTCGCAAAAAGCATCTCCCATACAAGGTTATCATCGGCGGAGCGGTGGTATCACAGAGCTTTGCGGATGAGATTGGAGCTGACGGCTATTCAAAGGATGCAAATGAAGCGGTCAAGCTGGTGGACAGACTATGTCAAGCTGGTGGACAGACTATTGACAGAAGAAAGTTAAAAGGTTAAAATCTCGACTTTGACAGTCTGTGTAGCAAAAAATCGCTACAGCACACGTTT
>CAYOOW010000042.1:0-12696 GCA_964405715.1 uncultured Bacteroides sp.
CTATGTAACACATGACCAGACAGAGGCTATGACACTTGGTACAAGAATCGTAGTTATGAAGGATGGTATCATCCAGCAGGTAGATACACCACAGAATCTGTATGACAAGCCATGTAACCTCTTCGTTGCAGGATTCATGGGTATGCCGCCTATGAACTTCATCGACTGCAAGGTTGTTAAGTCCGGTGCAGATGTATTGCTTATGTTTGGTTCACACTCTATTAAGGTTCCTGATTCAAAGGCTCAGAAGCTTATTGCAGGCGACTTCATCGATAAGGAGGTTGTACTCGGTATTCGTCCTGAGGACATCCATGACGAGCAGCTCTTCATCGAGTCATCACCGGAGAGCGTAATTGATGCAAGAATCAATATCTATGAGATGTTAGGTGCTCAGGTTTACCTGTATTTTACAATCGATCAGTTCGATATCACAGCCAGTGTAAATCCTAGAACAACTGCAAGACCTGGAGATTCTGTTCAGTTTGCATTTGATTTGAGCAAGATTCATATCTTCGATAAGGAGACTGAGGAAGTTATCGCTTCATAAGTCAGTACTTAAATATGATAAAAAAGTGAATTTTTTGAGGAAATGCATAAAAAAATGCATTTCCTCTTTTTTTTTTCATGTTTTTAATGTAAAATATATGCGGGTATATTTTGTTATACGAAAATATGTTGACAATAAGTGACACGATTGTTATAATCAAATTGTAACAAAACGTAACATTTTTGTAACAAATCAAAGGAGTGGTTAAATGATTTCGAATCAGATACTTCAGGATACGATTGAAGGTATCAAGGCTATTACACGGACTGATTTGTGTGTTATGGATACAGAGGGGAAGAGCCTCGCATCAACTATAAGGAACATGGATGAGTATGAGGAGGCTGTGGTTGCATTTGCGGATTCTCCGGCAGAAAGTCAGGTTATGCTGGGTTTCCAGTTTTTTAAGGTTTACGACGAGAACGAATTGGAGTATGTTATACTTGCCAAGGGTGAAACGGAGGATGTTTACATGATTGGCAAGGTGGCATCTTTTCAGATACAGAGTCTTTTAGTTGCTTATAAGGAACGCTTTGATAAGGATAATTTTATCAAAAATCTGCTTCTTGATAATCTGCTTTTGGTTGATATCTATAATAGAGCGAAAAAGCTGCATATTGAGACAGATGTGCGCAGAATCGTATTTATTATAGAGACGAAGAACGAGAAGGACACCAATGCACTCGAGACGGTCAGAACGCTGTTCTCCAGCAAAACAAAGGATTTTATCACAGCGGTTGATGAGAAGAATATTATCCTGGTCAAGGAAGTGAAGCCGAGTGAGTCCTATGAGGATATGAATAAGACCGCTAAGGTGATTGTTGATATGCTCAATACGGAGGCTATGTCTTCCGTGAATGTGGCTTACGGAACAATCGTCAATGAAATAAAGGAGGTTTCAAGATCTTATAAGGAGGCAAAGCTTGCGCTGGATGTAGGCAAAATATTCTACAGTGACAGAAGAATTATTGCATACAGCAATCTGGGTATAGGAAGACTGATATATCAGCTGCCGATTCCGCTTTGCAAGATGTTCATCAAGGAGATTTTTGATGGAAAATCACCGGATGAATTTGACGATGAAACACTTACAACGATTAATAAGTTTTTTGAGAACAGCCTGAATGTTTCCGAGACATCGAGACAGCTCTATATACATCGGAATACGCTTGTATACAGATTGGATAAGCTGGAGAAGAGCACGGGACTTGATCTTCGGGTGTTTGAGGATGCAATTACATTTAAGATTGCACTGATGGTTGTAAAGTATATGAAGTACATGGAGACTCTGGATTACTAAGCTGAAAAAGTTAATCCGAGTCAGATACGGGAGAATTTTAAATATGATATCTTTAGAAAATGTAAAGTACAAATATCCGGCGAGTAAATCTTATGCTCTAAATGATATTAATTTCAAAATTGAGGATGGTGAATTTGTTTTTATAGTGGGCTCCAGCGGCTCAGGAAAAACATCCCTGATTAAGCTCCTGCTCAAAGAGATGGATCCGACTTCGGGGAAGATAAAGGTTGCAGATGTGGATTACAGCAAGCTGAAGCGAAGAAATATTCCGAAGGTGCGCAGGAGAATCGGCGTTGTGTTCCAGAATTTCCGTCTGCTGAAGGACAGGACAATTTATGAGAACGTGGCATTTGCCCAGCGTGTTGTTGAGACACCGACCAGATTCATCCGACGTCAGGTGCCGGCCATGCTTACTTTGGTGGGACTGGCAGACAAGTATAAGGCTTATCCGAAGCAGCTGTCCGGCGGAGAACAGCAGAGAGTTGCACTGGCGAGAGCATTGGTGAATAAACCTGAAATTCTACTTGCCGACGAGCCGACCGGAAATCTTGATCCGAAGAATTCGTGGGAGATTATGAGACTTCTGGAGGATATCAATAAGAAAGGCACCACGGTGATTGTAGTTACCCATAATAAAGAGATTGTTAATATGATGCAGAAACGTGTTATCACTCTGAAAAAGGGGCAGATAATCAGTGATGAACAAAAGGGTGGGTATATAGATGAGGATTAGTTCTTTTTTTTACAGCGTCAGACAGGGTTTGAAAAATATTAAGCGTAATCTTCTGTTTTCACTGGCATCTGTGGGAACCATTGTATCGTGTCTTTTCCTGTTTGGTATATTTTATTGTATTATTGTTAATTTCAGAGCGGCCATGGCGGACATAGAAAATACAGTGACGATATCCGTTTTCTTTGAAAAAGGTATTAGTGAAGATAATATCAGCCTGATTGGCGAGCAGATTCGCCTGCGCCCTGAGGTTAATACGATGGACTTTATTTCCGCGGATGAGGCATGGGAACAGTATGCGAAAGAAAATTATGATGATTATGAGGCAGCGATGGATGCTTTTGGCGGAGATAACCCGCTGAAGGACAGCGCTTCATATAAAATCAGCCTGAAGAAGCTGGATAATCAGGCTGAGTTTGTACAGTACTTGAAAGAGCTGCAGGGTGTCCGCAAGGTTCTGACATCAAAGGTGACTGCGGATGGTATCGCGGCACTTGACAGTGTTGTGAGCTATGCTTCGATAGGTATTATTGTCATCCTGCTGCTTGTTTCCGTATTCCTGATCAGCAATACCATAACAATCGGTATTACGGTCAGAAAAGAGGAAATTGCTATTATGAAGCTGATTGGTGCAACGAATTTCTTTGTCAGGGCACCGTTTATTGTTGAGGGCGTGGTGATAGGCCTGGTGGGTTCCCTGATTCCGCTTGTTCTGGTATATTATATGTACGACAATGTGGTACAGTATATTATCGGAAGATATTCGGTTGTTCAAAGCTTGTTTGCGTTTGTACCGATTGGTGATTTATTTTCGGTGCTGATTCCTGCTTCAGCCGGAATCGGTATTGGTTTGGGATTAATCGGCAGTTTGTTGACAACCAGAAAACACCTTAAGGTTTAAGGAGGGTTAATTTATGAAGAGATTTTTTAAGGTGGCAGCTGCATTTTGCGCAATGGGTGCAATGTGTCTGAATGTCCATGCATCAACCATATCGGAATTGCAGGAGGATAAGAAGGAGCAGGAGGATAAGAAGGCTGAGGCCGAGGCTCTGGTAGACCAGCTGCAGGCGGAACAGAATAATATATTGGATGCGATTGCGGCACTTGACGCGCAGGTGGCTGATTACAATTCACAGATTGCAGATCTGGAGACACAGAAGGCAAATCTGGAGGTGGAAATATCAGAAACAGAGGAGGATTTGGCGGATGCGCAGGAAAAAGAAGCAGAACAGTATGAGGCGATGAAGCTTCATATTCAGTATTCCTACGAGAACGGAAATGTGGATTATATTGATACATTGTTTACTTCCTCGGATGTGTCCGATATCGTAAACAAATCCGAATATGTGGAGCAGATTTATAATTACGATTCCAATATGCTGGCTGAGCTGATTGATATTCGCCAGACGATTTCCGAAAAGCAGACACAGCTGGAAGCAGACCTGGAAGAGGTAAAGCAGATTGAGGAAGATGTGCAGGAAAATAAAGACGCTGTGGAAATCATGATTTCCGGCAAACAGACACAGGTAGCAAATTATGCGAGTTCCATAGAGGGATATGAAGAGCAGATCAGGCAGATTGAAGCTGATATTGCGGCAACGGATGCAAGGATCGCAGAGGCAGAGGCTGAATATCAGAGACAGCAGCAGGCTGCAGCGGCGGCGGGGCAGGAGGTGCCCGTTTACTATACAGGCGGTACATTACAGTGGCCGGTATCAAGCGGCGGTTCTATTTCGTCATATTTTGGCCCCAGAGTAAGTCCGGGCGGTATCGGTTCTACATACCATCAAGGCCTTGATATCGCATGTCCGACAGGTACGCCGATTCTCGCCTGTGAGAGCGGAACGGTTATTGCGGCATCATATTCGAGTTCTATGGGGAATTATGTGACGATAGCGCATGGCAATGGTCTGACAACTACATATATGCATAATTCTTCATTGGCGGTAAGCATCGGTCAGCAGGTTACCAGAGGTCAGGTAATTGCTTACGCCGGCAGTACCGGAAATTCTACCGGCCCGCATTGCCATTTGGGTGTGCGTGTCAACGGAGTTTATGTGGATCCGTTACCATATTTGCAGTAGGTTAGGAGACGTTGAAATTGGGTAAAGAAAAGATTACGGCATTTGTTTTACTGCTGGTGCTGTCATTATCTCTGGTATCATGTGATTTTCAGGATGATGAGAGCAGCAGGGATAAAGATGAAAAAATCAATATTGAGACCGCTACAGATGCATCCGCAAATGCCACTGCATCTTCCTTATGGGAAGATGAGAGTGTAAAGGATAAGGTTGACACGATTGATGCAATAATAGATGACTATTATTATTTTGATATAGATAGAGAAAAGCAGGAAGAGGCACTGTATGATGCCATTATGGAGGGCTTGGATGATCCGTATTCCGTGTATTATACACCGGAGGAGTTTGCTGAATTGCAGGAGGACACTTCCGGCGAATATGTGGGTATTGGTGCGGTTGTAACGCAGGATGCCGACATGATTGTTTCCGTTGTCCGTCCGATTCCGGGAAGTCCGGCGGAGGAAGCAGGGCTTCAGGCTGAGGACATTATTGCAGAGATTGACGGAATGGAGATTGTTGATCAGGAGCTTACGCTGGTTGTGGATATGATTCGCGGCACGGAAGGTACACAGGCGCATATCAGGCTGTATCGTCCGAGCATTCAGGATTATATTGAGGTGGATGTGGAAAGACGTATGGTGGAAAATGTATCTGTTTATTCTGAAATGTTGGATAACAATATCGGTTATATTCAGGTTCAGCAGTTCTATGAGAATACGTCAGATGAGTTTAAGGCAGCGATAGATGCGCTGGAAGAGCAGGGCATGCAGGGACTTATCATTGATGTGAGAGATAACCCGGGAGGTGTGCTCACAACTGTTGTTGATATGTGTGATTATCTGATGGATGGCGGTGTGATTGTTACTACAAAGGATAAGAACGGAAATATTATTTCGGAATATTCGGCAGGCAGGGAGCATTCTATAGATATACCTATGGTGGTATTAACCAATGGCAACAGTGCCAGTGCCTCGGAGATTTTTTCCGGTGCAATGCAGGATACCGGCATGGCTAAGCTGGTTGGCACAACGACATACGGAAAGGGAATCGTTCAGTCTGTGATTCCGTTGGATGACGGTTCTGCCATAAAACTTACGATTGCAAAGTATTTTACGCCTAACGGGAATGATATTCATGAGAAGGGTATTAAACCGGATTACGAGGTGGAGCTTCCGGATGGAAGAACCAATGCTGTCAATCTGGACAGAGCAGATGACACGCAGCTTCAGAAAGCGGAAGAGGTTATAACGGAGCTGCTGCGGTAGCTGCAGCGGATGATGATACGGGGATTCATCCCATACACAGGTGTGGGGTGGGTTCTCGTTTTTTCTGTTTTATGAGGGAATATTTGAAAATAGACTCCGAGGATTTTGAAAATTTTTTATTTATGTATATTAGAGGTTGGAAATTTGACGGGTTTGATGTAAGATATGGGGTGGGAATTAAGCCAATCTGATGCAGGATAGGGTCGGATGCCGGATGGATTCGGTACCGGTGAGGAGCTTGAATCAGGTAATGTGCATTTTGGTGCAGAGATTTATTTTTACGAAGCATAGAAGGGAGAGACGCATGAAGAAGGAGATGATTATCGTACTGGACTTTGGCGGACAGTACAATCAGCTGATTGCAAGGCGTGTCAGAGAATGCAATGTGTACGCGGAGGTACATCCGTATACCTTGTCTCTGGACAGGATTAAGGAGATGAACCCGAAAGGAATTATATTTACGGGAGGTCCGAACAGTGTATATGGTGATGATTCACCGAGATACGGGATGGAGATTTTTAAGATTGGTGTGCCTATTCTCGGAATCTGCTATGGTTCGCAGCTCATGGCTTATTCACTGGGCGGAAAGGTTGAGACCGCTCCTGTCAGTGAATATGGAAGGACAGAAGTGAATGTGGACAAGTCCAGTGTTTTATTTGAAAATATAAACGAGAAGACAATTTGCTGGATGAGCCACACGGATTATATCGCAGAGCCCCCGGTCGGTTTTAAGGTTTCGGCAAGCACGCCCGTGTGTCCTGTTGCAGCAATGGAGTGCCCTGAAAAGAGGCTTTATGCGACGCAGTTTCATCCTGAGGTTATGCATACTCAGGAGGGAAAACAGATGATTTCAAATTTTGTTTATAAAATATGCGGCTGCTCCGGTGACTGGCGTATGGATTCCTTTGTGGAGACGACAATCCGCGAGATTCGTGCCAAGGTTGGAAATGGCAGGGTTTTGTGTGCTTTATCGGGTGGTGTGGATTCCTCTGTGGCTGCGGTTCTGCTGTCAAAGGCGGTCGGGAAACAGCTTACCTGTGTATTTGTAGATCAGGGGCTTCTCCGCAAAAATGAGGGAGATGAGGTTGAGGCTGTGTTCGGACCGGATGGCTCGTATGATTTGAATTTTATCCGCGTCAATGCACAGGAGCGTTTCTACAGCAAGCTGGCCGGCGTAACTGAGCCGGAGGCAAAGCGTAAGATTATCGGTGAGGAATTCATCCGTGTATTCGAGGAGGAAGCGAAGAAGATTGGAGCAGTTGATTTTCTGGTGCAGGGAACGATTTATCCTGATGTGATTGAGTCAGGCCTAGGTAAGTCTGCAGTTATTAAGAGCCACCATAACGTAGGCGGGCTTCCTGATTGTGTTGATTTTAAGGAGATTATTGAGCCTCTGCGTATGCTGTTCAAGGATGAGGTTCGGAAAGCCGGACTGGAGCTCGGTATACCGGAGCATCTGGTGTATCGCCAACCGTTTCCGGGACCTGGTCTTGGTATCCGTATCATCGGTGAGGTTACCGCTGAGAAGGTGCGTATTGTGCAGGATGCAGATTATATCTACCGCGAGGAGATTGCGAAGGCAGGGCTCGACAAGGGCTTGGGACAGTATTTTGCAGCGCTCACAAACATGCGAAGCGTAGGTGTTATGGGTGATGAGAGAACCTATGATTACGCTGTGGCACTGCGTGCCGTGAACACGAGTGATTTCATGACAGCAGACTGTGCAGAGATTCCGTACGAGGTGCTACAGAGGGTTATGACCAGAATTATTAATGAGGTGAAGGGTGTCAACAGGGTAATGTATGATTTGACGAGTAAGCCGCCGGGGACGATTGAGTTTGAATAGCTTACAGATGCTCACAAAGCCTTGATTTACGGGCTTTGTGGGCATTCCTTATTTCCGAATGGGGGATAAAATGGGGATAAAAATCTCGGTTTCACCTGTTTTAGAAGCCTTAAGGCGAAAAAAGAATAGTGTACAGATGCTCACAGAAGCCTTGATTTTAGGGAAGTGTGAGCTTTTTTTATGTTTAAATGGGGGATGGGGATTGGAGTTGCAAAAGGCTCTCAGAAAGCGAGTTCGGTCTTGGATTTTAGGAGAGAAGAGGGTGAGACCGGTCTTATAAGGTTAGGGCATTTAAGAATAGGGTTTGTTTTTGCTCAGACTTTATTACAAAGAAGTTATTATAAAAAGTTGTTTTTGATTCTCATAAGTTATAGTAGAATAATAGCAAAGAATAAATAATTTACTTTAGAAAACTAATTTATGGAGGTACAACTATGGGAATGAAGTCAACTATTGATAAGGATTATGCATCAGACCTTGATTTTATGGAAAATCTATATGCAATGTTAAGGTTTATGGGGAAGCAGGTAAAGAAGCAATCTTTGGAAATGGAAGATGTAAAAAGTATATTATCTTTAATGTCTGAACTTAGGTCTGAGGGGTATTCTGCTGAAAAATATCAGAAAATATATGATAGGTGCAGAGATGTAATTCAAGATATACTAACAAGGTATAATTATTGTCCAGTCACACCAAACAGCAAGTTAAAAAAATTAGAAGATTCTGTAAATAAACCAACGACCAGATTGCCAGTTTTTATTAAGATACTTGTTTATTATATGGCATATAGGGCTTTTGAATTATATGATAATGCAGATGAAGTGGCAAAGAAAACATTACAAAAGCCTTCTCAGGCTGGAGTGTTAGATTATATAGGGAGAATGGAAGTTGTAGATAAGAAAAAGGTATATCAGGGGTACAAGTTGTCGAATAAGACATTTACTTATTTTGGTATTTCACCAGAATTGTTTTATGATATAAATCATTATAAACAGGTTGCGTTGCCTATGTCGTATGCAGGTGCAAAAGTTAAGTATTTGGGGTATCTTATAAATTATCTTTCGGCTTATGCAGGTTCATATAAATGCTTTGTAGATTTATTTGGAGGAGCAGGATTTGCATCTTTAGCGGTTAAAAAGCAGGATACAACTAAGTATATGATAAATGAGTATGATTTTTTTAATATAAACTTTTATAAGGTAATGGCAGATGATGACTTGTATAAGTTATTTATTGAAGAACTTAATAAATTGAGACAGATTATACAGGAACAAGAATATGATGAGGATTTTGGTAAAAAATTATTTGAAAGATGTGAACAAGAAGAGAATGATTTCAGAGAAAAATACGATAAGGCTATATCAGATGAGTTAGTATCAGATTTTATAGTTCCATCAAAGAATTATAATATGTGGCAGAATGAAACAGATGAGCACAAGATAGATGCAGCAGTTGCATTTGTATATATCCATTCTTTTACAGTTACAGGAGGTAAGAATGAAAAAGGTGGTGTTTCTGAAACTAAATTAAAGAGGTTTTGTAAGTATAATACCAGTGAATTTGAAAAGTTACACCAAAGCTTTAAAAGAATTGACGAAATTTATAATTGTGATGCACTAGATATTGAAAAAGAATTTATTATTGAACAGATGGCTAAACAATACCCAAAAGTGTTGTTTTATTCTGACAGTCCTTATCTAAATACTGAGGGATATGAAGCTGGTGGAATAGAAAATAAAAAAATGAAAAAGCTTATTGAAAGACTGGTAGTGAGTTTACAAGGAAGTAATAATTTTATTTTTTCTTGTAGAGCTACAAAATCAATTGAGGATTCTACTTTTGAATCTGTTACTACTATTTTTCCAACAATGAAAAATTTTGAGCGTGATAGTGAAGGTAATGTACTTTTAGATTTAGGAAAAATTTATAAAAATTTTTATTATTTGAATGATGATGATGTTTCTAAGGATGTTTTTGCAAAAATACAGATGAAAAAAGTGTGTTCATTACTGAAAGAAAATCAAGAGATATACAAGAATGTTTTCTGTGAATTTGCTGAAAAAGCTAAAGAATATAAGAAAGAGTTATATGTTTTAGTATGTATAGATAAGAAAGAATGCAGAAAAAGAGATGTAGATATAAGCAATATATGTGATGAGGAAAAAGTTGAAATAATGGTAGAAGGACTGTTTGCGACAGAGGTGTTTATTACGAGTTTTGATTACGTTACACCGCCAGATTATCATTTTTATAAAGATGGAACAAAAAATAAAAAGAAGGCTTTGCCAGAACAGGAGTATACTTTTGTAAAATACAAGTTGAGCGAGTTTTGTGACTTGTTAAAGCATCATCTATTCAGGTCAGAGCTTTATGATGATATAGAGGTTAAAAAAGAGGGCGAGGGATATGTTTTTAAAATATAAGTAGAATATGGGGCATCAAAAATCTATGAAGTAACTTACATATGATTTACATGTGGCAAGAACACTCATATAAACCTGCAAGACAGATTCAGTTACTAATTAACAATATAGATAATACAGACAATAAGAACAATAAGATATTACCTAAGATGAAATTATAGTAATCATAGGGACTTGAAGTGGGCAATGGCTAGGAAGGAATAGGAGGGAAGAGTCAGTAGTAAGAGTTATCTCTTCCAGTTCCACCTTCCCAGCCCAAAGATATAGGCTTTAATACATTCAGTAGCAAGACGTAGGGGTCACATCAACTCGGCAAGTCAGCCACTAAAGTAATAAGATGGTCATAGTTATCTTTGAAATCCCTTACAAATAGATACTGTTGGCGATTAGACAGCACCATGAATGCAATAGGGTATTAAATTCGTTGTAATGGGGCATCTAATTTATTATAGATAATAGCAATTAACTTGCAAGGAGGTTTTAATTTTGGAAAGAAATATTATGCAACAGATTACTAATGTTAATGAGGCAGAAGAAGTTGATGATAGCGGTGATAATCTTGTGAAGAGGATTGAGCGTATTGAAAGAATACTTGCTTATATGACAGCAATATTAAAAGAGAGTGATACAGCTGATAAGTAGGTGGCAGGTATATTTTTCCCTTAAAAGGGGGTATTCTTTCCCCTTTAAAGGGCAAGAAGATGGCATTTCTCATATCAGGTAGTATCTTTTCTGTTTTATTTTTATAAGTGGGGGTACTTTTACTGAGGAGAGGTTACTCCCCCCTCTCAGGGCAGTAAAATCATCTAACCCATAGAATGAAATTGTAAGGTTATTAATATTTTTTTCAGTGTCACATCGGGTAAACAGTTTCTTAGTCATATCGGCATCCATTCACATCAATATTTATAAAGAAAACTTGAAAGTTATTAAAATGGCGGTTTTTCATGTTTCCATTTAACAGGGCAGATATATTAGTCTGTGCTGTTATTTTTGGCTTTAGTTATTTGTGAAGAAGTCAAGGCTTTTAAGTAGTAAGATTGGTATTTTTCTTTACTTGGGGGTACTCTTGAAAGGTTTTTCTGTAAGGGGATATGTATAGAAGCAATAAAGAAGGAAATAAATTATCAGTTGGTTTATGTGTATATTTTTCATAAGTAAGGGTAGACATTCCCTACATCACAAATGCGTTTAAAGGAGATACTGTGTAACATAGTCAGTGTTGGTATTAAGCATAAATTGGGGTATCTTCTTTTGGAGATACTCCATTTGTTGCATAAGTATAAATACACTTTACTTTTGAGGGACAGTTTTGTATAATAGTAATGATTTAAGACGTCACTATTCAGTGAGTAACTGAATAGTTAGGACATAGGAGGATAAAGAAATGATATGTAATCAATGTGGCAAGCAGTTATCAGATGGAGCAAAGTTTTGCCCAGTCTGTGGTGCTCAGACTAATAGTCAGTCTGCTACTAGGCAACAGGTACAGGGAAATGGTACTTCGTATGCAAACAATCAGCAGCAGGAAGACAGGAAAATAAGTAGTATAGAAGAGGTGCTTGTAGACAAAAATGAAGAGCAGATAGCAGTATTGGGTAGCGGATATCTCTCAAGTTTTCTTCATGGGGGTACCTTAGATAAAGGTTTTGGTATTCTGACAGACAAGAGATATTATTTCAAGGGCAAATGCTATACAAAGAGTGGAAGAGGCTTTGCAAAGACAGATGAGGAGTGGACTGTGGATGTAAAGGATATTACTGCTACAGGTTTTGCATTTAACCGTAAAATCAGTTTGTTAGTGTTAGCTATTATTAGTGTGATTGCAGGTATAGCCCCCGTTTTTTCAGGGGTATTTTATGGTGACGAAGGAATACCTTTTCTCATAGGTGGAATAGCACTCGGAATAATTTTCCTTGTAGCTTACATATTATCAAAGCGTAGCATGTATTTTGTCACATTTGCAGGTGGCTCTATTGCCCTTAAGACATCAAAGTACGGAGGGGTAAAGGAAATCAGGAAGTTTGACAAAACATTAAGACAAACTAAGGACAGGGCAGTACATGTCATGTAGCATAATTATGAGAATTGTTTCTGTTCCAGTATTATTATTTTCTATTATCAAAAGAAAAAGGAAGTAGGCAATAAAAATGTCAGGCAGATTGCTTCTGATGAAGTTCTCATGCCAGAAAAGCTATCCAAATTATTTTCACCAAAATATAAACTCAGTTGTACTGAAAATGGTACGCTGAGTTTATATTTTTTTACATAATGGGGTATGTTCTGGGTGGCTTCTTGTGATTGTGAACAAATTAGTACCGGCATAACGTGCCGATTTATTGGCACTAAGTGACAAAGTTAAAAATAGTGCTTGCAAATTTCATCGTTTAGAGTGATAGATAGGACACCTCGAAGAAGTGTATTACACATTCGATAACGGGGCATCTAAATATAAAGCATTCCTATAGAGAATGAAATTTGAACTTTGAAAAAATAAAATCTCCCCG
>CAYOOW010000043.1:0-11248 GCA_964405715.1 uncultured Bacteroides sp.
AGAATATACCACAGTGATTTTTATATGTCAACACTTTTTTCAAATTAAATGTCAAAAAATTTTATCAATATTTAATTCTGCAATAACTATCCTGAACACATCCTTTTCATATAAAAATGAAAGAAATCTGTTCTCTGTAATCTGGTTGTATATCACCTGTCCATATTTCGTGCTTGCAAACACAGACACAATCAAAAGCAGCAGCCACACCACCAGCAAGCCTTCAGCCGCGCCAAATACAATTCCGCCAAATCGATTGATACTGCCTATAATCGGCAATTGAACGGCAACAGAGAGTATCAGCGAGACTAAGCCGAAAATAATCCTCAGGACAAGCGCCGCGAGCAAAAATGAAAAGCCATTTATTATCATGTACGAGACATAGGTTGCTATATAATCATAAAAACCGTTTGCACCTAATTTTTCCTTTGTTTCATCATTATTGTTTGATAACAGCGCATCCTGTACATAAACCGGAAACCCGGACTCCTGTATAAACGCAACCTGCTCATTTCTATTCAGCTCTGTCGCCATAAATACATCCGTCAGCTGCTGCACCAGAACTTCATCCGCATATCCCAAGGTTTCCGTCAGCTCCGCCTCTATATGATGCTCAACCTTCGATACAATAGCTGTATAAATTTTGTCATGTAAATATTCATCAAGATTTGTATGCTGTATCAATATACTGCTCACAATCGGAGCAAGCATATAAGCTAAAATAAAAGAAAGTCCGGTCAGTACCAGCTTCAGTATTGACCGAAACAATCCTCTTTTATATCCCAGTATTATAAACACCAGAAAAATAGTAATTACAAAAAGCATCATCATATTTGTGTTCCGTCCTATTGCACTATATCCGACTGTGTATTCTCATCCGAAGCCTGAGATGTTTCATCCTGTGCTGTTATATCCTGCGTTGCACTATCTTCTCCTGTAATATCCTGTGCTGTTATATCCTGCTTGGTGTCATCTTGCGTAGTATCATCACGTTTTCCGGCCTTTGCCTTCAGTTTTATGATCTCTGTCGCATTTTCATAGACAACCACATATTCCAATCGTCTGCCGCTTGGCACGACGCTGGTAATTTTCCCGGAGAGGGTGCCGTTGAACTTAACGCTTCCATCTACCCTGTAAATCAGGCAGTTTGAGTTTCCTGACACGATTATCTCTTTTTTAGCCGCATAAATATTATCATATGCGAAATCTATGTAATCCTCAAATTTTTTATTGCCGCGAATATCATATACCTTAATCTTATACGGATGTTCCGCCGCGTCGTCCGCATTATTCTGAACCACGCCAATATATTCCGTGCTGTAAAATACGCTTCGGATTTCTTCATCAAATGTCAATCTGGCTTTTTCACTCGGTTTTTCCTTCATGGAATAAATGCTGACTGTACTGGTCCCAAATGCTGCTACCGTATCATTGTCTATAAATTCCACCTTCGGCACCACCTGATTATCAAACATATAGCCGCCAACCATTCGATCCGCATTACTATTTTGCCCTACGTCACCAAAATTATAAGCAGCCAGACTGTCCTGCACGCTGTTTCCGCTCACATTGATATAACTCGTGAACAGCTTCTGCGCATCATCCGATATAGCAATATCCAGCGGATATCCGCTCTTATCTATGGTCGTCTGCTTCTCATATATGATTTCTCCATTTTTGTTGTACATATTAATGTAGTTTGTCTTATCGCTTTCCAGCACAACTGCAAAGGCTCCCTGATTTGCTACATCAACATCACATATTTTATACGGCATAGTCAGACTGCTGACTTGTCCCTCCGTATTAAAAACGCAAACGGAATTTCCACTCATATCAGCAACGACAGCATAACTGCCGCTTGTCACCGCCATCGGCATCATCATATCAATTCCTGCCGACCACACCACATCCCCGTTTCCATTAATGTACGATACTCCGTCCGGGGTGTATTTTAATAAATTACCGGCAAACTGCGTATAATTTGCAGTATTTTCATAGTTTGTCTCATTATTCTGTACGACGCGGTATCCCTTATATTCTCGGTGCAGCATGGCATATACGATAATTCCGGCAATTAACGCGACAAGTATCACAGCCAGTCCCACTATCTTTTTCTGCCGTCTCAGCTGTTCAAAATTCTCCCGATTTCTGTTTGCCGTCTCCTCTGTTCCGTTTACATAGACAATATTCTCATTATCCTGTTCTTTCTTTTTCATATGTTTCTCCTGTTTTGAGAATTCATATGATTATATCATACTTTACCGCAACTTGCCACAGCTATTTTATCTAGGCGTCACAGACGGCAATATTATTTTTTCTCCTTCATATATTCTGTCATCTATATCCATATTATTTGCTATCGCTATATCCTCAGCATATTTAATATCTCCATAATTTTCCAGTGCTATAGAGCCAAGTGAATCACCATACTGTATCGTGTAGTATGTCGGATTCCCATCTGTCATGACAGGCAAAGTCTGTTCTGTAGATATCGGCTGCGCTGTTGTGACCGGCTCCTCAGAAGTGATGCCTCCTGTCCCGCTTTCCGAAGCGTCAGCATTATCCTGTCCCTGTTCCACTGTCTGTAAACCGGCTTCTCCCTGTCCATCCTCTCCCGCCATCACATCCTGTGCATCGGTAACACTTGCTGTTCCGTTTGGCCTCTCCTCCGTTGCAAGTGCCTCCGCCACATCACTATCATCTATCTCGTCCGCTGTCAGCTCCAGCTTGTTAATCGAAACCTCCATTTCCTTCATTTTATCATAATTGCTGATGACAGTGATGCCCATAGCGAGCATTGCAAGCACCACGAATGAGCTTGCCACATAAGCCAGACTGATTCCGCCCGTTTTACTTCCCTGCACCTTATTGTTTTTCTCACGATAATTCTTAATCAGCTCCTCATCCTTACGTCGTATCTCTGTGTCTTCCTCATCCGCCACTCCTCCCTTCTGCTTGATAATATAACTTTGCATCGCCTCATTCTTCGTGTAATAAATATAATATCCCTTTTGCTTTACAAGCTGTCCATGCTCGTACATGTAAAAAGCATCATCACTCTCCAATGAGTCCGTTACATATAACACCTTGTCCTTGCCTGGGAAATTATCCACATGCATTTTCTCTATCTTATCGTTGATTGCTGTTGAAAATCCCATACGTGACAGAAACCATCCGACTACAGCAAGCTCCGGAAAAAATTCTTTTACCTGCTCATATATCTCAGTCCATGCCTCCTGTGTAAATTCGCTCTCATCCATGTCAAACTCAAGATTCTGCGCATCTACAGCCCCGCTTACGAAAATGACATCCCCAACCTCGCTGTGCTCCAGCGTTCCAAGCAAAATAGCTCCCCGTGCATGGGTACTGCCCGGTCTTGCTATATAATTCAAATATGTAACCACGTAATCCTCAATATAGATTCGCTTGTTCCCTGACGGATTTCCAATCTGACGTATATTTTTAGGCATCTTCAGACCGCGCGATGATCTGTCATCCCGGTTTTTTTCATCTGCTCTCACCTTTTCATTTTCTTCCTGCTTCTCCATGTCCTTGTCATAGATTACTTCTATCATACATTTTCCACCTTTCCGATATCCTCCCACAGGCACACAGTGCTAAGAGCTATTCTAAGAATATCATGTACGCAAGCGGCTCTCCGTCACATTCTGTCGTCCGCCGGATTTTTTTCACCGCATCTTTCCTGTCATTCCAGTCTGCTTCGACATGTTTACCAAATACCACCCGCTGCGTTTATTTTATTTACAACATGTTAATACTATCTGCATAATCTAATATTAACGAAACACTATCGTTTGAGGTGAATATGAACAGCATTTTTGAAAAGAAATGTACGACCGAGTATTTTGACATCACACAGGGAGATTCCTGTGTCAAGCTTGGTGAAAGTATTTTAAAATATATCAACACTTCCATGCAGACAGACTGTACACCTGTAATCCTGTGCATAGGAACCGACAGGGCAACCGGAGACTGCCTCGGCCCGCTGGTAGGCGACCGGCTCATGCATTATAATCAAAATTTTCGCGTACTTGGATGCCTGAGCGAACCTGTCCACGCATTGAATCTGAGGCAGATTATTCGTGAAATATATGAAGAATTTGAAAATCCCTTTGTGATAGCGATTGACGCATCACTTGGCGACCATTCCATGGTAGGCAGCGTAACCGTCAGCAACTGTCCTATATTTCCGGGAAAGGGGGTAAATAAAAAATTACCGGCAATCGGAGATGTCTCGATTACCGGTATTGTAAACGTGTCGGGGCAGAATTCATATCTTCTGCAAAGCACCAGACTTCATGTTGTGATGCAGATGGCAGATTATATTGCCTCAGCACTAAAATATACGATAGATTATTTGGAGGATTTCTGACCTTTGTACAGGCTGATTGCCTCGGATACCGTCTCTGCCTCACCATCCTCCATAAGTGCAATCAGATCAGATAATTTATCCTGTTTACAAAGCTCTTCTCCCAGATAGGATGCAAACTGATTCGTAATCTGCAGCACCTTATCGGAATACATCTTCTCTCCCTTGGCGATTTTATCCTCCAGCTCCTTCTTCTCCGTCTTTAAATCTTCAAGGGTTTGAAGCCGTCTGCTGTTAATCTCATCAATGATAACCTGCTTTGTTTCCTCCTCAAATGTACGAAGTGCCTCCTGCTTTTCTGTTCCGATGGAATCCGCCTCATTCTCAAGGCTCGCCAGCTTCTCGTCATACGCCCCCAGATTGTATGTACTCTCATCCTTATCCTTACTGATTGAGTTACGGATTGCAGCGGCCTGTCTGCTATTTGCTTTTATCTTATCCCTTATACTTCTCACCTGCAAAATTACATCATGGTGCCGAAGCTTCGTCGTGCTGTAAATCACAAAATAAATTATAAGCTGCAAAATCACCAATACGGCTGCAATTAATATGCACCAGAACGGCGTATTAATACCCTCTTTATTCTTTAATACAAGCTGCGCAATAAGTATCGTAACCAGCGACGGAACGCCGGCAAAATAAGCAAGAAAGCTGAGCAGCATTGCGCCAACCTCTCCGATTCCACGCGGCATAAACATAACAAAAAACAGCTTAGAGGAAACAAAAGACGGTACTTTATTTTTCTTGAGCAGTGTTTTTGTTTCTACCTCCAGTTCCCTCGTATTTTCACGGATATCCTTTGTCTCTTCTTCAATTCTCGCGTTCATGCGCTGATTTTTTTTCTTGTTCCTCTTGTCAGAAACCTTCTTTTTTCTGGCACGGTTATCATCCAGCCTTTCATCATAGGTGTCAGAAATCTCCTGCTTCCGTTTCTTGATGGTAGATGCGATTTCGTCTGCTATGGACTTCTCCTCGGCTGCAATATTGCGGGAAAGCTTTTTCTGATAATTTGCCATCTTCTCCAGCTCCGCAGCCATGTTGTCACGCTTTATCACTTCATCTCTGGCATTTATCAGATAATCTTCCTTTTCGTTGAACACATTTTCTGACATTTTTATCCCTCCTAAGGTCTTACCTTGCCTTAGCGTTGAGCATGTATTCATCCAGTCGTTCCTTATCAACCTTAATTCGATTATCCATGGTTTTCATGATATCCACAATCTGATATCTTCTGTACACGCCGTTATTACTCAAATCATATATTTTGTTTGATGTAAAGCCAAGTATAACCGGACGGAGAATATTATCGGGATTTTCCGATATAACAAGACCTTTCTCCCTGTTCGAAAGCTCAATGCAGACACCCGGAGTCAAAATATTTATACTCTTAATCAATGTTCCGACAATCTGCTCATCAAACTCGTCCTTATTTAACAGCAGATACTTGATTGCCGCAATCTCGGACACAGACTCCTCCTTTAATTTCATACATGTCATTGTGTCAAATAAATTTGCCACCTTGAGGATTTTTGTGCTCTTTAGTATCTTGCCGTTCTCATCCTTACCGTCCCCATACTCCATCTTATGTATCTGTGCAATAATTCTTTTGACACCGCTGTCTATCCCAAGCTCCGGTCTGATTAATCCCAAACCGTCATTTTGGAATTTCCTCACAATAATCAAATCATTTGTGTCATAATCATCATATTTATCACGCACCTTATTCGGCAGCATAAGTTTCCCGGTATCATGCAGCAGAGCTGCTGTCACAAGCTCTTCCTGTTCCTGCGGCGTATAATATGCCTGTGCAGACATCAGCGCACATAAAATCGCAGTATTTATCACATGCTTATATATATAATCGGATGTACTTCTGAGATTCTGCGTAAAAGTTATCTTATGATCCAGCCTGCCATAATTTGTTATAATCGCATTGGCAAGCCGCTTCAGATTATGGGGTTCACGTCCCGCAATAATGCTGTCCAGTTCCTCTCTGATACTGAAAACCGCCATGGTCTGAAATCTCTCGAAATCCAAATCTTCCTCCGACATAGGCGGTACCGGCTCAGCCGGCTCCAAAATATATAAACCAAGAAGGCCAAAATTTTTCACACTCTCTATACCCTGCAGCGTGAGTCTTGTATTACGCTCATAAAGTAAAACACCGGATTTATTATATATAGGTTTAGCAAGACGCATACCATATTTCAAGTCCTCCGACTTAACAAAAATCATAAATTGACCTCCTCCATTGCGATAACATACACAAGTGTATTTTATCACAAGAAAAAACAGAATACAACTAAAACCAAAAAAGTAGATGCTATTATACCGGAAGGAACAGATATTCCGCAAAATCCGAAATAAAAAATACATCAAGAAAGCATACAGGGAGCTGTCGCACGAAGATAATATAATATGCATATATGTATATGTGTATTATATTATATTATCTTCGTGCAACAGCTCCGCTTGTTTCTACTGTTTTTTAATTAAATGTGTTCTGTTCAAAGCGCTGATTAATGCGAATGCGGAGGCATCAATAATATCCGTCTTGATTCCGGCACCCCATGTAACTCCCGGTGTACCCTCAACCTCAATACCCACATATGCACATGCCTGTGAATTTGAACCGACCTGAAGCGCATGTTCCTCATATGTAACCAGAGAAAACTTAATATCAAAATGTTTCATGATTGCATTGCTGATTGCATCAAGTCTTCCGTTTCCATGTCCATGATATACTTTCTTAGTACCATCCACAAAGATTGTTATCTCCGCGTCAATACCATCCACCTGTTTGAAATGGCACTCCTCCATACGGATAACCGTATCCTTGTTTACATACTCATTCTGGAATATGTCCAGCACCTCTTTCGGCGACAGCTCCTTATGCTGATGGTCGGAGACATCCTTCACCGTATATCCCAAATCTTCACGCATCTTAGCCGGCAGATCAAATCCGTACTTCTGCTCTAGTATAAAGCCTATTCCGCCCTTGCCGGACTGGCTGTTTATGCGAATGACATCTCCGTCATATTTCCGTCCGATATCCTCGGGATTTAACGGCAGATACGGAACCGTCCACATATTGTCCGGATCATTTTCTCTGTATTTCATACCCTTTGCAATCGCATCCTGATGGGAGCCCGAAAATGCCGCAAATACCAGCTTCCCGGTGTATGGAGAGCGCTCATAGACATGCATTCTTGTCAGTCTTTCATATACCTCCGTAATACGCGGAATATCGGATAAATCCAATTCCGGATCAACGCCATGTGTAAACATATTGATTGCAAGCGTAATAATATCTACATTTCCTGTTCTTTCACCGTTTCCGAACAACGTACCCTCAATTCTGTCAGCGCCTGCCAAAAGTCCCAGCTCTGCATCTGCCACACCACACCCTCTGTCATTGTGCGGATGGAGGGACAAAATAACATTTTCCCTGCCATGCATGTTATTGCTCATGTATTCAATCTGGCTCGCATATACATGCGGCAGTGACATTTCTACCGTCGCAGGCAGATTGATGATAACCTTTCTGTCCGGTGTCGGTTTCCAGATATCAATCACAGCGTTGCAGACCTCAAGCGCATAATCAACCTCAGTTCCCGTAAAGCTCTCCGGCGAATACTCAAATTGATACTTCACCTGATATCGGTCGGCAAGGTCATTTAACAGCTGTGCTCCGTCCGTGGCAAGCTTTAATATTTCCTCCTTGGACTTCCTGAACACCTGTGTTCTCTGAGCATAGGAGGTTGAATTATACAAATGCACAACGGCATTCTTTGCACCCTGAACCGCCTCGAAGGTTTTCTTTATAATGTGTTCTCTCGCCTGTGTCAATACCTGTATCGTCACATCATCCGGTATGAGATTATCCTCTATCAATGTACGGCAGAACCTATACTCCGTCTCAGACGCCGCAGGGAAGCCCACCTCAATTTCCTTAAACCCGATTCTTACCAGTTCCTTGAAAAACTCCAGCTTCTCATCCAAGCTCATTGGCACAATCAGTGCCTGATTTCCGTCACGCAAATCCACACTGCACCATGCGGGAGCCTTCTCAATATACTCCTTATTTACCCAATTTGTACTCTGTACCGGCGGCATATAATAACCGCGTCTGTAATGCTCAAAATTCTTCATACTCTCTACCTTCCTTTCTTTTACAACATTTCCTGCTGCATATCTGTGATTTATCAAAAGGTGTATACGGCAAAAAAATAAACCTGAGTCTCCTCCTTTAGAGACGCAAGTTTCTTACGCGGTACCACTCTAATTCATACATACGTATGCACTCTCACAGATACGGACTTCTTACAGCCTTATATCCTCCTGCAATAACGGTCAGGTTCCGTCCGCGTCTACTGATAATCACAAACACGATGTAATTACCGTTCAACCGGCTGCTCTGAGGCGAGTTCAAAACGCTTCCGACTCTGTCTTGCACCATCCGACAGCTCTCTGTAGTCCTCCGTGCTTCTACTACTCCTCTTCTTCGCATTTACAGATCTACCATAACACAAGCGGCACATCATGTCAACCGAAAAATTTGACAGCAGAAGCCGCTAAAATTGTGGCAGAATAGCAACAAAATATACAATATCGTGAAATGCTTTGAGAAATAATTTACGAACCCGGAATTGACAGGATTTATTAAACCTGAAATTGCTGTATCGTGGTTTGCAAGGCAGTAATACTTTCCATTTCATCGTTTGTTTCTTCTGATACCTTTTCACTTGCATAAGTAATTTCCTGTAAGTTACCATTTACTGACTGCACTGCTGAATCTAATTCTTTCTGTGAAAGATTGATTGTGTCTAAAATGTCATTAATATTCGTAATGGCCTTCCTTAATTCCCTTGTATTGGAACTTAGCACATTGCTAACCTGTGCGTAATATGCAGCATCTTCTTTATAATTATCCGCAAGCGTCTCCAGCTTGTCATAATCCTTAAGGACAATCTCATCAAGAAATGCTATGATTTGATTGCTCGCTTCTGAAAGTGAGCCGACACTTCCAAGCACCTTTTCCGTCAGCTCATTTACTTTACCAATCTCTTTACCCGTCGTATCACTCAGCTTCTTTATTTCTTCCGCAACGACAGCAAATCCTTGTCCGGCTTCTCCTGCTCTTGCCGCTTCAATAGACGCATTTAAGGACAGCAGATTGGTCTGACCTGCTATGTCACTGATTGTCTGCGACACCTCAACAATCTGGTTGATTACCTGTGTCTCTTCTATTGCAATCTTCAGTTTTTCTCTGCTCTCCATAGTTACCTTAATGGCGCTCTTTTTATCTTCCAATACTTCAGGAACCATTTGTTCCACACGCTCAATAATTTCTTCCGCACGGGCAGTAATTGTATCTGCTTTTTCAGATAATTCGTCGATTGCAACTGTAACATCCTTGCAGGTACTGTCTATATCACCAATACTCTGCGTCTGTGCCGCCACACTTGCTCCTGTCTCTTCCATTATCGCACTGATTTCCATAATATTTCCATTCATTTTGGAAACATTAGCATTCGTATCGGATACCATGCTCTGAATATGCACAGACTCCTCCTGTGTTTTATGTATTGTAGATACTACTCTCTGCTCTAACTCTTCAATCAGATAACCGATTTCTTTTACTTCTGATTTCTCTGACTTACAATTATTGATTCCGATTACTTTCTCTTTGATAAATTTCTCTAATTCGCCAAGCGGTTTTAACATGGCAGAAACCACAATATTCAAAAGAATAATGGACGCTGCAAGCAATATTATGTCTGCTATCAACGGAAATACCAAATTATTTCTAATCTTACTGCTGATTACCGATGTGTTTTGCGTAATACCAAGCTTCCATCCGGTTGCTTCTACCGTATTCACTACGCAATACTTATCAGTGCCATCATAATCTTTGAAGATTGTTACACCATCACTTTCCAGATTGACATCTATAACATCACTTAAAATGGTATTACCTTCCTCTTTCGGCAAATAGGCTTCATTCTCATGTGTAATTACACTATTATCTTCTGCAAGCAGAAATGTCCGGATGCTTTCATCTGTACTTACATTCTTTACCATTTCAATCAGATTATCTATTGTAATATCAGCAAGGACTACCGCCTGCTCTCCATCAATCTTACAAGGCATTGCAATAGATACAATCATCTGTCCTGTTGCAAAATCCGTATACGGCGCAGTATAGATCAGCCCATCTTCCGCAATAGCATCAGTCCACCAGCTTCTTGTCGTCGGATCAAGGTCCAGACTGGAATGGTCTGCCGGAAGAACTCCACCATTATATCCGAAACAACAATAATACATGAGCGCATTATCATTATTTGCAAGGTTTACCTCTAAGAAGTCCATAATAGCTTCCGTATCGTCCTTATCCATATTTTCTAATGCGCTTTTCATTGTTTCTACAATATTTGCCTGCCCTGTAAGCCATTCATCAATTGTATCGCTGGTTCCTTCTGCTTCTGCAATCAACACATTATATTCACTTGTTTTCAATGCATCATTCAACACAACGCTGTTAACCACAGCAGTCACCGCAATAACCAGAAGAATGCTGATTGTCACATAAGTTATAACCCTGCCTCTTATACTTCCAAAAAATGATATTTTTGCATTCATGCGACTTCTCCTCTCCTGCATTATCACTCAACTGCATATTCTTTCTACGATTCATTCATTTTTGATGCATTCTTTCGTCTGCCTTTTTTAACAATTTATGACAATAGGCTTAACTATCATCATACTCCGACTCATTGAAAATGTCAAGCCATTCGACTATAGAATTAATTTCGCTGTAACCTTTCCTCCCGTCAAAACAGTTCTTTTTTACATCCA
>CAYOOW010000044.1:0-10859 GCA_964405715.1 uncultured Bacteroides sp.
GCTGTGAGCTTATCACGGTATCAAATACAGGCTGTACTCTTGAAGCGAAAGAACTGCCGCAGATATTCGAAAGCTTTCATCGTGGGAATAATGCGGACAAGGTGCAGGGCAATGGGCTTGGACTTTTCATATGCAAAAGGCTGATGGGGCTTATGAATGGAGAGGTATATGCTGATATTCGTGATGAATGCTTCTATATAACGCTTGTTGTAAAAATGGCGTAAAGTGACAGCTGCTTGTCCTGGGGCGAAAATTGTAACAGTCTTTTTGCAGGGTAAAGAGTTTCTGAAGGTTAGGCTGTGGAGTTACGCTTTCCGGATAAAAAATTCTGTCTGCGGAAATATTCAGATGCCTGATAAGGGGATACAGTTTTTCAAATTTTGGATTACCACGCCCATTTTCAATATTGAGTATAAAGCCTCATAGTAGATACGGCGTCCTTCGCTGGATTTTACATTGTGGGTTCATATGGATATAATTCATGATTGGTCAGGGTAGGACATTATGTATTTTCAAAAAAGTTTACAAACACACTTGACAATCTCTCTCTGATGTCACGGAGGTGGAGTTTGTGTGTCTGCCGGGCGTGCTTCAAATAATGATATAAGTATGATTGACATAATTTATCAGAAAAATTTTTGCCATTGAAAATGCATTGTTTTGTCGCGGCTATGCTGCGTGTCAACCTATGGTTTACAGAAAGAAACCCTGGGTTGGTTGTAATTTCGAAAGGGATTGCCGATAATCCTCTTTAATTCAGTATAGCCGGTAATTGCTTTGGACGTTATCGGAAAACAAGAGTTAAAATTAAGGAGGAAAGTATGAAAAGACGAATATTAACAGGTTTGTGTTTAGGTGTTATGGTGCTGTCTCTTGTGGGATGCAATGACAAAAGCAACAGCAAAAAGACGGAGAAGACAACGGAACAGACGACAGAGGATGATTGGGATACGCCAATATCCGAACCGCAGATTGATGATATGACGATAGAGGATACCGAGGAACCGGTTGGTACGGACGCTGATTGGGTTTTAGGCGGGTGTGACAGAACGGGTTATGCGGAGGTCGGCGCTGATTGGGAGGAGCACGAGAGTACGGCGGATGGAGGAAACCTGTATAGCCTTCAGTATGTTGCTCCGGAGGAGGATGTTCTTGTTTCCTTTGTTGATAATGATTATGGCATCAGCGCGGTACAGCAGGAGAATGTTGAGGACCCCGCAGATAAAGTCATATCCGCTTATATTGAACAATATGAGCAAGCGGGCGGGTACAATGTAAGCACAGATGAAATCGCTATGGGAGGAACGGTCTTTTACAGAACAATAGATTGTATTCCTGAGGGCGGATTAACAGATTATGATTATTATCTTTACACATATGTTGTTTATTTATATGAAAGATTTTATACAATTATAGTAGAGGGCATGGAGGTATCTGTTGAGGAGGCTGCCGAAAGAATTGAAGATACCTTTAGCTTCGATGGAGCAGGAAACGGCTCTGCTGATATAGGGGATGACTCCGGGGTTACAGGTATTGCCGGTTCATCTGATTGGGAGAGCTATCAGGTTGTGATTGACGGAGATTCGTATACGCTTCCGTGCAGCTTCTCGGAATTTGAGGCAAATGGCTGGGGTATTGAGTCGTACTATCAGGACGAAATGATAGATGAAGATGACTATAGCTATATATATATTGAGAGGAATGGATGCGAGGCATCTGTTGTTATAGCAAATAAGGAAGAAGGCAGTATTTTAGCGGAAAAAGGTCAGGTAGTGGGAATCTGTATAGACTATAATCTTGAAGGAACAGTATCTCATATTGCGGGCGGTATAGAGATTGGGACGGATTATGGTGATGTCATAAATGCATTTGGTACACCGGATGATGTGTATGATGATGGCGACGGCTACATGGTGCTTACTTATACGGGAGAGGAATATGGGGACAATTTCTTCTCAGGACTTGAGATTACGATAATGGACGGTGAGGTGACTGAAATAGAGTTGAAGCATTGGTAGAAATTGCTGCAAAGCAGTAAAGAGACTGTCATATTGTCTTAATGTGACAATCTCTTTTGCTTTCTGTGGCGTATCGTTATGATTCGTTTAATTAAGAAGTTTACAGTTTATTTTCGATATGCTAGAAAGCAAGATAAACAGATAAAGCGATTATACATGACAGACAGAACAGAAATCCGTGATATTGATGCCGGCGAGGTTATTCGTGATATGGTAAGACGGAGTTGTTGAATCAGCAGATTAATAATTTTAATCTGTCATAAGAAAATATTTTTACGAGGAGGAGAGGTCATGGAAATTATATCTGTAATTGTAGTTGTTTTCATATGGACGAACCTGTTGTAACAGTGTCATCAATAAATCTCCGTAGCAAACCGCCGCAACTGCCCGAAGTAATAACGGCAATGTAACGGTAAACCCCTCATGCTTTTCCTCGCCAAATGCATTCAGAGAGATAACCGGAATCTGGTCGTATCCGGCTCTTTTCAGACATGTAATCATGGAATTATAATAATTTCCGGCACGACATGCCCCGCCGGTCTGTGGCTCCATAAAGGTAATATGATTCATATCCCATTTTCCGGAGGATATAGTTGCCAACATTTGTCCCAATATTAAAACTGCCGGCAGACAATAGTCTCCGTTGATATATGGGAGTGATTTATCCGGCAAATGCTTCGTTTCGTCCATGATTTCAAGCTGATAGCCGACACCGGAAAAAGCTGCCTTTAACAAATCGTTATGATAGCCCAACATGTCTGGCAGCAAAATAACATGGGACTTTTTATTTCTTTTGTGAATTCGGCACCTCGATTCTGACGCAAAAAATCACCTCCCAGATTAAGTTAAAATATATTTATTTTATCATATATCAGGCGGAAAGGAAAAGGATATTGCAATTGTATAGGAGTAAAAATTATTCTGACGAATATGGGGAATCAGTCAGAGTTTTTTACAGATACATTTTAAATGGAAAAGTGGAGAAAAAAAGAAATAATGTGTTATAATTAATTATGTAAAATTTACATGTATATTGCCAAAAACAATATATGATTGTAATTTTGTGAGATACAGGATGCGATATTGAAACGAAAGTTAAGTAAACAAAATTATTATGGAGGAGGAATGATGGGATGGAAAATGAAAAAATCATGGGAATAAATGTTTCGCTTAAGGATTTGATGAATATTGTGCAGGCAGTATCGCAGGTTTATCCGATGATTGTTCTTGCAAATCTGACAAAGAATACATTTACGATGCTGCGCAATGAGGAATTTCTGTATAATGAGGTTGTTAATTTAGGTTGTTATGATGATTTGATTGATGATAATATAGAGAACATTCATAAAAATTATCAGAACCTGTTTCTGGATTGTTTTTCAAGAGAACATTTGATAAAAAGCTTTCGTAAGGGAAAAACGGAGGTATATGCGGAACTGTATCAGAAAAACCGACAGGGGGAATATCAATGGGTGTCCGTACATGTCATAAGGGTTGAGAACAAGTCCGGAGATATCTGTCATGTATGCCTGAATCGTGCGCTGGATGGGATTGTCGAGGAGAGACATACGAGGTAGATACTTTAATAAAAAGCTGATGAATATACGGGGAGAAAACAGGTACGAATATTGTTGCTGATATGGTGTTTTTTATTTTTGGTATTTTTATGCTGGTTGTGTTGTGTAGAGATATAAAATATATTTTTACACGGAAAGCGGAGGATATAAACGAAATGATTACTGCCGGTGACGAGCCGGAGGTTAGAGACACCGTATCTGTCAGGGTTTGATATGCACTTGATTGGTATGCGGAATCCACTACAAGGTGAGGTAAGCATATGCTTCCTTGAAAAGTACATTTTCGTATGCTGAAATACCTCTGAAAATTATGCGTATTTTAAGGAGATTATAGATTATGAGCAGTGTAAAAAAGATTGCAGTTTTGACGAGTGGCGGTGACGCACCGGGTATGAATTCAGCGATCAGGGCAGTGGTGTTCAGTGCGGCAAATGCCGGGATTGAAGTGGTAGGTGTTCTCCGTGGTTACGAAGGACTGATTGACTGGGAGACAAGACCGCTTGATTTGGAGGATGTAAGAAATATAAATAATCAGGGAGGAACCATCCTTTACACCAGCAGAAGTGATCGTTTCCTGGAACCGGAGTATAGAAAACAGGCAGCAGACAATATGCGAAAGCATGATGTCGATGCGCTTGTGGCAATCGGAGGGGATGGTACTCTGCATGGAGCTATCGCATTTAAAGAGGAGGGTGTTAATATCGTATGTATTCCCGGAACAATAGACCGCGATGTGTCCTGTACAGAGTATACTCTGGGATTTGACACGGCGGCAAATACAGCGATGGAGGCGATTGACAGGATACGTGATTCGTCAGTTTCGCACGGCAGATGCAGCGTCGTTGAGGTGATGGGAAGAAAACGTGGTTATATTGCACTGTGGGCAGGTATGGCAACATCGGCGGATGCAATTGTCCTGCCTGAAAAATGGGACGGCAACTTTGACGGTATAATCGACGCAATCAAGAAACGCCATTCGGATGGCAGAAACAGCTATCTGGTTGTCGTGGCAGAAGGCGTCACCGACGCGCCGGAGCTAGCCGGAATGATTCGGGAGAAAACAGGAATTGAATCAAGAGTATCTGTATTAGGATATATTCAAAGAGGCGGGCAGCCTACGGCGAAGGACAGAATGTACGGTTCGTTGATGGGAGCCTACGCTATTGAGATTTTGAAGAGAGGCGGGAGTAACCGTATTGTGGCAATAAAAAATGATATTTTGATAGATTTTGATATTACGGAAGCAATCACGCTTCAAAATAACAATTTGGATTCGTTCCAGTACGAGCTGAGTCTGGCGCTTTCCAAGTGATATGTAAAAAATACTTGCAAACAAGAACAAATGTTCGTATAATATAAGCATGAATGAAATAAGAACGAGCTATACTTTGAAAGAAAAATTGGATATTTTAGCGGATGCGGCGAAGTATGATGTTGCGTGTACGTCAAGCGGTTCGGATAGGAGGGGAAAGAAAGGATTCCTCGGAAATGCAAAGGCGTGCGGGATATGCCACAGCTTTGCTGCGGATGGCAGATGCATTTCTCTGTTGAAAATACTTATGACGAATCACTGTGTATATGATTGCAAGTATTGTATCAACAGGTGTTCAAACGATATTCCGCGGACGACGTTTACACCGGAGGAGATATGTGAGCTCACCATTGAGTTCTATAAGAGAAATTATATCGAGGGCCTTTTTTTAAGCTCGGGCGTGCTTAAAAATCCCGGTTATACGATGGAAAGGATGTGCGAGGCGCTTTTGCTGCTTCGGAACACATATCATTTCAATGGCTACATCCATGTGAAGACGATTCCGGGCGCACCGGACGAGCTGCTTGCAACAGCCGGGTATTTGGCTGACAGAATCAGCGTCAACCTTGAGCTTCCGACGGCAGACAGCTTATCTAAGCTGGCTCCTAATAAGAGCTTTCAGACGATTCTTGATCCTATGGGAAAGGTCAGGGATACCATTGCAGCGCACAGAGTTGCTATCGGTAAGGATGCAAGGATGGAGCGGAGCGGCAGCAATAAATATCTAAGCAATGGTATCTTTTCCGGGAATCATTTTGTGGCAAAAAATGATGTGAAGGATGAGATGCAGATTGCCACACCTGCTGCAAATAAGACGCTCGTTTCGTCAGATATGGGTAAGCTTACAAGACGATTTGCTCCTGCCGGGCAGAGCACGCAGATGATAATCGGGGCGACGGGGGAGAGTGATTATACACTGATTCGGACTACACAGCAATTGTATCAGGGCTATGATTTGAAACGAGTCTTTTACTCTGCATATATTCCGATTAACGAGGATTCGGCACTTCCGGAATTGGGAACGGCTCCGCCATTGCTACGGGAACATAGATTGTATCAGGCAGACTGGCTTTTACGCTTTTACGGATTTAAGGCGGATGAGCTTTTGTCTGAGGAAAAACCGAACTTTAATGAATTGCTTGATCCGAAGTGCGACTGGGCGCTGCGGCATCTGGAATTGTTTCCGGTGGATATACAGACAGTTTCCTATGATATGCTCCTGCGGATACCGGGGATAGGTCCGAAATCGGCGGGTAGGATTATGTACGCAAGGAGATATGGAAGACTTGATTTTGACAGCCTGAAGAAGATGGGCGTTGTGTTGAAACGGGCGCATTATTTTATTACATGTAATGGACGGAGAATGTACAATACACCGATAGAAGAGCAGTACATTACCAGACAGCTGATAGATGTAAACGGCAGGGAGAATTGGCAGGTGGCAAATCAGAACAATGATTTTAAACAGATGTCCCTGGCTGATTTTGGGATAGGGTAGAATATGAAGGTATTTTGTTGCAGAGACAGATTTGAGGATATGATGACATGCATATATGATGCGTGGAGTTATGCATTAGACCATGGACATGGAGTGCTGCGCCTTGAAAGAGAACCGATATACCAGCAGTCTCTTTTTGATGAGTATGTGCATGTGGATGCGGACAGAGAAAAGACGGAAAAAGTGGTTCGTTCTATTAAAATGCAGATATCAGGACAGGCATATATGTATGTATTTTATGCATCGCTTTCGGAAGAATCGGATGCCTTGCAGGCGATTTATAATTTTCTGAGAGTAGGTTTTGCAGTGGGAAACCAAGTGTGCGTTATGTATGCAAATCCACATGTGATGCGGATGCTGGAGCTGAAACGCAGAATAGGAAATGAAAGCCATTACTTTCGGGAATTTGCACGTTTTACATCACTTGATAATAGGGTGTATGTGTGCCATATAGAACCCAAAAATAATGTTGCTTTGCTTGTTGGAGAGCATTTTGCAGACAGGATGCCGTCAGAACACTGGATGATTGTAGATGACAGGAGGAAACTTGCTGTGGTGCATCCGAAGGACGAGGAGAATTATATGAGATATCTCACTGAAGAAGAGTTTGCGGTTCTAAGCCAAACAGAAAACTATGAGGATCGGTATACTGATATGTGGAGAGCTTTCTTCAAAACAATCAGCATAAAGGAAAGGGAAAATATTGCCTGTCAGCGTAATATGTTTCCGATATGGATGCGGAAGCATGCGGTGGAATTTGACGGGTAGAATAATAGAAGGATTCAGAGAGGGAGACATATATGACAGAACCGATACGAAAACACATCATCTTTCACGGCTGGGTGCAGGGCGTTGGATTTAGATATTATGCGGAGAATAAGGCTCGTCAGCTCGGGCTTACCGGCTGGGTACGCAATCTTTATGATGGGACCGTGGAGATGGAGGTTCAGGGCAGGGAGAGTGAGATTGACGAACTGATTTTGTTTTTGGACAGACAGAGACATATCAGGATAGAAAAAATGGATGCGCATACAATACCTGTTGCGGAGGAACATGGTTTTTTTGAGCGGGAATAAATTGGAATAATAGAATAAAAAACTGATAAATACGAATACTAAATAGCAGAATATTTAGTATTCTTTTTATTTGTAGAAGAGGAGGAAATTATTATGTCAATGATTCAAAAGGAAATAAGTGATTTTTCTATACAGGCATTTTATCAGGATGCATTCTGTACGGTTACAAAAAATGAGGTGTTGGGTAAATGGGCGGTGTTTTTCTTTTATCCGGCAGATTTTACGTTTGTATGTCCGACCGAGTTGGAGGACTTACAGGATAAATACGGGGAATTTCAAAAAATAAACTGTGAGATTTATGCGGTATCTACGGATTCTCATTTCGTGCACAAGGCGTGGAAGGACGCTTCTGAGAGAATAAAAAAGCTCACATATCCTATGCTGGCGGATCCGACGCATGCTCTGAGCCGTGATTTTGATGTATTGATTGAGGAGAGCGGACAGGCGGAGAGAGGAACCTTTGTGATTGATCCGTCAGGAAGGATAGTTGCTTATGAAATAAATGCCGGTAATGTCGGGCGTAATGCGGAGGAGCTTTTGAGAAAGGTTCAGGCACTGCAGTTTGTTGCTGAACACGGAGATGAGGTGTGCCCTGCAAAGTGGAAACCTGGTGAGGAAACCTTAAAGCCTAGTCTCGATCTGGTCGGATTATTGTGATATTCTGCAGGAAATTGAAACATGAAAGGCGGCATGGAGGGTAGAATGAAAAACAGTATGGAAAACATGTATGATGCGATTATTGTGGGCGGTGGCCCGGCCGGGTTGTCAGCCGCTATTTATCTTGCCAGAGCAAAATACAAAGTGCTGGTGATGGAGAAGGAGAAGTTTGGCGGACAGATAACCATCACGGCTGACATTGTCAATTATCCGGGTGTGGAGCATGCAAGCGGAAGCAGTCTGACAGAGTCAATGCGTATTCAGGCAGAGCGTTTTGGTGCGGAGTTTATGTTGGCAGAGGTTGTTTCCATGAAAGCAGATGGGAAGCTGAAGACCGTCACGACAGCAGATGGACGGGAATACCGGACGGTAGGGATTGTTCTGGCATTGGGAGCCAGCCCGAGAGAGGTTGGATTCACAGGTGAACAGGAGTATAAAGGACGCGGTGTCGCTTATTGCGCTACTTGCGATGGAGAGTTTTTTTCAGGCAGAGAGGTTTTGGTTATAGGCGGCGGATTTGCAGCAGTCGAGGAAGCGATGTTCCTCACCCGGTATGCGAGTAAGGTTACAATAATTGTCAGGGAAGAGGCATTTACCTGTGCCGCCGGCGTGGTGGAAAAGCTGCGTGATTTTCCGGATATTGACGTCAGATTTCATACAGAAATGACCGAGGTGGGCGGAGATGGTCTGGTTAAATATGCCCGTTTAAAGGATAACAAAAGCGGCGTGGAAACAGAGTATCGGGCGGCGGACGGAGGCGTATTTGGCGTGTTCGTATTTGTCGGTTATGCACCCGCCACAAGATGGATTGCCGGGCAGATTGCACTGGACAAGCAGGGCTATATTATCACGGATGAGAACAGGAAAACAGATTGTGACGGAGTGTATGCGGCGGGAGACGTTTGTATCAAGAACCTTCGCCAGGTAGTAACCGCGGTGTCCGACGGAGCAGTGGCTGCTACAGCGCTGGAGAAATATATCGCTGACAGCGGACTGGCACAGGGGCAGCCTGACAAACAGAAAATATTGTCGTATAGTACAGCCGCGGCAAATAAATCCGAAGAAAAGCGCGGCATATCGGATTCGGATGTTCCAAATGGGAATTTCGACGATATGTTTATTAATGGAGAAATGAGAAAACAACTGGCAGGGGTGTTTTCCGGATTTGAAAAGACGGTGACTGTTGTTGCGGTGCTGAACGGTACAGAAAGCAGCAACGAGCTAAGGGAATTTGCAAAGGAGCTGGAGGGCATACATGAAAAGCTCCTGATAGAGACAGAGAAGGAGGCTTCGGGAACAGAATATGCATATCTCGATATTCGCAGAGAAGGCAAATCCGTGGGAATACGGTATTACAGTGTTCCGGGAGGACATGAGTTTAATTCGTTTATCTCGGCGCTGTATAATGTTGCCGGACCGGGAAAACCGATTGCAGAGAATGTTTTGGAGCAAATCGGTGCAATTCCGGAGAAACATTTGTTGCAGGTGATGGCAACGCTGTCCTGCACGAACTGCCCCGATGTGGTAGCGGGAACACAGCGGATTGCTGCGCTCAACGATAAGATATGTGCGGAGATGTATGATATCAGTAAATTTCCTGCACTGAAGGAACGCTATCAGATTATGGCTGTACCGTGTCTGGTTGTGGATGAGGAAAAAACCTATTTCGGCAAACAGAGCATTGAACAGATTTTAAATATATTAAAACCGACAGATTGATATACAGAAAAAACAGGGCTGCCATATTGTCAGATATATCAGCAGCATCCTTTAACTCTATTGTACCGCCCTCTGCTATTTCTACTCCGCTCTTTACGGTAACCGTCGGTATCTTGTCATGATAATCTTTCACGCTCAAATAACATATAAATATACCAATAGAAATAAATGCTAATAAGATGCAGCCAATGACTAAATCTATTTTGTTTTTTCGTGGATAATATTCGTCTCCTTAATAATCCTTTGATAATAATTTGGCAAAGTATTCGTCGTCAGAGAGATGATTATATATGTACTCTGCCGCAAGATTTAGATTTTATATGAGAGATATTTCTGATTATGCATATAGCACATATATTACAGAAAATACTTCGGTAAGTACCAATGCTTGCAAATGTAATATATATGCTATACACATAAATTTTGCAGTCCTCTGCATACTTTAACTGTATGCAAATATTTTATTAATAATTGCTCAATATTCAATTGTAGGTACTTCGGCATCCGGAGTATCATCCTCTGTTTCTTCTGTTTTTTCCTCAACAGATTCGGTTTCGGAATCGGAATTGTCATCTGCCGCATCCGGTTCAATAGAAACATAATCTCTTTCCGTTACATCTGCATCAAGGTCGTCAAAGAAGATTTCGTCATCCTCGACGTAGTCTTTCTCGTTATTAGAAGACTTAGGCATCTTTTCTTTGATTGTAGATTTTACTTTTGCAATTTTATTGTCAACATCATATTCCTGATAAACCTTGCTTCCTTTGATTTTGTCCTTAAATGCATAGCAGATTCCGCCGACTGCAGCGGCAGCTACAGTTACTTTAACCAATGATTTAAATACCTTGCCCATATTGTTCTCCTTTACCTATATAGATTTATTTTGCTACAAATAATTAAATATTATTCTAATACACTATAAAATAAAAATCAAGAACTATATGTTTTGAATTAATTTCGCTGTAACCTTTCCTCCCGTCAAAACAGTTCTTTTTTACATCC
>CAYOOW010000045.1:0-10044 GCA_964405715.1 uncultured Bacteroides sp.
ACAGCTATTAGAATATACCACAGTGATTTTTATATGTCAACACTTTTTTCAAATTCACCTTATTGATATACTTTTTTCAAATTCACCTTATTGATAAAGTTTGTATATGCGCTTGCACCCGGAGCAGGTAAAGAATTCCACATGGCAGCAACAGGCCACTCATTTCTTCCTTTTCCCTTGATTTCTTCCGGTTTCCGAATCAGTTTTTTATCCGGCATATATTCAGTGACTCTCTGTAATCGTTCAGCGAAATTAATTCATAAATTTTATCCGGATAATTAATTCTATAAAACAGATAGAGCTTCGGCCAGTGAACTCACACTTATCACACGTATATTCAGTTTTTCCATATTTTTCTCATAATTGGATTTTGGGATGATACATGTACGAAAGCCCATCTTATCCGCTTCCTTTACTCTCAGTAACACATTTGACACGCCACGAATCTCACCCGCCAGTCCGATTTCACCGATAATCACGACATCATCTCCCAGCGGTTTATTCTTCATGCTTGACGTAATCGCACATGCCACGCCGAGGTCTATAGCAGGATCACTGATTCTCATACCTCCTGCTATACTGACGTATGCATCATACCCCCACAGATTCATTCCGACACGTTTTTCCAGTACCGCCATAATCAGATTGACGCGATTATAATCCACTCCGACAGAGGTTCTTCTCGGCATGTTGAAATTGGTTTGACACACCAAAGCCTGCATCTCCACCAGAATCGGTCTTGTGCCCTCGACAGAGGACACGACAACCGAACCAGGGACTCCATGCGGTCTGCCGTTCAGCATCATCTGAGACGGATTATCAACCTCCTCAAGACCTGCCTCAGTCATCGTAAATACGCCTATTTCATTGGTTGATCCAAATCTGTTTTTGACACCTCGAAGTAATCTGAATCCGCTATTGCTGTCACCCTCAAAATACAAAACCGAATCCACCATATGCTCCAGCGTTCTGGGACCTGCAACCGTTCCTTCCTTGGTAACATGACCAACAATAAATATAGCAATGTCCTCCTGCTTTGCGAGCTGCATAAGGTGTGCAGTTACCTCCCGCACCTGCGTTACTGTTCCCGGCGCAGTTCCGACCTCCTCGACGACCATCGTCTGAATTGAATCAATAATCACCACCGACGCGTTACTTTTCCTTATAACGGATGCAATATTTTCCATGTCATTATCGCAGAGCAGAAGCATATCCTTTTCAAAGCCGCCTATTCGTTCTGCACGCATCTTGATCTGTGCCATGGATTCCTCACCTGAAACATACAGTGTCTCCGTCCCGCCATGAACCAGATTTCTACACATCTGCAATAAAATTGTCGACTTTCCTATCCCCGGATCTCCGCCGACCAGAACCAGAGAGCCCCTGACAATTCCGCCTCCCAATACTCTGTCCAGCTCATTTATATTTGTTTTTATCCGGCTCTCATCTGCAGTCGTAACCTTTAAAATACTTGTAGGCGCTGCAGCGTCCCTCCTCACGGAAGAACGTTTCTGAGCGCCCACAGTTATCTTTTCCTCGACAAACGTGTTCCAGGCACGACACCCCGGACACTGCCCTTGCCATTTTGCAGATTCGTAGCCACATTCTTTACAGAAGAATACCTGTTTTTCTTTTGCCACGTTTAACCTCTACATTTTCTCAATAAAAATATCAACCAGCTTATCCGGCTCAAGCTCAACACTTAAATTCAGCTTTCCGCCAAGATTCGTCTTCATCTTGCCGGCATACACCTTATCAATGTGGATTTTATATTCCTTTTCCGCCTCAAGCTCAAGTGTAACCTGAGAATCCTCCATTCCTTCAACCACAAGATTTACAGCCTTATCTGTAGCTCTGAAATCATGGACGGTAGTCCCCGGAACAGATTCGTATACAAACATACCGTTGCGTTCCAGCTTAGTGATTTCCTTAAATGTCTTAATCTTATAAATATCTCCGTTATAATTAAATCCATCTTTTTTTGTCTTTTCCGGAAGTTTAAAATTACCAAAGCTAAGCGCTCCCGTTGCTTCCTCACGAATCAATTCCTCAATCACTGCCATTTTCAATTCCTCCATTGTATTATAAGCCATATTAATGAGCTGTCTCTGAATCCTATACTGCAATTATACTATAAGATAAGAAGGTTTGCTACAAAAATTTCGATATATTTTGCGTATTTATTACATACCATCATGCCTTTGCCGAGAAACGCACCTTGGAATCCTCCACAGAGATGCCAACCTTACCTCCTGCCTTCACTCTTCCTGACAATATCTCTTCCGCAAGCTGATCCTCTATCTCGTTTTGGATTGCCCGTTTCAACGGTCTGGCGCCAAACTTCTTGTCATAACCCTTATCGAAGATATAGTTTTTCAACGTCTCACCATAGGTAAGCGTAATATTCATCTGCTTCTTTACCCTGTCCTTCAGCTCTTTCAGCATAAGGCTGGTGATTCCCTTTACATCCTCCTTAGTCAGGGCACGGAATACTATAATATCGTCAATTCTGTTGATAAACTCCGGTTTAAACATCCTTTTCACTTCTTCCATGACGTTGCCCTTCATATTATCATAGTCGTGTTTCTCGTCATTTCGTCCCGAGAAACCGAGAAGCTTCGGATCTACTATTCTCTGCGCTCCGGCATTACTTGTCATTATTATAATGGTATTCTTAAAATCAACCTTCCTGCCCTGAGAATCCGTAATATGCCCGTCATCCAGCACCTGCAGCAAAATGTTAAAAACATCCGGATGCGCTTTCTCTATCTCATCGAATAATACGACCGAATATGGATTCTTGCGTATCTTTTCCGCCAGCTGTCCCCCTTCCTCAAAGCCGACATAGCCGGGCGGTGAACCTATCATCTTAGATACACTGTGTTTTTCCATATACTCCGACATATCAACCCGAATGATAGCATTCTCATCACCAAACATTGCCTCAGCAAGCGCTTTTGAAAGCTCAGTCTTTCCGACACCGGTAGGACCGAGAAACAGAAATGAACCGATCGGGCGCTTCGGATCCTTCAGGCCAACCCTTCCTCTCCTGATTGCCTTTGCCACAGCATCTACAGCTTCATTCTGTCCAATCACACGTTTATGCAGAATTTCCTCCAGTTTAAGCAGTCTCGCCGACTCCGATTGGGTAATCTTGCTGACGGGAATTCTCGTCCAGACCGACACCACATCAGCTATATCCTCATCATCGATAGACATTCCCCCGGATTCCTTATCCCGCAGTCTTGCCTTTGCCTTTTGCAGCTTCGTGTCCAGTTTATCCAGAGATATCCGTATTTCCGATGCCCTGTTGATATCGCCCTCAGAAAGTGCATCCTCCATCTCCAATTCCAGTTTCCTGTATTCCTCTTCGTCCCTGAACATGGTCTTATTCTTTGTAAATAATCCAAGCTTCTTTCTGGATGCGGCCTCATCAATCAGATCAATCGCCTTATCGGGCAAAAACCTGTCATTAATATACCTTACGGAATACTCCGCTGCTGCCGTCATTGCTTCCTCCGTTATCTCCACGCCATGATGAGCCTCATATCGGCTTTTCAATCCACGCAGGATTTCTATCGTTTCCTCCATCGTCGGCTCCTCAACATATACCGGCTGAAAACGTCTCTCGAGCGCCGCATCCTTTTCAATATATTTCCTGTATTCGACTCTGGTGGTGGCGCCGATCATCTGAATCTCACCGCGTGACAGAGCAGGCTTCAGTATATTTGATGCATCAATCGCACCCTCTGCTCCACCCGCTCCGATAATCGTGTGCAGCTCGTCCACAAACAGGATAATATTTCCGGCAGCACGAACCTCATTTATGACCTTTTTGATTCGCTCTTCAAATTCTCCACGATACTTTGAGCCTGCAACCATACCGGACAGATCGAGACTTAAAATCCGCTTGTCAGCCAAAATTTCAGGAACATTGCCCTCACTGATAAGCTGAGCCAATCCCTCCACAACAGCCGTTTTACCGACGCCCGGTTCACCGACCAGACACGGATTATTTTTCATGCGGCGGCACAATATCTGCATAACCCGCTCTATCTCCGCGCTGCGCCCTACCACAGGGTCCATCATATCCTCCGCAGCCGCCTTTGTCATGTCACGGCTAAACTGCTCCAATGTGGGAACCGATGATTTCTTTTTATTGCCCACAGACTGATTCTTTATTGCAGCATATTCCTTCTTTGCGGCATTACCATCGTATCCGCATGCTACCATCGTATCTACATATAACTTCTGCAAATTGACAGACATAGAGTTAAGCAGCTTTACCGCTACGGAATCCACGGACTTTAAGATTGCAAGCAGGAAATGCTCTGTTCCTATTTTGTCGCTTTTCAATCTTCCGGCTTCCTTTTCAGCCGCCTCAAGTGTCTGTTTCAGTTTTATTGAATATTCCTTTTCTCCTTTCAGTTTAACATTTCCGATTTCCTGGCTTCTTCCCAGATATTCCTTTACTATGGTCTCATCTGCGCCATTTTCAGCCAGAATCTTCCATGCAGTACCCGCCGGATATGCAATCAGTGCATACAACAGATGCTCTGTCCCAATAAAGCTGTGTTTGTTGTTTTGTGCATATTCCAGTGCTACATCAAGTACCTCTCCGGCCTGCAATGTATATTCCAGTTTCATAGCTTACCTCCATCAACGCGTTACTCTCTGTTCTGGATTTCATCAAATTCCTTATACATATCCGTGATAATCTGATGCATTTCATCCAGACTGATATCCTTGCAGATTGCCTCTGCAACCATCATACGCATACCTATATTCATTGTTTCCAAATGCTGTGATTTCATGTCAATTGACACGCAGACCACTGCACCTTTTCTTCTGTCCAGCTTGAGATATCCGTCATTTCGCAGCAATGCATAGGCTTTATTTACTGTGTGCATGTTTACGCCCAGTTCATCTGCAAGCTGGCGCACCGAGGGCAGCGATTCTCCGTCTTTTATTGTATTTTGTGCGATTCCTATGATGATTTGATTTCTGAGCTGCATATAAATTGCTTCATTGCTGTTAAAATCAATATTGATTATCATAACGCATCCTTCCTTCTCATATACCGCCGCTGACACACAATGTCAGGCAGAAATTTACTGCTCGTCAATTGCCTTGCCGATGTCATGTCGCATGTATTTATTATCAAATCCAATCCACTCGGTAGCTTTGTAGGCATTGGCTCTGGCCGCAACCAAATTCTCTCCCTTCGCCGTAACACCCAGTACACGGCCGCCGTTCGTTACGATTCCTTTATCTGTCAGCTTCGTTCCGGCATGGAAAACATAATATCCTTCCTTGTCCTTAAATGCATCAAGGCCCTTGATTACATAGCCCTTGTCATAATGCTCCGGATATCCGTCTGAGGCGAGCACAACACACACAGCGGCCTGATTATCAAATTCCAGATCAATCTCATCAAGTCTGCCGTCAATACATGCCTCCATGACATCAATAATATCATTCTTCATACGCGGCAGGACAACCTGTGCCTCAGGATCTCCGAAACGCGCATTATACTCCAGCACCTTCGGCCCGTCCTCCGTAAGCATAAGTCCGCAGAAAAGAATTCCCGTAAAAGCTCTTCCCTCTGCTTTCATTGCATCCATAGTTTTCCGGTATATGTTTTCTTTGCAGAACTTATCCACCTCATCTGTGTAAAACGGGCTTGGTGAAAATGTTCCCATTCCACCGGTGTTTAATCCCTGATCGCCATCCTTGGCGCGCTTATGATCCTGAGCAGATGCCATCGGCTTGATATGAGTTCCGTCACAAAAGCACAGGACAGAAACCTCTCTTCCGGTCATAAACTCTTCTATGACGATTTTGTCCCCGGCCGAGCCAAACTGCTTATCAAGCATCAGCGTTTTCACACCGGCCTTTGCCTCTTCCGGATTATTACAGATAAGCACACCTTTTCCGAGAGCGAGTCCATCAGCTTTTAACACTATCGGCATCTTCGCCGTCTCAAGATACCGCAATGCGTCATCCGCACTGTCAAAGGTCTCGTAAGCAGCTGACGGTATACCGTATTTTTTCATCAAATCTTTGGAAAACGCCTTCGAGCCTTCGATAATTGCAGCATTTTTTGCCGGACCGAATACTTTAAGTCCCGCCTTTGTGAATGCATCCGCCACACCTGCCACCAGCGGATCATCAGGGCCGATAACAGTAAGGTCTATCTCTTTTTCCTTTGCAAAAGCAACAAGAGCCGGTGCATCCATCACCGAAATATCAACACACTCCGCCAACTCCGCAATACCCGCATTGCCCGGTGCAGCATACAGCTTATCAACTCTTTTACTCCGGCTGCATTTCCATGCTATGGCGTGCTCTCTTCCGCCGCCTCCAACTATAAGTACCTTCATCTCGCAGTTCCTCCTTGTCCATATCCGTTATTCAATATCTGTCTTTTTTTATCGCTGTTCGCTATCATTTGAATCGCAGCAGGCAGAAGCTTCCATTCTGCTTCCTCCATCACACGCTGCTGTAATATCTCTGGTGTGTCGCCCTCCTGCACATACACGGCTTTTTGCATGATAATAGGGCCTGTGTCCGTACCTTTATCAACATAGTGAACCGTAGCCCCGGTAACCTTTACTCCGCGCGCCAATGCGGCCTCATGCACCTTTAACCCATAATAACCCGTTCCGCAAAAGGACGGGATTAAGGATGGATGAATGTTTATAATTCTGTTTTCATACGCATCAATCATTTTCTCCGGAATCACCACCAGAAATCCTGCCAGAACAATTAAATCGGGACTATAATGATTTACGCTGGCAAGCAAAGCATCATTAAATGTCTCTCGGGAAGCATAATCCTTCGGAGATATCACCTCGGCTGATATCCCTGCCTTCGCAGCCCGCTCAAGCGCATAGACCCCTTTGTTATTGCTGATAACACCGACAAGCTCTGTATTTGTGATTGTTCCGTTCTGTACGGCATCTATGATAGCCTGCAAATTTGTACCGCCGCCCGATACCATAACCAATACTCTTAGCATAGCTCTACTCCCTTATCTCCTGCCCTTGTTATTCCGATTACATAGGAAGTCTCACCTGCCTGTGCCAATGCTGCAAGTGTCTTTTCCGCATCGGAGGGATCAACTGCAAGCACCATACCGATTCCCATGTTGTATGTATTGTACATTATTTTTTCCTCTATATTGCCGGTCTTTGCCAACAGCTTAAATATAGCCGGTACCTCATAAGAATCTTTCTTAACAGCTGCAACAATTCCGTCCGGCAGCATACGCGGAATATTCTCATAGAAACCGCCTCCGGTAATATGGCTGCAGCCCTTGATTGTTACACCGGCTTCCCTTACGGAGCGAAGTGCCTTTACATATATCTTTGTCGGAGCGAGCAATGCCTCTCCAAGTGTTTTTCCGAGCTCATCATAATAGGTTTCCAGCGACCTCTCAGACATATCAAACACTTTTCTTACAAGCGAAAAGCCATTACTGTGAACACCGCTTGACGCGATACCAATCAATGTATCTCCCGCCTTGATATCCTTTCCGGTTATCAGATTCTTCTCATCTACAATACCTACTGCAAATCCGGCCAGGTCATACTCGTCCTCCGGATAAAAGTCCGGCATTTCCGCTGTCTCACCACCGATGAGCGCAGCATCGGACTGTGCACACCCCTCAGCAACTCCACTGACAATCGTAGCAATCTTTTCCGGATAATTCTTACCACAGGCTATATAGTCCAAGAAAAATAATGGTTCACCGCCCGCACATGCAATATCATTGACACACATGGCAACGCAGTCTATACCTACCGTATCATGCTTATCCATAACAAACGCCAGCTTTAATTTCGTTCCGACGCCGTCCGTTCCTGATACCAGTGTCGGTCTTTCCATATTCTTGAATTTCTCCAGTGAAAACGCACCCGAGAAACCACCTATATTGGTGAGAACCTCTTCCCGCATTGTCTTTTTGATATGCTCCTTCATCAGCTCAACTGACTTATATCCCGCTTCAATGTCTACACCGGCATTCTTGTAATCCATTATTTTGTCCTCCTGAGATTTATTGACAGACATCCCGGCAGAATAATGAATCAGCCGTCCATGTCCATATGTTCCAGCAGTACCCACAGCATGGTTCCTCGGCATATGCGGGCAGATTGCTTTCGCGTATATTATAGTGTAAATAGAACAGTTTGTAAACCAGCAAATTGACTTGATATTGATATGAAACTATGACAGTATAGAAACATCCGCAGCATAATACTACAAAGGGACCGATGCCATGCTTTGCCTGTTACGCAAAGCATGACATCGATCCCCTTACATATGCCTGCATCTCTTTGGTCCTGATATAACATCCTGATGATAAGCTGTTATTCAATTTCTCTCGTTGTAGTGAGTTCTGTTATTACAAGCCCGTCATCATGCCCATACGAAAACGAAACCATACATTTAATCTGAATTGCTGTCTGTCCCGCCATTTCAACTGCGAAATATTTGTAAGCCTGTTTAGCTCCTATGGAGCATATACCAACATCAGTATACTCGTATAAATAGCATCCATCACCTAAGTCTTCAACTTTAGTCAATATTGCCGAATCCGGTATGCTGCTTTCTGGTGTTTGCTCCTCTGCTTCGGAACTGATATTAGGTTACACCTTAAAGGTTGTATAAATTGTTATAAAAATCCTATGCTCCATAAACATGCATCCTAAATACATATAGAATAACATAATATTTTAATATATGCAGCAAAAATTACTAAGTAATTCCAAATGGCACCAGCAAATTACTTGCTTTCCATTACTTCTATTGAATAATCAGGAAAGTAATTGGTGATTTTTACATAATTTGATAATTCTTCCTCTGCATGGCTGACATCCGTTCCCTTTTTAACCGTGCAGACAATGGTCATCTTGTTTTCTTCCATATATTGCTCATAGGTCTCAGGCTCGACAGATACACTAACGACAGTCTCCATTGCTGCTATATCGGCTTTAATATCTTCGCAGGCTGTTACCCATCCACACTTTTCCCTGTCCTGTGTCTCAGAAAAGCTCCATTCCATTTGATTCTCTGTCTGGACGTTTTCCGTTTTATTATTTCCGCTGCATCCGCATAACAGCAGAGATATGAGCAGTGCCATGCAGCATAGTTTATAATTTTTTTAATTGCATGCATTATAACATTCCCCCTTACCATGCCTGAGAATACTTAAAATTAAATTCTCCACTTTGGTATACCGTAACGGACGCGTGTATCATCATAGATAATCCACTATGTCCAATTTGCATTTCAACTCTTCCCGGAACTGCCCAAGTACTCCGGGAATTTAATGTACAGCCCTGTCTGGACGAAATTAAATAATACGCAGAATCAGAAGAAGAAAATGAAGCCGTGTATGCGTTCAACGAAACTTGCCCTGTATATGTATTAAATATCGCTGTGGCACTCTGTGTAATCACAAGTTCTCCGCAACCCGCATTAGATATTGTGATTTTTTGCTGCCCTTATTTTGTTACAGAATACGCATTACGGGTTGAGTTTGGTATTGTTTTAATACTTTCTTCACATCGAATTTCACATCCATTTTCCAATATTACACACTCGCCATCTCCAAGATCAGCAGCCGATAACCACAGTAATATTTCTGACAGTTCTTCCTCACTTATATATCCCTCACTTTCTTTTGCCATAACTGTGTATCTCGGACTTATCAACACAATTATAAAACATACCATCATTGCCACAATTTTCTTTCCCGTTATTTTCCCTCCTCGGTGTTTTTGATTTTTTCTTCATTGTGTATGTTAGTTTAATCGATTATATTTTAATATAGTTTTTCTTATTAGTCAACCTGTTTCAGTTTGAGATAAAATTGTTTCACGAAGATGTAACAGTTAATGTTCTGGTCCCGTGACGCAAAGCAGGAATGCACCGATAGTTCCAAATGCAAAATTGTAATCAACAATTTTATTTGATATTTGTTCTAAAATCTCGACTTTGACAGTCTGTGTAGCAAAAAATCGCTACAGCACACGTTTT
>CAYOOW010000046.1:0-9813 GCA_964405715.1 uncultured Bacteroides sp.
ACCTCCTTCTATCCTTCGTTTAACTTCCACATAATTTTTATTATCGGAAGTTGATATTCAAAAAAATTATTCTACAGTTCACCTCTCTAAATCATCCCAAAATGCTCCAACGCATCCCTTATTGCCTTTTCCTTCTCCACCGGACACAGTGGCTGCTTTGCATTCTCACTCTTAGGAAGATTATAATTCTTCCCAACCTCTATTCCACATTTTCTCTTCACCTGTGAAATATACAGATTCGACACCTTCAACCCATACTCTTTTAACACATAATCCTTAATCTCTGCATAAGTCGCCTTACTCTCTGCACTAGTCAAATCCAGCTCGTCCAGTTCTATCTCAACTCCAATCCTATCATCTGGTTTTCGTTGGGACAACAAGATAACCGTCTCCACATGCCCCGTCCCCGGAAACTGATCCACGCAGCAAGCCTTCACCACCTTATATCCCCTCTGCGTAATCATCTCCAAATCCCGCGCAAGCGAAGTCGGCTTACAGCTGATATACACCATCTCATCCACACCAAAGGCAAGTATCTTCTCCAACGCCTTTGGATTGATGCCACCTCTCGGCGGATCAAGGATAATCACATCCGGCTTGTCCCCGACCAAATCAATCGCCTTTAAAACATCCCCTGCAATAAACTCACAATTATCAAGCCCGTTCAGTTTTGCATTCTCCCGTGCCGCCTCCACAGCTTCCTCCACGATTTCAATGCCGATAACCTTATCCGCTGCCGGCGCCATCATCTGTGCAATCGTTCCGGTCCCGCTATAGAGGTCAAACACAATCTTTCCATGTTGCTTCCCGTCCGTAGCCGACACAGCCCCGCCGCCCATCACGCTTCCCGCCATGATATATTCCCTTGCCTTCGTGTACAGCACCTCACAGCCACTGGTATTCGTCTGAAAAAATGAAAATGGAGAAATACGAAACCTGAGTCCCATAATCTCTTCCATAATGTAATCCCTGCCATACAGGCAGACTGTTCTGTCACTCTGCACGACATCGCCAAGCGTGTCGTTTTCTGTATATAAAATGCCTGCAATCCTGCCACCAAAGTCCGGCTCCTGTTCAAGCGCAAGCAGCCCCTGCACATATTCCCCGATAACCGGAATATTCAACAAAATCTTCCGCGCCTCTACACGCTCCGAAATTTCCCTATCATCATTCATTGTTCCTATCCGCTCCGCAGCTACCTGAGCACCATCCAAAGCCCCAATACACTCCGCAGTCTCCGACACATTCCCCTCGCCAATCTCTGCTTTCATCCCCGCATACCCATACTTCTCCCACTGCGTTGTCGTCACAAGATTAATCAAAAACTCCCCCGCTGCCCTCGACTGGCGGATAACCAGATTGCGCAGGATTCCGTCATGCCGCATCCGATGAAAATACGGAGTACCCTTATCCTGAAAAAACGTCTGCGTAAACGATAAAATCCGGTTCCAGTCATCTCCGATTATCCTGCACCCCGACACATGAAGAATATCATGGAAGCTGCCCTTTTTGTGAAGCCCCAGTGCCAGCGGGCCATCCTTGTACGCATCGCCGAATGTAAACTCCATCTTATTCCGATAGCCCTCCTGCACAGGAGATGCCAAAATACCCTCCCACACATAATCCTCCGAGCCGGAGCCTGCACGCAGCAGCACCCTGTCCAGAAGCTTCTTCACCATGCCCTCCTTCAAAGCAAGCTGATTCTCATAGGACATCGTCTGATAGGCACATCCCCCGCACACACCAAAAAAAGAGCAGGAAGGCTCCGCATCCTCTATCGGGGCACGTTCCAGTACCTCAAGAATCCTGCCTTCTGCCATCCCGCTCTTCCGCTTCGTAATCATAAAACGCACCTTCTGTCCCTGAAGTGCGCCCTTAATTGTCACCTTTCTATCCTCCAGTGTGAGGCTTCCCTTATTCGGAAAATCATACTGCTCTACAACTGCTTCATATACATCGCCTTTTTTCACACGTCTTCCCTTTCCCATCATATATGCTTGAACTCATAATACACGCTGTCATCATCCTCTATCGTCATCACGACAAATGTCCGCTCATGCCCCTCCTGCCGCGGATAAGTCAGACTGCCCGGATTCAATATCGTCACATCATCCGCTTCCTCCAGATACGGCACATGCGTATGTCCGTACATGACGATATCGCACCCGTTTTCCAGCGCCAGATAATACAGCCGCTCAACGCCGAAATGAACGCTCTGCCTGTGCCCGTGCGTCGCAAATATCCTGTGCCCTCCTATCTCAATGATATTGCGGTCGAGAAGCTCTCTCGAAAAATCATTATTTCCGGCAACGATATACGTCGGCACGCCAGCCATGCGCTCCACCTCGCGATAATCCGGACCCACATCCCCGAGATGAACCATAATGTCAAACCTTCCCGCCTTATCTATCGCCCGCCTCACATTTTCATTTCTGCCGTGAGAATCACTCACCACCAATATCCGCCACATAAAATGCCCTCTTATAAAACCTCTTTTATCATCTCAAGCGCCCTGCCGCGATGACTGACCTTGTTCTTTTCCTCCGGCAAAAGCTCCGCTGTGGTCCTGCCGAACTCCGGCACATAAAAAATCGGATCATACCCGAAACCATTCCCGCCTGCAGGCGCATAGCCTATTCTGCCCTCTATCGTCCCTCTTCTCGTCTCAACCCTGCCGTCCGGAAATGCCGCTGCAATCGCACACACAAATCTTGCCGTCCGCTTTTCATCCGGCACGCCTGCAAGTCTGTCGATTATAATCCGGTTTTTAATCGAATAAGGCGTGTCAACGCCCTCATACCGTGCCGAATAAATCCCCGGCTCCTTGTTCAGATAATCAACCTCAAGGCCGCTGTCATCTGCCAGCACCACACAGCCTGCTGCCTGCGGCAGTCTGCTGATTGCGGTTGCCTTTATGACTGCATTCTCCTCAAAGGTCCTTCCGTCCTCCACGATATCGACATCAATCCCTGCTTCCTTCATTGAGACAATCTCATATCCGCAGTCTGCCAGTATCATACGGATTTCCACCATCTTATTCTCATTACCTGTTGCAAATATAATCCTTTTCATATTCTGCTTCTCCTATTCCTGTGTATTAACCTCCGGCTGCGCGGTCGCATCCGGGCTGTCCTGCTCCGAATGCTCTGACGTACCATCCTCCTTGTCTGTGTCGCCCGAATCCGGCTGTCCTGCTTCATCCTGCGGCAGGGTGGCATCATCCTCTGCGTCATCATCCACATAGCGTGTAAATGCTTTCAGACAAACATTACAGTTCTGGGTTGCCTCAGCACTGTGCCACAGCTCACCATACAGGCTTATATAGCCCTCTCCGTCCGTGATATCAAAATTCTCGGTACGTTCATCCACATTATACTCTATGGCAATCGGGTGAACAGCCCCCGGCGTCTTAATTTTCACAATCACCGCATATTTACTGTGGTCAGACAGCCGGACAGGCTCCGGAAATTCCACCGTATAATATCCGGCATACTGCATACTGCCCGACACAATAAATGCCCTGTCCTTGAGCGAATCCGTATCCTGAAAATTCTGTACCAGATAAACCTCAAATTCCGTATTTTTATCTGTCGCATAGAATGACACGGCTGCAAGCTCCTCATTCTCATCCGTCTCATAGACGTTGGCAAAATATGCCTCCTCCTTGCCAAAGCCCATCAGACCAACCCATCCCAGCAAATCCGACTGATATATCTTGTCATAATTATCTGCATCCCCCACTCTTGTGTATACAACCGACTTGTTGCAGATATTCACATCATAATAGGACACATAAAAATATCCATCCTCGCCGAATTCCTCACCCCAGCTGTTTTTACAGATAAACGCGCCGTCACCCTCCGGCATCTTTGTAAAATTCTCCTTCGGGTAGTTATCATCCCAGCCAACCACCACCACATCATGGTTCGGTACCTCTTCACCGTCATAATAATACGCCGCATTTTCCTCCGAATAATATGCCGATACACTGTCCACATATTCCATTTGCGAATATAGTGATGTCTCTATGGCTCCATATCGGAATATCGCGCTTTTCAGGATATCAAAGTCTCTTTCGTTAATGACAAGTGCCTCCTCCAGATGCTTGACCGCCGTAAGCTCGGGATTCGTCACGCCGTCTCCATAAGGATCATCCTTCTCATAGACCGGGCCCTGCCACGCTGCCAGATATGCAATACTCATCGTGTGCTCTCCACCGCGATTCATGCCCAGATTATAGCTGTTACACAATGTCATGTGGTCTGTCGAAAATACATCATTTTCACCCGGCAAAAGCGTCGTTTCAAGTGCGCCCAGAGATGCAAATGCCCAGCATGTACCGTAACGTCCCTGATCACGCACCGGCGTAACCCTGCCGTAATCCCTCATATCATAAGCATCCGGCAACAGCTTCTCATTCGGATCCCGTGCAATATCAATCCAATTCTGTACCAAATCATAGTGTACATAATAGCTGAGATATTCCGCAATATTATCCAGAGGTATCAAAAGCTTATCCGAGCTCTCCTCAACACACACCTCTGAATCCAGTGACACCGTGTTATTATCATTGACGACCGCCTCATCCGAGCCCACCTGCATGGAAATGGTATTGTCGCCCTTCATGACAAGCACACTGCCATCCGAATAACGCTGCACCGAACAGTTCAGTAAGCTGCGGAGAAATTCTCCCTCCACCATGAGTTTCACCTCATTACTCACATAAAACGTATATCCGAACTCATCCACCTGCGTTCCCGCAACGGTAATTATCACATCGTCCTCATTCATCTTAGCCACCACATTATCCGAAAAAATCTCCGAACATTGCTCAAAGTCCTTCGATTCATCCATTGTGATAAACGGTGTCCGGTTCACCAAATATGCAATTACAGCCAGCCCGATAACGATACCGGCTATCGCACATATCTTCTTCATTCTTTCCTCCACACTGTAGGTGCTCTACTGTTTTTTCCCCGGCGGTTTCGGTCCCATGAACTGATAGAAATAGGACTTAATCATGCCATTGTATATCTTCCTGTTCTTATCCGCTTTTCGCCCGATATATTTCTCAGCTTCCCCGTAGGAGGTAATCAGATACATCGACCAATCCGAAAGCCGTCTGTAGCTCTCGCCGATTGTCCGATACAGCTCCGGCAAGGCAGCCTTTTCCTCCAAACGCTCACCGTAAGGCGGATTTGTAATAATAAAACCATAATGCTTCGGATGATGTAAATCCCTCACATCCCGCGCCTGAAGGTGGATATGCCTGTCCACTCCCGCCTCTCTTGCATTCGCCATGGCACATCTGACAATCTCCGGATCCGAATCATAGCCCTGTATATTCATCTCCACATCATGACAAATCATATCGTGTGCCTCATCATATGCCTGATACCACAGCTTCTTCGGAACGATTTTCTCCCAGCAGTCAGCCGTAAACTCCCGGTTCATACCCGGTGCGACACGCGCACCAATCATAGCCGCCTCAATCGGGAATGTACCGCTGCCGCAAAACGGATCCACAAGCACCCTGTCCTTATTCCACGGCGTCAGCATCAGCAGCGCCGCCGCAAGCGTCTCCGATATCGGTGCCTTTCCGACCAGCTGCCTGTACCCCCTCTTATGTAAGGATGTCCCTGACGTATCCAGACCGATTGACACCATATCCTTGAATATAAAGACACGTATCGGATATTCGTCTCCGTCCTCATCGAAGCGGCTCACCCGATAGGTCTGTTTCATCCGCTCTACAATCGCCTTTTTCACAATAGACTGTATGGCGCTGCCTGAAAACAGTGCGCTCTTATTTGTCGTCGCCTTCGTCACCCAAAACCTTGCATCCCTCGGAAGATACTCCTCCCAAGGGATTGCCTTTACTCCCTCAAATAATTCATCAAAATCCGTTGCCTTAAAGCTCCCCATTTTGAGCAAAATACGCTCTGCTGTCCTTATAAATATATTTCCACGGCATATGGCAGATGCATCTCCGGAAAACGTAACTCTGCCATCCTCCACCGAAACAATGTCATATCCCAGCTCCGATATCTCTCTTTTCAGCACCGACTCCAACCCAAAATGACACGGTGCAATTAATTCATACCTTTTTTCCATCCGCTGTTATCCTCATTCTCCGTTCGCAACGCATTCTATGACCTATACCTTCATATTGTAAATTCCCAAATGGCAGATGTCAACCAAATACAAGCTTTTAATCAGTCCTTTTTTTCGTGAGCGCACCTCTGTATTCCTTCAGGCCACCGATAGAATTGATAACTCTGTAACCCTTTTCCGACAGGATTCTGGCGGCCAGAGCACTGCTCCCGCCGTTCTCACAATATACCAATATAATCTTTCCCTTCGGCAGAGAAAATTTACCCTGCTGTATATCTTCAAGAGGCAGATTAACAGCCATCGGAATATGGCTTTTGGCAAAATCTTCCTGACGTCTTACATCAACTATAATTCCTCCATAGTTCAGGGCTTCATTTAAAATATTCCTGATATTGATATTATGAAATCTCACAGCTTCCGCCTCCTTTCTCTTACTAATACTTTATTCAGAAAAAGGATATCTGTGCATACCAAAAAAGCCACCACATACGTGATGGCTCATGGACCGGCTAAGCCGGAAGCTTTTAGTAACCGTTATATGAGTTACTCTGGTTGTTACTCTGGTTGTTCTTCTGATTATTGCTCTGATTGTTCTTCTGGTTATTACTCTGGTTATTACTCTGGTTGTTCTTCTGGTTGTTGCTCTGGTTGTTTGACTGATTATTGTTGTTAGTTGACATAATCTTCCTCCTGTTTTTTCTGCCTGCATATTGCATATAATATACATGCAGAGTATGTTGCAGCTATGTTTTACATAACCGTTACAGTTAAAGTATGTCCATCTGTCACAAATCTATACAGCCAATTTTATTTAATTATTTTTATCATCGTACTTTTAATCTGCAAGCTAAAAATCTATTTGCCAAGTCTTGCAAGAAGCTCCTTGCCAAGCGCCTCATTGCCCGGCTTACCGAGAAGTGCAAACATATTCTTCTTATAGCTCTCAACGCCCGGCTGGTTAAACGGATTTACACCGAGTACATATCCACTGACACCGCATGCAAACTCAAATGTGTAGAACAGCTCGCCCAATGAGAACTCGTCAATTCTCTCCATATCAACACGGATAATCGGAATACCACCGTCTACGTGCGCGAGAATCGTACCGTTCATGGCACTCTTATTTGCGAAATCAACAGTCTTGCCTGCCAGATAATTCAGTCCGTCAAGGTCTGTATCCTCAGCCTCCATGACAATCTCACAGGCAGGATTTAATACATTGATAACTGTCTCAAAATGATTCTGCGAGCCCTGCTGGATAAACTGTCCGAGGGAATGTAAATCTGTTGTGAAATCCGTAGCTGTCGGGAATAAGCCCTTGCCATCCTTTCCTTCACTCTCACCGTACAGCTGCTTCCACCACTCGGATACATAGTGAAGCGCCGGCTCAAAGTTGGCAAGAATCTCGATGGATTTGCCCTTATTGTAAAGGATATTACGAACTGCCGCATACTTCATGGCATCTGAAGTATCAAAGTCCTGTGCGAGGCAATCCTTTCTCGCTGATGCCGCGCCCTCCATCAGCTTGTCGATATCGGCGCCGCTCACTGCTATAGGAAGCAGTCCGACTGCCGTAAGCACCGAGAAACGTCCGCCTACGTCGTCAGGTACCACAAAGGTCTCGTAGCCCTCCTCGGTTGCAAGTGTCTTCAAGGCTCCCTTTTCCTTGTCTGTCGTTGCATAGATTCTCTTTGCCGCCTCAGCCTTGCCGTACTTCTCAATCAGCTTCTTCTTGAAGATTCTGGTTGCGATACCCGGCTCGGTTGTTGTGCCTGACTTGGAAATGATATTGACAGAGAAATCTCTGTCTCCGATTACCTGCAGCAAATGTGCCATATATGTACTGCTGATATTGCTGCCTGCATAATAAATCTCCGGTGTCTTACGAACTGACTTATCCACTGAATTATAAAAGCTGTGTCTCAAAGCCTCAATCGCTGCTCTTGCGCCAAGATAGGAACCGCCGATACCGATAACAACCAAAACATCGGAATCTGACTGAATCTTTGCTGCCGCTTTCTTGATTCTTGCAAACTCTTCCTTGTCATAGTCGACCGGAAGATTAATCCATCCAAGGAAATCATTTCCCTCACCTGTCTTCTCAAGCAGTGTCCTCTTTGCAGCCGCAACCTTCTCTGACATTGCAGCAACGTCTGCCTTTGATGCCATAAACTCAGTGTTACTGAAATCAAACTTAATTGTCTGTGCCATGTTCTTTATCTCCTTTTATAATATTGCCGTATTCAGACGTCCGTTCATTCCTTCCCGCCGCCTGTAAGCTTAACATTCGGATTAATTGTACCAAATTTGTATATTTTTTACAATACTTAAACGAACGGCAAAATGGCGGAGCAGCAAAACTGTACCAAAAAAATCACATTATATCTTGAAAAGCCATCACACGTTTGTTAAACCCCGAGTTTGAAACTATATGACACCTCAAGGTTCTCTGATGGCACAAGCTCCGTACTCTTTTTTGCCGTCATATGGTTTTCAGCTTTTTCACAAAGCCACGGTAAAGGAAGACCGAAATAATGAACGTTATTCCGTCCGCCACAATCTGCGTCCAGGCAACGCCATACATTCCGAAAACGGCGTTCATCAAAAAGAGTACGGGAATGTTGAATATTCCCTCCCGGCAGAGCGTCACAAGCAGGGATTTCCCGCCGTCTCCCATCGCCTGAAATGTGTAGCATATTTTTTTATTGTAAAACAGAATCGGGGTGACTAAAAATCCGATCCGTACAAAATTCGCGGCCAGCTTGACGGTTTCCGGTTCGTCAATAAACAGACCGGCGATCTGATTGGCAAAAAGCTCAAAGACAATAAGACAGATCAGGTTAAAGACCAAACCCGCATTCCGGGCGCATCGGATGGCATCCGTCATGCGCTTATGGTCGCCGGAGGAATAATTGTAGGCTACCAGAGGAATCAAGCCCTGGCACAAGCCGACGCTCACATTCAGCGGGAACATTTCAAGCTTTTTGAAAATCCCATTGGCGGCTACTGCCGTGTCGCTGTAGGTCGCATACAAACCGTTTGTAATCATGATTGTGATACTGACAAGGAAACTGCTGACGGCAGACGGGAGGCCGGTCATCAGGATTTTCCCCAGTCGCTTTGCGCCACGAATGGCATTGCGGGGTGAAAAGGAGAGAACCGACTTTTTCCGCAGACGGAAGAACACCACCGCACAATAAATCATGGCAACCATGTTGGAAAGCATCGTGGCAATGGCGGCTCCGGCAACTTCATATCCCTCAGGCAGTATGACAAACATAAAAAGCGGGTCAAGCGCGATGTTCAAGACGCCACCCATCCCGACACCGAAGCCGGCCTGTCTTGCATACCCGGCATTTCGGAGCAGATGGGACATCGCCATACACATGGTCGCCGGGATGCCGCCGATCACGATTGCGAACAGCGTATAGGACGCCGCATAATCAATCGTGTTCTCCGTAGCGCCCACCAACCCCAGCAGAGGCTTTCTTAGGGCAAAGCACAGTAAGGCGTAAATGCCTGAGATGATGATGGTACCGTACATACTGATTGCGCAGGCTTCCTTTGCACCCTGCTCGTCTTTCTGCCCCAACAACTGGGACATGAGACTTCCTCCACCGATACCGAAGAGATTCGCCCATGCAGTCAGCAAAAAGAACAGAACGCTTGCCACCGATACGGCGGCAACCTTGAGCGGAT
>CAYOOW010000047.1:0-9022 GCA_964405715.1 uncultured Bacteroides sp.
ATAGCCCTTTCCGGTTGTAACCATATCACATGCTCTACCATTGAGCTATCGAGGAATATAAATATAATTGCCTTTTATCAGCAAAATAAACTATAATAAAAAGTCGTACATAAGTCAAGACTTAAATATCGCAAATTGCGGCACATCTGAAATCATCACTTTGTAAACTCCTGTATTATAATCCGAACGGAGATGGAGGGATTTGAACCCTCGCGCCGCGTGAACGACCTACACCCTTAGCAGGGGCGCCTCTTCAGCCACTTGAGTACATCTCCAGTGCCTAAATCCTACCAAAATATATGGTGATATTTAGTCTTGCGTCAACACGCTTGAATATAATAGCAAAAAAATTATAATATGTCAATTCTTTTTTCTTTCCCAAAAGTGCGCATGCAAAAAATCACCTTCTATTCATATGAGATAAGCTCGTTAATTCCACCCTCCGACTCTATATAATTCACGGTAATGATATCATTTTTCTGTATAAATATAAGGGCTTCGTTTTCCGCAAAATTCTGCTTATAAACAGCTCCGTCCTTATCTGTGATATATACAAAGGTTTCCCCGTCCATAGATATATATCGGATATCCCTGACCGTAATTTTTTTGCTCGGCGTATCCTCCGTGACAGCCTTGTCATTGGATATGATTTCATTTTCGGCAAGCAGCTTCCTGTAGCTTGCCAGAGCCTCCTTCTGCGTTGCACCGGTTGCCACAATATTGTATTTCTCGACATTTACCAGCGCATACATCTTTACAAGCCCTGCATTATCCTTGAGAACCATGATGTAGGTCGGAACACTGCTGATATTAATCAAGGATGGGAAAGATGCCTCGTATCCCAAATTCTGTACCTGTCCCTCCGCCGAGGACATGGCTGAATGCTCCTCTGCACCGGCGATAGTAAAATATTTGCTCTCCCCCGTTCTGGAATTCATGAGAACGAAACCGATATTGGACTGGTCTCCATTGACAGATGTCACACCTGTATATACCCATACATCTCCGTCCATAACCTTGTAGCCGTAATCATCCGTAGTCACCTTACAGCCCTTGTTACCCACAATACTGTTTAAAAAGCCACCCGATAACATGCCATACCAATTATATTTTTTGCAGGCAAGGTCACCGTCATATACCCTGTCAACCCAGTTTGGAACATCTGCTGCATCCATATAATCACAAGCTCCGGTACACGGATTGCAGATAACGATTCCCTTTACATCCTTTGCACCGAACAAGCCTGCATTCGGTGAGAGAACAGGGCATATGTAGTATGGATTCCCTTCGTTATCCAGCTCAAAATAATATCCGTTAAAATCATAGGTTGGATAAGTCATCTGAACATGACGCCGCAAATTATAGTTAAAATACGCTGACGGAGAATATTTTATCGGGTTCGCAAGCTTGACATATTTTGCTTCATTTTTTACCGGATCAATCAGAACGTAGCCCGGTATACCGTTTGCCTTATTGTTCATGTATTTAAAGAATCCCGCATATTCAAGAGAAGCAACCTTCATCGGTGCACCATTATAATCAATTGTGCTGTAATCCGTACTGACCTCATACTGGCTCACCACATCAGACAGCGAACCGATGGCCCTTTCTCCGATAATCTGTGCACTGTCCGTATCCATCAGCGCAATATTGCTGATATTTTCGCTCTCCGGCACGTCAGATGTAAAATCACCATCCTCAATCTCAATAATATTGGCATATTTTGACGCCATAAACAGCTTGGAGGACGCTATTCCGCCTATAATCAGAGCAAGAATACAGGCAGCTGCCATGTAAAGGACATATTTTGATATAGACGTAAATCCCAGAGATTCATTCTTTTTGTTTGAAATAAAAACTCTTTCCGCCGTAAAATCAAGCGAACAAACATAGATTAACCCGAGCGTAATAATAATCCACATCCAAAATCCCGGCTTATGTACGTTAATTGCAGGCGTTGCAAAATAATAAAATATTCCTTCTGCGACAAGCAGGATAATAAAGGCAATCATATTTACCTTACCGAGCTTTCCCGTATTAATTCCTGCATGGCTCTTACGCTTTTTCTTCTCCGGCTTACGCCCTACATCATATTCTACCTTAATCTTTTTTCCCATGTTGTTCCTCCGCCTCCGATATACGTTATCTTCCATTAATATAATCATTCACTGCCGTCTCATAGAGATTATTTCCCTCAGAATCGATGACCACAATACACGGGAAATTCTCGACACGCATCCGCCTGATTGCCTCTGTTCCCAAATCATCATACGCAATGACCTCCGACTCCTTGATGCATTTGGATAAAAGTGCACCAGCTCCGCCCACAGCAGCAAAATATACGCAGCCGTTTTCCACAATGGCGTCTATAACCTCTTTGCTTCTTTTTCCCTTTCCAATCATTCCCTTTAACCCCTTTGAAAGGAGAAGCGGCGTGTATTTATCCATTCGGCTGCCGGTCGTCGGTCCCGCCGAACCGATAACCTGCCCCTCTCTCGCCGGTGTTGGTCCGAGATAATATATAACATTATTCGTGATATCCAGCGGAAGTATCCGTTTATCAAAAAGCACCTCCCCGCTCTCTGCCTGCGTCTCCTCATCGGCGCTCACAATTGCATCATACATTCTCTTATGCGCTGCGTCCCGTGCGCTGTATATTGTTCCTGTGATATACACATAATCTCCCGCCTTCAGCTCCAAAACCTCTTCCCCGCAAAACGGTACCGTAATATTTTTATTCATAGCTCCCTCCTGTTATTTAAAAAGCATTATTCAAGGACATAGCCTTCAAGCCTTACATTATCATATAATCCAAGCTCCTCCGAATATCTGAACCATATCGAACACAAAATCACCTTCTGTCCGCCCTCTGTCTCATATTCATACGGCTTTTCCGCTGTATGGGAATGATAATCATGCTCCTCCGCAGTCCTTATACAATCCGTCAAATCAAGACGGACCGTACTGTCCTCTCCGTAGTCAATCTCGAAGGCACGAAGCGTGTCAATATCCGCTTCGTTTCCGCTATAATCCCTGTAATTCAGCTCATACAGCTTAGAATAACCCGATATGTCAATTCCCTCCGCAGCCTTTGATTCACACGCAATATCAACGGTCTCCCATGTATATCCGAAATCATCTATTCCAAGCGAATAAAACTGCTGTATATATATGGCAAGCTCCGCCTTATCATAATTCTCCGCCAGGTATTTTTCACCGTAATAATTATCTGAAAGATATTCATAATGCGATACAAATCCGTAGGCGGCTGTTGTTCCAATATACTGCATGAACGCATACGCACAGTCTGTACCCTCCGCCTCTTTAAGCTCCGAAAGCGCTTCCTGAAACCGTGCCTTTTGCGAAAGATAGGACAGATATTCTCCATTGACAACCGGTACCAAAACGCCGATAAAATACATTCCGATTAATACAAATATAAGCCCCTCCAAGCCCTGACCATAGGTAACCTTTCCATCGGATTTTTTTCTCATCCGACAAAGCAGCCCTATCATCGGCTCCCATGCAATATAAACAATCTGGAAAAGAATAAACAATATGCCAAAATATCTTGTTTCCGTCAATCCATGATAATGAATCCGCAGTGCAATTGCATATATCTCGAGAAGAATAAAGGGTGCATAGATATATTTCATATTTTTTATCGTTTTTTCATATACGCTTAAGCTTGGATTGTCCTCCATATACGCATACGCCATCGTCCATATAAAAGCACCGATTACAAAAAGCCACGCGCAGATATGGAATACCTCATTTGAGGGCATGGATTTTTCAACAATAATTCTTATTATATATAAATAAATGATGCCAACCGCTATCATCACAAGCGGCATAAGTGCATATAATAAAAGACCTTTTATGAATTTTGATTTTTCTTCCTTTTTATCGGTAATACATATCAGAAGATATGGTGTATATACAAATCCCAGCAAAAGATATTCAAAATTCTCCATTATGTCCAAAATATATATACCATATATCAGTGCGTCAAATATACATAAAATCAATAATACACCAATATTCAGTATCAAAAATATGCTGCCAACCTTTATCAGACCAAATATCAGCTTAACCGAATATTTGTGAAAGGAAAGTCCGCTGTCTCTGATTATCTTATATAAGCCTGTTCCGAGCGCAAGCATAATATAAAGCCATACCGCCTTGATAAATTGTTCGTTTAACCGGCCGGACAGCTCATAGCCTGCTATATCCAAAACCAATGCAATCACAGCATCTGTCACATATGCGGTAACAGGCTCCGCCAATTTAACTCCCTCACGTTTTATAACACTCTCGATTAAAAATGCCCCGACGGCAAAAAGGTATAAAAATGAAAGTACTTTGTCTATGACATCTCCTGCACCATAACGATAATGCGTTATATTTAAAAATACAAATATAATACTGACGAGAATGATTGATGAAATTGTAGCTATGTACCTGAAAAAAATATTTCTGACTGCATTTTTTTGGTCATTCATAATAATCTTTAATTTTCCCATAGACAATCCCCCCTTCATCCCGTTTCTGCGTTTTCTGACAAAGCCTTTACAGCATTCTTGTCACATGCCTGTTTACATGACAGCACATGTTGACAGCAAGCGGCATACCCGCAATATGCGTTGCATAGGTTTCTATATTCACGGCAAGCGCTGTCGTCCTTCCACCGAGTCCACCCGGTCCGATACCGGTTCTGTTAATTGCCTCAAGCAGCTCATCTTCTATTCTTGCAATATGCGCATGCTCCGAATGGGATCCTGCCGGTCTGGTAAGTGCTTTCTTTGCCATCTTCGCAGCAAGCTCAAAATCACCGCCAAGTCCCACTCCGACGACAACCGGCGGGCAGGCATTCGGCCCTGCATCCCTAACTGCCTGAAGAACTGCTGCCTTAACACCCTCCTCTCCATCTGCGGGCTTCAGCATATACACCCTGCTCATGTTTTCACTTCCGAAGCCCTTTGGCGCAATTGTTATTTCCAGCTTATCACCCGGTACGATATCGTAGTGTATTATGGCAGGTGTATTATCCTTTGTATTCTCGCGAATCAGAGGATCCTTTACAACGGACTTTCTTAAATATCCATCCGTGTATCCTCTTCTTACGCCCTCATTGATTGCCTCTGTCAGGGACATTCCCTCTATATGTACATCCTGACCTACATTCACAAAGAAAACTGCCATTCCCGTATCCTGACAAATCGGAATCCTGTCCTCTGCAGCTATCTCCATATTTTCAATCAACTGGTTTAAAATCTGTTTTCCCAGTGTGCCGTCTTCCTCCTCCGCTGCCTGTCTTATTTTCCTGTCCATGTCCTCCGCAAGATACAAATTTGCCTGAATACACATATCCCGGACCGTGCTTATAATTAAATCTGTACCGATTGTTCTCATGTTCTTCCTTTCTCCTATATGATATCCTGTCATAGATTGCAAAACATATTTTCAAATATATTTCGTATATTATTTTTTTGTTCATACATATGGTAACACAAAAAGATAAGAAACACTATTCATTTTTCATAAACAATTTGATTATCCGGATTTATTTATTCTTACAAAAGAAATGATAAAATGAAACCATATAAAACATACCTGTGACATATTTCCTCAGATGCTGGGAAATTCGTACAACCCCTTTTATGATCAACTCACACGTTTGCCGTGATGGCTTCGCTTCTCCCAATAAAGAAACAGAGTCACGAACCCTTCACAAGATACTGCCAGCAAAACAAAACACAGCATAACATGGCTGCTGTCCCCAGTCTCAGGAGCTGTAGTTGTACCGGTTGTAGTGGCGTCCGTTGCCGCAATCACCGTATCCGCTTTTGTGATCTCCTCAGTCAGAGCTTCATCGGAGAAATACTTCCCACAGTCAGGGCAGTACCAATAAGCCGTATTGCCTGCTTCCGTGCAGGTTGCCGCTTTTTCCTCAACTTTAATCGCGTTCTTATGATTGATAGCCGCGATAGAAGTTTCATCCTGTGTGATCTCTTGGGTCAGAGCTTCATCGGAGAAATACTTCCCACAGTCAGGGCAGTACCAATAGGTAATATTTCCGGTTTCGGTGCAGGTAGCTGTTTTATTTTCAACCCGGGTCGGAGTATGGGCAGTCGTACTGACAGTGGTGGTAACCAGCGCATCATTGTAGTTGCCTTCTGCTTCACCGATATAGGTGACGGTAAAGGTATAAACCTCTGCCTTGCTGGGTAGAATGACTGTGTATTTACCTTCTGTGTCCATTGTTGGACAATAGGCGGAATTATCACAGGTCACCGCTATAGTTCCCGCCTCGCTTGGAACACCGGAAACAGTCAGTGTCAGGGCGCCGCCGCAGATAATGGTGGTGTCGGATGGGGTAAGGGTCAGGGTAACATCAGCTTTTTTTATATTCACGGTCACGATGGGTTGAATCAGCGTGTATTTTTCTGCATCGTTACCTGTCAGTTCAATCCCGGAAAAGGTAACCTTCTTGTTTTCACCCGCATCGGCAGTCTCTACAGTGCCGGAGGTTGGCATGGTGGCGGAAACGCTATCGCCGTCCAAAACGCCGGACAGCGTCCCGCCCTCCAACTCTATGCCGGTCGTTCCGTCGTAGGAGCGGTCCACGGCGCTCAGACCGCTGACGGACAGTTCTTTTTGGATCATAGTTACCGTCGTAGTGTTGTCTTCTTTATTTCTACTTAAATTTATGCTGCCTCCGTACTCGACAGTGATTGTGTTATCCCCGATGTTCAACACATTCTTGGTTGTATCGATCTCAATCGTTGCCTTACCGCTGGTTTTTGAATTATCGTCATAGGTCACGGAAGCCGAGCCCAAAAGCGTACTGCCAACATAGAATTCCATCGTATCCCCTGCCGCACTGACAGACACTTTTTGTCCGGAATCCGATTCCGCTTTAGAAACGGTGGCTGTCAGCGTTAATTTATCCCCATAGGTGACGTCCTCCGAACTGACGATGACCGAAAATGCCGAAGCTTTCTGAAATTCATTATCTATCGTATTAGCCACCGTTCCTTCGCCGATCAGAGTTCCGCCGCCATCACCCAGTGTGCCGTCGCCGACAATGTTTCCGTTTACGGTAAGCGTCACACCGCTTGAAATAAGCAACTTTTTTCCACTGCCAATGGTCAGGGTTTTCCCGGAAGGGATTTCAAAGCTCGAAGCAGGAGTGACCACAGTGCCATACACGGTGCCGCTGTCTCCCTCAAAAATCACTCCGCTGAAATCGTCTTTTCCGCTCGTATCGGAAATGCTTTTGGCAAAAATGACTGCGTTGCCAGCGGTTCCTGTAGAAAACGTACCGCTAGTCTGATAGCTACCGCCACCAATACCCGCCGTACCGCCGGTTGCAATGACCGTGCCGCCGCTGATTACGATATTCCCGCCGGAGCCTACCGAGTTACCGCCGCCACCGCCGATACCAGCGCCCTCTCCACCGCCGGATGCAGTGACCATGCCGCCGCTGATTACGATATTCCCGCCGCTGCTAAACAGGCCGCCACCAATACCTGCACCATTTTTGGCAACAGTTGTTGCGGTAATTGTGCCGCTTTCAATGGTAATATTGCCGCCGTCTTGATTTTTACTTCCGCCGATACCTGCGGCATAATTTCCGCCACAAGCTTTCAGCACTCCGCTATTGTCATTGTTTTCGCTTTTAATTATCAATGTATTACCGCTCGAAACTTCAATACCCGCTTTCCAACTGCCGGCTTTTAAAGTATTTGTACCGGATAGAATGAGCGTACACGTTCCTGACACAGCAAATGGGCAAGTAAGTCCGCTGCCGGATACATCTATGGTGACATCCTGCAGCGTCACGGTGTGTGTACCTTTCACCGTAATGGTATTTGATGTGGTGCTGCCGCTGATGATATGACCGGGGCAGGAATCCCCACAGGTGTCGTTAATCGTCACGGAAGATTGACTGATATCATACCAATCACTTTCATACTCCGTTAGCGCATAATTCTGGACCTGTAACACCGCAGCGTCTGTTTCTGTGGCTACATCTGATATCTGAGATTCCGCCTCTACATCATCCACCGCTTCAAGGATACAGTCTTCTTCGTGCCCATCTTCCAATATGCAGCCTTCTGCTATTTCACAAATCACTGCTTCCGGGGAATCGCCGGTGCTGACGGTTTCCGCAACTGCCTTGATGTCAAAGGACAGAATCATTACAGCCGACAACAAAATTGCCATAATTCGTTTTTTCATGTTTATTTCTCCTTCATTTTATTAAATATTTTTCAATAATTTTTTCTTATAAATGTTGATAAACACATCTCTCTTAAATGCATATCAATATCATTTTTCCAATTATCACATAGCAAAACATAAAAGTCAACTCAAAAGAGGTAGCTTTTTTATAAAAATATACATATCATATTCTTAACCCTTTTGAGTGAGGATGTGATAACAATAACCATAGGAAATGCTGTTAAATCAAGAATTGAAGAATTATGCAAAGAGAACCATATTACTATCAACAAACTAGCTACTATTTCCGGCATTACTCAATCTACCTTGCATAATATAACCAGCGGAAGAAATAACAGTGCTACCATATCTACCATTAAGAAAATTTGCGACGGATTAAATATTACAATTCAAGATTTTTTTGATTCGGATTTTTTTCGTAATCTAGAACAAGAAATAAGATAAATTTAAAACTACCGCATGAATACCATATTATATTCATGCGGTAGTTTTTGTATTATTTATGATTTTAATTAATCATCAAGAAAATCGTCATCATTACCTTTTCCAATACCACGTTTCCTGTTTATGAAACATCTGATATTGAAAATCATGTATGTGACAAACAATATAACAAAAATTACCGCAACCCAGTAAATTGCTATATATAATACATTTGATATACTATCAATCCTGCTGAGCCCCTCCAGCCCTTCTTTGATATTCTCACCTGTCATAATATCCTTGTATGATAATTAGGAAGTTAATTATCACACGTTTCCTTTCTTTTTAATAT
>CAYOOW010000048.1:0-8729 GCA_964405715.1 uncultured Bacteroides sp.
CAGGCATTTCAAGGCCTGTAGCAATTTTTTTATAATTTAACTGTCAAACTCCCGAAGAACAAAATCAGTAATATTCGGAAAATCCTGTTTCCCCTTGACAATGTTGTCATGCTTCTATTAAAATGATGGGACTATCACATTTCTCTGTCATATATATCGCTTATGACAGAGAAACGCGATAGTCCCATCATTTTATATATTTGCAGGAGAATTATTATGAAAAAATCACATACAAATACAGCTCTGTTTCTTATTTTATGTTGTCTTTTGACCGGGTGCGGGAATACGGATTCCGGACATAATGCAACGACGGAGAACAGTGTACAGGCGGTTTTAGATGAGCAGACAAAGACAACCGAAGAAAATACAACCGAAGAGGAAACAACCGAAGCGACGACAGAAACAACTGCCGCAGCATATGTTCCGTCTCCACCGGATATGGAAACCGAGGTTATCGAGCCCAACTCGGATTCCCCGGATATTGATTATGACCTGACAATCATGGACAAAAACATGATTTATGCCACCGTTTATCAATTCATGGTAGATCCCGCCTCATACGAAGGAAAGGTCATTCGGATTGAAGGACAGTACCACGGAACCTACTATGATCTCAACGAACGCTACTATCATTATTGTATTATACAGGATGCTATCGGCTGCTGCTCCCAAGGCATGGAATTTGTATGGGATGACGGTTCCCATGTATATCCGGATGAATATCCCGAAGAAAATGCCACAATAACCGTAACAGGTACCTTTGAAACCTACCGCGAAAACAGCGAAAATTTTGTTTATGTCAGACTGGCTGATGCCACAATGACTGTCAACTGACGAAAGAGCTGCAGGCACTGCCTACAGCTCTTTCGCGTATTCATATACATCCCGTTTCGGAATTCCCCGAGCCTTCGCTACCTGTCTGGTAGCCTCCTTCTTATCCATCCCCTGAGACATGTACATAAGAATATGATCTGCTATATCCACATCATCCCAGCTCTTTTTTGCCTCCGCCTCGAGGATTTCTCTTGATATTCCCCGAATAACAATGATACACTCTCCCTTCGGCTCATGCTCACTGTAATAAGACGCTGCCTGACAGAGCGTGGTACGAAAAAATTCTTCATGTCTCTTCGTGAGCTCCCTGCACACCGTAGCGTCCCTGTCACCGAGCTCCTGCGCAAGCTCCGTAAGCGTCTTTCTCAATCTGTGCGGGGCCTCATAAATCACAATTGTCCTTGTGTCCGTCCTTAATTCCTCGAAAACTGCTCTGCGCTCCCTCTTATCCACAGGTAAAAAGGCCTCGAAGGAAAATCTTCTTGTGGGCAGACCCGACGCAACCAGCGCATTCACTGCCGCACACGCCCCCGGTACAGGTACTACCGCAATTCCCGCCTCATAGCACCGGCGCACCAATTCCTCACCCGGATCAGATATGCCGGGCGTTCCCGCATCCGTTACGACAGCTATATCTGTTCCAGCAGCAAGCCTTTTCACCAATTCCTCCGCTTTCTCATACTTGTTATGCTCATGATAGCTTGTCATCGGTGTTCTGATCTCAAAATGATTCATCAATTTAAGGCTGTTTCTGGTATCCTCTGCCGCAATCAGGTCGGCCTCCTGCAATATACGAACCGCGCGATAGGTCATATCCTCCAGATTTCCGATTGGAGTCGCAACCAAATATAGGGTTCCCGCCATAATAATACTCCTCTCCTCAAAACACAGCTGCAAAATCGTTTTTATATTCATTCATGATATTCTCCGTAGCGGTGCAGCAAATCCTCCGTATAGCTGCCGTCCCGATTATAGACAATCAGCGTCGGCTCTATTTTTACCATGGATCTTCCGCCTTTTACCGCCTCTATGAGAAGCATGTTCGGTTCTTTATCAGCATAGGGCTGAACCATACACAAACGTTTCGGTTCCAGCCGATACGCAGACAACAATCTGATAATCTCCGCCAATCTGAAGGGCTTATGCACCATGGAAAAGGCGCCGCCCTCCCGCAAAAGATGCGCAGCCGCACGCACCACATCCTCCAGAGAAAGCATAACCTCATGCCGCGCTATATTCTTCGGCTCTTCAGGATTCTCCGGGCCATGACTGTCCTTAATATATGGCGGGTTAGAGGTCACAATATCAAAGGAGGCAGCCTTGTATACACAAGGAACCTCCCTGATATCGCCCTGTAAAATATCTATCTTATTCTCCAGATGATTGTAAAGCACGCTCCGCCTTGCCATATCGACGCTGTACTCCTGTATCTCAAGGCCGGTGTAATGCGCACCTTTATTTCTCGCCTCCATCAGCATCGGAACAACGCCTGTCCCGGTTCCCAGATCCATCACCCGTGCCTTTGGTTTTCCCGTAGTAAAATCCGCAAGTAAAACCGCATCCATGCCAAAGCAAAAAGCATCAGGATTCTGAATTATGTGATACCCGCGGCACTGCAGGTCGTCCAGTCTCTCTCCGGCACGAAAAGCCGCCGTATTCTCCGTTTTCTGCGCATGTTGCATTACCGTGTCCCCGCATTCCTTACTCATCATCCAGCTTAGACTTTCCCTCCCGTTTCTCCAATGCCTCGAGCTTTTTAAGCTCGGCATCACTTATCTTATCATCATTTCTGCGTTTCTTCGGCTTGAATTTGAGTTCCTCTATCCTGTATTCCTCTATCTCCTTTGTATCGTCCTCCTGCGTTACAATCAGCTTGACCTTCTGACGCAATACATTGACAGAGGATACCTCACCCTTCCTGCCGTCCACAGTCCTCACACAATCACCTACATTCGGCAGTCTGTCGTTCAGATATTCATAGGTATCCTGCTCATGCTTGAGGCAGCACATCAGCCGTCCGCATACACCGGATATCTTCGTCGGATTAAGCGACAGGTTCTGTTCCTTCGCCATCTTGATTGACACCGGAACAAAATCAGATAAATGCTTATGACAGCACAGCTCTCTTCCGCAGATTCCGATACCGCCTACAATCTTTGTCTCGTCCCGCACGCCAATCTGCCTTAACTCGATTCTTGTCTTGAATACCGCCGCGAGATCCTTTACCAGCTCGCGAAAATCCACTCTCCCGTCCGCAGTAAAATAAAACAATACCTTGTTATTGTCAAACGTATATTCTGCATCAATCAGCTTCATTTCCAGACCATGCTTCTTAATTTTTTCCAGACAGATATTATATGCCTGCCTGCTTTTTTTCTTATTTTCCTCATACTGCACAGTATCCTTGTCATCTGCAATACGTATAATCGGTTTCAGGGGAGAGGACACCTTCGTCTCATCTATCTCCCTCCTGCCAAGCACCACCTTGCCATACTCTATACCTCTGGCCGTCTCCACAATCACGTGTCTTCCCGGATCAATCTTGTAATTGAGCGGATTAAAAAAATATATTTTACCGTTCTCACGAAAACGGACTCCAATAACTTCCTTCATTTCTTACCTCCATGTTTTGTGCTCACGGCACATATAGGAATATGCGATACGCCGCATTAATGTTCTTTTAATGTGAGCAGCAGAAGCTCCATCGTGACATCAAAATTTGCATTGACATCCAATCTTTTCTTTGCTCTTTCTATTGCATCAATCTTGTCCCCAATTGCCCTGTAGGACAGCATGCCTGCCTGTCTTTTCAGTGATACATACTCATTCTTAAACAGCACCTTGTCTACGTTGCCCGTCACCTTGAGCATAAGGGCATCCCTGTACCACATCATCATAAGATCCATATAATCATTTATCGAAAGCTTGAATTGTTCTATGTCTGACACAGCCTTCGTCAAATCATCCACATCAAGCTCCTGAATATTTTTTAACACCGAAACCACAGAGGAAACAATCCGTGCGTACTCGTCATTCCCCGCCAGTTTAATTGCCTTACCCAGATTCCCCTGCGCAAAATCGAGGCAAAAATATGCTTTCTCCTCCGTCAGTCCCATCTCATTTTTCAGATAATTCAACATGTCCCGCTCTCTGATCGGCTTCGTGTTGAGCACCATGCATCGGGACTGCACTGTCGGCAGAAGCTTATCGATGTTTGATGTGAGCAGTATTAATATACCGTATTCCGGCGGTTCCTCAATCGTCTTGAGCAGTGCATTCTGTGCCTGCGTATTCATCAGTTGCGCATCCGGAATAATATATATCTTGTATCTGCTCTTATACGGCTTGATGCATATGGAATCAATCACCTGCTCCCTGATTTCATCCACGGATATTATATTCGGTTTTTCGTGCGTGACGGTAATAATGTCCGGATGATTCCCGCTGTCTGCCTGTATACAGGACTGGCATACTCCGCAAGGCGCCGAGCCTCCCCTCTCGCATTGAAGGGTTGTCGCAAATGCCCTCGCCAGCATCTTTTTCCCGCTGTCCGCCTCACCGCTTATTATATATGCATGACTTACCTTATCCATCTCTATACTTGCCTTAAAATGTCCTATAATATCCTCATGTCCGACTATCTTCTTAAAATCCATAAGTCATGCCCCCATTCATTTTCATCATGTCACATTCTCCAGCCGGTCCGACTGCTATATAACAGTATGCCGATTTTAAGTGGAAATGTCAAGCAACAACCCTCGTATATCGTCTATTTTACCTAAAATTGCCAGATTGTCCTTCTCCTCCTTCATCAGCTCCTCCGCCAAATCATCCAGATTCTTGTCGACCTGCCGGATAATTCCATACACGCGGTGCCTGCCCCGCCTGTCCAGAAAATTTTCCCTTGAAAACTCGTGGGACCTTGATGCTATCTCATTCATAAACTCCTTGACAGAAGAACGATACTTCTTCATGTCCTTGATATCCATATGCTTTGCAATTTTCGCTCCCTGCTCCTCAATATCCTTCATCAGGGATGCAAGCTTATCCTGCAGCTTGCTTTCATCAATATTACGGATAAGAGTAAACTTGAAATCGTCATTTTGCGGTGTACTGTTCTCCGGTGCCTCCATCTGTGTCAGCTGCTGAAGCTGATTGACCTTGATATCCATGTTTACCCTCCTTTCATTTGAAACAATTTTATAAATTTAGTTGCGTTCAAGTATATCGTTCACATATTGAACGATAACTTTGTGTATTTGTTCAATCGGCAACCCGGCATCAATCGTTTTTATTCTGTCGGGTGCAAGTGCCGCAAGAGTCCTGTAGCCCTGCGCTACCTTCTCATGAAACTCCGGTGATTCCAGCTCCAGACGGTCCAAGGAAGCCCTTCCCTTTGCACGCGCAAGCCCTACAGCCGCCGGTAAATCAAGATGTATTGTGAGCTCCGGCATGATTCCCTGTATGGCAAATTTATTTATCTCATATACCGTCTCGATGCCGAGGTCTCTCGCCATCCCCTGATATACCACGGAGGAATCCACGAACCTGTCACTGATGACCGCCTTACCTGCATTAAGCGCCGGTTTTATTACCTCGCTGACAAGCTGCGCCCTCGCTGACGCGTAAAGCAGCGCCTCCGTCATATAACTCATTTTCTCATGCTCGGGATTTAGGATAATAGCGCGCACAGCCTCGCTGATTGCTGTCCCGCCCGGTTCTCTTGTAACCAATATCTCATCATATCCGATACTCTCGAAATGCTTTTTCAGCAAATCTATCTGTGTTGTCTTTCCGGAACCGTCCGGTCCCTCCATGGATATAAATATGCCTCGCATAGCTTTTTATCTTCCTTGTTTATATAATTATATCGGCACAAATCTGCTATTTATACTATATCATTTCACCTGAAATTTTACTACCTCTTTTTTATGGCAGCAATAACTATGACATGCCATGTTATCTCAATGCGACACCACTACATATCTCTGCGCTGCATATAGGCAGAACCGGCGATACATATCAATACAGCAAGGACATAATCATAAATTACATTTCCTGTCCGTAACCATATATTTGTGTCATACGACTGTACAAAACACATTGGATTTATAAAATTCAATACAGGATTTTGGCAGGAGATTGCCAATATACACAGACCGAGCACAAACACACACACAACAATAAATGCCGGTGCGGTTCCGAGCTTTAACGTAAGAATATTCGTCAAAACCGTCATCATGACAATCAGCGCAGCCGAAACGGCAAAAAAGAACAGGATTTCCAATATAAATCCGCGATTTATATGCGCGCCGGTGAGAATGCATGAAATGATGAATAGAACAGCACAATACAAAAGAACATATATTGCAGCCATGCCTGATAATTTTACACATTCCTTTGCAAACCATTTCCCTCTGTTTCTCTCACGCGTGAAATAGTACGCGGGTACATATGCGGTTTTCTCACTGATGGAATTTCCGAATAAAATGATAAACAGCAGCACAAAAGCAAGGTTTTCCATCGCAAACACGATGGTTGTGATATCCCCCTGCGTAATTCTTCCGACAAAAAAGCCTGCAAAATATTCCTCGATGGGAATATCGACACTGCCGGAGTGTGAAAGGAAGCAATCCATGTTAAGCAGCAATGTCGCAGGTATGATAATGATGAGCTTTAATATATTTTTCCAAAAGTGCCTCTTCGCAAGCATCTATACCTCTCCCACTTCCGTTAAAGTCATATCACTCATAAGATATACCTTGTCAGCCAGCGTCTTGATATCCGATTTGATATGGCTTGAAATCAGCACCACCGCTCCCCTCTTTGCTTCCTCACTGACGATTTTATAAAAAAGCTCAACTCCCGTTTCATCTATGGAGTTTGTCGGCTCATCCAAAAATAAAAAGTCAGGACGTTCCATAATTGCCTGTGCCAGCGTCAGGCGCTGTTTCATTCCCAGAGAATACTTCCAGAATATGGTTTTGTCATTCGGATTTAAACCGACACGTTCCATCGCCTGCGCCACCTCATACTGACCTATTTTCTTTCGTATTCCGGCAAGCAGCATAAGATTTTTCATACCCGAGAACTCAGGATAAAACGAGACATCATCTATCAGCAAACCAATATCAGCATCCGATTTTTTTAAATCCTCTCCATCGTATAACACACAGCCTGAGGTTGGTACAATCAGCCCTATCATCACCTTAAACAGCACTGTTTTCCCCGCACCGTTTTTTCCCGTAATTCCATAAATATTCCCGCCTGTAAAATCGGCGTTGATATCCTGCAATATGCTTTTTCCACGGTAAACCTTGTTTATGTTTTTTACTTCCAATGTATGCATATCCTTTATCACCCCTTACTCCATCCGACTGTTCTAAATAATTTCCTTCTGCGTCATATGCACGCCCGACACCACTGCAAATGCAATGATGAACACCATAAATCCTATCAAAAAAGGATAATAACAGCCTCCGACGCCAAAGGGCGACACATAATCCATTAAATTCAGATTTATAAATGTGCGGTTCGAATTTATAGTCGCCTTGTCCAAAGATATGCTTGTATATGTGCTGCCAATACGCATCAATATGTATACCGGAAGAAACAGAAAAATTTTATATTTCCGCATCCACATGGAGACAGACATTACAAGCACACCCAACATTCCTGTTACGAAAGAAAACAGCAGCAAATATAAGAAATAGAATAAAAATGGTTTGTCATAAAAAATATCCGCAAACAGCATTTTACCGGAAAGACTGTGATATACCTTATGCGTACCATACAGCATGTTATCAATATTTCCAAGCCAGCGTTCCCCAAACGGACTGCGCGCATTACTGTCATAGAACCGGAAACACAACAGCAGATTCAATAAAAACGGGATAAATATAACGAGAAAATTACCGACAAATACGGCTATATATTTCCCGAGTACATAGCTTTTTCTGTCACCACGCAGAAATATACCCGTACATGTCCGTTTCGACACATCATCAATGACAGAGGTTGCAAATGGGACAACCAAAAGAAAAGGGTAAATCGTGGAAAAAATGGAAAAACCCCTCGTGTAATAATTCCCCCAGTACAGAAATTCATGGCTCACCATTCCCACCGGTGTATTCGGCGCTATGATAAAGAACACGATACTCATAATTGTGCACAGGACGAGCACAATATAAAAATGAGGTCTGGAAAACATCAGCTTTAACTGCATTTTTATCAAATTCCTGTTCCCCCCCTTACAATTCTGTATATATTAATATGTGTTGCTGTCTACATACGCATTTGAAAACGAAGCGTCCTCTGCCTCACATACAATATGCGTCGCTATAACAGTCACTACCGCTATAAGTATAACCAGTGTGTCCTTCATTTTGTTAATTTTCTTTTTCTCCATACCAGAGCCCTTCTTTTTTGCTGTTCCATATGCACATGTATACTACTATGATTATACCAGCTAGTATAGCCGGTTCAAAATAACTACACTTTATTAATTTGTGAAAGCACATATTTATTAGGCTTTTATAAATTTCAATGGTGCAGCTAATTAAAAACCGTTGTACTTGCTTGTTTATATCATAGCGCATTCCTCTAATATATGCAACAGTTTTTACAATTAATTTCGATGTAAACCTTTCATCTCATCAAAACAGCTCTTTTTATATCCAACAATGACGAATACGCCTGTTTTTTGTCCTCTTTCGATGCATGCTGTACTTCCTGTTTCTTCATATATTGAATTGCTGCGCAAAATAGGCATACTTTCCCCTTTGCCTGCCGGGATTACCTTATTCCCATTCCGACACCTTTTTATGCATACAGTCTGCAAAGATGCTCCGTCTGTCCTTTTTCGATTTTACTTTTTGCCATCGCCATATAAACGA
>CAYOOW010000049.1:0-8234 GCA_964405715.1 uncultured Bacteroides sp.
CTAAAACGAGTTATTCTCCATGACTTAGAGCATGGGCAACAAGAAAAAGTGGTGAGAAAAGATGAATAAGTCCTTGATAAGCCGCAACAGGCCATTCAATCAGATCCGTGCTATCATATCCGCAGTCCGCCGGAAAATACCTGCACTTCTTTATTTTCTGCGGTTTCCTCTCCTTCATTTTCTTAAGAAGTTTTTCCGTTTCCTTTACTTCGCTGGCAGATGCCTTCGTTACCGTAAAATCTACCGGAAGCTCATAAGACGCATCCGCCATCAGGATATCTCCAAAATCCGGAAGATTTTCATACATATATGACACGAGGCCGTCAAACACTTCCCTCAGCTCTCCCCGGCATTCCCTGAGATTATTGATAAAGTTTGTATATGCGCTTGCACCCGGAGCAAGTAAAGAATTCCACATGGCAGTCTGTAATCGTTTAAGGTCTCCTAAATTTTCAATTTGGGTATCGTCAAACAGGGAAATTTCTTACATTGGCCGTAAATTTGGACCTTTGACCGGAAACGCCACAGGAAACTGGCATAAAACCGTTGTTTTCCGTGGCGATTTATTTTAAGGCGGTTCCGCTGTCCCTCTATTTATCAGCTTTCCTGTACAGCGAAATTAATTCCGGTAACAGGATGAATGATGATAGTGCTCCGTGTTGACAAAAAAATACGGTAAATCTATAATTAATAATAAATTTTGAGAGGGATTATATTATAATCTAATGTGTGTAAGGAGGAGCTAAGATGAGGAATCTGACAATGTTAATGGATTATTATGAGCTTACGATGTCCAACGGATATTTTATGAAGGGCTTCAAGGATAAAATTGTTGTATTTGATATGTTTTACAGAAAGAATCCCGAGAATGGCGGTTTTGTTGTGTCAGCCGGTCTGGAACAGCTGATAGATTATATTGAAAACATGCATTTTACAGAGGATGATATTGAATATCTGAGGGGAAAGGGAGAATTTTCAGAAGAATTTCTCCGTTATTTATCAGATTTCAAATTCACGGGAACGATAGAGGCGATTCCGGAGGGGACAATCTGCTATCCGAATACACCGCTTGTCACTGTGACCGCGCCCGTGATAGAGGCGCAGCTGATTGAGACCATGCTGCTGCTCACGATTAATTTCCAGTCTTTGGTTGCAACCAAGGCATCCAGAATATGCAGGGCAGCCGGGGATGCAGGCTCTGTGGTGATGGAGTTTGGCGCAAGGAGGGCGCATGGAGCGGATGCGGCTGTTTTGGGTGCGCGTGCGGCATATATCGGCGGCGCGGCTGCAACGGCAACGGCGATTGCGGATGAGCAGTTTGGCGTACCTGCCATTGGGACTATGGCACACAGCTGGATTCAGTTTTTTGATACGGAATACGAGGCGTTCAAGGCGTATGCGGAGGTTTATCCGGACAATTGCACGCTTTTGATAGACACGTATGATATTTTAAAGAGCGGAGCGGTCAATGCAATTAAGGTGGCAAAGGAGGTTCTGGCACCCTTGGGAAAGCGCCTGAAGGGTGTGAGAATTGACAGCGGGGATTTGGCATATTTTTCAAAAAAGCTGCGTCGGATGCTTGATGCCGAAGGCATGGAGGACTGCAAGATAGTCGTGTCAAACAGTGTGGATGAATATTTAATCCGTTCTTTGCAGAAGCAGGGGGCAAAAATAGATTCTTATGGCGTCGGAGAGCGGATGATAACATCAAAGTCAGATCCGGTATTTGGCGGTGTGTATAAATTAACGGCTGTTATGAATGATGCGGGAGAGTTTGTGCCCAAGATCAAGATTTCCGAGAATATAGAAAAGATAACGAATCCGGGAAAGAAGAAGCTGTGGAGGGTATACAGCAGGGAAACGGGCTACGGACTGGCGGATCTGCTTACAATGTATGATGAGGAGGTAGATGACTCCAAGCCATTTGCTTATGTGGACCCGATAAAGCCGTGGAAGAAAATGCAATTTGAAAATGCAGATATCAGGGAATTACAGAAAGTGATTTTTCAGGATGGCAAGCTCGTATACGATAAGCCTGAGCTGGAGGATATCAGACAGTATGTACAGGAACAGTTAAAGGGACAGGTCTGGGAGGAGGAGCAGCGGTACGAGAATCCGCATATCCATTATGTCGACTTGTCAAGAAAGCTTTATGATGTTAAGGAAAGGATGCTGGAGGAATATTAAATTATTTTGTTTGTAATATGTGGCATTGACATCTTGCACGCTTCGGATTAAGATTATAATTGTTTGACAGAGTAAAAGCAACGTGTTATAAAACCGGCGGCACGGGAGGAAAACATGAGAAAGTTCGATACCAGAATACAATACTTAAGATATAAGGTGTTGCGTGAGACTGCGCGGCTTGCATGGGAAGACAGACTTTTAGATGGGATAATGGACATTCCCATGACCATTATTCCCGGACCTAAACCGACGATGCGCTGTTGTGTATACAAGGAACGCGCTATTATCGGAGAGAGAGTCAAGCTTGCGATGGGCGGAAACCTGCAAAATGAAAATGTCATTGAGGTTATGGAAATTGCCTGCGCGGAATGTCCTGTGGGTGGTTATGAGGTCGGACATAACTGTATGGGATGTCTGGCACACAGATGTGCGGATGCATGCAAGTTCGGAGCCATTACCATAGATGAACACCAGAAGGCGCATATTGATAAAAGCAAATGCAGGGAATGCGGAGCCTGTGCAAAGGTGTGCCCGTACAGTGCCATTTCCGATTTTAAGCGCCCGTGCCAGCAGGCATGTAAGGTGGATGCAATATCGATGAATGAGGATCAGGCTGCCACGATTGACAATGATAAATGCATATCATGCGGAGCCTGTGTATACCAGTGCCCGTTTGGGGCAATCAATGAGAAGTCCTACATATTGGATGTTATTAACCTGATTAAAAACCGCCGGGAAGACAGGGAATATAAGGTTTATGCTGCGGTTGCGCCTGCGGTTGCGAGCCAGTTTAACTATGCAAAGACGGGGCAGGTGCTGTCGGGTATTAAGGAGCTTGGCTTTGATGATGTTGTGGAGGTGGCTCTTGGCGCGGATATGACTACATGGCATGAGACGAAGGAGCTGCAGGAAAAAGGAGTTTTAACCAGCTCCTGCTGTCCGGCATTTGTTTCCTATGTCGCAAAGACATTTCCGGATATGGTTCCTTATGTATCGTCGACGCTCTCGCCGATGGGAATGATCGGAAAGCACATAAAGGAGCTTGAGCCTGAGGCAAAGGTTGTGTTTATCGGACCTTGTACGGCGAAGAAGATGGAGATAAAAAAGGGGACGGTTGCACCATATATTGACAGCGCAATTACCTTTGAGGAGCTGCAGGCGCTGTTTGACAGCCGGGATATTGATATAACGGCTCTGCCGGAGCTGCCGCTTGAAAATGCATCGTATTTCGGACGTATTTTTGCCCGCTCCGGCGGCTTGACAGAGGCTGTAAAAGAGGGCATCAGGGAGCAGGGAATTGAGGATTTTGAGCTTACACCGGTTGTGTGCGACGGTATAGAGGCCTGCAAGATTGCTTTGCTGAAGCTGCGCAAGAATATGCTCGGCGGAAATTTTGTTGAAGGCATGGCATGTCAGGGCGGCTGTGTAAACGGAAACGGATGTCTGACGCATATGGCTAAAAGCCGCATGGATGTGGAAAATCATGGAAAGGCTGCAGATAATAAAACGATTGAGGGTGCAATCAGCCGGGCTTCTGAGGTTGTTGATGTGTAAGAATTATACATATATACCAAAAATGAAATAAATATTTATTGAAGATTTCACCATATGATGATAGAATAAATATATTATCATATGGTGTTTTTTTGTATAAATATTCATGCAAATCAGGGGGATTATATGGATCAACTGGAAGAAAGCTATGATGAATTTAAGTTGAATTTTCGTATAGAAAATGACGTTGTTCTCAATCAGGGGGAGCTGAATCTTTTTAACTATGAGTTTGTCGGGAATCGTGCAGCATGTCAGGTAGCGGTTGTGGATGATGTGCGTGTCTTATCTTATACCATTCCTGCAACGCTTCCTTTAAGTCAGTTTTTGCGCAAGCAGCTCTATAAGGCTGAGTTTTTGTCAATTATATCCAATATATTGAATCAGCTGATTTATTTTGAAGAAAACGGAATGCCTTTAAAAAAGGTTTTGCTTAACACAAAATATATGTACATAGAGTTATCAAATCTGGATATACAGCTCATATATATGCCGATTGAGAAACAGTTTTCGGATTGCAATATCTGTGAATTTATCCAGAATTTTATTGCCAAAATACGGTTCGCCGATATGCAGTGCGTATCCTGTGTTGAGGAGATTCTGCACTATCTTGACAGCCGCATGATGTTTTCCTTAAAGGATTTTTATCAGTTTATTCTCGCTATGGAGAAGGATGTCATCGAGAAGGATGTCGAGGACAACGGTGAGGGAGAGACAACCGTTTTGCATCAGATGCAATATAAAAATATTGTACCTTATCTCGTCCGCATTAAGTCCAACGAGCTGATTCCGATTGAGAAGAAGGAATTTGTAGTCGGCAAGTCGTCAGATTGTGATTATCAGGTGAGTGACAATAAAAAAATCAGCAGAAAACACTGTACACTCCGAATCAGCAATGGAGAGTGCTATATTCGGGATAATGAATCCACAAATCATACATATGTAAACGGAAAAATTATACAGCCGGAATTTGACGTTATGTTGAATAATGATGATTATATCCGAATGGCGGATGAAGAGTTCAAATATTGGGTCAGATAATGAACGGCTGTTGTCTTCATTGTGGCAGAAAATGCCATGCTTATAACTGAATAGAAATTCCCGCTTTTGTAAATCCTTTACAGTAACAATATTACTGCAGGAGGAATACAAAATGGCACTTAATAAGGTTATGATTTGCGGGGTGAATACGTCAAAGCTTCCTTTGCTCACGGATGATGAGAAGGAAGCTTTATTTGCCCGGATTGCCGAGGGTGACATGAAAGCCAGAGAGCAGTTCATCAAGGGAAATTTACGGCTGGTTTTGAGTGTTATTCAGCGATTTTCCGGGAATAACAACGAAAGTGCGGATGATTTATTTCAGGTAGGATGTATTGGACTTATCAAGGCAATTGATAATTTTGACAGAACCATGGAGGTCAAGTTCAGTACCTATGCGGTACCTATGATAATCGGGGAATGCAGAAGATATATGCGGGATAACAATGCAATACGTGTTTCGCGTTCTCTGCGGGATATTGCATATAAGGCAATCTATGCGAAGGATATGCTGATGCGGAAAATGGACCGTGAACCGACGATAGAGGAAATATCCAAGGAGATAGATATACCTAAGGAAGATATTGTGAACGCGCTTGATGCAATCGCAACACCGATGTCACTTTACGAGCCGGTTTATCAGGAAGGGCAGGATGTTCTGTATCTGATGGATCAGGTGAGTGATAAAAAGAACCGCGAGGACAGTTGGGTGGAGAATCTTGCACTTCGGGATGCGATGGAACGTCTGGACGACAGGGAATATAACATCATCAAGCTGCGGTTCTTCGAGGGGAAAACACAGACAGAGGTGGCGGATGAGATTTCGATATCTCAGGCACAGGTGAGCCGCCTTGAAAAAAATGCGCTGAAGACCATGCGGAATTATTTGCGATAGCGGCAATAACATGAAAAAAAATATACAGCCAAGGAATAGGAGTTGAAAATAATCAATGATTGAATCAGATACGATTAAACTGTTGCGGGAATGTGATTCCGGTATTAAAATGGGTGTTGCATCTATTGATGATGTTTTGGATTATGTGCACGACGAGACACTTCGTAAACGTCTTGCGGACTGCAAAGGCGAGCATGATAAGCTGCAGGAAGAAATTCAGACACTTTTAGATAAGTACGGTGATGACGGAAAAGAACCCAATCCGATGGCGAAAAGCATGTCATGGATGAAAACAAACGTGAAGCTGGTTATGGATGAGTCGGATGAAACCATTGCCGATTTAATGACAGACGGCTGCAATATGGGGGTAAAGTCCCTTCACAAATATCTGAACCAATATAAAGCCGCCGACGAGAAAACGAAGGACATTACGAAACGGCTGATAAATCTTGAAGAAAAGCTTGCGGTTGATATCCGTCATTATTTATAAGCATAAAATAAATGCGGCATCCCCTTTACAAACTGCCGTAATAATAGAATATGTTCATGGCGGATAGGTATTTCTTATCCGCCCATGAGCATATTCTTATTACAACAGTTTGCTTTTGTGGTGATTATTCTTCCTCAGTTGGGTTTTCTTCGTATCCTATCATATCTTCATCGCCATCCGGCATGTCGTCGTACAATAATTCTCCGATATCCAGATCGACAGTGTCAAGGTTTTTCAGAATTTCCGCATCCGTGTTATTTGGAACAACTTCCTCTTTCAGCTTTTCCAATTCATCCTTTGGGAGACCCGTCATCATGGCAACCTCCTCGACGTCAATCCGTCCCTTTAACATTCTTGTTGCAACGTCATATTTTTGCTTTGTTGTATTATTCATGTGCTATACCTCCAATTGCTTTATGTGTTTTGAAATGTGCGGCTGATATACCGCATATATAGTGTCTTATTCATTTACGCTTCGTCTGAAATGTCGTTTATGAATTTTTCATTTATTTCTATTATGCGCTGCATGGCTTCCTGCCCCGGCGCTCCTATGGTTGTACGTTTGCTGACACAGGTCTCAAGGCTGATTGCGTCGTATATGTCTGCCTCGAATACGGGGCTGATAGCCTTGTATTCATCGAGGCGCATATCCTCCAGAGAGATGTTTTTGTCAATGCAATACAGAACAAGCTGTCCGACGATACCGTGTGCATCACGGAAAGGAACACCGTGATTGACCAGATAATCGGCTGCGTCCGTAGCGTTTGTGAAACCGTTCATTGCGCTCTTTTTCATTATCGGTTTATTCAGCTTCATGGTTGTAAGCATACCTGTAAATAAGGCAAGACACCCTTTTACCGTGTCAATTGCATCAAATGTCAGCTCTTTATCCTCCTGCATATCCTTATTGTATGCAAGCGGGAGGCCCTTCATTGTGGTGAGAATAGAGGTGAGGGCTCCGTATACGCGCCCTGTCTTTCCTCGAACCAGCTCCGCGATATCGGGATTTTTTTTCTGCGGCATGATGGAGCTTCCTGTGCTGTAGGCGTCATCAAGCTCCACAAACCGGTACTCATTGGAGTTCCAGATAATGATTTCCTCGGAAAATCTGGACAGATGCATCATGATAGTCGAAAATGCGGAAAGCATTTCTATCACATAATCCCTGTCTGATACGGAATCCATGCTGTTCAGGGTTGGACCATAAAATCCGAGAAGCCTTGCCGTGAGATTCCTGTCAAGCGGGTAGGTTGTACCCGCGAGTGCGCCTGCACCGAGCGGACAGTAGTTCATTCTGTCATAGATATCATTCAGGCGGCTGTAGTCCCTTTTGAACATTTCCATATATGCGCCGATGTGATGTGCGAAGGTGACAGGCTGCGCTTTCTGCAGATGTGTGAACCCCGGCATATATGTATCCGTGTTTTCTTTCATAAGCCTGTGAAGCTCCCTGATGAGAGACAGCACAAGCTTCCTCACCTCAATAATCTCATCGCGCGTGTAAAGCCGCATATCCAGTGCCACCTGGTCATTTCTGGAACGACCGGTGTGCAGCTTTTTGCCTGTATCGCCGATTCTGTCAATGAGATTTGCCTCGACAAAGCTGTGTATATCCTCGTATTGCTCTGTGATTTTGAGTGTGCCGCTTTCTACGTCTCGTAAAATACCCTGCAGTCCGTCAATAATCTGATCGCGTTCCGCGTTGGTCAGTATGCCGCACTCTGCAAGCATGGTAACATGGGCGATGCTGCCCTGTATATCCTGTTTGTAAAACTTCCGGTCAAAAGAAATAGATGCATTAAAATTATATACCAGCTGATCGGTTTCCTTTGTGAAACGACCACCCCAAAGTTGTGCCATGTGTGTACCTCTCATTCATCATAATATAGCAGTATCTTATTATTTTATATGCGTTACTGTCTCAAACAACAATTTTACAACATATATCCCCTTGTTTCAAGGGAAAAGTCGTTTCCGTAAAAACAAAAAAGTTGCCAATATGCAAATATTTTTATATTATATCTCGACTTTGACAGTCTGTGTAGCAAAAAATCGCTACAGCACACGTTTTAC
>CAYOOW010000050.1:0-8026 GCA_964405715.1 uncultured Bacteroides sp.
AGGCATTTCAAGGCCTGTAGCAATTTTTTTATAATTTAACTGTCAAACTCCCGAGCACTTTTCTCTTATTATTCTACAAAAAATAAAGCTTTAACACCCTCGGAAATTATGATATACTTTGTTAATATTACATGAATATTGTGCATACTATACTTTAAAGAAATGAAAAAAGCTTCATGTACGTTTATTACAAAAGGAAAAGAGGGGACAATATGCTGTACAAGACAAAAGGCACCTGCTCACAGGCTATCGAATATGACATTATAGACGGCAAGGTCAGAAATGTGAAGTTCACCGGAGGCTGCAACGGAAACTTAAAGGGCATTTCCAAGCTTGTTGAAGGAATGACACCGGAGGAAGTCATTTCCAAGCTGGAGGGTACAACCTGCGGCTTTAAAGGCACTTCATGTCCGGACCAGCTGGCGCAGGCATTAAAGCAGAGTATATAAAGAGGTTCATCTACTTGAACAAATGGAGGATATATGAAACAAATTGTTTTAACAGGCGGAGGAACTGCCGGACATGTCACACCGAATATGGCTCTCATTCCTGCTCTGCTTGATAAGGGTTACAGTATACACTATATCGGTTCCTATGACGGTATCGAAAAAAAACTGATTGAAGAGATGGGTATTCCCTACCACGGAATCTCAACCGGTAAGCTTAGACGGTATTTCAGTCTTCAGAATTTCTCGGACCCGTTTCGTGTTGTCAAAGGATTTTCCGAGGCAAAGAAGCTCATGAAAGAGATTAAGCCGGATATCGTTTTTTCCAAGGGCGGATTCGTAGCTGTTCCGGTCGTTCTTGCCGCCAGTTCAAAAAAGGTTCCATGTATCATACACGAGTCCGACATGACGCCGGGACTTGCCAATAAGATTTGTATTCCGAAGGCGGCAAAGATATGCTGCAACTTCCCGGAGGCAGCCGAGAATCTTCCTGCCGACAAAGCGGTTGTGACAGGAACTCCTATCCGCCGGGAGCTTTATGCGGGCGACGCTGCCGTCGCCATGAAATTCTGCGGCTTTACAGAGGTTCGTCCCACAATTCTCGTAATGGGCGGAAGCAGCGGCGCACTTCATGTGAATGAAATTATATGGTCATGTATCGATACACTCACAGAAAGGTTTAACCTCGTTCATCTGTGCGGAAAAGGCAAGACAAACGATGCATATAAAGGCCATCCGAATTATGTTCAATTTGAATACGTTAAGGATGAAATGAAGGATCTTCTTGCTCTGGCAGACCTTGTTATATCCCGTGCAGGCGCAAATGCAATATGCGAGCTGCTCGCACTGCATAAACCAAGCCTGCTGATCCCGCTTCCACTCTCGGCAAGCCGCGGAGACCAGGTATTGAATGCAGCCTCGTTTGAGAAATGCGGCTATGCAAAAATGCTCACGGAGGAAACACTTACCACAGATATATTCCTAAATGCCGTCGATGAGGTATACAACAACCGGGAGCGCTATATCTCAACAATGAAGCATGCACATTCCGTAAATGCCACGGATATTATCGTGGGCTTAATCGATGAATTAAATGAAAACAAAAAGAGGACTTAACCGTCCTCTCTTTTGCAACCGAAACAAATCTAAAACAATTCCTTTTCCAGCTGGAATATATAATTTTCTATCATCTGCATACGCTTTGTGTACTCAGCTCTTGCAGCATCCGTTTTACATCTTCTGATCTTCGGCTTATTGATTCTATAATAATTCTTTATACGGTAATACGCCTTCTTGTAGCTTGCCTCATCCTCGCAGGCTGTTGCCATGGCATCCCACAGGATTCCGATTGCACCCACCTCATCCAACAAATCCGCATCCATCACAATCTTACATTCCAGTGATAATTCTGCGTCCGTATCCTTGTCCTCATGAATCATAATGATTTCACCCACACGGCGTATAATATCCGGATTCACACCAATACTGTCCATATATTCAACCGCAAGCTCGGCGCCAACCTCCGCATGTGATCTCTCTTCATCCCATCCAATATCATGTAACAAGGCAGCCAGCACAATCACGTCCAAATCTCCACCCAACTTAGACTGGAGCTTTATCGCCCATCTGTAAACCCGCATCGTATGTTCAAATCTACTTCTAAATGGATAATTAGACGGTCTTCCGTTTTCGGCAGTCATTTTCTTGACGTATTCAATTACTTCTGCATAATTCATTGACCTTGCCCTCGAATCCACGTATTTTATGATTTTTTTGTATCATCACTAATAATAACATTAATTCTGTAAAAATACTACAACTTTTTGATTTTTTTGAATGTTTTTTATAAAGAAAATAAAACCGTGCGGCTGGCTTTGTGAAGTTCCCATAGGCGTTACCTCAGCAGTTAACTCAGCCCAGGCGACCTTGCGGCGCACAAGAGGTTCTACTTAGTGCTGCTTCGTTCCCGACCTGACACGGTTCATAGATTCCTGTCGCGCAAGACCCAAACATCAACGCCACTTACCAAGGGCAGCCCTACAAGAAGACAACCCGACACCAACCATCACTCCTGCTATAGCGGATTGCAGGTACAGGGCACCGCTAACTCCCCAGCTGCACGGAAGCTTTATAACAATTTGATTTTGTGACAAAGTCACTGTTTTAGTATATAAGAAATGCCTTGTGAAGTCAAGATTTTTTGGTTTCCCGCAGCCATGCAAAGAAGTCCTTCATCAAAGCAGAACACTCTGATTCCAGCACTCCCCGCATCAGCTCTGCCTGATGGTTAAACTGCGCCACCTGAAGCAGATTTAATATTGAACCTGCACAACCCGCCTTCGGATTCATGCAGCCAATCACCACCCTCGGTATTCTTGCCTGTATAATTGCCCCTGCGCACATCTGGCATGGTTCCAGCGTCACATACATGGTACAGTCCGAAAGCCGCCAGTCTCCTATATATTTTGCCGCTTTCTTTATCGCGAGTATCTCTGCATGCGCAAGCGGCGTCTTGTCCATATTTCTGCGATTATATCCCCGGGCAATTACCTTTCCGTCATGAACTATCACGCATCCAATCGGCACATCCTGATTCGCCCATGCTTTCTTCGCCTGCTTTATTGCCTGCCGCATATATTTTATGTCATCCTCGGAAGCTGTCTGCTCTGTAGATGTATTTTCCATTCACGCACACCCCTCATATCGTCCGGCATATTCTATAGCTCTTCCTCACTTATCGTAATATTATATAATATCCTCTGGTAAAATGCCATAAAAAGATGTATGATGCAACTAGCAAATCAGTATTACACGGCATTGGTTCTGCAAACCCTGAATCATTTATGTGAGGTAAAGAACATGGGCCCTTCTATCAAGCTGTCCAACAGAATTATATTGCGGGTGGAAAACGAAGCAAGCGCACAAAATGTATTAGAGCTCTATCTACGCAACAGAACAGCCTTTGAGCAGTTTGAGCCAACCCGCCCCGCAGATTTCTATACAAAGGATTACCACTCTGCCATGCTGCGGCGCGAATACAGAGCATATCAGCTCGGCGCATTCCTCAGATATTACATATACAAAGCAACAAATCTGAACCGCATCATCGGCTCCGTTAATTTTAATCTCATGCATGATATCGCCATGCCCTTTGCGGAAATCGGTTATAAGGTTGACAGCCTTTATCAAAACCAGGGCATCGGCTGCGAGGCCTGCCAAATGGGAATTGCCGTCATGAAACAGGATTACGGCATAAACCGGATTGACGCACGCATTCACCCGGACAATCTTCCATCACTCCGGCTCGCGGAAAAGCTGGGGTTCAAGCCCGTCCGCCTGGAACCGCAGAGTGCCAATATCATGGGACACTACGAGGACCTCATACGTTATTCCCTGAGCACCTCAGACACCCAGTAGCCGAAATTTCCCGTCAGAACATTCGTTTTTTTCACCGGGATAAATGTGTCAAAGCCAAACATGTTTGCGAGGTATTTTTCCTTGTTCGTGAAAACCCCGGGAACACCGATTACAACACATTCTCCCTGCTCAAACCGCACTCTTCCGAGCATAAGATAACGATAATGATAATATCCGTGGGATACGAAGCTGTTGACGCCCAATCGCCAATTACTGATTGCAAGCTTGCCGATATCCTGCGGTACGATTTTTACACATTCCAAGAACTGACTGTCCGCGAACAACGGCAGCTTGGGATATGTATCCAGTATCATCTGCCATGTATCCTGATCCGCCGATGTTTCCGCTATCTCGGACTCTGCCAGCCCCTGTTCCGCCTGCTCCGGCTCTTCTGTCTCCTCCTGCTCCGGCAGCTCCCGTTCCGCCTGCTCCGGCTCTTCCTGTTTTATCTGCTTCACTGCCTCAACCACCTCTACCTGATCCGGCCATACGGTATATTCATTCCACAATCCGGTCAGCATTTCCCCGTCATCACAACGGAAAAGAAGCCCGTCGTAGGCATCTATGCTTACTCCGTCCTTAAGCGGATCCTGCCACGGTACCTCAATCCGGCTCATGATGGTATCCCGTTCCTCCGCAGCAAAGCGTATATCCATCAAGTGCTTTGCTTTGTTCCCGTCATACAACAGGTATACCATACATGTACACGCCCTCTTCTTATATAATTTCAGACCAATCTGTATGCGTACATCATCTTCCGTTTTGTGTACTATCCGCTGTACCTTAATAAATCCTGCATTCTCGCATTTCACGTTATTGCGATATCGATATATGTAGGACACCCATCTTCCCTGCTGCATGACAAGACCTCACTTCCCCAAATATATATACTATGTATATATGAACGAGGTCTGAAAAATATTCCTGCTAACCTTCCTCCCCCAGCAGATCACTAAGCTGTGCAAACTGTGAGAGCGACAAGGTCTCCCCACGCACGGTATCAGAAAGTCCCATCTTATGCAGAGCGCAAACGACCTGTTCTTTTCCGAACGAAAGACCTTCCGCATTTGCAATTCCGTTTTGCAGCGTTTTTCTTCTCTGGTTAAAGGACGCTCTAATCAGTGAAAACATCAGCCCTTCATCCCGCACCGCAACAGGCGGTGTCTGCCATTTCGTGAGTCTTATTACGGCGGAACCCACATTCGGTCTCGGCATAAAACAATTTGGCGGAACATTTGCCACGATATAAGGCTCGGCATAATACTGTACTGCCAAGGACAAAGCACCATAATCCTTACTGCCCGGTCCTGCCTGCATACGCTGCGCCACCTCCTTCTGAACCATAACCGTGATGGAGTCAGCCGGAACATGATTTTCAAACAATCCCATGATGATTGGTGTTGTGATATAGTACGGCAGATTTGCAACCACCTTAACCCCTGCGCTTGAACCCCCAAGCAGCACTGCAATATCCACCTTCAGAATATCTTCATTTATAACTGTTACGTTATCGTACGCCGCAAGCGTCTCGGCGAGGACGGGAAGCAGATTTTTATCAATCTCAACCGCATAAACATGCCCTGCCGCCTCCGCCAGATACTGTGTCATAGTCCCGATACCCGGCCCTATTTCAAGGATAACGTCATCCTTGCCGATATCAGCCGCATGCACAATTTTTTCCACTACATGACCATCAATCAGAAAATTCTGCCCGAATCGTTTCTGAAACACAAAATTATACTTTTTTATAATCTCTATCGTAACCTGCGGATTACTTAATTTTTCCATCATAGCCCCCCGACTTTAGTAACTATATATTGTGTTCAATTAGTCTTTCATCTGCCTTATATTGTATAATTATTCTCCCGATTTACTCAATCGTTTTTTATCCCGCTTAATCCTCAACAATTCCATAGAGCAAATAAAATCTGCTGCCTGTAAAAGCCGATATTTCTGCGGTTCAGCTTTTCTAAATTCTACATTCGAGAATTGTGCTAAGTTCAACCTGTCCATTATCATAGTAAACAATAATCTTGTCAAAATCTGAGAAAAACTCAATATGTTTGCTTAACGCTCTATTGATTATCTTTGCCAATTTACCGGACAAGGCAATTTTATCTGTTGCTTCTTTTCTATCGACAACAGCTGTCAAATAGGAAATGGGACAGCTATTCACAAAATTAAGCATCTTATATAGCATTATCCTGATTATGAAAAACAAATGTTACCAAATAGTATTCCGGACAGGCAATGTATTCTGCCCCGGATTATTCATTCCTTGCACGACACAAGCCGGTACAGAGCATGTGCGTTCTCCCATGTCGCCTCGTATACCTCATCCACGCTTATCCCCTTTATTTCGGAAATAACCTGCGCCACATAAGGCAGATTCGCCGAGGTATTGCGGCGGCCCCGAAACGGTTCCGGTGTCAGATACGGACTGTCCGTTTCAAGCACAAGCCGCGCGAGCGGAATGTACGCTACCGCTTCGCGCAGCTTTCTGGCATTCTTAAAGGTCAGAACTCCGCCAATCCCAAAGTAAAAGTCCATATCAAGAAATTCCTTTGCCATTTCTTTGGTATACGAGTAGCAATGTATAACGCCGCCAAGCTCGCCTGCACGGCAGCCGTGCATAATATCTGCCGTATCTCTGGCTGCATCCCTGCTGTGTACAACAATCGGAACCCCAAGGGAACGCGCAAGCTCCATCTGTTCCGCAAACCATTTCTTCTGCAGCGCCTTGTCCGCATCCCTGTAATGATAATCCAGCCCAATCTCACCTATGGCAACAACCTTGTCGTAATCCTGCACCAGCCTGCGCAGCTCCTCTATCCCTCCTGCGCAGGCGGAATCAGAAAGCTCCCCTACCTCAGTCGGGTAAACCCCCACCGCACCATACACATTCTCATACCGCTTCGTCATGTCTGCGGTAATTCCCGATGTATGAAGGTTCGTCCCAATATTCGTAACCGCTCCGACTCCCTGCTCCTTAAACCCCATAAGCAGTATATCTCTATCCCCGTCGTATGCGCTGTCATCATAATGCGCGTGTGTATCAAAAATCTTTACCATTTTTACGTTTTTTCCTCCATGCAAAGCTTATATCCGTCCGATATTTCTCAGTATACATGCCGCTGACAACCTTTACAAGCAAAAATATGTAATCTATTTTTCATTATTACCATATTTGTGTTGAAATTTGTCCGGAAATTATATAAAATAGATATAGTTTCATGTATAAGAGGAGGTTACATCATGACAATAACAGATTACCTTGACACCAATTTATTGGATGACCTGCTTGCCAAATGGGCAGCAGCGACCAATATGATTGCTGTTGTACTGGACGACGAGGGCAATTTCGTATCAAATAAATTAGGTTTTTCGAAAGATAACATAGAAGCATTTGAAGAAGATATTGAAGTTGATGACGTGGTAGTAGCTACAGTCATCGGCGGCCCTCTGGATGAGGAAACAGATGAGAGTACAGTAGAATCGGCTGCTTCCCTGCTTGTTTCTTCTGCTGAATATCTTTTGGAGGCCGCGTACAGAAAGAAACAGTACGAGGATCTGCAGGCTTCATTTGTAAGTGAAATCGGCGGTGCAACAACGCTCATTAAGGAGCTTACCTCCAAGTCACAGGGATTAAAGAAGATTGAAAACAAGCAGAATATACTTGCATTAAACGCATCTATTGAAGCTGCAAGAGCAGGCGAAGCAGGACGGGGCTTTACGGTTGTTGCGCACGAGTTCGGCAAGATGGCACACGAATCAGGCGCCATTAATGATTCTGTTCAGAAGACGCTGCACCAGCTTGAGGTTTCCATGAAATCGTTATCCAATCTGGAGTAGGTTTCGACAAAATATGATTTTTCACATTTCAAACATATTTTGGACACATTTAATTGTTATAGTACATATTGTAAGAGCTTTTCATATATTTGAATCCTCTCTCCCCTCAAGGAAGCGATGGCATACTCCCCTCCCCGGGTTTTTACCATCGCTTCCTTATTTCTTGTTTTTCTTTGTATAGTATAATGAATTATATTCAAATTTTTTTATATCTCAATTTACCGTAACATTAACTTTTATTTTACACAATATTTTGCTATAATCTCGACTTTGACAGTCTGTGTAGCAAAAAATCGCTACAGCACACGTTT
>CAYOOW010000051.1:0-7331 GCA_964405715.1 uncultured Bacteroides sp.
CCTCGAATTTACCGGATTGTTTTACAGCAGGATCAAGACCAAAGTAAGCAAAAAGTTGCTTTGGCTTGGAAAATGCAGAAAAGTCACCAATCTCTCCCATGAGAGATATAGCAGATAAGAAACCGGCACCTTTGAATATAGTCCATAGAACACCTCGAATTACGTTGTTGCTCTAAATATAGCATAGTACAGATATTTACTATTAATTTTAATAAATATTTGTATTAATATTCTTGCGCGCTATGTGGGGATTATGCATGCCGTTATAGTGCTGCCTTCCTGGTTTTGATTGACAAAATATATACATGGCAATAAAATAGTCCCAAATAAAATCGGCGAGGTGATGGCGATGTATGGAAACAGACCTGTTATCGGGATTATGCCCTTATGGGACGACGAAAAAGAAAGTATATGGATGCTTCCGGGGTATATGCAGTCCTTGGAGGAACAGGGTGCAGTTACGCTTATTTTACCCCTTACGGACAACGAAGAGATTCTTGATTATTTTATCGCACAGTGCGATGGCTTTCTGATGACCGGAGGACATGATGTTGCGCCTGCGGTCTATCATGAGAAAAAATCAGTAAATTGCGGGGCGGCATGCGATATGCGTGACAGTATGGATAAATATATCCTGTTAAATGCGATTCGGCAGAATAAGGCTGTCCTTGGGATATGCAGGGGGATTCAGTTGATTAATGCTGTGTTGGGCGGGACGCTGTATCAGGATTTGCCCTCCGAATATCCGTCTGATATCGAACATCATATGAGCAGACCGTATGACAGGGAGGCGCACAAGGTGCAGCTTGTACCGGATACGCCGCTGGAGCATGTGCTCGGAGCGGCAGCCATTGCTGTCAACAGCTATCATCATCAGGCAGTTCGGGACTTAGCTGAACCTTTAAACGCAATGGCTTATTCGGAGGATGGACTGGTGGAGGCGGTTTACATGCCGGAGAAAAACTTTGTCTGGGGTATACAGTGGCATCCGGAGCTTTCGTATAAGGTCTCAGGGGAAAGCAGGAAGATATTACATGTGTTTCTCGAAGCGGCGGCAAGGCGCTGACAAGATGACAATCAGACAAAACAGTGCATAAAATGGCTTGAAGTCGAAAAATACATCTGGTAGGATGATGCAGGAGGTGTTTTTATGGAACAAAAATTATTAGACCATTATCTGCAAACAGGAACTTATACCTATGCGGGATTATGAGTATTTTAAAGGTCTGCCTGACGATGTGGATGAGCTGTGTAAATTGGTCTGTGGACAGGTTATTCACAGGGTGACCTTGATGGAGGGAAATACGAATGCCAACGCGGATTTGCGGTACGGGGATATGACACGATATCCCTGGAATCGGATGCGGTGTGAGGATGATGTTTTTCTGACAACAGCAGCAATGACAGCGGAGCTTTTTCGGATGGATGGGAGAGGTTTTGTAGATGACCGTGCGGTAGGACATAAAATCGTGGTATGCTGCCGCTATGTGGCAGTGCTGACGGCAGCTATACTGAAAGCAAAAGGGATTCCGGCGAGATGCAGGGCGGGCTTTGCGCCTTATTTTGTCGAGGGAAGGAGTATGGATCACTGGATTACCCAGTATTGGAGCATGGAGCAAAAACGCTGGGTGTCCATAGATGCGGATGCATTTTTTGACGTGGAGAAATTAGGCTTTTCCCCGTATGATATTCCTGTAGATGGATTTGACTGGGCGGCGGACACATGGCTTGGAATACGGGGAGGAACGAAAGACGGCAGCAGGTTTATCTACGCGGACGGACGTGGAACGGATTCGTTAAAGGCGGCGGTTCGTTACCTGTTCTATGATTTCCATGCATTGATGAACAACGAACTTACCTTTTCGTTTTTGCCAAGCTTTTTGGCGGATAAGTTGGATGATTTGCGGGAAAAGGATATGCAGGAATTTGACCGTTTGGCAGAATTACTGCTTCATCCGGATGAAAATTTTGACCGGTTGCGGTATCTGTGGGATAATGAACGGAAGTATCGGATTATAAACAGCCCGTTGGTCAGTAATTGATAAGAGATATGGAGTCCGACATCTGCATGTGGTGCGGGCTTCATATTCTTGTATATCTCAGATGTTTTCTATGACGACGGTTTTTCCACGGACGTTTTATTCTTCGTGGGAATAAGAAATACAAACACCAGCGAGCTTAAAAGCAGCATAAATGGATATGTCATATTTGGAATAATCTGAAAAGCGGATACCTCACAGCCAAGCTCCGCGGTTATCGAGACGGCAACAAGCATCTGGGCACCATAAGGGATAATGCCCTGAAAGATACAGGAAAAGGTATCGAGTATAGATGCCGCCTTTCTCGGTGAAATACCGTAGTTATCAGCCATTTCCTTTGCAATCGGATTTGCCATAACGATAGCGACTGTATTATTTGCCGTGGCAATATCCATTGCACCGACCAGAAACCCCATCCCAAGCATGCCGCCCTTTTGCCCCTTAAAAATTTTTTTAATTAATCCAAGTAATGCGGCAAATCCGCCGTATTCTTCAATCAACGCACATATTGCGGATACGAGAATCGCGACCATGGATGTCTCGAACATACCGGATACGCCTGTCCCCATGTCGGTAAGCAGCTCCGTAGCCGTGGCTGCGCCGGTGACCAGCATAATTGCAGAACCGCATACAATTCCGAGGATCAGGACGATAAACACATTGATTCCTATAATTCCGCCAATCAGGACGAGGATGTAAGGTATAATCTGGATAAGGTTATAGCTCTGCACTACAGTGTCGCCAGCATCTGTCCCCATAGATTTTAAGAAGATAACAACGAGACTTACAAGTGCAGCCGGAAGTGCAACTCCGAAATTCTCGCGGAACTTGTCTTTCATGGCACAGCCCTGACCGTTGCATGCCGCTATGGTCGTATCTGATATGAACGAGAGATTATCTCCGAACATCGCGCCGCCAACGACTGCACCGATACAAAGCGGGATGCCGAAACCGGCTCCGTCAGCGACTGCTACCGCAATCGGAGTAATAAGCGTAATTGTTCCGACGGATGTTCCCATTGCAAGCGATACGAAAGCGCTTACCACAAATAAAACCAATACCGCATATTGTGCGGGAATCATCGAAAGCAGGAAATATGCAACGCTCTCCGCACTGCTTCTTCCGACGACGCCGACAAAGATACCTGCGGCCATGAAAATAAGAACCATTGTGATAATATTTTTATCTCCTAAACCCTTTGCCATGATGCCAAGCTTCTCATCAAACGAGACCTTGGGATTCTGTATACACGCTGTCATCAATGCGGCAAGAAAGACTACAACAATCGGGATATTATAGAAGCCCATCGGAATTTTCAACACATATTCAAATGTAATGCCAATTCCAAGATACAGCACCAGAAAAACTCCTATCGGGAGCAGTGCCTTGAAATTTGATTTCTTCATATATTTTCCAACCTTTTTATATCCGTTATATTTGATACGCTTGATTATATCATAATACAAAACGCTGTTCCACTGTTTTATATTTGAATATTTTTGTAGCTTTACCGAAGCAGATGCGGCAAGTGCCGGTAAATAATTTGAGTGACTTTTATTGACTGTGTTCTGTGTATATGATACGATATTTTCAGTAAATATATCATTTTAACACAATATAAAAAGGAGAAATTCTGTATGAGATTTGAAGGGAAAAGTGTAGTAGTAACAGGTGCAAGCTCGGGCATGGGAAGACAAATCGCGTTGGATTTTGCCGCAGAGGGAGCTACGGTAATTGCGGTTGCACGTAGAAAAGAACGTCTTGACGAGCTTCAAAAGGAGGCAGAGGGCTTGACGGGAAAGATTCTTCCATATCCGGGTGACGTTTCTTTACAGGAAGTAAATGAGGGCATGATAGATTATGCGGTAAAGGAATGTGGAAAGATAGATGTGCTGGTAAATAATGCAGGCGTTATGGATGAATTTACCCCTATCGGAGAGTTGAGTAATGAGCTTTGGAATAAGGTAATGAAGGTAAACCTGGAGGGACCTGTCTATGCAATGCGCAAAGCAGTTCAGGTCATGGCTGGTCAGGAGACGTCAGGAAATATTGTCAATGTCGCGTCTATCGGCGGCGTAAATGGCTGTCGTGCGGGTGTAGCATATACGGCGTCAAAACATGCGCTTGTGGGTGCAACCCAAAATACTGCATATATGTATGCACCTCAAAAAATCCGTTGCAATGTAATCTGTCCGGGCGGTGTTGAGACGGAGGTAATGGTCGGACAGAACAATATCAGCCGGATGGGCATGGGAAGAATTATGGCAGGTCTGGATTCTTCTATTCCGCAGGGACAGCCGGGGGATATATCGGCGGCGGTTTTATTTGCAGCGAGTGATGATGCGAAATTTATGACTGGTGCAGTGCTGGTTGTGGACGGCGGCGTAAGCTGTAATTAAAGGAAATATCATGCCTGACGCAGATTGTATATTAAAATATTGTCTGAACCTGTGGGGAATCCGGGTACTAATCAAGATTGTAAAATCAGGAATAAATTGATATAATATAAATTATGAGAAGATAGCTTTGTTAGACTTATAATGGAGGAAAAAATGATGTTTGGTTTTGGTCGGTTAATTGAGATTTTAAAAAAGAGCCCAAAGAAAATTGTGTTGACAGAAGGAACGGATCCGCGTATTTTGGAGGCTTCGTCACGACTTTTGGCAAGTAATTTCCTGCATCCTATTTTAATCGGGGATCCAAAAGAGATTTACGAGGTGGCAGAGAAGAGCGGCTTTAATATCAGAGGTTCGGAGATTATAAATCCTATTGAGTTTGAGGATATGGATAAGATGGTGGAGCTGTTTTGCGAATTGAGAAAGAGCAAAGGAGTGACGCCGGAACAGGCGAGAAAGTATGTGTTACAGAATAACTATTTTGGAACGATGCTGGTGAAGATGGGATATGCGGACGCATTGCTCGGCGGCGCGACCTATTCCACTGCCGATACCGTGAGACCGGCACTTCAGCTGGTTAAGACAAAGCCGGGAAATAATATAGTTTCCTCTTGCTTCATTTTGGTAAGACCGGCTGCAACCGGTGATAACGAAGTGCTTGCTATGGGTGACTGTTCAATCAATATTAAGCCAACGGAGGATGAGCTGGTAGAGATTGCGGAGGAGACAATTCGCTGTGCAAGGATGTTTGGTATTGATCCGAAGGTGGCATTTTTAAGCTATTCCACACTTGGCTCCGGCAAGGGAGAGGATGTGGATAAGATGCGCAACGCGGCGAAAAAGACACAGGAGAGATGCCCGGATGTGCCGATTGAGGGGGAAATTCAGTTTGATGCGGCGGTTTCACCGAGAGTTGCCCAGAAAAAATGTCCGGACTCCGTTGTGGGAGGTCATGCCAATACATTTATTTTCCCGGATATCAATGCAGGAAACATTGGATACAAGATTGCACAGAGAATGGGAAGCTTTCAGGCATACGGACCGATTTTGCTGGGACTTAATTCGCCAATCAATGATCTTTCAAGAGGCTGTACGGCGGCGGAGGTTTATTCAATGGCAATTATCACGGCAGCTTTGGCGGATAGCAGTGTGCCGGAGGAAGAATAATCGACAAAATTCCACCCAGAACATTTGTTTATGCTCGAACTTTGACGAATGATTTTTATTTACATATTATTCTTCAACGTTTATTATATGTTCTGGGGAGAGAATCTTGGGGAGATAAGTGATATGTAATTGTGCGGATGAATACATATCACTTATTTTTTTGTTTCAAAACTTAAGAAAGAGATAGACATGCCGAATGTTTTTGCCTGCATGTCGTTTGTTTTTACGCACGAAAACAAGCCCATGTTTTATGGGCATATAAAAAGAGATTTGAAATTATTTTTGTCCGTCCTGATTATGTATGTACTGAACGATTACAGCATATGAGGAGCAAGTGATTTTCTCTTCGGTTTGCTACTCTGTGCTGATTTTAGATATTTCCGGATTTAAGTTGACACATAAAAACGGAATTTGAGATAACTTTATGTAGGACTGGTTTGAGGAACGCCCGTCACAGCACACGAATGACAAGGTGTTTGCTATGCCCGGCATTTCGATTGTGCATACTTCGTTGTTTGCAGTCGCCCCGCTGTAGAATGTAATTTTAACGCTATATGGCGTTGTGACATCACGCTTGTCGCAAGCATGTGCGTCTCTGCCTTCTGAAATGAGATAGCTAAAAAAGAGTATGCAGATACCAAGAAGTGTTCAAAACGGATTTACAGCGGATAACCGGTATGCTACAATGCAGATAAGACAGGGAAAAATATATATATTTATGTGCGTAAGACGACGTGTAATGCTGGGAAAGAGACTCCGGGATAATGCAGGATGTTTAATGTTGATGATTCATACGAAAGCAGGGGGTTACAAATGATATATTTTATTGTAAATACAAGTTCGAGAACCGGAAAAGGGATGTCGGTGTGGCGTGAGGCAAGAGAGGTGCTTCGCAAGCGAAATGCCAGCTATAAAGCTTTTTCGACAAAATATAAGGGACATGCCACGAAGCTTGCGGAAAAAATCAGCGGTCTGCCGGAGGATGAAATTAAACTTGTCGTAGTCGGCGGTGACGGAACGGTTAATGAGGTCATTAACGGAATCCGTGATTTTGGTAAAGTGCGCTTTGGAGTGATACCGACAGGCTCGGGAAATGATTATGCCGGGGGTTTAAATCTGAAAGGAACGGCAGAAGATTATGTAAACAAAATTGTTGACAGCGTGGATACAGAGACAATAGACATTGGCTGTGTGCGCTGGAATGGCGGAGGGGATCAGAGATATTTTGCAATTAGCGCAGGTATCGGGCTGGACGCGATTGTCTGTAAGAAAGCGCTCACCTCAAAACAGAAGAATTTTCTGAACAAGCTGCACCTTGGAAAGCTGACGTATCTGCTTCTCACGGTAGAGACGCTTTTTTGTATGGAGACAACGGAGGTAAAGGCAAAATTTGATGATGAAGACAAGAGCTTTGAAAAGCTAATCTTTGCTGCGGCGATGAATTTTAGAGCTGAGGGTGGTGGCGTTCCGATGGCCCCGAAGGCGGATGCAAAAGACGGAAAGCTTTCTATGTGCCTTGCACATGGTATTTCAAGGTGGAAAACTTTTTTTGTTCTGCCGTTTCTTGTGATGGCGAAGCATGAGAAGCTTGCCTGTTTTTCCTTGAAAGACTGCAAAAAATGCTATATTAGACTTGATCGACCTGTGGTGCTTCATGCAGATGGTGAATATTTGAGTGATGTGATATGTTGTGAACTGTAGATGTAAACATTTCCGGCAGACGCAGTAT
>CAYOOW010000052.1:0-6225 GCA_964405715.1 uncultured Bacteroides sp.
ATGCATGGGACAAGTTGAGCATTATTAGTATTGTCACAGATAATAGTTTGGAAAAACCTGAATTTCATTCATAAACACCAACTATGGATTTATTTTAATTTTGGGAGTAGAAGTGTAAAAGCTTCTACTTCTTTTATTATATTTTAAGGATATTGTAATGGAGAAAATGAAATTCTTTTCACCAGAAACTGACGAAGAGAAACAGCGGATTATAAAAGAACTGACTTCTAAGTCTGCCGCTTTTGGAATCGATTTAGGAACAACGAATTCTGCCATAGCTGTTATACCAAGAGGTACAGCTCCAATTATTATTCCTTTAAGGAATGGTAAAACGACAATTCCGAGTTGTGTTATGTGGGATAGCATGACGGATTCCTTTATTGTAGGCAAAGAAGCTTATAATCAAAGATACAAAGCTAATTGTATTTATTCTGTAAAAAGAATGATGCAGGATCCAAGTGCATCAGTTGTACTAAGGGATGGTTCAAACGAAAAAATTATGACACCTGCAGAGGTTTCTGCAGAAATACTGAAAGGCTTGATAGCTGAAACTGGTGGAGTTTATGGTGATATTAAGGATGTCGTTATTACAGTACCTGCAAAATTCAATGAAATTGGGCGTACTAATACTAAGAAGGCTGTCGAATTGGCAGGTTTAAATGTATTAGGAATTATAGCAGAACCAACAGCAGCTTCCATGTGTTATCAATTAGCACCAAAAGATGGCGGTAGTAGGGATTTGCTTGTATATGATTTAGGTGGCGGTACTTTTGACATCTCATTAGTTAGAATTTCTGGTGGTCATGATTATAGCGATTTAGAAGATATTTATGAAATCCAGAAAGAGCTTCGGAAACCTATTACAGAAACTACTATAAGGGCATTAGACAGCGATGGGGATACGGTGCTGGGTGGAGATGATATTGATAATCAGATTTACGAAAATTTTTTAGAGGAGCTATCAGACAGAGGAATTACAGCAGATGATATTTCTGTAGAAGAACGTAATAGTATCATCTTATTAATTGAGCAAATGAAAAAAGGCAATCCTTATGATATGACGCAGATTACCTTTTGTACTAAAGATGGTCGTGAAGAGAAGGTTGTTTTATCTTATGAACAGTTTAAAGCTGGACTGCTTCCTGTATATCGAAGAACACTAAAGCTTGTAAATAATGTTCTTCAGAAGAATCGAACAAACGCAGATGCTATAGTTTTAGTTGGGGGCTCTACAAAGAATCCCATACTTAAGGAATTATTACAGGAGGATTTTCCTGGCTACGAGATAAATGATGCTTTTCCTCAAGATGAGGCTGTTGCATTAGGAGCAGGTGTTCATGCACGATTCTTAAAATTTGGTGATAATAATATCGTAGTATTTGACAGCTTGGCAGATGGTATAGGTGTCAGGACCGGTGTTAAAATGGAAACTATTATTTCCAGTGGTTGCCAATTTCCAGTAACAAAGTCCAAATTATTTGTAACTTCTGAGGATAACCAAAAAGAAATAGAAGTTGATATCATGCAGGGTAATGTTGCGATGGCAGTAGAAGCTTGTAAACTTGGTACGTTATTAGTGGATGGCTTACCTGCCGGTAAACAAGGAGATGTTGAAATAAAGATTCAGCTTTCTATAGATGTTAGAGGTTTATTAAAGTGTTCTGTCACAGTATATAATGTAAATGACTATGAACATAAAATAACACGTGATCTGGAATTGAAAATATCTGCCGGAAATGTGCCAACATCTGGTACATCCTTAACAGCTATAGAGAAGAATAAAATAAGATGGCGGAGTATGTTGGCTTCATCTTCTGGGGTTAAGGAATTAATTCTTACGCATTTTAGTCCTAGCATACCTAAGCCTTCTGTTTATCTGAATGAGTTAAGATATACATTCGGTCACACTACTATCGGGTTTGACGGTTTGACTAGAGAATTAACGTTTGGAGATGATTAAATGAAGAATAAAAAACAGAATATGATAGTTTTCTTTGGAACAGTTATAGTTGTAATAGCACTATTTGTGGTTATCAGTATAATGGCTATAAAAAAGAGTGATTCGAATTTACAAGTTTCTACCGAGGACAGAAATGCAAATCAACCTGATGGTGTTGTTATTTCTTCTGAATATGAATATTATGAGGATTAGATGCACTTATGAGAAGTAAACATGGTGATAATGTGGTACGAAAATTGACTGCTTTTATTTTCTTAATAGGAATCGTAGGTACAACAACCAATATAGCTGTAATTGGGACATTGGCATATTATCGATTGACGGATGCTCTTAAATATCGAGGATTTCTTTCATGGATAAAGAAAAATAATGTTGGAAATGTAGAAAAACTACATATGGAAGATATAATTAATCTTTATAACGAAATATATCAACATATCCCTAAAAAGGTATTTCTTGCGAGATGGTATCCAGCGGAAACCGATCCAGAATATAAAAACTCAAAATTTAGAATACAAGCAATAAAAAAAGTTATTGAGGAAATGGGATTAGAGTTAGTAGATTTAGGGACTCGTGACACAGGTACTTTTGATATACGAGATGTAATGTATAAAAATATACAAGCCTGTGATATTTTTATAGCTGATCTTTCTGGTGCTCGTCATAATGTGATGATTGAAGTCGGATATGCATTAAGGCATATTAGTACAGAGAGGATGATTTTCTATTTTCAGGAAACAGATGGATGTAAAAGTGTTCCTTTTGATGTAAATCATTTTTCATATGATAAGATTTCAGATTCTTCTGAGATAAGGGAAAAGATAAAACCAAGAATAGAATCAATACTAGCTCAAGCAGAAAAGGGTGAAATATAATAGTAAAAGATATGCAAGGAAAGATGAATATAATTGATAATAGAAAAATTTTTAGTGATTAGAGCTGTATTTGGGGAGTGTACTTGATATGAAAAAATGGATGACTAAAATAAACATGTATATAAAAAAGCATTGGATATTGTGTAGTGTTATATTGTTTATTATATTGCCATTGTTACTTAACATTGGATTATATATTACTGACGTTGTTTATAATGAATTTGGTTGGACATTAACCGCAAATGGATTGGAAAATCAAGACTGGCTTGATTTTTGGGGCACATATCTATCTGTTGTAATTGCATTTATGGGAATTTGTTTGGCATGGAAATCCTCCGCTGAAGACAGAAAAATGGATAAAAATGAAAAGCTTGCACAAGAATATGATGAAAATTTGGAGGAAGAAAAAAACATATTAATTGAGGTGTGTCAAAGTTTTAATTCCGATATTATTTACAAAGCAATTAACGAATTGAATAATATGGATATAGGGGAATGTAGGAGGATATTACAAAATTCTAGAGAGAGAATTCTCAATGTACAGGTGAAGTTTGAATTGTTGAGCGATATTGCAGATGATTTTCAAAAATGCGAAGGATGTGATTTTAATCCTTGTTATGATAGAGAAAACATGATTGCCATTAGGGATTTATATTATAAAACAGAGAAAATATATTTGGAAATGTTGCATGATTGTGCTACATATGTTGATAAAATGGAGCAGCAACAACGCAATGAAAAAATAATGCAAAATGAAGAAGATATGATTCCCCTATTGCAACAACGTATTTGCCTTGCCAAAAATATTGCAACAACGGATGCTCTTGAGGATATAAAAAGGTTTGAAGAAGAAATTTTTCGATTAAGACATGATATTGAAATATTGAAGGAGCAAAGGTTAAAGGATGAGGAAGTAAAAAAACTGGCAGATCCTGTTGTTAAAGCAATAAATTTGATTTCACAAGACATGAAGCCACAAATAATTAGTTACTGTAAGTCATACATGGGTTGGAAAAGCAGACATAAGAGGGAACTGCTATTAGAGGGGCGCATACGCCACATAAAATATCCAGAGTGTAATGAAAAACGAATTTAAAACGTTGATTTTAGCTATATGGATTGGTAAAAATCAGTCCTTGTCAACCTTGTAGGCACATATTATAATGTAGGTAAAGAAAAGAGGAAATGCTATGATAGAGAAAGCCTTTGAGGAGCTGCAAATCAAGGATGATTTCATGTTTAGCGTTATCATGAGAAATCCGAAGTTTTGCAAACCTTTTTTAGAACGGATACTTAACATAAAGATTTCCCGCATTGAATATCCGAAGTCACAGGAGACAATAGATCTTTCAGCAGATGCAAAAAGTGTACGTTTGGATATCTATGTAGAGGATGGAAAAGAAACCGTATATAATATTGAAATGCAGACTGCTGAGAATAGAAATCTTCCTAAAAGAACAAGATATTATCAAGGGATGATAGACTTGAATATCTTGGAAAAAGGGGATAATTACAAAGATTTAAAACGGAGTTTTGTTATTTTTGTATGTACCTTTGATTTGTTTGGCGAAGGCCGGCACATCTATACGTTTGAAAATCGTTGTATTCAAAATCTGGAGTTAGGTCTTGGCGATGATACAACGAGGATTATTTTAAATACAAAAGGCACAATGGATGATGTCACACCGGAAATGAAAAAGTTACTTGATTTCATTGATGGTAAGGAACCAGAGGATGATTTTACCAGAGAGTTAGATGAGGCGGTACAGTCTGTCAGAAAAAATGAGAAATGGAGGTTAGATTATATGACTTTGCAGATGAATTATCAGGAAAAATATGAGCAGGGATATGATGAGGGAGATAGAAAAAGAGCCATTGCAGTTGCAATGAATATGTTACAAGATGGAGATTTGCCATTGGAAAAGATTGCGATGTATTGCGGACTTACTTTGGAGCAGGTGATTGAATTGGAAAAAGAATTGTAGCCAGTATAATTTTTTGCTTCCTAAATTCAATCGATTTTTTCATGCTTCTATTTTGCTTCTAAAATTTTTAGAAGTCTCAGGATAATAGAAATAATATGCGAAACAAGCGGATTAAAAAGCATGAAATAGATACAAAAGTATCTGAAATTTATATAGAAGAGACGAGTTCGAATAAGGAATAGGTCTTGAAAAGTCCAGTGCTTATGTGGTTTCCAAACAAATTTGTTTAAGTACTGGCAACGAAATGACAATGGTTTCTGCATGAAGTGAAACTCCATGATCCCGAACCGGCATATTTACCGTTTCCAGGACAAAGTCAACTTCCAGAGACGGGCTGAGCACATAGGCGAGTATCTGTTTGGTAAAGGCATCCAGTATCGTTGACAGGTATGCGAACGTGCTGTTGTACGGCAAATAGGTAATGTCTGTCAGCAGAACCATCCGTGGCCCATAGGATTCAAACTCCCGCTGCAGGAGATTGTCTGCCACATTGCTGGTTTTCAGCGCTTTTGCCATACGCCGGTAGGGGTTGGCTTTCCTGACGGGGCATGAAAGGTTATACTTCTCCATCAGCCGGCGGATCTTCTTCAGGTTCATGATGACTGGCGGATCCATGTGGATCAATGCCATGTAGATGCCTTTGGCACCTTTAGAGTAGCCGTGCATCTTGTAGGCGGCAAGCACAAGATCAAAGTCATTCCGATCCTGCTGTTCCTGCTTTTCACGGAGCGGAGCGGCTTTTAGCCAGGCATAGTAGCCGCTGCGTGACACACCGGCGGTTGCACATAAAGTGCTGACGGAAAGACGGTTGTCTGACTGCTGTATGGTACGAAAAATGATTTCAAAAGCACAGGAAGAATCGTTCATGAGCAATGCACCTACTTCCGTGTATTTCTGATCGAGGAAATTTTTTTTAGAAATTCGACTTCCTGGCGCAGATAATCAACTTCGTGCCTGAGCTGTTTCAGTTCCTCCTTCTCTGTTGCAGGTTGCTCCGGCGGAGAAGAGTGATCCGTGTTACGGGGGCCATACCCCTCGCGGAGTTCGCCATATTTCTGATATTCGGAGCGAATGTGCTGGGAAATGCTCCAAATACGGCGTTCTCCGATAACGTCAATGTCAAATCCATGGCTGACGAGAATTTCCCGCGGGGATTTTCCTTCATTATATAACGAAAGGAAAACTTCCTTAAATTCCTTTGTCAGCTGCAGGCGAGTGCCTGTAACGCTGTAGACATGTGGATTTTGGCGTAGCAACTGTTGTTGTTCCTCAGTGAAAAGTTTTCTGCTCATGACATCCTCCTGTTCTTGGATAAGGATACCATGAATTGAAGAGGCTGTCCAGAAAACAGGATCCACCTTGAGTAGGTGTCTAAAATGAAGGAACTACACTAATTCGAGTGTCC
>CAYOOW010000053.1:0-6144 GCA_964405715.1 uncultured Bacteroides sp.
ACAGGGGATTGGTCAAGTGGTATGATAGGGGTCTCCAAAACCTTTGGCGGGAGTTCGATTCTCTCATCCCCTGCTAATTTAAAGGTCTCACAAACCTTGATTTGGTTTGTGGGATTTTTTCTTTTGTAAAAAACATCAAGGAATCAATTCATGAAGCTTACCGATTTCCTCTTTATCCATGAAATCATCTCATAGGTGGTATGAATGGATTTACTCAAAATTATTTGTTTACATTTAATTCACTCAATAATATGATTCTAACATATTCACAAACATGGGACATCGTATATACATCGGATGATGCACTATATTTTATCTGTAGCTATCGGAGGCGGACACACATGGAGAAGGAACGGGAATCGGGAATTGGTGTTATGTCAGTGACTATATATTTCTTTGCATGTTTGCGCCATTTATAAATGTTGTGCTGCAGAATATTACAAAGAGACAGTATCAGGTGTTGGTTGTCGTTTCTTCGCTGGTGATGAGTCTGTGGTATGTACTGGAGGATATTATTATCAGCTACAGTAACCCGCTGATTATACTTATGGCAGTGTTTATGCTTATGTTTTTTAAGGATATGCATTTTCATAATCATTTTATAAATGTTCCGGCGTCCGCTACATTGGGAGTATATGCGATTCATGAGTTTAAATATGTACGATATGCTATCTGGTCCGTCTTTGATTTTGGGAAAATGAATTGTTCACAGCTGTTTAAAAACCTTATCAGTATTGCGGGGTAATTTTGATTATTTTTCTGCTTTCATATTTTGGCAGCCTGATGATGCCAAGAAAACTCTTGAAATGTATAGCAGTATCGGGTTATAATATAGACTGAATGTCAGTGAGAGTGTACTTTGTTGCAACGCTGAATTTGGAATGAAACGGACAAAGCTTTTTATGCGTCCCGAAAAGAGGTATGAGTGTGGTTGATGAGAAGAAAGTAGGGCTGATGACAAAGGTTGCGATTTACGAAAAACATGAAAAGCATCGCAAGCTTGTTATGAGTAAGTATTACCAGACAGATTATGTGAGATATAATGTACTTAAAACATGGATAGCAGCGACGGTAGCATATTGGACGATTGTCGGTACATATTTATTTATGAAATTTGATGATCTGCTGGCTAAAATTAACGATATAGATTATTTTGATCTGATGTACAGAATATTAGGGGCATATGCCGTGTTCTGTATCATTTATTTTTTATTGTCCAGTATGGTTTATCATTACAGATACATAAAAGCAAAGCCGAGCCTTGTGGAATATAATTCAAATCTGCGTGATCTGATTGAACTGGAGGGCGGTCCGATGCACCATGGCAAGCTGGCGGAGAATTCAAGAGTTGCCATGGCTGCCAATGAAACCGCTGTGAATAAACAGACTGCGGGAGAAAATGCATCCCGGAAAAGTGCAGGTACGAGAGTGAATCGTTCTGAAATCGTGAAAAAGCGGATTCAGGAGGAAGAGCAGCGGAAGGAAGCTGAGATATTGGAAAATGTAAAACAACGCAATGCCCGTATTGCAGCACAGAATGAGGAGAAGCTCAGACAGCAGCGACAGGCTGAGGAGGATAGGCGTCGGATTCAGGAGAGGCGAAAGCAGCTGGAGAAGGAACAGATGGAGCGAATCAGAAATGAGCGCATGCAGCAGATGCAGCGCGACAATCATGTATATAATAATTATGCAGACGACAAGGAAGGGAGAGATATTTAAATGACAGGATTGTTGACAGCCAGAGATGCGATAAGAGATTTTTTGAGAAAATATGATGAAATAACGACACCTATGTTTCGCTTCGTTGTTGCATTAATCATGTTTTATTCTATTAATTCCATGTATGGATACGCAAGCCTGTTTGACAAGGGAATCGTGGTTTTCCTGATGTCTGTGATATGTGCATTGGTATCCGATACTGTGGTTGTGCTTTTGGGTGGAATTGTGATTCTTGTGAACGTACTCGGATTATCCATTGAGCTTGGAGCATTATTTTTGATATTGTTTATATTGATATATTGTATGTATATGAGGATTTTTCCGGATTGCAGCTGGATATTGGCATTTGTGCCGATTATGCTTATGCTGAAGCTATATTACGCCGTTCCTCTTGTTGTGGTTGTATTCGCAGGAACCTCCGGGATTGTGCCGACTGCATTTGGGATTGTTCTCTATTATTTTTCTCTGTCCGTAAGAGAAATTCAGGATGGAAAGATGATGGAGAATGAGGATTTTCAGGCATATACATACATCGTTGATGGTATAATAAAAAATAAGGAAATCCTTGCGATGATTATAACTGCGGCAATTGTGATATTGCTGGCTTATATTATATATGTTCTGCCGTTTGATTATTCGTGGTATGTTGCGATTGGCGTCGGCGGTATCTGTAATATCTTATTTACCTTTGTTGTCAATTCGGCGGTTGGGGTTCATACCTCATCAGGCAGTGTATTGGGAGGCTCACTGCTCGGTATTGTGCTTGCACTGTTTATACAGATGTGCAAACGGGTTGTGGATTATTCGAGAAAAGAGACGGTTCAGTTCGAGGATGATGATTACTATTATTATGTCAAGGCTGTTCCAAAGCTTAATATGGGGAAATCAGCGCAGCCGAAAAATACCGCGAGAGCAGTTCAGGAGACACACAAAAGCGGGGATGAGGAGGTACAGAGCAGAAGTACACAAACCAGAAATACGCAGAATAGAAGCATGCAGGATAGAAGCGCACAGGGCAGAAACACGCAAAACAGAAGTACGCAGAGTAGAAATACACAGAGCAGAAGTACGCAAAACAGAAATGCGCAGATGAATGACAACCGGGACAGAGTAAGGTAATCCGGATAGATGATGGGGTGGGCTTTTGAAAAGGTTATTGACAGCTTTAAGCACTAGCTTTGATTGGTTTTATGTTCCGCATATCACCATAACAGATATAATTGAGATTATCATATTGTCATATCTTTTATATCACGTCATTTTGTGGTTTAAGAAAACAAGGGCGTGGACATTGTTTAAAGGTATAGCGGTATTGGTTTTATTTATGGGCGTAGCAGCTGTTCTGCAGCTTAATACGATTTTATGGATTTTCCGTAACACAATTAATGTCGGAATTATTGCGGTTATTGTCTTGTTTCAACCGGAACTCAGACGTGCCCTGGAGGAGCTGGGACGGAAAAATATTATATCTGATGTATTAATCAGGGATGACAGGAACGATAAAAAGGATCGTGTAAGTGACAAGACAATTCAGGAACTGGTATCAGCAGCTATAGCGATGAGCAAAAATAAGACAGGCGCACTCATTGTGATTGAGCAGAATGTTGCACTAGGAGAGTATGAGAGCACAGGCATTAACATTGACGCTGCTATATCAAGCCAGCTGTTGGTGAATATTTTCGAGCATAATACACCGCTGCATGACGGTGCGGTGATTATTCGAAATAATCGGGTGGTTGCGGCGACCTGTTATCTTCCGCTGACCGGAAGAAATGACCTTAACAAGGATTTGGGTACAAGGCACAGGGCAGCTGTAGGTATCAGTGAGGTTTCAGATAGTATGACGCTGGTTGTATCGGAGGAGAACGGGACCATATCTGTTGCAAAGGCGGGGGTTTTGTATCGGAATCTGGATGCCGAGTCATTAAGAAAACAATTGTCTTCACTGCAGACGAGAACAGTTGAAGCAAGGCGCACAAGAAAAAGAGGAGGGAAGAAAAATGAAAAGAAAGTTTCTGAATAATCTCTCTTTAAAGATTTTATCTGTTGTGTGCGCAATCATATTGTGGCTGGTTGTAATGAATATTTCAGATTATACAATGACTGTTGAGATAGATGATATCCCTGTGACACAGTTAAACGGAGATGTTTTAGAGGAATTGGATCAGGTGTATGACGTAGAGAAAGGTGATACGGTTGATATTATTGTAAAGGGACGCCGTTCGATTGTCAGCAAATTATCTGTATCAGATTTTAGGGCAACCGCGGATTTGTCGACCATGTCCATTACAAATACGGTTCAGATATTTGTAGAGCCGACAGATAAATCGCTGAAGGAGGACATTACAATTACATGCGTGGATAACACAATGAGTCTTATATTGGAGGATAAGATATCGGCACAGCTGCCTGTTTATGTAAACGTGAACGGAGAACCGGATGAGGATTATGCAGTCTGTGAAGCTGTGGCATCTCCGAATATTATCACGATTGAGGGACCGAAGAGTGCTGTTGATAAGGTTGTTGCGGCAGAGACAACCGTCAGTGTTTCAGGATGCAATTCTGAGTTCGAAACAAGCGGCGATATTATAATCTATGATGCATATGGGGAAGCTGTATCAAATGATAAGATAACAATCAGCCATGATATGGTGGATATCAGTGTTAAGATTTATCCCGAGAAATCAGTTACTGTACAGGTTGAAGTAAAGGGAAAACCGGAGAGTGGATATGCTGTCGGGGAAATACAGTATCAGCCGCAGACAGTGACAATTGCCGGCCCGCAGGAAAAACTGGATTTGATTTCGGAGATTGTGATTTGTGATATCTCCGTCAGCGGGCAGAGTGAGAATTTGCAAACTACGATTGATTTGAAGAACTATTTGCCGGAGGAGGTCTCTGTTGCGGACTCGACAGGAGATGTGGTTGTAAATATTGCCATAGAAAAAATGGTTGAGAAAACATTTACACCTGCTGTTAAAGATATTTCGCTTACAAATAAGCAGGAGGGATATACTTATACGATCTCTTTATCCGATGATTATGCAATTATTGTGTCAGGCTTGTCACATATTATTGAGACTGTGGAGTTGGATTCTCTGAAGCCGGTCATTGACTGTAAAGAGCTTACAGCGGGCGAGCATACTGTTACGGTTACATTGTCGGATATGGAGGGATTGGAGTACGAATTTAAGGGCAGTGCGGTTGTGAATGTTGAGAGGACTAAGTAAAAGGCAGTTTGTTTTTTGAAATGAGGTGATTTACATGGCTGAGAATAGTATAGAGAGTTTTAACCGGGCTGTACGGGAATGTAATTACATAGTATTTTTTGGCGGTGCAGGCGTTTCGACCGAGAGCGGAATACCGGATTTTCGAAGCGTGGACGGATTATATAATCAGAAATATGAATATCCGCCGGAAACAATTATCAGTCATTCCTTTTACATGAGAAATCCGGAGGAGTTTTATCGCTTCTATAAGGATAAAATGCTATACACGGATGCAGAGCCGAATATGGCGCATAAGAAGCTGGCTGAACTGGAGAAGGCAGGAAAGCTGAAAGCTGTAGTAACTCAAAATATTGACGGCTTACATCAGGCAGCCGGCAGCAGAGAAGTGCTGGAGCTTCACGGTTCGGTACATCGAAATTATTGTCAGAAATGCGGAAAGTTCTTTGATTTGCAATATGTCGTTGATGCAGACGGTATTCCGAAGTGTGATGTATGTGGCGGGATTATTAAGCCGGATGTCGTTTTGTATGAGGAGGGGCTTGACCAAAGTACAATTGCGAAGACGGTACAGTATATTTCACATGCGGATATGCTTATTATTGGCGGTACTTCTTTGGCGGTGTATCCGGCAGCCGGTCTCATTGATTATTTTAACGGAAAGTATTTGGTTGTTATCAATATGGAGCCTACACCGAGGGACAGAAATGCGGATATTGTTATAAACGAAAAAATCGGCAAGGTATTTGCCGGAATTGATATATAGCTGTGAGGGAGGCTGCCATAATGACAATAGAAAGCTGTAAAACGCTTTCTGCTCCATATATTATAGCAATAACCTGCAAAATAATATATTTGATAAGAATTGGGGGGAATTGTTATGACATTAACGCAGTTTTTATCAGGTCTAACATGGGCATCATAATTACCGTGGAGGGAGAGGAATTCCTGGGCTATGCCAGGCAAATGGTTGAAAAATATCAAAAGTGAAATAGGAGTCCTCTATCTGAATGAATTTAACAGCAAACCGTTAAGCATAATCGGGCAGGAATATATACAGATTTTAAAAAGGTACGGAAGCAACAATACTTCGGAGGGATAATCCTCTGCCTGTCAAAACGACTCGTGTTTTTCTGCACAGAATAAGCATTCCTATAGAGAATGAAATTTGAACTTTGAAAAAATAAAATCTCCCCGT
>CAYOOW010000054.1:0-5674 GCA_964405715.1 uncultured Bacteroides sp.
AGGAAGATGTATACTCCCTGCTGAAATAAATGGTATTTTAGCAAAGAGATCGAACTATATGGACGCCGCATAACCGCGGCAAGATTTTTTGAATCATAGAGCTTTGAAATCAATGCTTATATATACTATATCATATATGTAAGCAAAAGTCTATCCCCCTCTCGGACATCTATCCCGGTTTCCAACGAACAGGATAGATTTATATCGGCATAAAAAGAGCTGTCGCAGTCAGATAATGGTATCTTGGTGCGACAGCTCCTTTACGGATCATCCTTTTTCTGTCTTTTCTATAGTTTCCGTCTTCTGTGAATAAATAATGTCAGTCCGCCCGCAAATGATACAAATAGTATGCACACAACCGGAACTATCGGTGCTGCATCTCCTGTCTTTGGCTCCGGCTCCGTATTATCATTTTCCTGTGTCGGCGCAGGCGCTGTGGTTGACGTTGTTGCTTCCGTCGTAGGCGTTTCCGTCGTAGGTGCTTCCGTTGTCGGTGTTTCCGTCGTAGGTGCTTCCGTTGTCGGTGTTTCCGTCGTAGGTGCTTCCGTTGTCGGCGTTTCCGTCGCAGGTGTTTCTGTCGTAGGCTCGTCTGTCGTCGGCTCGTCCAGCTTTTCAATCACTCTTGTTTCTTCCTCATCACAGTTTACGCATACCCTTTTCTCTAGCCCTTCTGTATCAACAGTTGCAGGCGTTACTACAATCCAATCACCATAGTTGTGTCCCGTTGCAGGAATACTCTCTGTTTTCAACCACAAGTTACATTCTTCACATATAACCTGCTTCATTCCGGACGTCAAACAGGTCGGTTGACGATAATAATCCTCAAATGTACTTCCATGCGCACAGGCTAACGACAATTCATTATTTTCAATCTGTATCTTCTGTACAATTGGATCATCCTCTTCCCTTGAAACGCCAAGAGTCCTGAAACGAATCATACCGTCATCTATATATTTTTTTACATCAATTACCTTAAATGTGACTGTCAGCAGGGTACCGCCGTCCTTTACATCCTCCTTTTTCCACGTGACTTCATCATCAGCATACGTAACAGTTGCACCGCTGAATTTACTACCGACATTATGTCCTACATACTCAAGCTGAGATTCATCGAATCCAAGCGTAAAGTTAACTAGAGGGCTTTCAAAACTCAATGAAAATGCAAGATCAACTGTAACTGTAATTGTATCTCCCACATTAATTGAATTCTTAGAGCTTGTCAGAGTAAATTTAGCAGTTAGGGTCTGTGCATACGTTACAGAATAATTCATCATCACGTTACCCAGCACTAAGGATAATGCAATAAATAAACTCCAGATTGTCTTTCTTTTTTTTCTTTTTTTGCATTGCTTCATTCTTGTATTTTCCTCCTTTTCTTTACTCAAAATCAATCACACTGATTTGCCGGTTTGATTTCCGAGATATGAAAATTATATGTTGAAGTCAAAGACAAGAGCAATATACCGGGGGTTGCAATTGAGCAACCCCCGGTTGAATCGTGAAAAAAAGGTCTTCCCGTTTATCTCTATGCTTTCCACCTCTGCACCCTCTTCCGTCCATATGGCTGCACCCTCTGCCATCACCTTCTGCGCATCCATATCACTACGTCGGTGCCCGGCAACAACCGTTGCCATAATATCTCTGTCCGTGTCATAGTATGCTTTCATACTGTAAGTGCCCGATTTTATCTCCTGTGCCATCATATAGAAATTATCTGCAATCTGATATGCCGCCAGCATTCTGTCTGCTTCATCATATAATGTGTCCTCCGGCACAAAGGTCTCCGTGACAACCACCTGCAGGTCTGCATATAATCCCTGATTCTGTCCATATACCGGAGGTCTCTCTCCTGCAACCTGAGGTAGCATCGGTCATTTTACATACTCTTTCAGCCAAAAAAAGAAAAAACCGGTAAACCACAACAGCTTACCGGTTCCATGCATTTACTTCGCTTACAGTACAGTTTACTTCACCTGTTTTTTTATTCATTTGCCTTAAGGCTGGAAACCATATCAATATTCTTAATCATTCGTGATAATAATTTATTAATTATGTATGATACAATAAATGTTCCAATTGCACTAACAATATATGTAAAATTGCTAATAATTACATGCATATCATAATTATCGCCAAGTGCAGATGTAAATACAACATATGTCATCAAATATCCGAGAGGTAATCCTATTATAATAGAGAATATAGCTATCCAAATATTCTGCATTATATAAATCTTCTTAATAGCCTTGCTTCTGAATCCAAGAACCTTCATTGTTGCAAATTGATACTGTTTCTCTGTAAATGATAAAATTCCAAGATTATATATAATTACAAATGCAAGAATTACAGAAACAGCAATTAACATAATTATAACTGTATTCATCATATTCAGCATACTCAGCATGCCATCCTTTAATGTTGCTTTGTCTGTAATTATAGAAACGCCTTCAATAGATTTTGTTCCGCTTAAATCAACATTTGTATAAATTGAATCAGGCGCATAATTTATACCTATTTTTTCTGCATATGCTCTGGTCATATATATATCCTGGCTCTGAGGCTGACGAACAGTTCCAATTATCTCAGTCTTATATACATTATCATCACCATAGATACTCCATTCAATAATATCACCAATTTCATATCCCAATGTATCTATAAGTTTTTCTGACAAATAGATACCATTTTCCTTTAATGTAACATATTTACGCTTATGATTAGTATATCTGACATATTTATTAGCATCATTTATATTTACTTGTTGTGTTGTTTTCCTTCCATCCTTGGCAATTGCCTCAACGGCAACGGTCATTGTTGTTTCGTCACCATACTTCTCCTCTAGATTGTTTAATGTGACCTCATCAATACCGGCTTCCAGCTCGAGTTTATAATCAAATGTATATAGCATATCAAATTGCCAGGCAACAAACGATTTCATTGTATCTCTCATACCAAGAGCACAAACAACAAGCATTGTACAACCTACTATACCGGCAATAGCCGTCAATGTTCTAGCCTTATTTCTATTAATATCTCTTATATTCCATCTGACGCCAATAGACATTTTTTTGCCAAAGCTTGAAGATGCTTTTACTGAACCAACCTTAACCTTTGGAACTTCCAGTCTCAAAGCCTCACTTGCCGGCTCTTTAAGAACCCTATGACATGTAAAATACGTAACCAAAGTAATAATTATTACAACAAGAGCAGCCACCACATATACAATAGGCAAAGTGACTACGACCATATTGGGAACCTCAAAATAATCCTGTTCCATTTTAATAAATATATTACCAATTACATACTTTCCCAAAACAAGCCCCAGCACCGAAGCTATAGTACTTATATAAAATCCAAAGCTAACATAATGATTCTCAATTTTTTTCCTTGCAACACCAAGTGCCTTTAAAGTACCAATCTGAGTTCTCTGTTTTTTTACAAATCTATGCATCGTACTTACAACTGATAAAATAGCAATAAATAAAAACAATATTGTAAAAATAACAGAATAACTTTTACCCTCTTCAACCTCACTCTGGTATGTCTCATAAGAAGCATTAGCTTCTCTGTCTACAACTGCTTTAGCATCCTTTACTTCCGCCTGGATTTTCGCTTTTATTGCTTCTAAATCAGAACCTTCTGCTATCTTTACATATATGTTTGTAAAGAATTTATAATCAGCAGGAAACATATTCATTGAAACATATGCAAAACCATAATCATCATGTGTCGGAAAAATGGCTGATGAATCCTTAATAAAGTAAACATGGTCTGGTGTATTTACAAGTCCAAGAACCCTGCCCTTTATACTTATGCCATTATAGCTTAAAGACAATTCATCACCTACCTCAATCTTGAGATACTCAGCCAAATAGCTATCAAACCATATACCCTCCTTGTCAGCATCAAAGCCTTCTCCATCAACAACATGCATCTTTGAAATATTATTTGACTCTATAAAATTCGTCTCAATAGTAACATCTTCATATTCCTCAAGATCACATCTTAGTACAAGTGCGCGTTCTGCTTCCTCTACACCTTCTATTTTCTTAATTGAAGCAAAATCCTCATCTGTAAATGCTTCACTCATAACCCATATATCCTGAAGGTTATAATCCTTGTAAAAAGCTCTACCACTATAATCCATTCCATCCATATATGCATGTATTCCGGAGAACACAAATACACCCAAAAAAGTCATAAGAAAAATGGTAACAAACGAAGACAGATTTTGCTTAATATCCCTTAGAGCCTTCTTTCTAAGTGTTTTCACTACCACTCCACCTCCTCAATCTTCTTAGGTGACACATTATTCTGAACAGACTTAATTTTACCATTCTTAACACGAATAATAACATCTGCTATATCTGCAATTAAGCTGTTATGCGTAACAATAATAACTGTATTTCCATGAGTTCCGCTCTGTTCATGCAGAAGCTTAAGAACATCAACACCCGTTGCAGAGTCGAGCGCACCTGTTGGTTCATCACATAATAAAACCTTTGGATTCTTGGCAACCGCTCTTGCAATAGATACTCTCTGCTGTTCACCACCTGACAACTGATTAGGAAATTTTTCTTCATGCCCGGCAAGTCCGACTCTTGCAAGTGCCTCATGCGGATCTATTGGATTATCAACAATATCCTTAACAATCTCTACATTTTCCAAAACAGTAAGAGTAGGTAATATATTATAAAACTGGAAAATAAATCCTACAGAATGAGCTCTATAAACGCTAAGCTCATCCTCTGAATACTCAGATATATCCTCTCCATCTACAATCACCTGTCCTGATGTAGGAATATCCATACCACCAATTAAGTTAAGAAGCGTTGATTTTCCTGCTCCTGAAGGACCTAGAATAACAACAAATTTACCCGCCTCTATAGAAAGATCAACTCCGGCTAATGCATCAAACGACTTCTCGCCTGTTCTGTATGTTTTTTTTACATTTTTCAATTCAACAACGTTATTCATAATATGTATCCTTTCCATTTAAATTTCAAATATAGTTATAGCAACCACATCGGTTAGTTTGAGCTAACTATAATATAATCACATTTTTCTTTATTGTCAATATTTTTTAATAATGCTTTTTTTAAAAAAAGCCGGTAAACCATAACAGCTTACCGGCTCCATGCATTTACTTCGCTTACAGTACAGTTTAACCCACAACCTTTTAAGTCTATGTAAAACAAAGGTAAAATAGAACCGAACTTATCCTCTTTTTTTCGCATATTATATACAAAAAGGAGAAATATAATGTCAAATAATTATAACCGGAATATTTACGGCAATTCCCGCAGATGCATAGATACATCTTGCGATCACGGACATCATGACGGATGCGACATCTGCAGGGATAGACAGGACGACCGCAGAGACCGGCATGATAACCGGCACGACGACTGCAGCGACAGACGTGATGACAGATGTGATGGCAGACACGATGGCAGACACGATGGCTGCAGAAATCGGTATGATAACTGGCCTTGGATGTAACAAAGGGGCAGCCATTAGGCAGAGGCTCATAAGGAAGCATCAAACGGTATGCCGCCATTACGGAGCTTGACGAAACAGTGTTGAACAGACTGATTAACCGCATACTGATTGGAAAGCCTGAGAAGGTTGACGGTGTAAAGACACAGGAAGTACGGATTGTTTATAATTTTGT
>CAYOOW010000055.1:0-5174 GCA_964405715.1 uncultured Bacteroides sp.
ACAGGCATTTCAAGGCCTGTAGCAATTTTTTTATAATTTAACTGTCAAACTCCCGGGTTAAGTATAACTCTCTGTTTTAGAGTTTGTCAACGGACACATGCGTCCGCTTTGCTACTATTTGGAGATATTTGTATTGATTTTTCCCCGTGTTGGGTATATACTATAGAGGAAAACGATACCTTTAGGGAACTTAGAACAGTGACTGAAAGAATAAAATCAGATTAAGAAACGGAGGTTTTTATGTACTCAGTAGGCGAGATCATATCATCAAATAGAAAAAAGAAGGGGCTTTCACAGGTGGCGTTATCAGACCTGCTGCAGAAAGAAGGCTTTACCCAGACGCAGAAGGCGATCTCGAAATGGGAGCAAAACGCAGCGGAGCCAAGTGTTACCATTTTCTTTACCTTATGCCGGATTCTTGGCGTTACCAACATATATGAAGCATATTTTGGAGAAAATCCGGACGATCCGCTTTCCTCTTTATCGGAAGAAGGTCGGGAAAAGGCTATGGACTACATTAAACTGCTGCACGCTTCCGGGCTGTATGAAAAGAAGCTTGCCACAGTCATTCCGTTTTGCAGAAACATCGACATTTTTGCAAATGCGGTATCCGCCGGAACCGGAAACTTCCTTGTGGACGGACCGAAGGACACCGTTACCATTACAGATAAAGACCTCATACCTGAAAATGCTACTTTTGGTGTCAGAATTACCGGTGACAGTATGGAGCCGGAGTTCGAGGACGGACAGATTGCATGGGTGTTACAGCAGGAAACCGTGGCAAATGGGGAAATCGGCATATTTTCTCTCAACGGAGATGCCTATATCAAGAAGCTGCAGGACGACAAAAATGGCATATCCCTCATTTCACTGAATGAGAAATATGCCCCGATAGAAATTGGCGAGAATGACCGATTTGATATTTTCGGCAAGGTTGTCGGAAAGAGCAATGTATCTGATATTTCCGGATATAAGGGATAACCGCCTGTGCGCCGTCCATCTTATCGGGCAGCAAACTTGCTATGCTTCTAAACAGCTAAGATGCTAAAATTGAAAGAAGGGATGCCTAATGTCTGTCGTCAACAATATCAAAGAACTCCGGAAAGATCGTGGTGCTGCCCAGAAGGACATTGCCGCCCAAACTGGATTTTCCACCCGAACCATCCGAGCCGTCGAGCGTGGGGAACGAGATCCTTCCGCTGAATTTATGCTCCGGATAGCCGCATACTTTAACCTGATGGTTGAGGATATATTTCAGATTAGAGACTGATTTTTGAAATCGCTGCATCCAATGTGTAGCGATTTCATTTTGTCAATTATATATTATCCTCTATGTATTTATCCATATCAAATGGAGCAAATTCCATCTCATCATACGCAAGTCTGGTCGGATGATGAGGATGTCCTTCCTTTGTCTTTTTCAGGCATATCCATTTTGCAGATTTTGCCTTCATCACTTCGTTGATGCGAATTAGCGATCTCAGAAAATAATCGTGGTCGCAGATATGGGTTCCCCATGCAGCTATTACCTCGTCTCCCTGCTTAATTCGTTCTGAAATATATCTCAAATTCTGCTCTACCAGAGCCTCATCTTCTACTTTCGGATACTTGCTGTCAAGTTCCGTCGCCCGCACCGGATAAATGTTCAGCATGATATAGCCGTCTTTTCCACGCATCTGCACAATGTGTTCCACGATACTGATAGTGGTATCATTTTTCTCAGCACTTGCTGTGCTTGGATTTATTCCGAATACAATAAGCGGATCTCGGTTGTATTTGCCAAGCACATACCGCACGGTGTTATCGTCATTGGTAAGATACTCCGTGATTTCATACTTGCCTTTTGCACCAGGCAGTTTACCCGGAATAAGTGTCTCTACTGCGACACGATACCAGTTCTGATACAGATATACCGGATCATCCAAATCTTTGACTTTGGCAGCAAACTCGTTAAATACGGACGCTTCCACAATAAGATGATTTCCCATACCAAGATAGAGATAATGCCACCCGTCCGGCACTCTGTCCGTGGAACCAAACATACCACCTCGGCACTGCTTAAATACCGGGAATACTTCTCCGAACTTATCCAGGTCAATATCGCCATACATATAGTTCATGCAATAATGCCTGCCCTCTGCGGTAAGAATATTTATCTCTCCCGGACATCCCATGGCACCGCCCTCAGCTATCGCAAAATACCTTGCATTTTCAAAAAGAGAACTCTCCAATTCCGCATTACATAATTCGATTCTTTCCATCTATTCTATCCTCCATATAACTGTCACCGTGTCAGATGCCTCTACATCATCCGGCTCAATATCCATATCGTAACCATCAGGAGCGCACTCTGCTTCCGAAAGCCGCATCAACATATCCCCACGCATCGGACTATAATCAAAATCAATTTCTCCCCATGAGTAATCAATGCTCTGTATCTCCTTAAGCGATACGCCTGCCGCCTGCGCCAGCACCGCCGCTTTTTCCTTTGCATCGCAAACCGCTTTTCCAAGAAGTGCATTCTTAGATGCTTCCTTATCCTTTACCGTGTAACTCAGCCGAAACTCCGGCTGCACGGTTGCAGTATTAGCGAGTGCATACAGTATCCGTCCGAGCCGCTTATTATCCGAATCAAACTCCACCTTCATTACATGTCGGTACTCATACCCCACCAGGCGGTCTTTCCAGCTCTTATCTTTTGCCTGATACCTTTCGTTCTTTGTATCTACTTGAAAAGATAAGGTTTTAACATCACTTCGCTCGAATCCCTGCTTTTCCAGAATATCCTTCAAACGCTCTGTCTCTTCACTGGACATATGAAGTGCCTGCTCATAATCGACATGGCACCCTGTCAGCGTCATGGTGATACGCGTCATATCCGGTTTTACCTTGAGCACGCCTTTTCCTGTTACCCTTATCATTCTCTGCTCCGCCATATTACCTGCCCTCCTTTGCGTTATCTATCACTTTTTTGTAAACCTCATAGTCGGCATTGCTGAAATTTACGATTACGACCTGCATACCATAATGTTCATTAGCATCAAACCAATTCAAAATTGCAGTAAGCGCCACCTGCGCTGCTTCCTCCTTTGGATAGCCATATACCCCGGTTGAGATTCCCGGAAAAGCAATGCTGTAAAGATGGTTTTTTGCCGCAAGCTCAAGGGAATTGTAATAGCATCTGTAAAGATCTTCCTCATCCGTGTCCTTGCCGCTGTAAATAGGTCCTACGGTATGGATCACATGCTTTGCAGGCAGCCGGTAGCCTTTCGTAATCTTTGCTTCCCCTGTCCGGCAGCCGTGAAGCGTGCGGCATTCCTCCAAAAGTTCCCATCCCGCCGCCCGGTGGATTGCGCCGTCAACTCCGCCTCCACCCAGAAGACTGCTGTTCGCTGCATTTACAATCGCATCCACCGGAAGTTTTGTGATATCGCCCACAAAGAATTTCAGTTCATTCTTCGGTCTCTCCAATTTCAGGATTTCATTGATCCACTCTTTTGTGAGCAACAGCTTGTCTCCCCATGGATTTATGATAATCCCATCTTCCGGGCAGTCACCGGAAAAGCCCTCCAGCACTTGTCGGATTACCATCGTAATGATATCGGAAGACGCGCCTTTTTGATATTCCTCCTCCGATGTGAATGCCACCGCCCACAATTTGCCGTCATCCGTGTTCAGATGCTGAAACTTAAAGTGCAGCGCCTCCTCTGCCGTAACCACATTGCCAACTTTCCTATGCTCCAAATCGAGCATATCAAATGCGTCCTGTGGAGCAATGACCGGAACCATAAAGCTTCCATCCTCATACATCCTGCGGTATAGGGACTCCATCACAGCCGAAAAATTTCCCTTGTCCGTCTTTTTGTGAAATACTGCTATTGCCTCCTCGATCAGACAATTCCACTTCATATCACCCTCGTCACTATTTGCACCTCTGCCCCGCTGCTCATCAAATGCCTCAAGGATTTGGAGCATATCTTCATTAAGACGGCGCTTTACCTCCGCTTCCATCACCAAGGGGACACCATAGAACGCCTCTGCTATTCCACCTGCGATACAGGTAAGTGTATCACAATCCCCGCCAAGGGATACCGCCGTCCTTATCACATCCTCAAAATCGTTTCCCTCAAGAAACGCCGTCATTGCTTCCGGGACAGTCTCCTGACAGGATTCTACATGATGGTAAGTTGGTCGTATCTCATCACAGGTGCGTGTAAGGTCATATCCAAAATTCTCTGTGACATACTTTTTGATTTTTTCCTTTGAAGCACCGTTCCTTGCCATGTAAATGGCGGATGCCGTCGCCTCTGCACCTTTGACTCCTTCCGGATGATTGTGCGTTACTTCTGCTGTCCATCGTGCCACTTCCCTTGTACGCTCCAAGCTGTCATAGAGCCAGCCGACCGCTGACACGCGCATTGCAGAACCGTTTCCATAGCTTCCGTATGGCTTGGGATTACTCTCCCGCAACCATGCCGTAAACCTTCCGCCATATCCGGCATGTGGATACTTTCGCCCCCATTTCTGCATTTCCTTCACGACCGCATCCTTGATCTCATGCTCCGTGCCTTCCCTCCCTGCCCGCATCAGGGCATCTGCTACCGCTATGGACATGACAGAGTCATCCGTAAACCGAGCTTCTCTATTCCAGAACTCGAAATCCTTTGTTTTTTTGCCCCTGTCAAACTCGTAAGGTGCTCCAACCATATCACCCAATATTGCTCCGTACATAACAGCCTCCATTCTACAGACAATTACCGTTTCCGCCTGCTTTTCATGATTACTTTTTCTTTGTTTCTGTAATCATTATAATAAATGCAGAAAGGGAAGTGGTCACTTGCCAAGTGACTTTTCACTTCCCTTCAATTAAGACTTGTGCCGATGCACTCCTGCTTATTTGCAAAGAGTGTCTCATTTATGGTCATCATGTCATAGATGCCATGACTGATGAAATATCCTACAATCAGGTCGAATTTGCTGCTCGGTGACAATGCATATCCCGCCCTTGCCAGCAGATCCCGTGCTTCCGCCATCGGCAGTTTCAATGCAATGATAAAAGCAACTGCTGTTTTCTTGCTCGGTTTATAATTCTTTCTGGTTTTAATATCCGAAAATACTTTTTTCGTAATGTTCGCATCCTTATAAACACGGACATCATCCATCCCGCTTCGGTC
>CAYOOW010000056.1:0-4603 GCA_964405715.1 uncultured Bacteroides sp.
TGTTATGTAGGATCTTATAAGGTTTTCCTACAAACTGTTGGTTAGGGAGTGCTATCATGCAGAACGGTTTTATGATTTGAAGAATAATCCCTGCAAGAAGGTGGATAAGATGGGCAGGCCAAATGCCAAGGAACTTAATTTCTGGACGAAGGATGAATTTGATACCTTCATCCAAGGCTTTGTGGAAGGTGAAGAACTGTATAGGATGATTTTCCTGATATTATTCTGGTTGGGGTGCAGAGTGGGAGACAGTTTTCTACTTGCGGACTAAATTTTTTAATGATAAAATATTTTGGAAAAATGTTACTAGAAATATTTTTGGAAAAGTAATAATAATATTTGCAATTATTTTGTTCTATAGTTTAGGCGGTGGATAGATGAAAAAAGACTTTGAATCAGGTCGAAACGTTAATGACTCAACTGGCATATCAGAAAGACCATACTGCGAATGTTTTGTTCCTATAAATATAGATAAGTGGTTTGATAGAATCACAGTTAAACCGGAAATGAATGCACTACTGTTGCAGATTTATCGGAAAATAGGTTGCATGGAAGGCTTGGCTGCTTTGATGGAATATGGAGAGATGCAGGATATCAACAGTTTGATTGATAGAATCAATATGATACACTGCCAGCAAGATGGGAAGCAAGCCTTGGATGCTATGCACTTTTTTAGCAACATCTATGAAGAAGAATCTATTAAACAAGATGATAAAATTCAAATAGAGTTATATTCAGATATCAATTTATTAAGACACCGGCATAGGGAAAAGTTTATATTCCTGAAGAATACAATATGGGCAATGAGAAAAGAATTTCATCCGGTCTCACCTCAGAGAGTAGGGGATTGCATAAATGATTTGCTGGATACAACATCAAGGTATGCATATTCCCTTCGAATGCATAAAGAGGAGGTGAATCCGGTGCTTTTTAGCGGGCTGCTCTTTTACCAGTTATTGACGATAGCGCCATATGAAAAACATAATATTCTATATTCAGCTTACACAATGGAGAAATATATGCAGAAATTAAAAATTTTGCCAGAGATTTCACTTCCGTTTGCCAAATTAATACATGTTAATAGAAATGAGTGTGACGATCGTATGGCAGAAGTTAGACAGGCATGCAATATAAACCAATGGCTGATATTTTATTTGAATATTATGAATAAAGCACTGAATACGGCATGTGAGTTTATCAAAGAACAGCATCATTGCATGATAAAAAGTGTGAAAGCAGTAAATAAGGCAAAGAATATTTCTGTCAATATGAAGAGCAAGATGCTTAAGGAATTGGAGCATATGCAGCAGACTCCTCTTTTTCGCATAGAAGATGTAATGAATCACTGCGGCATTACACACAGCACTGCAACTAAAATGGTAAATACATTTATTGCCTTGAAGATTGTTAAACAGGCAGATAGTAAGCAACGGTATCGTATATATGAGTATGCACCGCTGATGGAGTGTATTAGGAGAGTGTGAGGGTATAAAAAACTGTATACAGGGATAAATTTTCAAATAATACATTAGAATCAATTAACTGTAACAGAGAGACATTTATGAGGGTGGTATGGTAAGATATTTCCGGTAGATGAACAAATAAATGAAAACAATCTGTAGAATTTAATGATTTTCTATTAAATGTGTGGTATAATTTTCCAGTGGACAAGTCTTAACAGTGATGAAGATTTACTATTGACAGAATAGACAAGGATTATTAGAAAATAAGGATGTACATTTAGAAAATATGGGTATTGAACATTTAGAAATACATTCAGATACTTTTGACGATATAGTGGAGGATATTAAGCAAAGGAATCTTTCAAAAAGTAGTATGCCAAAGCTTATTGTAGGAACTGGGCTTTCTATAATATACGGTGTTCCGGGAATGAAAGCATTAGCGGAGCATTTGGGAAAAGAAATTAATAAATCACCTAAAAAAAGGTTGAAAGGAATTTGGAAAAAGTATCAGAATGATATAAGTATTAATGGGTTAGAAGCAGGATTAGCTGGTCTTACGCAAACAGAGAATATTTTAGTGGATGCTATTAAACCTATAACAGCGAGATATATTCTGGAAAGTGAAGAAAAGTTACATAAAGAAATATTAGAAAAAAATACAGGATTTTGTAAATTGTTGGTTTATTTAAGCAATACAGTCAGCGTCAATAAAAAGGTGATTGATATTATGACACCGAATTATGACCGAATCATAGAGATTGTATGCGACAAGCTGGGAATAGGTGTTATTACAGGATTTAACGGAAGCTTATATGGTAAATTTAATAAAAATTTATTAAAGCAACCGACAGAAGTATATAACTGTAAGAATTGTACATGGGTTAGGCTTTTTAAACCGCATGGTTCTATTAATTGGATTAATGAAGATGGAAATGAATATTTGACAAATGATTATGAGATTCTGAAAGAAAAGGCGGAATATATAGAAATCGTTACACCGGGAAGTTCGAAGTATAAGGTGGGAATGACAAATCGAATGTTTCGGTGTATGAGAGAAGAGTTTAATGAATTATTGAATCCAGAGGATAACTATTCCCTTTTGATATATGGATATGGATTTAATGATGATCATTTTGATACAGCATTGTTTGATAGTTTCCAGAAAAATGTCCTTATTTTGTCAAGAGATGTTAAACAGGAGATAATCAATAAGGCATTGGATGGGAAAAATATTACTATCTTTTATCATGAAGCGGATAAAGAATATATGATCTATAAGTCGAAAAAATATATGATAGACTTGCCGATATGGGATATTGACCAATTTGCTGATTTGTTTATAGGATAGCAGAGGTGATTTTATGAGAGAGAATGATATTAATGAGTGTTTAGCAGACACAAACTGCATAGGCGTAGTGGAAAATGTAGATACCAGAAAAGTTGTGGTGGGCGTTGAGAATGAAGCTGTTCTGAATACTTTGAAGATTAATGACATTGTTATTTTAGCTGGAAGCAATTCGGATGAAAAACTGATAGGAATACTTATAAAGGTAACAAAGAAGAAAATTGACTTTGATGAAACAGATCAGGAAGAAGACATTCTTTATTCAACTAATTGTTGTGTAATCAATTTAGTTGGAAGCTTTTATAATAAATATGGAGCTGGAAAAGAAAATAAATTCAAAAGGGCGATCAATACATATCCGGAGATTAATAGTAAAGTATATCAGGCTAATGAGACTGCAATGCAGATGATTATGAGCGCAGTAAGCAGTAAAGCGACAGATAGCAAAAGTTTAGAAATTGGACATTTTGCCAGCAATAAGGATGTGACGGCAATATTAGACGGTAATCGTTTCTTCCAAAGGCACGCCTGCATTGTAGGGAGCACGGGCAGCGGGAAATCTTACACGGTAGCAGGTATTTTAGAAAAAGCGAATCAATTACCACATGCTAATATGATTGTTTTTGATTTACATGGGGAATATAATGAGTTGTCTTACGCAGACCAGATAAAAATTTGCGATGAACCGGAGGGATTACATATTCCATTATGGTTTTTCAATTATGAAGAGATCCATTCATTGTTTGTAGAGTCATCTGAAGGAACATCAACAAATCAAAGAGCAGCGGTAATAAACCATATTTTGCAGAAGAAAAAGGAATACATTAAGAATAGTATGAATAGTGTTTCCGAAGAAATTGTTACAGCAGATACACCAGTTCCTTTCTCCGCAAAGGGGTTGATTGAATATTTAGAAGAACAGAACATTTTAGAAATTGACACGGGTGAAACTTATAAATCAGGTGACAATAAGGGGCAGGCAAAAACAAAGAGGGGGCAGTACTATGACAAACTGACCAATTTAATTACCCGGCTAAGGACAAAAATGGATGATAAAAAGTATGGATTTGTATTTAATGAAGATGATACAACGAAGGCAGATTATCTGAATCAATTTGCTGCCAGAATTATGGGGAACGACAGATATAGAATTAAGGTAATTGATTTATCAGAGGTACCGTCCGATATGCTGGCAATTGTTATTGGTATAGTTACTCGTCTTATATATGACATACAGTTTTGGATGACTCCAGCAAAAGATGAAGTAAGGCATCCTTTGGTGCTGGTATGTGATGAAGCTCATATATATATGTCAAATGATATGTCAAAAATGAAAGCGGTAGAGAAGAAATCTCTTGAAATTTTTGAGAAGATTGCAAAAGAGGGAAGAAAGTATGGTATCGGACTTTTGATTGTGTCTCAAAGGCCAGCAGAATTAAATACAACGATTATGTCCCAGTGTAATAATATTGTTAGCCTAAAGGTGACAAATGATAGGGATAAATCTGCAGTGGCAGCAATGTTGACAGATTCCTTAGTGGGAATTGTGGAGATGCTTCCTAATTTGGACGTAGGTGAATGTGTTGTTGTGGGCGATGCAATAATGTTACCATCGAAGATTATTCTTGATAAACCGAAAGAAAAACCTAAGAGTGCAACTATTGATTTTTGGGATCGATGGTATGATAGAAAACAGACTGTCTTTGATATTGATGCAGCAACATTAAACTTGATAAAACAGTCGAGAGGATAAAGCAACTAATAAATCAGTGATAGATAATTTATAGTTATCCGT
>CAYOOW010000057.1:0-4374 GCA_964405715.1 uncultured Bacteroides sp.
CTGAGAAGGTTGACGGTGTAAAGACACAGGAAGTACGGATTGTTTATAATTTTGTCGGGGAACTGCAAAAATTAGAAACCATATCTGCAATTATTCAGCAGATGTGGTTTCTTTCAACATTAGGCTTTCAAGCCTTGAAATATCAGGGAAAACAAGCTTTTTTCCACGTGCATGGAGTTGTAATATTCGCTTCATTTTTTGTGCTTACCTCGGTCTGTATGGAGTATTTCACAGGGACAGGGTTATTATTGCGGGTATGTATATGGTCAAGGTATTTTTCTGTAATTGGAAACATATTCTGTAAAAGAAATGCAGCCTGCTTTCCGTCATATTCTCCCGTAACAATAGTTAGGCAGTTTCCATACAGCTTCTATATTTTCACACATAAGCAAAAAGATACAGAGTTAAACATTCAAATCGAATGCTTAACTCTGCATCATAAATTCAGGGATTTACCACCTGCACCTTTAATGCAAGGGCAGGGAAATCGTTTTATTTGAAGAAGCCTCGAGCATAGCCTCAAATTCCTTCTGCGGGATAGGCTTCGAGAAATAAAAGCCCTGAATATAATCACAGCCGTGTCTTCTAAGGAAATCTAGCTGTTCATGCGTCTCCACACCCTCCGCAATAACCTTCGCATTCATATGATGCGACATATCAATTAAAGAAATCCATCCAAGAAAGATTGACTGAAATAGGGGCAACACGCTTCCCCTCATTTTTGCGTTTTTCACATAATCTGCGCACCTCGTCCAAAACAAAATGATCCACCTCGGAGATATAGCCGCTCTCCTCCGGAACAGGAATAAAAACCCCCGGTGATATAAGTCCATGCTGCGGATAATTCCGGCGAATCAGCGCCTCCTGTATGCGACCTCTAATCTCCAGATTGATAATATATTCTCTCCGCATATGGCTGTCAAATACTGCGTAGCATTTTATGTATTCATCAAAAATATTTGAAATGGCAAGCTTTGCACAATCACACATTGTACTGACGGCAACAGACCGATCCGTAATTAAATACACGCCACAGTGCGTATGTATCTGCAGTGCTTCATCACCCCCGCTTGTACCGAATATTTCGTTAATTCCCTTATAACCCTTTATGTTAAACAGTACAATGGCATATTTTTTCGCCGGAGCTTCCTTATTTAAAAACAATCCGGCCTGCCGCATAAACCCCGTCGGTTCAACCCTCCGGTCAGGAAATCTATCTCCTCTATATCAGACACGCTCCCATCCATGATTTTGGGAATGCGGATGTCATTATGCCAAGGACAGCTTCCGAACAGGATGATGTTATGACGCAGGGAGCTGAAAACGAAGAAACATAACGGATTAATTGCAGCTGTTTGCATCAACAGATTGAACGACACCGGCAAAGTTATTCTGCACGGCTGCCGATATCTGCTCTGACCACCCGATAAGCATACCCCTCCTCTGTGGTGCGATAATCTGTACTATCTGATTCATCGCCTCCTCGCAAGGTGTCTTCTTTGAAAAGCCTCCCGTATTTTTCATTCCCAATGCATGTGACGCACCTGCCCGATCCACCAGAAACAGGGTGTGTGTCTTATTATACGGAATAAAATTCATACGGTTCGTCACAACGGATGTGTACATCCAAATCACATCTCTGACCGGTATCACATAAAACGCATGCACATTCATATGCAGAATATAATAAGGTGTAACATAGCAATCCAATATACGAACAGCCGCAGCCGCCGCTCCATTAATATATGACAGCTCATCCGGTCCGAGCCTGTTCCAACTCTCCTCTGCCTTGGCATAGCTTTTCTTGTTAAACGCCGTCTGCTTTACTCCACCTAAAATATCTGCCAATGCAGCAATATTAGGATAAGAATTAAAATCCACATACATCTTCTTTCCTCCCTTATAATTTTAAAATGATTCTTCATGAATGTTTCGGTGTTACGGGTTAGACCATACACAGTATGGCGAAGCATTGCGTGCATCACCGTGATGTCCCCTTTTTTCTTTTTTTGTCTTCATACATCATCTTATCTGCGTTATTCATGAAATCACTATCACTAAGCCTACAATATCCGATGGCATAGCTGATTGGAATATTCCTGTTTTGATTATGCAATCTGCACTTCTCCTCCAAATCACGACGGAACTGCCGGACATCCGCATAATACAGGATTGCAAATTCGTCCCCGCCCTGACGATATACTTTCCCGTTATCTCTAACTTGATCAACAAGCAAAGCGGCAAAGCCCTGCAGCAGTTCATCACCCGCCGAATGTCCGATAGTATCATTCACTACTTTCAAATCATTCAAATCAGTAATCAGATAGTAACCTCTGTCGTCCTTTAAATTAGCGAGATCCCGTTCCAATGCATTCCGATTATAAATATGTGTCAGATAATCAATATAGGCAAAGCGCCGTCCAGTCTCGGTACAAAAGGCGGTGATATTCTGCATGCAATCGTGCTTTGACGCACTGTTTTTTTCGGAAAGAATTTTTGTCTCAACGCTGATTCTTTCATCTCCGTATTTACTCTCAATACTCTCCTTTACATTATTCAGAACCATTTGTGCTTTATCGTAAGACGCGGCAATAAATACCACACCATTTTCACCGATTCTGTAACCCGCCAAATGCTGCAGCTTAATTTCCCTGCGAATATCCCGTAAAACCTCTGTATTTTGATTCCAATCAAAATTACTTTCTATCTTGCAAAAACATATAATCCCGATTATCATCTTCTGCTTTTCAAAATCAAATTCCTCCAATACCGTCTCAAAAGAATATTGATTGAACATCACTGTCTTTTCATCCATATATTTTTCCATATTTTCATTACTCAGAATCAGTCCCATCATGATGAGGGTTGCGCAGACAACAACCACCAGAGATTCCGGTATGGCAAGCTGGATGGCAGCGGTAATCACATAGAGCGGTACAGCAAGTATGATTGCCATTCTTTTCTCTGCATCCATCTCCTCCCAATAATGAACACAATAGTATGCAATCAAAAGCAGATACAGTACAACACTCCCATACAGCGCATAGGCCTTAGGTCCCAGAGAGTAATCCGTCGTTTTCCCATGTACATATGTAATTGGCAATATCAAAATTCCAACAGCAGACACGAAAAACGGCAGTGCCTGCAACAGCTTTACTGCCTTACTAAACCTCCTGCCTGTCTCCAAATAGCTTCTCATATATAAAAACAAAAGATATATAAATCCTAATAATGACATTAAATATATAATGTGGGCAATGAGATTCACAGCATCAGGAACCTTATCCCTGTTATTAACCGTATATATCGTAATCAAATCGAACAGAGCCACAAAAAATGCCACGCCTGTAAGCTCTTGAAATAATCTGGTGGACTTAATCGGAATATGAGGCTTACGATAATAAAACACCATCATATATACAATCAACGCCAGACATACAATTGACGTTTTTACTAACATACAAAGCTTTTCTCCTCTTTCACAATATTACAGACAATAAATCGTCTGCTCCCCCAAATTGCATCCGGAGAAAGTGTAGCATATAAATCAGAAAAAATCAATCCACACTATTTTCTCTCCGAACCCGTCGAAAGCTTTTTCTTCCGTAACCGTCCGTATCCTGAACATAATCATATTGATTCACACTCTGCAAGCTTTTCTCATAGTCGGCAATAAGCCTTTCAATATTCTGAACGGAAACCGGATATAATAACTGCTCTCTGATTTGCTCCGGCGATAAACCCTTTTTATACAAATGCAGCACCGCATCCCCATAAGCGGACTGTGTCGTCATTTTACGCAATGCTTCCTGAAAATATCGATTATCCTCCATTCCGCGCCTCCGTTTTACTGCTCTCCGATCAAAGCCCGCTTCAAATCACGCACATAAGCCGCCTGCTGTTTCCTAAGAGTCAGATAAACCGTATTCGAAAAGAAATACGGTCGCTTGACTTCATGCCGTCACGATACAGCACCGTTGATTGGGAGCCGTGGATGACGAAAAGCGTATTGTTACCGTAATCCGTATTTTTTACGGTGGGCGTGATGTCGAGGAAATCATAAACAAACAAGACGAGTAAAAACATTAGGAGCAGTCTGTTCCGAAGGACATTCTGCCAACAGATTTTCTGCCGGATATCCTTCTTTAAACCTGAGCGTGAATCTTCCGCTGCTTCCCGTGCAGAAGCCAACTACATCACCCTTTTTAATGTGCTTTGCCACATTCTCCGGCTTTGAATATTCTTCATTAAAAAAATTGCAGCCCTCCAGGGACATTCTTATTCGTTTCGGGTGAAAAGAACACAATTCCCATTCCGTCTATCATTAAATGAATATCTTTTTCTATAAACTTCATATTCTAATTTTCTCCTTCC
>CAYOOW010000058.1:0-3741 GCA_964405715.1 uncultured Bacteroides sp.
CTCTGGATAGATGCTGTAGGTAGGGAAGGACAAGAGCGTGAAGTAATATGAAGACAATATTAATAACAGGGATTGGCGGTCTGACGCCTCGTTCTATTGCGACGATCATCAGAGAAAACCATCCAGATTATAAAATAATAGGCTGTGATATTGAAAAGAAAGCGATGGGCTTCTTTATGAAAGGACTCGTGGATGAGTACTTCGTAGCTCCTCGCTGTGATGATTCTGCATATTTTCCTTGGGTTGAGAAACTGGTGAAGGATAGGAAGGTGGATTATGCCTTTGTGCAGCCGGAAGCGGAGATTGTGGAATGGGGCGGTTATTACGAGAGAAACGGGAAGTTCCCATGCCCAGTGTTTATGGGCTGTAAAAAACTATCGGAATCTCTGAGAGATAAGTCCATTATGGCGGAGCTTTTGGAGGGGACGGAATACATACCTAAGACCATAAAGGTTACACAGACCAATCCTAGATTTGAGGATGTGGATAAAGAAATCGGATTTCCCTGTTGGATCAGGGCAACAGAAGGAACTGGGGGGTTAGGTTCTCTCCGATTGGATGATATGAGCAGCTATAAGTCATGGCTGTTTATCAATTCCAAGATTCCTGAATTCACGGTTTCTGAATTTCTGACAGGTCGCCACCTCGCCAATCAGATGCTTTACTATAACGGAGAATATGTGAAAGGTGCGGCTCTGGAGTGCGTGGAATATGTAATGGCAAACACGGCTCCGTCCCATGTGACGGGCAACACGCACTTCGGCAGATTCCTCAACGAGGACCGTATCAACGAGTTCTGTGATAGCTGTATCAAATATCTTGAGAAAAAACTCGGTGTGGCCGCCCACGGCATCCTCTCATTTGATTTAAAAGAGGATAGCAAGGGTGAGTTAAAAGTGACGGAAGTGAATATCCGCCACATGGCTTACACGGGAGTTATGGCACATGCAGGGTTTGACCTGATCGAAGATACGATTCGCATCATGGAGGATGGTAACTGCGACCGTGTAGAACGTGCTCCGTTTTACCATTATCAAAAACCGTATGTATTTTTAAGGGATGTTGATGTAGAGCCGATTCTGTTGGATTCAGAGGGTGTATTTGACAATCCAAAACAACCTCGAGATACGCGGGGGGTATAGGCTAACAGTGATATTTTGCCCTTTCATTATGCAGGAAACATGCGTAAGTATGGCTGCTTAAGGGAGGGAGAATATGAGTTTAAAAATATATAATTTAAATCAGCAGGCGGAATGGGATTCCATAGTTCGTTCATTTCAAAAATTTGATGTTTATTATCTTTCTGGATACGCCAAGGCGTTTCAAATTCATGGCGATGGCGAACCACTGCTTTTTATGTATGAGAACACTGGCATCCGTGCAATCAACGTAGTAATGAAACGTGATATCGGTAGTGATAAGCACTTTCTCGGAAAGATTGCAACAAACAAGTGGTTTGATTTTATCACACCTTATGGATATGGCGGTTGGCTAATTGAAGGCGATGGGAATAGAAGCAATCTTTTTCAAGAATACGAAAAATGGTGCAAGGATAACTGCATCATATCAGAGTTTGTCAGGTTTCATCCTGTTTTGCAAAATCATGAACATGTGTCGGATGCTTACGACATAGTTGCTCTCGGCGGTACTGTAGCTCTTGATTTGAATTCACCAGAAACAATATGGGGAAACCTTACAAGCAAGAATCGCAATATGATAAGGAAGGCTAAGAAATCTGGTGTTGTTATTTATAACGGACGGTATCCGGAAATATTTGCTAAGTTCAGAGATATCTACAATGCCACAATGGATAAGGACAACGCAGATCAGTACTACTACTTTGGAGAGAAGTTTTATGAGAGTGTGTTGAATGATTTACCTACGGAAGCACAGGTTTTTTATGCGGAGTTGGAAGGAAAGGTTATAGCGGCTTCTATTATTCTGGCAGCTGGTGGATGCTTGAATTATCATCTGTCCGGTTCTCTTCGTGAATATTACACTCTGGCGCCAACGAACCTTATTTTGTATGAGGCGGCATTGAGGGGCAGTTCAAATGGTTGTAGTTCATTCCACCTTGGCGGTGGCGTGGGAAACCATGAAGACAGTTTGTATAAATTCAAGAAGTCGTTCTATCGAGGTGAGCCTTGTACATTTCATATAGGGAAAAAGATATTTGATGAAGAAAAATATAAGGAGCTTACGTCGATGAGGGCTAACCTGCAGGGGGGAAGCTTCTTTCCCCAGTATAGAGGGGATTGAGTATAAATATGAGGTTAATTATATGACAAGAGAGGTTAATCAAAAAGGCTTTTACGAGAAGTACATAAAAAGGCTGTTAGATATCATATGCTCAGGGATTGCGCTGATCGTTCTATCACCTGTAATTCTCATTACCGCCTTGTTAGTACGAGTTAAGCTAGGCTCTCCGATTTTTTTCTCGCAAGAGAGACCTGGGTTGAACGAAAAGATATTCAGGTTGTATAAGTTTCGTACAATGACAGATGAGACTGATGCAGAAGGAAATTTGATGCCAGACGAAGTAAGACTAACTTCTTTTGGACGTAAATTGCGCTCTACGAGTTTAGATGAATTACCAGAGTTGTGGAATATATTTAAAGGAGATATGAGCGTGATAGGACCGAGACCGTTGCTCGTTTCATACCTTCCTTACTATTCAAACCGAGAACAGCTTCGGCATACTGTTCGCCCAGGGCTTAGTGGGCTAGCACAAGTAAGCGGGAGGAATTTTCTCAATTGGGATCAACGATTGGCGAAGGATGTAGAGTATGTGGAGAATATCAGTTTTGGATTAGATGTAAAAATTGTTTTTACCACAGTATTAAAAGTATTTAGTCATGCTGATGTTGCAGTCGATACGAATGCGATTGAAGGTAATCTGGCTGAGATTCGGCGTGGACAAATGGAAAAGGATAAGGTTTAGCGAGAGGATAATCCAATGAAAGTGTTGTTTTTGAGCCTTATGTTTTATAACTCAATAGAAGATAGGGATATATACACAGATTTGCTTAGGGAATTTATTAGGAATGGTCATAAAATCTGGATTGTGTCACCTGCGGAGCGGCGAATGTCTTTGCCTACGGGGCTTGTTAAGGAAGAAAACTGTTGCATTCTTAGAGTCAAAACAGGAAACATTCAAAAAACCAATATTATAGAAAAGGGTATAGCAACCGTACTTCTTGAGACGCAGTTTGTAGCTGCAATTAAGAAGTATTTGTCGGAAATTAAGTTTGATCTGATTCTATATAGTACTCCTCCAATCACGATTGCGAAAGCAGTTGAGTATGTGAAAATACGTGATCGGTCGACCACATATTTAATGCTTAAGGATATTTTTCCACAGAATGCTGTGGATATTGGCATGATGAGCAAAACGGGAATAAAGGGTCTGCTGTATAAATATTTCCGAAGCAAGGAAAAGAAGCTCTATGCGTTATCTGACCATATAGGTTGCATGTCGCAAGCGAATGTAGATTATGTACTAAAAAATAATATAGAGATTTCAAAAAACCGGGTCGAGATTTGCCCTAATTGCGTAGAAGTCACTGATATGAGTGTCTCAGACGAAGTGAAGAAACAAATGAGGAACAAGTATGGCATCCCGCAAGATAAGATAGTCTATCTTTATGGGGGTAATCTTGGAAAGCCCCAAGGAATTGGTCATATGATTGATTGCATAAGAAGCCAGAAAGATAATAATGAGGTGTTTTTCTTAATTGTAGG
>CAYOOW010000059.1:0-3524 GCA_964405715.1 uncultured Bacteroides sp.
CGCCGATTGGAAGCGGGTTGTTGTCTTTGTCTAAAATGTATATCTGGGTGTTGGCAATTGGGGAACCAATGGTGATGTCGGTTTTAAAATCTCCATCAACATTCCATACGCTGCATTCGCTAGGTCCCAATACATTCAGAATCTTTGCCCGGCTCACTGTTGAAAGCTGCGCATAAAGAGAATCCGAAAGGGCTTCGCCGCTTGATACAATCAGCTCCAGCTGCTGCAGATAGCTGTCCGTTTTCTCATTCTTTGCATATATTTCAAGTCTCGTAGGCGTTGTCTCGACTATATTTACCGCATACTCTGTCACCAGATTTTTGAAGTCATCCTTACCGGCGCTTTCCTCCTCACTTGCAAGCACTATCGTCCACCCATGTGCCAACGGCAGGAGACTTTCAGCTATAAAGAAGTCAAAGGATATCGTGTTCACACTGATGACCGTCTTATGATCCAGCTTCTCCGCATACGGTATTATGTTATTATTTTCACAGAAATTAGCCACTCCCTTATGGCTTAGCACACATCCCTTAGGCTTTCCCGTACTCCCCGAGGTATATATGATGTAGCATGCTGAATCCGGCATCACCTTTACCTGTTTTTTTAATATATCCTTAAAATCGTAGGCTCCGAGGTTCAGATAATTTACATTCCACCCCTCTAAAGGCTCCTTATCTGTAAGCACGAGTTCCACCTTACAGTCGGAAAGCATATATTCGATCCTGTCTGCAGGATACCTGTGGTCGATTGGTACAAAAACGCCGCCCGCTTTTAAAACTGCAAGCTGGGAAATAATCACATATGCCGTCCTGTCAAGATAAACGCCAACCGTCCTCCCTTCATGGATTCCCATATCAATCAGCTTTTGTGCGAGGGCATTCGATTTCTCATCCAGCTCCCGGTATGTATATCTTCCCCTTCCCGCTATGAGTGCCACCTTGTCAGGATGAACTGCCGCCATCCGTTCAAACTGCTCGTGGGCAAGCCATCTCTCGTCTGTGATTTCTTTATTCGCAGACCAGACTGTTGTTTCTGCCGGACCATATATATTAAATATCCTTGCCCTTGTATTTGCAGAAATGTCCTTGTATAAATCTTCCGGAAGAGTCTCTCCTCCCAGAATTATTGTTTTTAATACAGACAGATAATCCAATTTTTTCCTGTCAAGCATGTAACTTCTCATTTTTGTCGGTGTTGTCTGCAATACTTCTATCCCATTCACATGAATTAATTCAGACAATTTATTCTGTGATATTACCTCCTCCTCACTGGCGAAATATATCGTCAGTCCGTTTAATAGCGGTAAAAGGCTTTCTGTAACAAAAATGTCAAAAACGATATTGGTAACTGATACTATACTTCGGTTTCCATCCATAATGACCTTATGGCACACGTTATTATTATTATTATTATGGCAGTAGTTGGATGTATTTCTATGTCTTATGGAAACACCCTTCGGTTTTCCCGTAGAGCCGGAAGTGAAAATGATATAGCACAAATCTTCCAGATTATTAACATTTATTATTGATTCCATATCCGCAGTATAGTCCACATCTTCCAATGCAATAAATTCAATATGCGGTTGATTCTTTTCTATACTATACTTTTTAAACTCATATGCATAAGTAAGTGCCAGCCTGCACTCTGCCGTTCCAAACATATACTGCATTCTCTCAAATGGGAATTCGGTATCCACCGGCATATATGCCCCGCCTGCCTTAAGCACTCCAAGCATAGCCACGATTACATGCCAGCTCCTCCTTGCGATAATCGGCACCACATCGTTTGGCTTTACTCCTTTTCCCCTTAAGAAATGTGCCAGAGAGTTACTCATCTCATCCAGCTCCCGGTAGGTAAACTTCCTATCTTCAAATACCAGTGCTATTCTGTCCGGAGTCCTTGCCGCCTGCTCGGAAAAAAGCTCATGGACGCACTTCTCCCTTGGATATTCCACATAGGTGTCGTTGAATTCATAGATAACCTTTTGATATTCCTCCTCCGACAATACGGAAATATCTGCAATCTTCTCCTTATTTAATTGCTTCAAAATACTGATATATGTGTCAACCAGCCTGTCCATCAGCACTCCGTCATGTTTCTCACAATTATATTCCATACGAATTCTGCATCCATGTTCCAGGGGCGTCAGTTCCATAGACAGGTCAAATTTGGCTGTTTGTGTATCCATTAATTGCGGAACCAATTTCTCACCGTTCAAGGTAAGCGCTTTCTCTCCATCTCCCTGATATACAAAGGAAGTATTTACCACAGACTTATCTCTCATCCCCACTGTATTGGCTATATCCCAGAATGGCAATTCCTGATAGCGGAACAGATTCAATACCAATTGCCTGATAGTCTGCATATATTCCTTTGTCTTTCCATCTACGGCAAGATGTATCGGAAGTGTGTTCACAAACATGCCAACCGTATTCTGCGTATCCGCATGAATGCGGTTTTTCATTATAATACTGCTCAAAATGCCGGTTTTCGCTGTATATTTTGACAGCATGATACCATACGCCGCCAGGAACACCATGGTATCTGTCAGTCCGTTGTCCCTCGCGAACTTCCTTGCACCGGCAAATATCTCTTCCGGTATATGATACAGCCGGGATTTTCCTCCCGGCTTTGGATTCTTTGTTTTCGGAAGTTCAACCGGTTCAAAATCGCATTGCAGCATTTCCTTAAAGTAAGCCTTATGCTCTTCTGTACCCAATCCGTAAAAATATCTTGCGTAATCCGAGTACTCCACCCTGCTGCCTTGCAGAGCCTCTCCTTCATACGACTTCAAAATATCGTGCAATATAATATTCAGTGACTCTCCGTCCGCGGCAATGTGGTGCATATCTACAAGTAAAGAGTCTTCTGTAAATCCGACACGCACAAGAGGTGCATAGCTCAAATCAAACGGTCTTACAAATGCTCCCTCTTTGCCATCCACATATTCCTCCGGTTCCATGAGGACATCCTCATCATATATTCCGTATATCTCGTCTCCTTCTGCTTCAATATGACTGTTAAGCAGTTTATGAGAATGAATCACCTGACGAATACTTTTTTTTAATCTGTTCCTGTCAATACTCTCCGGTAAAAAAATTCTTGCGGGCATATTGTATGCCAGCGTGCCCGGATTTTTACTGCATACGGCGAATATTGCCTTTTGCTGCGGAAGAAGTACATATCGCTTCTCATGATACGCCGGAATATGTTTTGCCTTATCCGCATTCTCAATCCATAATGCAAGCTGTTCCACGGAAGACCTTTCCATAATGTCATTGACGGATATCTCCACGCAAAATACATTTTCAATCTTATTCAGCATAGAAATAGCGAGCAGACTGTCTCCACCAAGCTCAAAGAAATCATCGGTCTTACCCACCTTCTTCACATGAAGTAATTCCTGCCAGATTGCTGCCAGCTTTTTCTCCACAGCTGTCTCCGGTGGAATATAAACAGTTTCATGAAACGTAAAATCCGGATCCGGCAGATTCCTTCTGTCGGTCTTGCCGCTTGGAGTCATC
>CAYOOW010000060.1:0-3070 GCA_964405715.1 uncultured Bacteroides sp.
CCTCCTATGATAGATTTTGGATATTTCCAATGTCTACCATATGGGGAGCATATCAGATTAGAGACTTGTTGAGTTTACGCCCTGAAGTATAGTCGATTGCAGCCATACTTGCATCCGGCTGTTCTAACTCGGCATTGCGTATTAAACGCTTTAAGCGATTGTTTTTACGGTTGGTGTATTCAACATCCACCAGCATGCCGAAACGGTCCTCAAATGGTATTTCCTTCATTGCAGGGTCATCCATCTGGATGCGGAAGGCATCTGCCATTGAAGTCAGGCGCATTTCAATCAGTTTGTCAGTTGTGCTTTGATTTATCATGATTTTTTACCTCCACCTGCAAATAGATTTAAATTCTTATTAATTAAAATAGTACCTATCAACTGTATAGGGTATAAGTTCCACTATATCGTCTGCCGGAATTGCTTTGTCTGTGTTTCCATCAAAATGAATTCCATAATCGTAATCCCAAAAAAATTTTCCAGCAAAGTGTGCAACAAATTGGAATATAATAGAATCTTGGTTATATGACTTTATACTCGAAAATGGGATTTTAAATTTTACCAGAAATGCTTTCCCATTCTCTCTGAAATATTTATATAAGTCAGGCCTCTCTTCCTTTAGAGCATCCCTCGCCAATTCCCCACCGATATTCTCACAAAACTGCTCATATCCGGCACTCATGTCCTCACTTAAAAGACTGGTATCGGAATAAAAGCATAACTGAGGTTCTCTGTCTTGTAAAGGATATTTCCAATCATATTTTCTTTTAATAATCTCAACAGCCTCTGTTATCTCTTTCCCCTCCACCCCAAGCATCTGCAGTGTGTTGATGGTGTTTTTTCTGTATGTATTCCACTCATTTGTTTTGAGTCCTCCAGAAAGGAGGATATCTTTATTGAGGACTTTGGTAGAATGATAGCAAACCATTTCATACTGATCAAATAAAGAAATTAGTTCCTCATAAAAACCACATTCTATACTCGGTCCCATATAGTCTTCAATTGCACATGTCACGTCATGATTATACTGTATCTGACAGGCCTTAATTTTAGAAATAGTATTGGGGGATAAAGACATAACCCGCCCCAAAATCTTATGCTCTATCTCCACAGGAATTGTACTGATATCTGAAGCATCAATCAACATTTAAATTCTCCCTCCTTTACCTGCAAATAAAAACATCCCAAAATCTACATCTGCTCTGCATATACTTCTATGCCTCATCTTTCGTAGATATTGGAATGTATTCTCACTGGTACTTTTTCAAAATCTTAACCTAGTGCGCAAAACTTGTCAATCACTTTTTGTAGTTAAATACTCTTTCCTGTCTGCAAACCGCTTTTTATAAGATTGTGCGCGATAATTAACCCTGCTCCACAGCGTACTCACATAGTGGCTCAACATGTCAATATATTCTTTCACAGACGTTCCATATATGCTTCCTGCTACTCAGCGATACAGGTTTCAAATGATTTCTAATCATTTTTCTTGTATCGAACATTTGTTTGTGTTATAATTATTTCAAGAGTTGCATATCATATAATCACTACAAAAAGAATTTGACATTCTGTCCTGAATGGCTTATACTTTTTATAGTGAATGAGTTACGGAAACTTGAGAAGCCCGTAACCCGAGCGGCTCCTGCGGGGGCCGTTTTGTTATTTATGCAGAATTTTTCGGAGGTGTTTTTATGGCTAACAATCTACAAAAGAAGCCTTTTTTAGATTATCAGGCACAAATTAACTATTTAAAGCAAAAGCAGTTAGTCATTAATAATGAAGTTTCTGCAACAACAGCCCTTGAAAAGGTCAGTTACTATGGACTAATCAATGGATACAAGGATATTTTCAAAGACCCTGCTACAAACAGCTTTTATCCTGGCACTACCTTTGATAATATCTATAATTTGTACCTGTTCGATACTGAATTAAGAGATGTATTTCTGAAATATATATTAATCTTCGAAAAACATGTGAAATCATCCATCTCTTATCACTTTAGCAATACATATGGTAACGGTATGGCTTTTTATCAGGACATCAACAACTACGACTATGGTAATAATCTAGCCGATGTACAATACCTTTTCCGTAAGATGAATGGAAAGATTAATGGTCGTCATCCATCTCCACAGGTCGCACATTATATAAACACTTATCAGGATGTACCTTTGTGGGTTCTTACAACAGACCTTACACTTGGCGAAACAGCCAGTATGTATAGATATTTAAAGGGACATTGTAAAACTCTTGTGTGTAATGACTTCCATCACATCGGTAGAAATGAACTTGGAAAAATGCTAGTTATCCTTACCAAATACCGCAATATCTGTGCTCATGGCAATCGTTTATTCAATGCAAAAACTCAAGATTCCATTCCTGACCTCATTGCACACAAAAAATTGCACATTACAAACGCGAATTCCAGATATAAGCAGGGAAAGTCTGATTTGTTCGCCACTGTAATCTCGTTAAAATACTTGCTTGATGCTACAGACTTCCGATTGTTTTATTATGAATTAAAGGAGGTCATTAAAAAATATAATCCTTCCGATAAAACTATGGAATTGATGGGTTTTCCGTCTAACTGGATGTCTATATTGAGAATAAAAGTGTATTAGAAAATGCTTGCATCTACCAAAGGTAAATAGTATTATAAATGATAATCAGGTTACAGAAACTTGCAATGCCTGTGACCGAAAGGAAGACCTGCGGGCCTTCCTTTTTTGATTACAACAAAAAATAAGCTGCCGATACGTAATCTTTTCTTACGCATCAACAGCTCAGTTATGATCTCGATATACTATTTTGGTCTTATGAAGGGTTTTTCTCCGCTTCCTCGGCATCCCTGATCTGATAATAGTCGTCCATATTGACGGAGACTTTTATCGTATCATCGGGTTTTCGTCTGCCAAAGAGGCGCACCGTCTCAACTGTACTTTCGTTGTCCCAATCAAGTTCTGTTATCTCCTGACCATTGAAAAATACCGGAAACTTAAACTTCAAGCCCTTCAATATCCTTCCGTCCTCTTTTGCATCCTCGTAAATATATACTGCATCAAGGAAACTC
>CAYOOW010000061.1:0-2719 GCA_964405715.1 uncultured Bacteroides sp.
ACGTGTGCTGTAGCGATTTTTTGCTACACAGACTGTCAAAGTCGAGATATTAACAAAGTATATCATAATTTCCGAGGGTGTTAAAGCTTTATTTTTTGTAGAATAATAAGAGAAAAGTGCTTTGTAAAAAACTTGCTTTCTCAACCTCGCGTTTTCTATAATCGTGCCATCAAGACGGGACATGGCAGAGTAAATGGGGGTTGCGGACAGGTACGCCTGGCGGATATCACGGTGTGATGCGCAGGAAGGAATTTGTGTGGAAAGAACGCAGAGGCTCCCGGTGCGGCAGGACATGACCGGAGTGAAAAAAGTTGGAAAGAGGGAAGTCGTATGTTGGAAAGATTATTGGACATGGGAACAGGAATTCATATTTTATGGGGGATAGGATTGTTGGGACTTCTTCTAAAGATGATTGCATCTGCATATTTGAAAGGAATGCTCAAGGCATCGGAAAACATGTCCACGACGAAAAGAAAAAGCCTTCGGATTCTGCGCCAGAAATATGAAAACGGAAGAAATCTGGGAATCAACGGCGGGAGCGGGGAAGCTTTTACGGAAAAGAATATACGGGGACTCAAGCTGATAGCAATGCCGATGGAATTTTGGCGGCGCGTGGGACAGATGCTTGCATGCGTAACCTGCATGGCGATGGCGGGAGCTTTCCTGTATTATGACGTCAGCTGGAGAGGAAGCCCGGAGATGGTAACATATCTTGCAAATGGGGTTTTGGTGTGTGCATTTTTGCTTGCACTTGAGAATATATTTTTAATAAATAATAAATTGGAAATGTTGAAAGCAAATGTCAGGGATTATCTGGAAAATCTGACGCCGGCGAGGGTGGAAAAACCGCGTACTCCTGTATCCCCCGATATCAGGGTAGTGCGCACGCCGGAAAAGCAGCAGGCTGATAACCGGAGAAAACCCGGTGTCGAGCGGATAGGAAAAACTGCTGTGGGTGACAATGCAGCCAAAGCTGTGTCAGATCATGAGAGTGCGGCGACAAGGATATCGTCAGAGGATATACAGCCGCAGTGTGATGTATCGGCAACCTCAGTGTATGATGAGCGTGCATCTAATGCGGCACAGCCGGGACAGCAGAACAATGAAGAGGTCCTGAACAGCTTTCTCAGGGAATTTTTCTCTTGAAAAATAGTAAGCTTAGAAATGTTTTTTTTGTAGTAACCTTTGCAGTTGTTTTTTTGGCTATTCTTGTAAAAGGGGGAGTTTTATCGGGGTTAGGAGATAGATTGTCGTTTATCAGTTACCGGGACGGAGGAAATGTACATACAAATACAGACGGCAGTGAGGATGAAAACGCGTCATCGACCGATGCAGACAAAGCTGCGGAAAATGGCGGGACGCAGTCCGATGTGGACGCCAGATATCTGACACTTTCGATAGAGAACCATGTGCGTGACAAGGAAACCTATTATGATTACCCGAATGACAAGCTGGCGTGGTGGTTTAAAAGGGATGATAACCACGGGCCGAGCGGGTGTGACGATACGATAGATATCTCAGAATATGGCGCCTATTATCTGGATTTAGATGCGGTGGATAACGAGGAGGATAAGGTTATTTATCTTACCTTTGATTGTGGGTATGAAAACGGATACACGGAGCAGATACTGGACGTTCTGGCAGAGCAGGATGTGCCGGCGTGCTTTTTCGTGACCAAGACATACATACGGGATAACGTGGAGCTTACAAAACGAATGAAGGACGAGGGACACCAGGTTGGGAATCACACCATAACTCATCCGTCCATGCCGGGCAAGTCATATGAGGAAATCATTCAGGAGGTTACCGGTTGCGCTGATTATATGAAGGAGGTCACCGGATACGATATGGATCCGTACCTGCGTCCGCCGAGGGGAGAGTACAGCGCACGTACCCTGATGATAACCCATGACTTAGGTTACAAAACTATTTTTTGGAGCATGGCATATCTGGATTATGACGTGAATAACCAGCCGGGTGTCGAATTTGTGGTCAATCATTTTCAAAAATATCATCACAGCGGGGCAATCATCCTGATGCATAACGTATCGTCGTCGAATGCAGGAGCCCTTGAGACTGTCATCAAGAATCTGAAAGCGGAGGGATACCGCTTCGCGAGTCTGAATGAATTAAAGTAAATTAGGCTGTCACATAAAGCTTATATGGCATGTATATCTGTATGCTGCGGAAACCCGCTTCCGCTTGGTTGCTCACGCAACGGTACTAAGCTCGTCCAACACCTGCGGTGTATGGTTTCACACTAGGCTCGAAAGTACCTCGCCAAGTGTTCAATCCATCGCTAAGTACCGGCGTTCACAAACAGTTTCCGCAGCATACGGATATACATGCCATATAAGCTTTATGTGACAATTTTTCTGCCTTAAATTTATGCAAATTTATGCAAAAATTCTGATACGCCATTGACAGATGATAGCAGTGGTGATACAATAAAGTTCGCAAGCGATAGTTCGCTTGCGAACTTTATTGTGCTTGGAGGTTTCTCAATGATAGAGGTTTCTCAATTCAAAACAGCGACCAAGTTAGTACAGCTTGGAAATGCCGTTACCTATTTTAGAAACATCAAGGAAAAGGAAATCGGACTGACATCCGTCCAAAGTGATGTCATGCGCGCGATTTTAGAGAATCCGGGAATTACCGCCGTTATGCTGAAAGAAAAAATGAGGTTATCACAGTCCACTATGGCCGGCATTCTCTCCCG
>CAYOOW010000062.1:0-1722 GCA_964405715.1 uncultured Bacteroides sp.
TTTTTTCTATTGACAAATCAACCGAAACCCATTAAGATAAAGCCAAAGAGAAATGGGTTCTTTTACTGAGTAAGGTCATCTGACTGGAAAAGTTTGCTCGTTTCTTTTTTTATTTCCATAATATCATACAGGTATATTTTATCATCACTTGCATGCCTCATCAGCATCAATGCATGAAATACATTGTATCTTTCTACTTCTCCACTTTCAGTAAATACAGGCAGGGCAAATTTTGATTCATATCTGTACCAGCCATATTTCGCATCCTTATTGTGTTTATCCTTCTTGTTCTCCTCAAACTGCCTGCCAGTTGCTATTTCAATCATTTCCGGCAATCCCTGTGCTGCATTTGCCTTTGCTTTTGCACTTGCACCTTTTAGTCTATGCGTATAATTTGAATTTGTATATTCATCCGGCAAATCTGAACCGATATAAACAACTTCATTTGTGTCAGCAATTTCATAAAACTCACCAGCATATTTTCTAAGATACTGTTCAACATCATCCCAGTCTACATTACGTTTTCCCTTAAAGATAATGTCATTGATAACAGCAATTCTATTTCCGTCAAGATCCGTGATAATATTAACATTTCTATCCAAGCTAACTTCCTACTTTCTGTGGTGATATCCGGCATCTTCCGACACCAGACATCATTTTATCACAGAAACCATAATAATACTATCAATTTATTCTTTTGATTTCTGCTTCTGCTTTTTAGCTTTTTGCATCTCGATCTCTCCGTGTAGATTCGTGTTATACAGCTTGTAGAGGTCTGTATACTTACTAATCTGATTATCAAACGGAATAACCACAGAACCACACTTAATAAGTCCCATACCGGATGCCGTATTAGTTACGAAACGAAGCTGAGCCTCCGATACTCCGATAACCTCTGCCATCTTGGAACTGTCGGTGTTTGCCTGCTTAAGAAGTGCCACGAACTCGGAGTTTGCAAGCATAGTGGACGCAGTATAGTTCTGCAAAAGGTCAACCACGTTCTGCGTAATACGCCGTATCAACGCATTGGATTGGCTGTTGGGCAAGACTGACTGATCAGAAAAAAATCATCCATTTTTACCTGTTTTCCATCGAACGCCCGTTTGCTGCGGCGATTACAGCATGCAGCTTCGTGGTCGCCTTACGGTCTTTCATTGGCTAAAATCGGGCTTCCCGTGGCCACAAAAAGACCAGTCCACCTCTCCAGACACGCTCTGTAACCATTCGTATGAGTGGGACATATTTTGGTATGAATGACAGCGAAGCTGTCCGGGAGCAGATACGGAGGTGATGGAAATGGAAGCAGAAAAATACCACCGTTATGCAGTCATGCTTGCGCGTATGTACGGGGTTGCCGAGACACTGGAAGAAAGGGAATCCCTGCCGGATTACGACTTTATACCACTGATGGAGGAATGGGCGAAGGAATATATCCGGTCAGAGGAAGTGGACATTGTACGTTTCTTTGAGCGTGGTGGTAATCGGTTTTCCGTGGCGCATCCGCTGCATGGTATTCGGCGATATTCCATGCTTGAAAATCAGGGCATATTCCGTTATGTCCTTGCGGTACAGCGTTTCATAAAATGGGCGGTAACTTATCATAGGGCAATCTCCTTTGTTAAATAAGTTACCACCTCAATATATTGACACCTGCATAATATGTTGTGTATAATCTCGACTTTGACAGTCTGTGTAGCAAAAAATCGCTACAGCACACGTTTT